>CAMYVD010000033.1 GCA_947302205.1 uncultured Bacteroidales bacterium
TGGAGGCGATGGAGGTGAAGTTGAAAGGCGTGATGGCGAACACGAAGCCTTCCAAAGGACGGTATTCCACGCGGTTCAGCTGGTCGTTGGCCGAAGCGGGCTGCTCGGCATAAAGCTTGCTGGCGTAGTAGTTGTTGTAGCGGAAGAAGTCGATGGTCTCGCAGGCGCTGTCGATCTCAGCCTGGAAGCAGTTCTTCGACTGGCCGAGCATGGTGGCGGCGTTGATGCGGGCGCGGTACTTGGTGGCCAGCATCTCGGCGATGCGTGCCATGATGGCGGCGCGCTCGTCCCAAGGCGTGTTCTCCCAGTCGTGCTTGGCGGCTTGGGCGGCGTCGATGGCCATGCGGACTTCCTTTTCGCCTACCTTGTGGTAGCGTGCGATGACGTGCTTGTGGTCGTGGGGCATCACCACCTCGCCCATGTCGCCCGTGCGGACTTCCTGGCCGTTGATGATGGCGGGGATTTCAACGATTTCGTTGGATTGTCTTTCGAGTTCCTTCTGGAGTTCGATTCTCTCCGGACTGCCTGGTCTGTAAGCTTTTACAGGCTCGTTGTCTGGCTTCGCAAATGTAATCAGTGCGTTGTTCATTACGTGTTATTTAAAGATTCGAAGATTTCAAGATTCAAAAGCCCCGCAAAAGTAATCATTTCGATTTTAAAAATCAAAAAATTCTTTTGATGACCTGCAACCGATGCGTATGTTCATTGCGTTCCTTGTTGAAGATGCCCGTCTGGTCGAGGTAGTCGATGCGGACCTGGCCTGAGGCGTGCAGGATGCGCTCGGTGTCGAGCATCATGCCTACATGGACGATGTGGCCATCCTCGTTGCCGAAGAAAGCCAGATCACCGGGTTGGATCTCGGGCAGGAAATACACCAACTCTCCTTCGTTGACTTGCTGCGAAGCGTCACGAGGCAGGGCTTTGCCAGCGGCACGGGCGCAGAGCTGGACAAAGCCGCTGCAGTCGATGCCGAGGATGTTGCGACCACCCCAGAGATAGGGCGCATCCAGGAACTTTTGGCCAAATTCCAGCATGAGGGCAGGGGAGAAGCTTTCAGGGATGGTCATGGAACCCGGCACGGGCTCAAACAACACGGTTCCCATGCTGAGGAATCGCCCATGATATTCGAGCATCGGTTGGTCCACAATATAGCGTTTCTTGCCTTTGAGATCAAGGTACTCCTGCTCGCTAACGGCATGGTGCTGGATGCCCTGAATCCAGCCTTCATATTGGTCTTCCGTCGTTTTGATCAAAAACCAACCAGGCTTCTCGTCCAATACTTCGTATAGTTCGTTGTAGAGCAGCTGGCTTACCATTTCACTGGTGTGGCTTGCTTCTTTCCTGATGGGCATGACCGACAGGTTGCAAATTCCGTAATTCATGGCTTTTGTTTTTTCAACAGGGCAAAATTATAAATAATTTTTATTCGATGGAATAATTCATTATCTTTGCGCTTCAACAAGTTATCCATATTGGTATGAGTAAAATCAAGGACTTTTTCAATATTTTCCGTCATCGTTATTACGAATCCGCCAAGTATTTGATGTTCGTTTTGGCTATGGTACTGGTATATTGGCAGTTGCCGAGGGTAGGCAAGTTCCGTTATGAATTCCAGCTTTACAAGCCTTGGCAGCATGAAACCCTGTATGCGCCTTTTGATTTTCCCATCTATAAGGACGCCGAAATGCTGAAAGTGGAGAGTGATGAGGCCCTGAAGTCGGTGAGGCCTGTTTTCAATTATGATTTGGAAGCTACCAAGCAGGCCCGTGCCAAATTGGAGGAGTCTTTTGAGACCCAGTGGAGATCAGACGATGGCAAGAAGGAAGTGAACAAGGCTGCTCTGATGGAGATGTTTGACAAGATCCAGATTCGGGGAGTTGTGGCACACGACAAGGCTTTGGACAACCTTTCCTCTTCCACTTTGATCAGCTTGGTGAAGAACAAGACGGTCACTGCCGTGAACTTTGGCTCGTTGTACACGATGAGCACCGCCCGTGAAGCAGTTGAGGAATGGACGCGCAAGGGACAAGCTGGGGTTGACATCCACAGTCTTTCGTCTTTGCTGCTGAATGCCTTGCATCCCAATGTGATTTATGATGCGTCGATGACCAAATTGGAACAAGACAAGGCCCTTTCAAAGATTTCGCTGACTTACGGCATGGTGCAAAAAGATGAGCTCATCATCGCCGAAGGCGAGATTGTTGACGATACCGATTTTGCGGTGCTGAACTCGTTGCAACGTGAATATACCACTGGGGCGTTCGCAAGGGAAGATTCAAAATTGGTGGAGATCAGCCAGATGTTTTTGGTGTTTTTGCTGTTTACGATGGTGGCGCTCTACCTGAAAGCCCTTCATAACAAGGATGTATTCCACGAATTGAGGAAGATCAATCTGGTGCTGCTCCTGATGCTGGTGATGGTCATCCCGTCCTACTGGATCATGAAGCTTCATCCCTCTTTCATCCTGATGATGCCGGTGGTGATGCTTACCATGATCATGGTGACGTTCTTCAGTCCAGGCCTGACCTTTACCATCCAGGTGATCACGGTGCTGCTGATTTCCATGGCGGTGCCCAACCCGTTCCAATATATCTTCATGCAACTGGTGGCCAGCATGATTGTGATTTTCATCCTGTCGCATCATCGGTCCAGAAGGCATTATTTCATCAGTTCGCTGCTGCTGTTTGTTGCCTATTTCGCAGTGTATCTTGCATTTACTTTGCTTTCTTCATCCAATGTCGATTGGGAGACAGTGGGCATTATGGCGCTCAATGCGTTGTTTACCATGTTGTCGCTGCCTTTGATTTTCCTTTTCGAGAAACTGTTTGGCCTGACTACTTCGCTGACGCTGATGGAACTGAACAACACCAATACGCCGTTGCTACGTCAATTGGCGGCCACGGCTCCTGGTACGTTTCAACATTCCATCCAAGTGGCCAACCTTTGCGATGAGGTGCTGTTTGCCATTGGCGGCGATGCCTTACTGGCGCGTACCGGCGCTCTGTATCACGACATCGGTAAGATGAAGAATCCGATGTATTTCACCGAAAATCAGCATGGTGGCTATAACTCGCATAATGACATCTCCAATGTGGAGAGCGCCCAAATCATCATCTCCCATGTGCTTGATGGCATCAAGTTGGCCCAAAAGGAACGGCTCCCAGAGCAGATCATCGAGTTTATCCGTACGCACCACGGCACCCGTAGGACGGAGTATTTCTACATCATGGAAAAACGTGAACATCCTGATGAGGAGGTCGATCCTGCCGATTTCACCTACCATGGGCCGGTGCCTTTCTCAAAGGAAACGGCGGTGCTGATGATCTGCGACTCGGTGGAAGCGGCTTCAAGAAGCCTGAAAGAACCTGACGAGGCCAACATCAGTAAACTTGTTGACAATATCATCCAAAAGCAGATGGATGACGGCCAGTTCCACAATGTGGATCTCACCATGAGAGATTTCACCACGATCAAGAAGGTTCTGAAGAAGAAGCTGATGAGCATCTATCACGTCAGGATAGCGTATCCAGATAAGTAATGGCATCCGGTCCTTCGTTGAAGAGTAGGTCCAAAATGCTCAAATCGGGCTCAAACGGGAATTTGTTGTTAAAGACCTGATAATAATGGGGCAATGGCCCCGTCGCAACTTGCTTTTTGGGGCTAAACGCCTCACGGAGATCGTTTTCCGCTACATGAGCGTAATCTGTGGTATGAACGATTTCCCTGTTGGCTTTCAGCATTTTTAAAACCGCTTTCAAAGCTTCGTCGTTCAAGTCGATAAGTCGTTCGAAACGCGTCTCAAAAAGGGGCTTAAGGTAAGCGTAATAATGGTCGAAATAGGGGGCCGCCTTATAAGCTGATTCCAGGCAACGACGGTGGATCTGCTGCCAATGTTCCTTGTAGCTGATGACTACATCCTTGGTCATGGTATGGTTGCCGTTGACCTTCACCACGGGGACGCTCAAACTTTCCACCCCGTTGGCGGTCATTACCCTGCACCGGTTCCGGTAGGTTTGCTTGTGGTAGGTCTCGAAAATCTCTATTACGGGGTCGCTTTCCGATAGAAAACGGGCCGTATAGCTGATGCAAGGAAAATATGCGGAGCTGAAATGGGTCATTTCAACAGTCTTTCCTCGACCACTTTCCGGTATTCCGTTTCGGGCAAGGCACCGACTTGCATCATGGGTTGGCCTTCCAATGGGACAAAAAGCACCATGGGTATGCTTTGTACTCGAAAGGCCGAGGCGAGGTCTTTCTCTTTATCGACATTCACTTTGTATACGGAAAGCCGTCCGTCATACTCTTGGGCTAACTTTTCCATGATGGGGCCAACCTTTCGGCAGGGGCCGCACCAGTCGGCATAGAAATCGATGATGGCAGCGGTTTTGCCTTTGAAAACGAATTCATTGGGGTTTTTCTCGAAATCCCAAATCTTGTCAATGAAATCCTGATAGGTGATATGCTGGACTTTCGATTCGTTATTTTTTTCCTGAGCCATGGCGCCAAAGCCTGTCATCAGAAGCAAAAATGCGAAAATGATACTTTTCTTCATGGTTTTTATAATTATTGCGCAAAGATAAAAAGAAATTTTTTATTTTTGTACATTTTTAAGACTGTACCCATGTTATTAGTAAATATTAAGGAACTTGTAGGCATTGACGAGAAGGGTCTCCTGATGAGACGCGGAGCTGAAATGTCTAAGACAGGCAGGATAAAGAACGCTTTCCTGTTGACAAAGGGGAAAAAGATTGTTGACTATGGCAAGATGAGTTCGCCCGAGTGCAAGAAGTATCTTGAGGAGAACCATCGTGTTTACGATCTCAGCGGCAGTGTGGTGATGCCGGCATTTTGTGATTCCCACACCCATTTGGTATACGCCAACTCGCGTGAGACGGAGTTTGTCGATAAAATCCGTGGTCTGAGTTATGAAGAGATAGCCAAGCGGGGTGGGGGTATCCTGAACTCTGCCAAAGCTACGGCCAAGGCCTCGGAAAATGAGCTCTATGACATGGCATGCAAGCGTCTCGACGAGGTGATGCGCATGGGTACCGGTGCCATTGAGATCAAGAGCGGCTACGGCCTGACTACGGAAAGTGAGCTGAAGTTGTTGCGTGTCATACGACGCCTGAAAGAGACGTCTCCATTGACCATCAAGTCGAATTTCCTTGGCGCTCATGGCATCCCGATGGAATACCGTGGCCACCAGGAAGACTATGTGGATCTGGTCATCAATGAGATGATCCCGCTGGTGGCAGCCGAAGATCTTGCTGACTTTATCGATGTCTTCTGCGATAAGGGCTTTTTCACTTGCGAGGATACCGAACGCATCTTGATGGCTGGTATCAAATACGGCATGAGACCGAAGATCCACGCCAACGAGATGGCTATTTCGGGAGGTGTGCAGGTAGGCGTGAAGTATGGCGCTATCTCGGTCGATCATTTGGAGCAGATCGGTAAAGAGGAGATCGAGAGCCTGAAAGATACGGAGACCATGCCGACCATCCTCCCGGGCTGCGCGTTCTTCCTGAATTTGCCTTTGTCTCCCGCGCGGGACATGATCAACGCTGGACTGCCGGTAGCTATGGCTTCAGACTTCAATCCAGGTACTTCGCCTTCAGGGAATATGCAGCTCATCATGTCAATGGCATGCATCCGCTACCGCCTGACACCAGAAGAGGCACTGAACGCCACGACGCTCAATACGGCTTACGCCATGGGTGTGAGCGACGAATTGGGCAGCATCACCCGTGGCAAAATTGCCAACCTTATCGTCACAGAACCGATGACCCAACTGGAGTTTATACCTTATTATTATGGTGCCAACAAGGTCGCCAAGATGATTCTGAACGGAAAATTTGTTTGAAATTCAATAATTTAAAAATAATCTACATGAAGAGGTTAGTATTTTTGGGAACCGCATTGACGCTGATGGTCATGCTGCTGTTCTCTTGTAACAAAAATCGTTTTGACCTTGACCATCTTGAATCGGTTCAAGGGTCAGGCCAATGGAAATTGCCTATTGGATCCATGCACGTCACGGCGATGGATGTGTTGAACCAGCTTGGCGAGAATAATTTGATCTCTCAGGATGAAGCCGGCAATTTGTTGATTCGCTACAGTTTCCCCATGGAAAACCTTGTTGAAGGGTATACCATGCTGACTCTCGGTTCTTTCAATAGCGAGGCAACGTTTTATTTTGACACCCCTGTTTGGGATAAGAGTATCATAGATACGGTTTTCTATGTCAGACAGGCAGTTCCGGTTGACGCTGACAGTGCCTCAATCGTATCTGCAAAAATCAAGGAAGGCACCTTGATCCAAACCTATCAGGGTAACCTTACCAGTATGCTTGTCGATGTTCGGATTTCGTCACCCAACATCATCATGGCTGATGGCGACACATTGAATACCGACGCATCCTACGTTGACCTTGCAGGAGCGTCACTCAGCATTGGCCAGGACAAGGAAATGACGGATACGCTCTATTTCAATTACGCCATCCATTGTCTCCTGGAAGAAATCACGGAGCCTTCATACGACTTGACTTCGATTATTGGTATTACGAATCTCAAACTGAGTGAACTTAGCGGTTATATCGATTCATACGTTTATGAATACTCGCAAGATTCGTCGTTCAGCCTTGGATTGAGCAACCTTCACGGACAGTTGGCTTTTGTGGATGCCCAGATGCGCGTTGAAGAGAAGAACACCTTTGGAAACCTGAACGCCCAACTGTGTATTGACCGCGCCGAGTTTTACGGCGGCAACGCACAACCTTCATCGGTGTTCAGCCATTATCCCTACGTGCTGAATTTGGTGGAATCTTCTACCTATACTGACATCACACCTTCGGGTGAGACCGTTACGATCGGTATTAACACTGAATATGATAGGTTCGGTTTCGATGCTTCGTTTAATCTCAATCCAGGCCAAGAAATGAATTTGGTTACGATCACTGACACCTCGTCTTTGAGCTTGAAGCTGCATGCTACCATTCCGTTGAAATTCAACTCCACGGGCATTTCTTATCTGGATACCATGAACCTTGATATGTCAAGTGTTGAAACTCCTGAGATCGTTAAGCAAATCCTTTTGTCGGTATCGTTTGACTCGGAGATGCCATTCAATCTTAATGCTCAGATTTATACACTTGATCCAGAGACAGAGCAAATCACCGATTCATTGGTTATGAACCCATTGCATATTGGCGCTTCCTTCACGGGCAAGCCTGTTCATTCCGAGGCGCAGATTTCCGTGACCCATAAACGTTTGGAGCATCTTTTCAAGTCGAAGAATCTCATGATGCGTTTCGACATTGACACCGATGGCCATGACGCGGTGATCACTACTACCAGTGGCTTGGGCATTAGTCTGAAAGCAGATGTGATTTATGGTGGTGAGGAGAACTTTTAAAATTAGGAGGACGCAAAGATGAAAAAAATTAGATTATACATGGCTTTGTTGTTCGTGGCAGTTTTGACCTCTTCGTCAATGGCACAGCTGTCACCTGTTGATTTCATGCGCAACAACCCGAGGGCATCGTTTGCCAACCCCGCCACATATACTGTGGACAATGGCTATTTCGACTTGGCCTTGGGTGGCATCAACTTTGGATTCATGAACAATGGCTTAAAGTACGATAAGTTCTTTGTATTTGACGGCAACGGTTATCCGACCACGCTCGATTTAGATAAGGGAGTTGCCAGCCTTAAGGATGTGAACTACTTGAACACCTATTTGAATTTTGATATTTTCAACTGCGGTCTTCGCACCAAACACGGCTATTTTACCTATACTCATCGTTTGCGTGAAACAGAGTCGCTGTCGTTTACTAAAGATTTGTTGCAGTTGATTGCACAAGGTAACAATTCTTTCTTGGGCGAATCGAATCCTGCCAATATTGAGTTGAATCTTGCCGCAAGAGTCATGCAAGAGTTTGATTTCGGTTATCAAATGGCATTGACGGAGCACTTGGATATTGGAGTTCGTGCGAAGTTCCTGATGGGCTTTGCCGATCTGAAAGCCAATGCCTTGAACGCCAAACTTTACACGGATCCTGATTCATACACCATGAAACTGGCTCTTGATCCTGTTTCCGTGATAGGCACGTTGCCTTACCAATTCAAGATAGGGGATGATTATTCGTTGTCCATCGTTGACAGACGTTTCAATCCAGCCAACTTGTTTAAGAACTATGGCTTTGGTATCGACTTGGGCGCTGCGTATCAGATCAACGACCAATGGGGTGTTGCCGCAGCTGTCAATGATCTGGGCTTCATCAGTTGGAACAATTATTCGGTTGAGTTTAAGGCTGAGCTCCAGGATGGTGGTTCGTTTTACCAAGACGGAGCGCTTGTATTCCCAGGCTTGACTTCCGAACAGATGCACGGAATACTCAATGAATCCGATTATTTGGAAAAGTTGTTGGATTCGCTCTCAGGTTATTATCAGCTTTCGGTGAATCCATTGGCTAAGAACACGACAGGATTGAACACCAATTTCATGGTTAGAGGCTATTACAATATTACCCCTGAACATCGTTTTACGGCTCAATTTGCAGGCTACAACTATGGATTGGGAATGAAACCGGCCGTGACACTCGCTTATACGGGCTCTTTCTCCGACAAGTATGACGTCGTGGCTACGTATACCATGATGAATGGCCGTTACGACAATATTGGTATCGGTTTGAGTGCCAATTTTGGCGGAGTGCTGCTCTATTTGGCCTCCAACAACATCATTGGTTTCTTCAATCCGGCTAACAGTAGCCAGTTGAATATCCAATTTGGCTTGTCATTCACCAGTGGAGAAAAGGTAAGCCGTAGCGAAAAGGTCATCATCAAGGATAAGGAAGCTGAAGCCGAGAATGAATAATCTTTAAATCATGAACATATTGAATTTTTAAATCATTAATAATGAAACAACTTATTGAATGTGTGCCTAACATCAGCGAAGGCCGCGACAAGAATATCATTGACCAAGTAACCGCTGAGATCGAGAAAGTGGAAGGCGTCAAGCTGCTGGACGTGGATCCTGGCATGACTACCAACCGTACCGTCATCACCTTCGTAGGAGAGCCTGAACCTGTATGCGAAGCCGCCTACCGTGTGGTGAAGAAAGCCGCTGAACTCATCGACATGAGCCAACACCACGGTGCCCACCCGCGCCAAGGTGCCACCGACGTTTGTCCTCTCATTCCTGTGAGTAACATCACCATGGAAGAGGTGGTCGGCTATGCCCATAAGCTGGCTGAACGTCTCGGCAACGAGTTGAACATCCCCATCTACTGCTACGAGGATGCCGCTTTCATCAAGGAGCGCCGTAACTTGGCCTATTGCCGCACCGGTGAATATGAATCACTGTCCTCGCGTCTCGGTACTGATCAGTGGAAGCCCGACTTCGGTCCGAATGAATGGAACGAGCATGTGGCTCACACGGGTGCTACCCAAGTGGGTGCCCGCGATTTCCTTGTGGCCATCAACTATAACTTGAACACTACTTCAACCCGTCGTGCCAACGCCATCGCTTTTGACGTGCGTGAAAAAGGTCGCCCGATGCGTGAAGGCGGCAAGGTGACCGGCAAGCCAATGGTGGATGAAAACGGCAAACCCATGATGATTCCCGGTACCCTTAAGGCTACCAAGGCCATCGGTTGGTTCATCGAGGACTACGGTATCGCCCAGGTGTCGATGAACATCACCAATATCAGCATTTCACCAGTGCATGTCTGCTTTGAAGAGGTCTGTGCCAAGGCTGCTGCCCGTGGTGTGCGCGTCACGGGTTGTGAGATTGTCGGCCTGATTCCCAAGAAAGTGCTGATGGATGCTGGCAAATTCTACTTGGCCAAGCAACAGCGCAGCCTCGGCGTGAGCGAGGAAGAAATCATGAAGATCGCCGTCAAGTCGATGGGTCTGGATGACCTGAAGCCTTTCAACCCGAAGGAAAAGGTGATTGAATACCTTATTGAGGATCACAGCCAGAAGAAGCTGGTTGACATGACCTGCACAGGCTTCGCTGAGGAAACCGCTTCTGAAAGCCCTGCTCCTGGTGGCGGTTCCATTTCAGCTTACATGGGCGCCCTTGGTGCCTCTTTGGCCACGATGGTCGCCAACCTGTCATCGCACAAGCCGGGCTGGGATGAGCGCTGGGAGGAATTCTCCAACTGGGCTGTCAAGGGTCAGGCGATCAAGGATGAGCTGCTTGAACTGGTTGATGAGGACACCAATGCCTTCAACACCATCATGGCAGCATTCGGTCTGCCCAAGAAGACCGACGAGGAGAAGGCTGCCCGCACGCAGGCCATCCAAGACGCCACCAAGTATGCCACCGAGGTGCCTTTCCATACCATGAAGGCTGCCTTTAAGGCTTTTGAGGTGGTTAGAGCCATGGCTGAGACAGGCAATCCCAACTCTGTCACCGATGCTGGCGTGGGTGCCTTGTGCGCTCGTTCAGCCGTTGTGGGCGCTCACCTGAACGTCAAGATCAACGCCGCTTCGCTGAAAGACGAAACCTTCAAGGCTCAAATTCTGAAAGAAGCCGCTGAAATTGAAGCCGCTGCATTGAAGGAAGAAGCCGAAATCCTTGAAATTGTCAATAAGGTGATTTACGGATAATACCGTTAAACCAAGGATCCATAGGGCTTTTTGGAAAATTTTTTCAAAAAGCCCTTGTTGATTCAAAAAAATGTTCTAATTTTGCAGTCCGAAAATTTGAAAGGAAGATAAGTCATGTCAAAGAAACAGAAAGACGCACGTGTTAAGGTTATCCTCGAGTGCACGGAACATAAGGCCAGCGGTATGCCAGGTACCTCAAGGTACTTTACCTTTAAGAACAAGAAGAATACTCCTGACCGTCTGGAGTTGATGAAGTACAACCCAATTTTGAAAAGAATGACCCTCCACAAGGAGATCAAATAATTAAGAGTTATGGCAAAGAAAGTAGTTGCTACCCTTCGTACCCTGGGTAAAGAATACAGCAAGGTCATCAGAATGAAGCGTTCTGAAAAGACTGGCGCTTATTATTTCGAAGAAACCATCGTTCCTGTTGACAAGGTTCAGGAATTTCTCGCCAAGAGATAAGATTTGTTTCCAAGAAGAAATTACAATAGCTTTTCCATGACCAAATGGAAGAGCTATTTTTTCGTGTAAAAAAGTGAAGTTATGGGCCTGTTTTCATTTTTAACCAAAAAGAAAGAGCAAAAAGAAGACCTTGACAAAGGTCTGGAAAAGACCAAGACCAGTGTCTTCAGCCGCATCTCCCATGCCATCGCGGGCAAGTCGAAAGTCGATGACGAGGTGCTTGACCAGTTGGAAGAGATCCTGATCACCTCTGACGTGGGTGTGGACACCACTTTGAAGATCATCGAGCGTATTGAAAACCGTGTTGCCCGTGACAAATACGTGGGTACCGACGAACTGAACAGCATCCTCAAGGAAGAGATCATGGCCCTGCTGCAAGAGAACCAGTCGGGCGATGGCACCACTTTCGACATTTCGGGGAAGAAACCCTACGTGATCATGGTGGTGGGCGTCAATGGCGTAGGAAAGACTACGACTATCGGCAAGTTGGCGCATAACTTCAAAAAGGCAGGCAAGAAGGTTGTGTTGGGTGCTTCAGACACCTTCCGTGCCGCCGCTGTTGAACAGCTTAAAATCTGGGCTGAACGCGTGGATGTGCCCATCGTTCAGCAGGGCATGGGTGCTGACCCGGCTTCCGTAGCTTTCGATACAGTGAAATCCGCAGTGGCACAGGACGCCGATGTGGTGTTGATCGACACCGCAGGACGTCTTCATAATAAGGTAAACCTGATGCGTGAGCTCACCAAGATCAAGCAGGTGATGCAGAAGGTGGTTCCCGATGCGCCGCATGAAGTGTTGCTGGTGCTCGACGCCTCCACAGGTCAGAATGCCATCGAACAAGCCAAGCAGTTCACTGCCGCTACTGAAGTCAATGCTTTGGCACTCACTAAACTTGACGGCACTGCCAAAGGCGGCGTGGTCATCGGTATCTCTGACCAGTTTAAGATCCCGGTAAAATACATCGGCGTCGGCGAAGGCATTGACCATCTGCAGGTGTTTGACAGGAAGGCTTTTGTGGATTCGCTGTTTGAGTGATGAGACGTCCCGTACTGAACATCGTTACCCTCGGTTGCTCCAAAAACAAAGTGGATTCGGAGCGTCTGGCGGCTTTGCTGGAACATAAATATTTGATCCATTACGATTCTGACAAAAGGTCGGACGTGGTCATCGTCAATACGTGCGGCTTCATCGGTGATGCCCAGGAGGAGTCGGTGGACACCATCCTGGAATATGCCGAGCTGCGCAAGCAAGGCAAGATAAAGAAACTCTACGTCACAGGATGCCTCTCTCAGCGGTTTAAGAAGGATCTTCAAAAGGAGATCCACGAGGTGGATGGCTTCTATGGCGTGGAGAGCGTCAACCTGATTGCCGCTGATATTCTTAAAGAAACTCCCAAAGAGGATTATTGCAGCCATCGTGTATTGTCAACACCAAAGCATTATGCTTATCTGAAGATTTCTGAAGGCTGTAACCGCCGCTGCGCTTTTTGTGCTATTCCGTTGATCCGTGGCAGCCATGTGTCGGTGCCGATGGATCATCTGATTGAAGAAGCACGCCAGCTGGCCAAACAAGGTGTGAAAGAACTGATTTTTATTGCTCAGGATCTGACTTACTATGGCCATGACATTGACGGGAAATCACATATCGTGGAGCTGGTGAAAGCCATTGCTGACATCGACGGCTTCGAGTGGATCCGTCTGCATTATGGCTATCCGCTCGGTTTTCCCGATGAGTTGCTCGACCTGATGCGCGAAAATTCCAAAATCTGCCATTACATTGACTTGCCCTTGCAGCACGTTAGCACGCATATCTTAAAAGACATGCGCCGTGGTGTAGACCGTGAGCAGACCATTGGCTTTGTGAAAAACGTTCGCAAACATGTGCCTGACATCGCCTTTCGCACCACCTTTATCGTGGGTTTCCCTGGCGAGACCGAGGAAGACTTCGAGGAACTTTGTCAGTTTATAAAAGATATGCGTTTTGAAAGGGCAGGAGTGTTCGCTTTCTCACCAGAGGAGGGAACTCCCGCATACGAGCTTAAAGATGATGTTCCAGAAGAAGTCAAGCAGGAACGTGTTGACAAGTTGATGGAAATTCAACAAAACATCTCTTTGGAGATCAACGCCGAAAGAGTCGGTAAAGTCGAGAAGGTATTGATAGACCGTTTGGAAGGCGAGTATTACGTTGGCCGTTCTCAATATGACTCTCCTGAAGTGGATGACGAGATTTTGATTCCCGCCAACCAGGCCTTGCGGATCGGAGTTTTCTATTTAGTAAGGATTACCCAGGCAGATTACTTTGATTGTTATGGCGAAGTGTTAGAATAAAATGCTACTTTTGCAATTGATATAAAGAAGAGCGCGCTTTTGAATGTATTTGTGGAATAGATTTAAGGTTTTTGTCAAAGGTGTTTTGATGGGAGTCGTCAACGTGGTGCCGGTTTCTAGTGGGACTATTGCGTTGGTGTTGGGCGTGTTTGAGCGGTTTATTAATGCCATCAAGGCGTTGAATCCTAAGAATTTCAAGTATCTTTTCAAGGGAGAGGTCTCTGAATTCAGTCGCAGGACGGACTTTCGTTTCTTTGTTACCATTTTGGCAGGTGTCATAGTGGGCATGGTGTTTACGTCCATTTTTCTGAAAACCGCGCTGAAATCCTACGAGGTCTATGTTTGGGCGTTTTTCATAGGTTTGATCATTGCCTCTGTTGTCAATGTGATGAAAAGCATTGAGAAAGTCAACGTCAAGAATATCATCATTTTGTTGATTGGATTTGTCATTTCTTTTATGCTGTCCATCCATCTGAATCCAGAATCGAACGACAGTTTCTGGTATTTGTTTGTGTGTGGTGTTGTTGGTGCTACAGGCATGGTGGTTCCTGGTATATCAGGCTCACACCTTATGTTGCTAATGGGCAATTATGAGTTGATTGTCACTCAGGCTATTCCAGCCATGACCAAGGCCTCTACCTTTATGTTTGGTTTCCGAATTCTGTTCCCGTTTTTCCTTGGATCTATCGTCAGTATCGTAGTTTTTTCTTACCTGCTTTCTTGGTTGCTGATGAAATTCCGTAACGAGACATTGTCGGCTCTTTCTGGTTTCATGTTAGGCAGCCTTCCGGTAGTGTATCCTTGGAAGGAACCGTCAGAGACTATGCTTGACTATGTATTCCATCTTCCCACCATCAATGGGGAGTTTTTCATGGCTTTGCTGATGGCCATCATTGGAGCTGTGGCCGTCTATATGTTGAATGTATATGCTCGGCGAGAGGAAGTGAGGTTACAAAAGGCAGCTGCCAGAAGGCAGAAACGGGAAGAAAAAATGAACAAAGAAGAAGACGTTTAATCTTTGTTTTTCATAAAGATACAGTCGGATAGCTGTGCTTCGCCCATGACGACGTCACGAGCGAGGGCATCGCATGTGGGTGCGCCACAAACGCCGCAGTCTTTCTGTGGCAACTTGGCTCTGAGAACGTTGATTTGTTGCATTTTCAGCAAAGCCATGTTGATGTTCTCGTCGAGAACAAGCATGGAACGTGGGTGGATCTCGCCTAATTTTACGTTGCGTGCAAGGAAGTTTCGTTCGGCTTCAACTTCGTGATCCTTGGTCTGCTCACCGTTGCGTTCGCGTTCAGCGATTTTACGGGCACGGGCAAAGATGCGTTCGCACATCATGAATCGGTTGTCGCAGGTGAGGATGCCGCCGGGACAGCTCTGGTCGCAGGCACGCAGTTCTAGGAAATCGACGTTTTCCACCTCGTCGTTTTCCACTTTCTCGAGGAACTCAATCACATTGTGGATCTCATCGATGGAGTAGGAGTGTTTGGCGTTGGAGAGTCGGCGTTCGCCATTGGTGAGTGCGGTCAGCACGCCATCGGCCGAAAGTTGCGACACGGGCAACTTCTGCTCCTTGAAGCCTTTGCCCTGTTCCTTAATTCTCTTGAACACGCGGTTGTAGAGGGAGTCCATGTTGATCACACCGTCCACCAGAGATTTGTCTTCACCGACGGGACACTTCACGGCTGCGATCTTAGCAGCGCATGGGGTGATATAGAAGATGCCGATGTCTTCGGGATTCCAGTCTTCTTTCTCCAGTTTGCGACGGATATACATGGCCGTCAAGTCGATGGGAGCCCTTAGAGGGATGAGGTTCTCAGTGAGACCGGGGAACTTCACTTGAATCAGCCTCACAATGGCAGGGCAATAGGTGGAGATGAGCGGACGGATGTCGGGATGCTCGGCGGCATATATGTTTTTGGCCTCGGTGTAGATTGGTACGGTAGCCTCGGTCTCAATGATATAGGTGAACCCGATTTCCTTTAGGATCTGGTAGATCCTCGACACCGAGATGTCGTTAGGGAATTGTCCCATGAAGACGGATGGCACCAACGCTACACGACAGGCGTAGTTGAAGATGTTGTCGAAGTCGTCCTGTTTGATATAGATGGACTTAGTAGGACAGACTTTGAAGCAGTTGCCGCAGTCGATGCAACGGTCAGGTTGCAGTTTGGCTTTGCCGTCACGGACTCTGAGTGCTTCGGTGGGACAGGCCTTCATGCAGTGGGAGCAGCCGATGCAGGAGTCCTCGTCGATGGTTAGTGCGTGAAAAAATGGGACCTTCTCCATATTGTTGAATTGTTGAGTTGTTGAGTTGTTGAATTGTTTAGGCGAAACGAACTTCCATCTCGACGGAGGTGCCGACACCCACGGTGGATTGGACGTCGAGGCGGTCGACGTTTTTGCGGATGTTGGGCAGGCCCATGCCGGCGCCGAATCCCATGTTGCGCACTTCAGGTGAGGCGGTGGAGTTGCCTTCCTGCATAGCCCATTCGATGTCGGGGATGCCGGGGCCCTTGTCTACTACTTTAACGATAATCTTGTCGGCTTCGATGTCGGCATAGATCATGCCGCCGTAGGCATGGGCAATGGCATTCACTTCGGCTTCGTAGAGGGCCACGACCACCCTTTTGACAATCTGGGGGTTCACGTTGAGCTGCTTCAAGGTCTTCTTGATGGAGCTTGATGCGGCTCCGGCGTTCACAAAGTCCGCTTCAAAAACTTGATATTCTAAGTGCATGGCGTTTCATGTTGGTTTGACATTTAGAAAATGGGCTGCATGCCCGCCTTGAAGAGCAGTCCGCAGGCCTTGAACATGGAGAAGTCACTTTCCATGACCACCATGCCCTCGTCCTCGGCTTCTTCGATCATCTCCTCGGAGGCTTTCTTGCGGCGCACTAGGACGATGATGTCCAAGTTGCCCATCTCGCAGGTGCGGATGGTCTGCATGTTGCACAGTCCTGTGAGGATGACGGGATTGTAGTCGCCCAGGGTGAGCACGTCGCTCATCAGGTCGGAGGCGAAGGCCGTTTCATGTTCTTCGTTCAGGCGGTCTTGACCGCAGAGGACCTTGGCCTCCAGCAATTCGGCAATTTCTTTGAGAGTCATTTTATTAATCGTTATAATGGATTTCTTTTAGGTTTTCTTGAATCATCTCCTTGAGATACTTCATGATATGCACATCATTCATCGGCATGCCGTCGAGGGCTTCCTTGACTTCGTCGGTATCGAAGACAAATTCGCCGTCGTCGGTAATGTGGGTGTAGATGAAATGGATGTCCTCGTGGGCGGAGAAGAGCATCACCAACGAGCCCGCCAGGTCACCCATCGGGGGACGGTCGATGTGGTCGTGCTGGAACCAGAAGTTCAACACGGTGCCTTTGCCTACCTCGCTCTGAATGTCCATGCCACCGCCCATATTCTCGGTGTTCATTTTAATGAGTGGCAGTCCCAAACCCACCTTGCGGGTGGTACGTGAGGTGGTCCACGGGTCGGTCACCTTGGCCAAAAACTCAGGACTCATGCCCTTGCCGTTGTCCTTGATGGTGAAGGCATAAATGTTTTCTTTCAGGCTGTCCTTGATGGTGAGCTCCACCAGGGTGGCGTTGGCCGCGGTAGAGTTTTCCATCAGGTCGTATACGTGCATTGCTAGTTCTTTCATCCGTATAAAAGTTGCAGTTTTTCGTTGGGTTCAGTGTCGATGTAGCGTCCGTCTTCGCCATGGAGGGTCTTGCGGAACTCATCGAACGTCTTGTCGTACATGTGCAGCACGCAGTGCACTTCGCCGATGATGTGGAGGAAGTGGGCGTCGCTGCTTTTGGTGAAGTTGAATTTCTTCAGGTAGGCGTATTTTTTCAGGAAGTCAGGCTTGGTAACATGCTTGGAGATCTCGAGGGCATCGGCTTTGATGTCGGGCGGTACGAAACCCAGTTGGCTCACCAAGCTGCTGGCGGGCTTGTTTACATGGGCAGGGACAAAGAGCCCGCCGATTTCGTGAACCACGTCGTAGAGTTGATCCAGATCCGCATCGAGTGCCGACCACAGCAGCCATTCCTCTTCGCCGACCACCTCTTCGTTTTCATCCACGATGAGCTGGTAGCCGAACTTCTCTTCATCCAATGGAATGTGGGGGAGGTGCTCGTCGAGGAACTCCTGGAATTTGTCCAGTTGCTCGTCGGTCTCGAAGTAGGCAAGGGCATGGGCTTCTTCCTGGGTGGTAATCTCCACGCCGCCGATGACCATGATGCCTTGCTCACGGCCAATTTTCTGGGTCACCTTCACCTGCCTCGTCGTGTTGTGGTCGCAGATGGCGATGACGTCGAGGTGGAGTTTCTTGGCCTGCTCCACAATGGCGCTGGGACTCATATAGAGGTCGCCACACGGTGAGAGCACCGTGTGCATATGGAGGTCGGCTCTATATGATTTCAGGTCCATTTAGGCGTGAAGGAGGTTATACACCAGACCGGCGATTTCGTAGGTGGGTAGGTTGGTCTGCAGGATAGGCAGGTCGTCCTCGTTGCTCTGTTCGATGGTCTCGTCATTGGGTACGAGATTCTTCACCAGGATGATGCAGGACATCTCTTTCAGCGAGGCCACGGCCATCACGTTTTTATGTGTTTGGAGGGTGATCCAGATGTTGCCTTCCATGGCGTTGCCCATCACGTCGCTGAGCAGGTCTGATATATAGCAACCGTCAATTTCGCGGTTGAGGCCATTGGCACCGGAGAGGACTTTCAGTCCGAGTTTGTCAACTAATTCTTGAACTTTCATGTGGTATGTTTTAATAATTGGTAGGCAAATTTAGTAAATAAAATTGAATTGTCAAGGCATAATCTCAATCTCGATGCCGAAGTTCCAAGGTGATGGATTGGTGTTGCCAATGAGATTGTCGGGCTTGGTAATGATGTTGGAGAAACGGTAGCTGCCGTAAACACCTACGTTGATGGCATTTGAGAAAGTGTAGCTAAGCCGGGTGGTGGCGCCATATTCCCATAGGTTCATGGCTTTGCAACCCGTGAAGAGGGTGGTGACTTCTTCATTGTAGGGAGCAGGGTCAACGGGTTGCGAATCGGCGTCGAGATAAGCCATTTTATCATAGAGCTTCACGCGGCGTGTGATGTTGATGCCGCCGTATGCGCCTAAATCCCAATTGACTCCAATACGGTGGAATACAATGCGTTGGAGCACTTCAAGACGGAATTGCATTTGACGCATGGTGGTTGTGCGGTCATTGATGCCCAAACTGTTTTTGGCAACAAAACGGTTCCAATCCAAGCCCCATCCAAAACCAACCTTATAGGTCTTGCCGTAGAAATGGCGGCGGCCAAAGGCGAAATGGCGGTTGAAGCCGTTCCAAACATCGTTGCCGAGGTTGTAATCATACTGGAAAAACCAGGTCTTTTGCCAACCTTCTTTTTTCACCTTTTGGAAGGTGCCGTCGTTCCCGTAGAGCCTCAGGTTGTTGGCACTGATGCTCACCTTGTCGCCGCTGCCAGTGATGGGGCAGGAGTCGGTGAATCCGTTGTAGCATACGTTCAGCTTCTTTCCCTGTCCGAAGTCCTTGTTTTTCAAGATGAAACCAGTGCTGTCAGGTGTCGTTTTGTAATAGCCGAGCAGCACGCCGTCAGCACCTTCAATGTTGAAAAACACGTCTTGGTTTTCGATGATTTCAGGGATGGCGATGCGCACGCCGTCTTTCTCTTGAACGAGGTTAAAAGAACGCTCGGCGGGTTTCAGATCGCCGGTGAAATAGGCGGCTTGAGGCACACCATAGCCGTAGGCATAGTCGAAATAAGGGTAGAGGTCGGCCGATTTTTCGATTTCAGCTTTCATTTGAAGGGCGGTGAGCTCCCGGTGGGTCTGCCATGCACAGGCAGCAAAGCCAGCCGTCAGGGGGCTTGAGAACGAGGTGCCGTAGGCATCGGTGAACTTACCGTTACTCGGGTTGGCCACCAGGGCGTGACCGAAAGCCACCACGTTGGGCTTGAGTCGTTTGTCGGCGGTGGGACCGTAGGAACTGAAGTCAATATGATCATAGTCTTCCAGATCGTCTTCGATGCCGCCCACGGTGAGCACATTCTCGGCATCGGCAGGGGTGATGATGGTCATCCAACGGCTGTCGTCGCCTTCATTGCCAGCGGAATTGCAAATCAAAATGCCTTTCTCAGCGGCTTTGTTGGCGGCTTTGGCCACGTAAGAGGTACCGTCCATGTCTTTGGTCCAGTGGCGGTCTTTGCCATAGCCCAGCGAGCTGTTAATGATGTCAGCGCCGTTCTTGTCGGCCCACTCGGCACCTTGCGCCCACCACACCTCCTCTATAAAGGGCTCGGGGTCGATCTCGGTACGAGCCAATAGGAATTCAGCGCCGGTGGCAAGTCCCATTTTTTGACCTTCTTCATTAATGCCGGCGATGCAGCTCAACACCATGGTGCCGTGGGTGCTCCAACCGTAGACGTCCTCCTTTTTATTGGGGAAGTTGTAGGTCTTGAGGATCTGATGATTATCGCGCAGGTGCTTGAAGGCGGGGTGGGTGTTCACGCTGGGGAAGCCGCCGTCCATCACGCAGATGCGGAGTCCTTTGCCGTCGATGCCTTTGTCAACGAAATGCTGTCCTCCGAAGCGTTTCAGTTGGTCGGTTAGGATCTCTGCGGTTTCGGGGTGCTCTGCCGTTGAAGTTCCTTGAAGCGACGTTTCCGTTGAGGCCAATGTGCCATTTGAAACAATCTCCTGTATTTTCGCCACATAGGGCAGCTGTTCGATCAACATCGCATTTTCGGGTGTTGTGCTGATGCCAATGGCATTAAGCCATCTTGATTCTCCATACACTTCCGTAGCGTAACCATCAACTGTATTGATGTACTCGTTGTTTAATGGGTAGTTGCTGATGTCGTAAAGATCGGCACCGCATTTTTGGTAGCGCTCGATGGCTTTGGCGTCAAAGTAGGTGTAAGGGTCGAATTGGGTGTTGTTTTTGTCGGTGAAGAACACCCAGTAGCAGTTTTCTTGAGCCATTCCAGCTGCTGTGAGCAGGACGATGATGGCGGTGAGGAGATGTTTTTTCATTTTTGTTTGATTGAATCCGTTGCAAAGATACTTTTTTTATTTTTGCCTCGTGAAAAAACCATTCGAAATACAGGCTCCTGGAGGAGCGACCAAAGTGTTGCTCCACACCTGCTGTGCCCCATGCTCGTCGGCCATCATAGAGTGTTTGATGAAGCATGGTGTCACGCCGACCATCTACTATTGCAACCCGAACATCTATCCTTTGGAGGAATATGAAATCCGTAAGAACGAGTGTTCCCGTTATGCGAAATCGCTAGGTTTGGAGATTATCGATGAGGATTACGATCACGATAATTGGCTGCAAGAGATGAAAGGCTTGGAACAAGAACCGGAGCGAGGTCCAAGGTGTTTGAAATGCTTTAAGTACAGGCTTTTGAGGACTGCACAATATGCCAAAGAGCATGGCTTTACGGTGATCACTACTACTTTGGCTTCGAGTCGTTGGAAGAGCTTGGAACAGATCGAAGAAGCAGGACATTTTGCCGAGTCGCAGGTGCCCGAGGTGACCTTTTGGGCGCAAAACTGGCGCAAAGGTGGCTTGAGTGAGCGCAGAATTCAGATTATCAAGGAGTACGGATTCTATAATCAGCAGTACTGCGGATGTGAATTTTCGATGCGTTAAATTAGAATCATTCTAATTTACGATTGACCCCGAAGAATCCTTTGTTTTCGTTGAAAACGAAGCATTTATTTTTTAATTTTGCACCGGTTTTCTGAACATTATTCTAAATAAAACAATAAAGAAACAAACTCAAGTAATAACCCCTAAAAAAGGAGATTTAAAATGGCAAAAGTTAAGTCTTTAGCAGAACTGAAAGCTATGAGAGAAAAGCTTTCGAACAACCTCGATATCCGCGAGAAGAGCAACGATCCTGACTCACTCGTGCAGATTAAGGTTGCCATGGCTACCTGCGGTATCGCCGCTGGCGCCAAACAAGTGATGGAACACATGATGGAGAAGGCCGATGAGCTGAAGCTCAGCATCGTCTTCACTCAGACCGGTTGCATGGGCTACTGCCACGCTGAACCGACCATCGAGGTGAAGTGCCCCGGCCGCGACCCGATCGTCTTTGGTCATGTTGACAACACCAGAGCAGATGAAATCCTCACCAAGTATGTGATGAACAACGAAATGGTTGAGGGCGTCATCCCCGTGAATTACGAAACTATCAAATAATTTAATTCGGAGGAATTTATATGACAAAAATTAAGATGCACGTGCTCGTCTGCGGCGGTACCGGCTGCCAGGCCTCGGCAAGTGCTCAAATCATCGAGAACTTCCAGCAGATCCT
>CAMYVD010000034.1 GCA_947302205.1 uncultured Bacteroidales bacterium
AAAATAGAGTTATAAAAAAGCTATTATTTCGCTTTTCGAGCCCCAGCCGGGTCACAAAAAAAAGAGAGACTTAAAAAAGCCTCTCTTTTTTTTGCAATCTGTTTCAGGTTTATCTCCCCTTCACTACGAAACTGGAGGAGTGTGAAAGAACTTCTTCGCTCCCATCAGGATAAGCCACTTTGACGCAAGGTTGGGTGGTGTTCCACTCTTCGTCATATTCCGGATCGTCAGTTGGGCGAGGCTCCTCACCTACATAAAGCAAGGCACCGTTGCCAAGCCAGCCCCAGTTCAGGTTGGCCGCATCAGTATGCTTGAAAGCCACTTGCATCTTGCCATCAAGCGAAGCCACACACAAAGGACCGTGACCGAGGTCACCCCACTCGACGATAGCAGCGTAGGCCACATTGGTTCTCGTCGGATCAATGGAATAGAACTCAAACTCAGGCTCGGCAAAATATTCAGGATCAGAGACGTATTCCCTGAAATTGATCTTATCGCTGAGACAAACCGTCTGGTTACCATCCGTGTAATAGTAATTGCCTTCCTCCGCATGGAAGCGCTCATAGTCCTCCATGTTTTGCATGAGCCTGTTATCGTAATCATCGGTTTCCGACTCGCCTTCTACCCAACCGTCCATTTTCATCTGTTCATTCAAATCATAGAACCTGATATCGGAGAAATCGTAGAAATCCCAGCTAAAGTTGTAATTGATGCTGATACGGTTCAAATTGGAAATCCAGTTCAATTCCGAAGCCTTTCCGTAGGTCTCTGAAACGCATTCGTTAAGTTGGAGTTCCCAGTCGGTAACCATGGAGGGTTCCACAAAAACGCCCAAGTATACCCGTTTCAGATAAAGTTTGTCGCCAATTGACACAGTGTAATAATACATGTCATCTCCAACGAATGTACCATTGATCACGGAATCCTCTTCAACAACGTAAGGGACAAAAGTATCCGCCAATGAGTTGTAAAAAGTCACCTTGCCATTATCCATGAATGCCACGTCGCAACCATCCAGGTCGGATTGACGCACATTGTTGTATTTTGGAGCGGTTATCGGTCTCACGGCGAAATCCTTACCAGGAGAAACACTGATGGTTTCGTGTTGAGGTGTAATCATCTGCAGGCCTTCCTTTCCGATGTAAACCAACGCACCATTGTCCAGCCATTCAGGATGCTGCTCCCAGATATCGGAGTCGGACAGAAGCTCTTGATGGGTTCCATCGGCGCTGGCCACGCAGAAATAGCCCCAGCCCTCGCCATCGTACACCACAGCTGTAAACACTAACTTTTGTTGGTCTGGGCTCATCACCACAGGCACAAAATCGAGGTCTCCCGATTCGTCCTCTTCATCGAAATACTTGATGAAATCAATCTGATCACTCAGGCAGGTGTTGCTTTCAGGGGTCACATAGTGGAATTCATCGTTCTCCACATAACAATGGCTCGGGTCAAAATTCTTGTCACCGTAGTACAGGTCGATGGTTTCGTCCTCGTCCCACACTTTGACTTCCCTCGTTTTCATGCTATAGGTAACATTATTCATCATGAGTCCCTCGTCATCCAGCTTGAAAAAGCAGATGTACTCCCCAGAGGCATCCACATGTAGCATCGAAACAATGCCGTACATGATGTCAAGCGACTCCTCGAGTTTCATGTTCCAGTCGGCGCAGAACTCGGGTTCAAGTGTTTCTTTGCTTAGGTCGAGCATCTTCAGCGACAGGTCCTGGTTTTTGGAAACGGTGTAATACAGATGGTCTTGGTCAGCGAAAACCATGTTGATCACGCTGTCGGTCTCAGCCTCAAAAGGCGTCAGCGTTTGGGTTTTGACATCATAGAACGATAACTGTCCTTGATTCAGGACCACAAGGTCTTTACCGCCTTTTACCTTAGGTTGACGGTGGCAGGCCATGATGCCTAGTGACACCACAGCAAGCAGCGTCAAGGCGATTCTTAGATGTTTCATTTCACAACAACGTTTTGATTCACAATACCGTATTCAGTCACTAACTGGAGGGTATAAAGCCCTTGGGGATAATTACCCATTTCAATGGTGCTTTCCTCTTGTTTCACTTCAATGGAAGCCACCTGCTGGCCCATCACATTATAGACCATCACCCGCTGCAAGCCCTTGGCCTTGACGGTGAGCTGGTTTTCCACAGGATTGGGATAGACCATCGCTTTCAGGTTTGCCGTCTCGCCAATGGCGGTATGATCCACATAGATGTTGGCGATCTCAGAAAGGCAGCCGAGGTTCATCTGGCAAAAGCGTTGCACCATGGCGAAACTGTTGACCGAAGGGCCAATCAAGTCGTTGGTAGTATGGATGTAAGGACTTTCATGGTTCACATCCTCAAAGGGGAAAATGCCCAAGTAACCGTGGTTGCAGAACGAGGTATGGTCGCTGTCGCCACCAGAAAGGTATTCATGGCTCACTGACATTTCAGGGAAATAGACATTGGCCACGTTGATATAATATTCACCGATGGGCTCCACGCTGTTAGGATAGATGCAGTGGATGTGAATGTCGTCACCGGGATTCAGATATCCGTTCATATCGTTGTTGAAGTAACCGATGATGTCCATGCCTTCTTGCTGGCAACGCGAGGCGTAGGCTTCACTGCCGTAAAGGCCGAGCTCCTCCGCACCAAAGGTGCAATAAACAATGGAGTACTCAAACTGATACTGGCTAAGGATTCTGGCCGTTTCCAACACGGTAGCCACGCCGGTGGCATTGTCGTCGGCGCCAGGTGCATCACCACCTCCATACAAGCAATCCCATGTGAAAGAGTCAAAATGGCTGCCGCATACCACATAGGTATCAGGATAGAGCGTGCCACGTTGGATGCCAATCACATTGGGTGCTGCGGGACCGTTGGCCACCCATGAGCCACTCACGGTGAAGTCCTGTTGTTCCACTTCCAATCCAAGAGCAGCCATCTTACCGGCGACCCAATCCGAGGCAGCGTATGCTCCGTCAGAGTTGAAAAAACGGCTGCCGTAATCCTGCAAGTGTTGCACGGTGGCTTCCAGTGAATCCATACTCACCTGATCCATCATCTCGCGGATGCGTGGGTCAACCTCGGTCACCACCGGGAAGTGGCGGGTCAAGGGCGCCAAACGGGCTTCTTTGTTGAAGATAGCCACGGCACCGTCGTTCTTAAACGGCATGGCGGCTCCTTTGAAAATCACCGGATTGGGATCATACAGCAAGGTGTAGACTTCGCAATCCTGGAATGCGTTCTCGTCGATCATCACCATTGTCTTGGCGTCAAACACTTTGGCAGTGGCATACACCTCTGAGTTGGTGAAATGATGCACGGTAAGATTCGGGTCAGCAAAAAGCTGTTCCAACTCGGCACGAGTGGAATAATTGATTTGTACAAAACTTCCTGCCATCATCCAACCAGAGAGCAGCAAGGCGACAAACGTAAAGAGTAACTTTTTCATATCAAATAGGTTTTGTGAATTCCATTAATTTCAGGCTTCAAAGATACTAAAACTTGGAGATTATTTCCTGAAAACATGTATTTTTGCATCCGAACAATCAAACTGCACCATGAAAAAACTGATACTTACTACGCTTTTACTGCTTATTTTCGCTACACAAGCGCTTCCGCAAGAAGCTAGAACCATCAACGAAAAACAAGCCCGTCAAATGGCACAGTCATTCGCCGGCGTCAATCTCGACGCTCGGGGTGAGACGCTTACCTTGGCCAAGGCTGACAACATCTATGTATATAACATTGGCGATCACGGCTTTGTGATGGTTTCCGGAAACACGGTCCTCTCTCCTATTTTGGGCTATTCGACGGACAAACCATTTCCTTCCTTGGACAACGCCCCTGAACACTATATCTCTTGGATTTCCCATTATGGCGAGATGATCGACTTTGCCATGGAAAACGGCATTCAGCCTGATGCCAAGACCCTACAGCAATGGAACAATGCCGAAAAAGGCCTCTTCCCTGCCAAGAACACCAGAACGGTGGATCCGCTGCTTGAAACCCTTTGGAACCAGGACTATCCTTACAACTATTATGCTCCGGCATGCAACAACTATTGGACTGGCAACCACTGCTATGCAGGCTGTGTGGCATGCGCCATGGCCCAAGTGATGAAATACTGGAACTATCCAGAAACAGGCTTCGGACACCATAGTTATATTCATGGCACTTACGGTGAACAAAGTGCCAATTTCGGTGAGACAACCTATCAATGGGACATCATGCCCAACTCGCTTGGCCAACAGGCGAACGACGCGGCAAAGGCCGTTGCCTTGCTGATGTATCATTGCGGAGTGAGTGTCAACATGAACTTTGCCCCCGACGGCAGCGGTGCCTATTCAAAAGACGTGGAGACGGCGTTCCGCTCCTATTTCGGCTACTGTGGGGCCAAGTATCGTGAGAAGAGCAAGTATGACGATGACACTTGGATCGCCATGCTGAAAGCCGAGCTCGACATCGCGCATCCCGTGTATTACTCAGGCGCTACGGGTAGAGGCGGCCATGCCTTTGTGTTCGACGGTTACGACGCTAACGACTTTTTCCATATCAATTTGGGATGGAGCGGCTCAGGCAACGAGTATTACTCTTTGACCGATGTCGCCGGATACGACCAACAGCAAGCGGCAGTGATGAACATCTACCCGATGGACATCCGTCCCGATGACAATGGCATTATCTACGTCAGTGCCGACGGACAAGGCAACGGCTCCTCATGGAGCAATGCCACCGACAAGCTGGAGTATGCCATTAGCCTCTCCAGTGGTGGCAACAAGGTATGGGTCAAACAAGGCACCTACTACGGCGACAACACTGACCCCGATAACGCCTTCTGCATTATGGCATCCAACAAGGTGTACGGTGGCTTCAGCGGCTACGAAGGTCCCGACTTCGACCTCAACGACCGCGACATTGCCAACAACCCCACCATCCTTGACGGAGGCGGTGTCAAGCGCGTGCTGAACCAGCCCAATTTCCACAATGCGGGAGCCAGGGCAGTATGGGATGGATTCATCATTCAAAACGGCTATTCAGGCTCGGGCAGCGGCGTTTTTCTCAACGACTACACTACCCTGTCGAACTGCATTATTCGTGACAACGTTTCCACCGGCATTGGCGGTGGCGTTTACATCAATTCAGCCACTGGCACGGGCCAAACAACCATTAATAACTGTGTGATCACTGGCAATTCCGCTTCGTTGGGCGGAGGCCTCTGCGACCGCAACAGTTCCACCATTACGAACTGTTTGATTACAGGCAATACAGCCACAACGAAAGGCGGTGGCATCTACCTTTACAATACCGACAAGCCTACTTTCCGCGGCTGCGTCATCAGCAACAACACGGCCGTTTTGGGCGGTGGTATCTACGCTCGCGGCAAATGCACCATGACCAACTGCGACATCGTGATGAACCATGCCGACGAATCGTATGGCGGCGTGTTTAATGAGAACAAATACAGTACTTACACTAGCTGCATCCTCTGGGGCAACGAGGCCAACGGCAGCGCCAACCAGAACTACGGTGATAGCAAGTTTGAGTACTGTGCCGTACAAGGTGGCATCACAGGCGAGAACAACATCAACCTGCCTGCTGAGAACGACGGTGAGGAACCTGGTATTTACGTTCGCTTCTCCCATCCTGCTGCCGGCACCGGCATTGAGTACACCGATGCCGACTGGAGCATCAACTCACGCAGCATCTGCCTCAACGCAGGCAAGCCAGGCTCACCAGGCTTTTCATTCGATATCGCAGGTGCTCCCCGCGTTCAGCACACCCGCGTTGACATTGGCGCGTACGAGCGGAATGCCTCTCTCTCGCTGATTGAAGACCATCTTAATGACCATGGCACCTACATCTTCAACGGCAACATCCTCCACGAGCCAGGCTATTACACCACCGTATATCACATGCCCGACTGTGACAGCGTGGTGGGCCTGACCTTGATGATGCCTTTTGACATCGATGAAGTCGTGTCTTCATCTGAAATCCTCTCCGTTGAGGTCTTCAATATCCTTGGACAACCAATAGGACACGTGAACAGCATTGAAGCCGTGAAGGAAATGCCCCTTAAAAAAGGATGCTATCTCCTGATGATCAAGACATCAGAAGGTAGCATCAGCAAGAAGATTGTGATTCAATAAGCTAAAACAACTTATTCCAACTCTTCTTCAACTTCCTCGTCGAAAGGAGTGTCGTCATCATTGATGAGATCCTCGTCCTGACAGCCAAATTCAGTTCTCTTGGCTCCCATGATTTCATCAATCTTTTCCGAAATCTTTGTAAGTTCCTGCTGCTCAGGCTCTTGAATAGCGTTAATACCTTCCACTGAAAGCAAATCGATGATTCCAATAAAAGCCATGTCAAGATCGTCGCAAGTCTCCGCTTTTTCAACGTTTTCAAGAACGCTGTTCATAATCTTTTTGGATTCGTTGAAGGCTTTTGAATGTTTGTTGCCTCCACAGGAAGCCAGGCCAATCATGACGATGCCCATGATCACAGCCAATAAAGTCTTTTTCATTTTGAATCGTATTAAGGTCAAACAAAACTATAAATTTTTTTTGTTATGAGCAAGGGTTTTGATAATTTTGCCGCCGAAAACAGCAATCTACTATGAAAAAACTACTTTCTCTTTTTATTGCCCTAATGGCCACTGTTACCCTGATGGCCCAAGTGACCACTTCAAGTATCAGCGGAATTGTTACCAACGAAAACGATCGTTTTCTTCAAGGAGCCACAGTGACGGCTACTGACATTTCTACATCCACAATTTATCACGCCGTTGTGGATGTCAATGGCGTTTACCGCCTGCAAAACCTGCGTCCTGGAGGGCCTTACACTTTGACGTTCCATAATATAGGCTACTATCCGCAGTCCTATGAAAATATCAGGCTTAACATCGGAGAAAAAATGACGGTCAACGTCAAGATGAAGATTGAAGATTACAACTTGACGGAGATCACCATTTCAGCCGAGGCGCCCAAGGTCAGCCATAACCAAGGCACTACCACCAATGTCAACGCCGAACAGATCCAAACGCTGCCCTCCGTCAGCCGCAGCATCAACGATGTGCTTGCCTTGTCACCACACGCCTCTTCCACATCACTGGGTTTGGCCATTGGCGGCGGCAACTTCCGTCAGTCGTACGTCACCGTCGACGGTGCTTCATTCCACAATGCATACGGCATTGGCAGCAACCTTCCCGCCGGTGGCACCCCCATCACCCTCGACGCTCTCGAGTCCGTCAGCATCAGCGTCGCTCCTTTCGATGTTCGCCAAAGCGGCTTCATCGGAGGTTCCGTCAACGCGGTGACTAAGAGCGGCACCAACCAGCTGCACGCTAGCATTTACGATTACTTCACCAGCGACAGGTTGGTCGGCACCCGATTCGGCCGCAAAGACGACACAGGCCTTTACCCCGACAACCTGCTACTTGGCAAATCGCTTCTCAATACCACAGGCATCTCAGTAGGCGGTCCTATCGTGAAAGACAAGCTGTTCTACTTCATCAACTTCGAGTATGAGGCTGACATCGCTGCCGGCCAGATGCGTTACGCACGCCAGAGCGAATCAGGAGAATGGGGCAGCGGCACCCAATACAACCGCCCCACCATCACCAAGATGAACCAAATAAGGCGATACCTCATCGACACCTACGATTATGATCCGGGTGAGTATCAGAACTATTCATTCAGCACCCCTGACTACAAACTGTTGGCCCGTTTAGACTGGAACATCAATAACAATAATCGTTTTAACGTACGTTATACCATGGTGAGACACCAGGTCTTCACCGCTCCGTCGAACTCCATCACCCCGCTGAGCAGCAGCCTTTACAATAAGAACATCTACGGTAGAGGATCCGTGTACTCCTTATATTTTGAGAGTTCCAACTACATCCAACAGCAAAACTTCAGCTCAGTAGCCGCCGAACTGAACAGCCGTTTTTTGAGCGGCCGCCTGACCAATACGCTGCGTGCCGTCTATTCAAGACAACACGAACCGCGTAAGATGACCCGTAACCTCTTCCCCACCGTCGATATCCTGGAGACCCTTCCTGACGGTACCAAAGCCGTTTACACCTCTTTCGGTCCCGACCCATTCACCTACGGCACCGGAAGTACTGTCAATACCTTCATCGCCACTGACGAATTGGGCTATTCAGCCGGCATTCACCATATTGTTGGAGGTTTGCAGTTTGAGTTCGACAAGACCGACAACCGCTTCATGCAAGGCGGCGCAGGCTATTATGTTTACAACTCATGGGACGATTTCGTGAACCAAGCCGCTCCAGCAGCATTCACCATCGCTTACGGCAACAACGAGAAGTACGAACAACCCACCACCTCGTTCAATTTCATGCAAAACTCCATCTACGCTCAGGACGAGATGACGTTTTCTGACAAGTTCAAGATGACTGCCGGTTTGCGCGTAGAGATGCCTTACTATCCTTCCATCAGCTATAACATTAATAAGGAATTCCAAGCCCTCGCTGAAGGCGACAATACATTACACGGCCTCTCCACTGCAGACATGCCTAAGGCAAGGGTGGATTTCTCGCCCCGTCTGGGTTTCGATTGGAGCATCCTTGACAACAACAAGCTCACCCTCCGTGGCGGAAGCGGCATTTACACTGGCCGACTCCCCTTGGTTTGGGTCGTTACCACCGTCAGCAACAGCAATGTGGCACAAGGCACCTATCTCACCTATAACACGCCAATGGGATTCTATAGCTCAGCGAATGAGATCATCGCCAACAACAGCGACAAACTCAAGATTGGCGACATGCCCGCTTCGCAGATTTCCACCATCCTCGACAAAAAACTGAGAATGCCTCAGACTTGGAAGTCGTCATTGTCGCTGGACGGCCAACTCCCTGGAGGCATCATGGCAAGTTTGGAGGGCATCTATGGCAAGGACCTTTCTTCTGTGGCAGTTTCCTGTCTTGGCATAATTCAAGACGACTCCATCCAACTTCCCGGAGAACCTGGAAAGCGCGCCCATTGGAAGAGCGAGGGCCTCGTCAACTCCATCGGCGGTGCTGTCACGCCATTCTATGTCACCAACACTAAGGCCAATGGTTACTACTACTCCATCACTGGAACCCTCAACAAGGACTTTAATTTCGGTCTTAACCTGTTAGCTTCCTACTCCTATTCATGCGGCAAGAACGTCACTGACGCCATCGGCGACCAGGTGATGAGCACTTATACGAATAATACTTTCGGCGTACACGGCAGCAACTCCCATGAAGTCGGCTACAGCTCTTACGTTTCACCCAACAGGGTGCTCTTCAATGCCGGTTGGACGTGGAAAGTAGGAAAGCACACCACTGAGATCCTTAGCTGCTACTATGAGGGCTACAACCTTTGTTTCGTTGGCAGCTACAGCTATAGCCGCTACAGCTATACCATGACGAGCAATGTCAACGGTGACTATGGCGCACATAGCTTGGCCTACCTCCCCACTCATGATGAGTTGTATGCCAAAGACGCCAATGGCGATTATGTGATGCCTTTCGTCAGCGAGGAAAACCGTAATGCTTTTGATTCTTTCCTTAGCAACGACAAATACGCCAGGAATCATCGCGGCCATTATGCCGAGCGTGGTGGCGTCATCGCTCCATGGCGACACACTATCAACCTCAAATACGAAAGAACTTACGAATTCAATGACGGCAAGGCCATTAGCTTCGGCGTTGATGTTAAGAATATCGCCAACCTTCTGCACCGTGGTTGGGGCAACGTCAAGCAACTCAATAGCGGCGACATCATCGAATGGAAAAACGGCCAATACCAATTCAAGGAACTCGTATGGAACGATTACGCTGACGTGATCTCCACTTGGTCAGCGGCATTGCATTTGAGATTCAGCTTCTAAGAAAAAACGGTTGGGTTATGGCATGAAACTTATGGAAGTCAGTGCTGCCATAGCCTCAACAATGACTACAGCCCGAGGCAGGGCGCAGACGTCATGACGATTGCCGCGACCGAGCGTAGGTATCGGCTTGAAAGCAACATTGAAGAAGACCTCTTCGCCATTGGTGATACCGCCTTGGATACCACCGGAGTGGTTGGTGAGGAATTCCACCTTACCGGATTGCCACGTCGCTCCGCCTTGCTCCGCTCCTTGCGATGACATTAAGTCATTGGCTTCTGAGCCTCGCATGGAGGCCATGGCAAAGCCATCGCCGTATTCAAAACCTTTCACGGCTGGGATGGTGAACATCGCCTTGGCCAAACAGGCTTGGAACTTGTCGTCCAAAGGCTCGCCCAAACCTACCGGAAGCCCAGTGATGCTGCCGTGGACAATGCCTCCTACAGTGTCGTCCTCAGCCCTGCAACGCTCGAGCAGCTCTGAGATCTTGGCAGGATCTGTCTCTCCGCCAATGCTCTTCACCTCAGCGTGAATTTCGATACCCTGTTGCTTTAGAAGCTGCTTGGCAATAGCGCCTGCCACCACGTAGGGCAACATGGTCCGAGCCGAAGCCCTGCCCCCGCCTCGCCAGTCACGGATGCCATATTTTGCCTGATAGGTAAAGTCGGCATGGGAAGGCCGAAACACGTCTTTCAGATCAGCGTAATCCTCAGGACGAGCGTCGGTATTACGCACCATGAAAGCAATGGGCGTACCCAAGGTCACCCCGTCAAGGAGGCCTGACAAAAACTCAACCTCATCGGGCTCCCTGCGTTGGGATTCCGATGAGGCTTTGCCTGTAGCCCTTCGGGCCAAATCCTCTTGGATGGACTGAAAGTCGATTGCCAAGCCAGCCGGGCAGCCTTCAATGACACCACCTACCGCCACCCCATGGGATTCGCCAAAGGAAGTGAACTTAATCATTGATGATCTTCAGCTTGGCCTCAAGCACCTTCAGGTCGTTCTTGGCCTTGTTGATCTTCTTCTCGTACTCAGCCTTCATCAGCTCGGAGTTCTTGCTGTTGGAGAAGAAGCCGATGTTGTTTTCGAGCACGCTGATCTCATCGCGGAGCTTCTGGATCTTGTTGGCGAGGTTGGTCTTCTCGCGGCGCATCTTGTCGCCTGCCTCCGGATCGTCCTTCATGAGTTCAACCATCTCCTTGTATTCGTTGGTGGTGATCTCGTTCTGGTTGTTTCTCATCTTGTCGAAGAGCGCGTCAACGGCATTGCGATATTCGGTGTTGATGCTGTCCTTGTATTTCATCGGGACGTGACCGATTTCAATCCAACGTTTCTGCAAAGCCTTGATGGCATCCATGTTCTCGGCACGGCTGGGCTTCAATTCGAAGTTCTTGATTTCCTCAATGATGGCTTGCTTAGCGGCGAGATTGGCGGTTTCCTCTTCCTTCAGGCCACCAAAATGCTCGGCCTTGCGGCTGAAGAAGGTGTCACAAGCGGCTCTGAAACGCTTCCAGATCTTGTCGGCATGGCGTTTCGGCACCGGACCGATGGCCTTCCATTCTTCCTGCATCTTCTTGAAACGCTCGGTAGCTTTCTTCCATTCATTGGATTCTTGCAGTCCTTCAGCCTCAATGCACAGGTTGATCTTGCGCTCCAAGTTCTCGGTCTGCTTGTCCTTTAACGAAGCGAAGAACTCCTTTTTCTTGGCGAAGAAGGTATCCATGGTGCCCTTGAAGCGAGCCCAGATGTCTTCATTCTGTTTCTTCGGAGCGGGACCCACGGTCTTCCACACCTTGAACAGTTCACTGAGTTCCTCCGACTTCTTCTGCCATGCATTGATGGTCATATTCTCTTCAGCCAGCAGTTCTTCAGCCTTCTCGCACAAAGCGGTCTTGGTCTCGTGGTTGGCGTTCTGTTCCTCCTGGATCTTTGAGTAATGTTCGCGGCGGATGGCGTTGATCTTGTCCGTGGCAGCCTTGAAACGCTCCCAGATTTCGTCTTTCTTATCCTGAGGCACAGGACCGATCTCTTTCCACTCCTCGTGGAGTTTCTGGAGCTCCTTGAATGCCTTGGCCATGGATTTTTCGTCCATCAGTTCCTCAGCCTTCTCGCAAAGCACGATCTTGGCATCGAGGTTTTTCTTCATATCGAGGTCACGCAACTCACGGTTGATATTGACCTTGTCGAAGAACTTCTCCACCAGGAAATGGTAGGTGTTCCAGAGGTTGGCGTTTTCGGTAGCGGGCACTTGGCCGATGGTCTTCCATTGGTCTTGGAGCGCGCGGAAATCGTCGTAAGTCTTCTTCAGGGTCTCCTCCGAGGCAATCAGTTGCTTGAGCTCCTCAAGGATGCCTTGCTTCTGGGCGAGGTTTTCGAGCTTTTGGGCATCCAGCAGTTCATTCTGCTTGGCGCGGTTCGCCTTGAAGATACCGAAAGCGGCGTTGAAACGCTTCTCGGCGTCGTCCATCTCATGCTGGAAGGCTTCCTTGTCGCCACCACCTTCGAGGAAGGCCTCGTATTCCTTGTCCATGTCCTCTTTGTTGAGTTGCATAAAACGAACGCGAATGGCGGTGACTTTGTCCTTGATCTTGTTCACATCCACTTCTTGGACAATCTCCTCGAGCATGGCGGCCAACTCACCTTTGGTCTTTCCTTCAGTATCAATTTCCACATCCTCAGCCTCTTCCTCTTCCAACAGCTCCTCATCGGCAACAATCTCAGGAAGTTCCTCATCCTGTGGGATCATCTCTTGAGGTTTCTTTTCAAAAGTAACACTGCCCGGAAGGATTGAAGACTGGTTCAATTCAACGATTCTCATTTTCTCATTGGCATCGATGGCCATAAGCTCTTTGTTTTCCATTTTAATTCGTTTTAGTATTTCAGGACTTGCGTCCCGATATGAAGTTCACATTTGCGAGGCAAATTTAATAATAAAAAGCAGATTGCAACTTATTTTTCAAAAAAATTGTTTCGTATCTTTGTGAACTGAATTATTGACCCGATCACATGCCAGATTTTGATATTCAGAACGTTTTAGCGCGACTCACCCGATCCCTCGGCGAAAATCCCATGGACATCAAGACGATTGCCGAGTCGGGGTCCGCACGTAAATATTATAGGATTGTCACTGAAAAAGGCTCCTTGATTGGCGCTTACAATGCCAACATTGAGGAAAACGAAGCTTTCTTTTATTTGACCGAGCACTTCGGAAAAATTGGTTTGAATGTTCCCAAATTATTGATTGTCAACGAAGAAAGGAATTGCTATCTACAATCCGACCATGGAGACGAAACCTTGTTCCAACACATTCAACGCACATTGACTTCAGGCGTATACGATGACTCTATTGTGGCTTTGCTGCGTCAGGTGCTGGAACAGTTGCCTCGTTTCCAGATCGAAGGCCACCAAGGACTTGATTACAACAAGGTCTACCCTATGCCCTGCTTCGACAAGCCCGCCGTCATGGATGACCTTGATTATTTCAAGTATTACTTTGTAAAGCCGCACGCCGACATTGTCTTCAATGAGACCCGACTGAAAGCGGAATTCAACCGTTTTGCCGACTTCATCGGTCAAGCCAAAAACAATTTCTTCATGTATCGCGACTTCCAGTCGAGGAACATCATGATTGACCATGGAACACCTTATTTCATTGACTACCAAGGAGGGAGAAGAGGCCCACTGCAATATGACGTGGTGTCGCTGCTCTATCAGGTGAAAGCCCAGATGCCCCAATCGCTTCGCGACGAACTGATGACGCATTACAAGGAAGCGCTGTCGGCTTATCTTGATCCGAAGGCTATCGATTTCGATCGTTATTACCCCTATTTCGTGTATCTGCGTTTGTTGCAGGTGCTTGGCGCTTACGGGTTCCGCGGATTGATCCAGAAGAAAGCCCACTTCATCGAGAGCATCCCCTACGCCCTCAACGAGCTTAGGGTTTGGAACGAAAAGTACCCCTTGAACGATTATCCAGAACTCCAAAACATCCTCTCCCAACTTCCAACTCCCAATTTCCAACTGGTAACTCCCAACTCGCAGCTTACCGTGACCGTCAATAGTTTCTCTTTCAAGAAGGGCTATCCCGATGATTTCAGCGGCAATGGCGGCGGCTTTGTGTTCGACTGCAGGGCACTGCCCAACCCCGGGCGTGAGCCTCAGTTTAAAACCAAGACGGGACGCGACTGGGAAGTGGCTGAGTATCTGATCGAAAAACCACAGACTCATGTGTTTTTGGACCATGTGAAAGGTATCGTCGGGCAAAGCATCGACAATTATCTGGAACGGCATTTCAACCATCTGATGGTTTCGTTTGGCTGCACCGGAGGCCAGCATCGCTCTGTGTTTTTCGCGCAAACCATCGCCGACTGGATCAAGGCCAATTATCCTTCAGTACAAGTGAAAATCAACCACATAGAACAGCACATCCATGAATAGAACTGCCATGATCCTTGCCGCTGGACTGGGAACACGGCTCAAGGAACTGACACAAGACAAGCCCAAAGCCCTCGTTGAAGTGGCCGGCAAAACCCTGTTGGAGCGCAACATCGAGAATTTGATAGGCCAAGGCTTTGATACGATTATCGTCAACATTCATCACTTTGGCAATCAGATTATTGACTTCGTCGAAAAGCATCATTACGACGCCAACATCCATATCTCTGACGAACGCGGCTGCTTGATGGATACGGGAGGCGGCATCGTTCAGGCCCTGCCCTATTTTCATGATACTCAAGCGGTTTTGGTTCATAATGTGGACATCCTCAGCGACGTCGATTTGCGTTCCTATTACGACGGCTTTATCCGTTCCGGTGACGATGCCTGGCTGCTGACCCAAGACCGCAGTACGACCCGAAAGCTCCTATTCAATGACAACGACCTGCTGGTAGGTTGGAGAAACTTGAAAGACGAACAATACAAGTGGGTAAACGATGTCAAAAACGATTACAAGGAACTGGCTTTCAACGGGATGCACATCTTTAATCCTGTCATTTTCGGAGCCTATCCATTACAACGCTACAGCATCATCGACCTATACTTGGAATTGGCCCAACAGCATCGCATCCGCTCCAAAGAGATCCAGCCCAAATTCTGGTTCGACATCGGCAAGATTGAAGACTTTGGCAACATCCAATCCTTCTTCACCTCTCAACTCCCATGAAAAGCAACTTCATCAACGGCCTGGCCGAACATATTAAAGCCCATTACAACCTTAAGAACGAGGAACTTACGGTCGTTTTCCCTAACAAACGCGCCGCTTTTTACCTCCGTTCAAGGTTCAAGCAGATCTATGACGAGGACATCTGGCTCCCACAAATGCTGTCCATTGAGGAAGCCATGACACAATGGAGTGGTATTCAGCTTGTTGACAACATCGACATGCTGTTTGAACTCATCAACATCAATGCGGAGCTTTACCATTCCGACAGCAACCTGAGCCTATTCGGGAGCATGGCCTTGCAGATGGCCAAGGACTTTGATGAAATCGACCAGTACAACGTTGATGCAAATCACTTATTTTCATACGTTTACGAGGAAAAGAAGATTGGTGTATGGCACCTCGACGAGACCATCACACTGAAAGAGCAGCAATACCTCGAGTTTTTCAAGAGCTTGCAAGGCTACTACACAAAGCTGAGGGAACATCTCTCTGCCCAAGGAAAAGGCTATTACGGAATGATTACCAGAACTTTAGCCAATCTTGACGATTCAGAACTGCTCCAACGTGTCGGCAACCGAAAGGTGATTTTCGCCGGGTTCAACGCCCTTACCACCACCGAGCAACGCATCATTGACAAGCTCTACCGGAATGGCTTGGCCGAAGTCATTTGGGATTTTGACCGTTATTATGTCGATGACGAACATAACGAAGCTGGACTTTTCGCACGGCGTTACCTCCAGAAAGATGTCCCTTGGAAGCCCACTGTTTTTTCGGACAGCCTCCTCACTGAACCTAAGGAAATCCATTTAATTGGATCTATTGGTAACACAATTCAATCCAAAGCTTTACAAAGTTTACTTCAAGTAGAACATCAAGAAGATATTGCGGTCATTTTGGCGGATGAAAACCTGATGATTCCCGTGCTGAATGCCATCCCAGACGATCCTCGTTACGGCAGCGTGAAGGTATCCATGGGGTATCCCTTGCGACAAACCTCGTTGAGTCATTTCGTTTCAGGCTACTTCACCTTACGCCGCAAAGGACGCAAAGTCAACAACGAAGGCTGGTACCTTTGGCCTATCCTCAACATCCTGGATCTCGAGCTGATCAAAACGGTATTCAACCCACAGGAAATCAAGGAGTTGAATACTTACAAAGCCCATATTGTTGAGAAATCCATCTTCATTTTCAAGAAAGACGATTTTGAACGTCACTGCCAAAGTGAAGACCTCAGGACCTTTATGAGGTTGCTACTTGAATCGTCACTTACCGAGCTTTTAGCGTTCATTTCCAATAAGATACAAACAGCATCCGAGAGCAATGAAAAGCTGTTTTTGCTCAATCAGATCAGCGAGACCGGGAAGGCCATCAACCGACTGAAAGACATTCTGGAACGCCATCATCACGATGTCAACGGCTTGGAGGAATGGGAAATCCTGTACCGCTTGGTATCCAGCAACACCAATATCAAGCTCAACAGCAGCTCCACGGGCGGATTGCAGCTCATGGGACTGCTGGAAGCCCGTAACCTCGACTTCGACACGCTTTACATGGTCGGGGTCAATGAGGGTGTGCTCCCTACCGACAAATCCAATTCGAGCTTTATCCCCTATCCCATCCGCAAAGAATGTCATCTTCCTGATTATCAAGAAAAACAAGCCGTTTTTGCCTATCACTTCTACCGTCAATTGCAAGGCGCCAACCGTATGTTTTTCATCTATAACGCCAGTGGAGCCGAGTCGGGAGGCGAACCCAGCCGATTCCTATTGCAACTCAAATACGAACTGGCCAAGCGCAATCCCAAGGTCAAGCTCATGGAAGAGACCTTCGGCAACCGAACCGAAAAACCTTTTGCTCCCGAGCTTCTTGTGGCAGACAAGACCGACGAAGTCATGGAAAAGATCCTCCAAAAGGCCCAAACTGATGATGTCCGTCAAGCCCTGGCACCTACTTCGCTGTCGGCTTTCATCCAATGCCCAATGCGGTTTTTCTTGAAGTACATCCTGAAAATCGAGGATCGCCATGCGGAAGAGGAAACCCAGAACAACGTCATCGGGAGCGTGGTTCACGATACTCTAGAATCACTTTATATAGACAATTGCAACAATCTGATAAATAAAGATTTATTTGATAACAAAATAAAGCCTTCCTTAGCTCAACATCTACAAAAAATCATTACTGAAACCTTCGGCCAAGGGATGCCTAATGTGGGTTACAACCACCTCAACAAACTGACCATCGACAAGATGTTGGCCAACTATTTGAGTTATGAGGAGGCCGACATCCAAAAACACGAACTCTACATTGTCAATGTCGAACACCGATTGCACACCAAGTTGAATGTCAATGGCATGGAGTGTACAATCGCAGGAAAAGCCGACCGCATCGACCGGCATGATGGCATCATCAGGATCATCGACTACAAAACCGGCATCCTCAGGGAGAATGAAGTCAAAGTTCCGAGTAAGATTGAAAGCGTCACCGACATTCCGGAAAAGGCCATGCAACTGCTGATTTACAAGTATTTATACCTGAAAGAGCACCCTGATGTCAGACCGGATCAAGTGACGGCGGCCCTGTTTGGCCTAAAGAACCAGCGGATTTGTTTCGATCTCAAGGTGGATTATCCCGACCTGAACGACGACTTTGTAGGCACGATGGATCGGCTGCTGGGCGAGGTCATGGCCAACCTACTCGACCGTTCCCAGCCTTTCACGCAGCCTAAGGAGGCCAAAATGAAGCCATGCCATTTCTGCGACTTCAAACGCATCTGTGCTAATACCGCAACAGGAGCACAACTGGCAGATGATCGCTGAATCCACCCAAATACCTTGGACCGAGGTAAGTTCGGTTCAGTTTTACCCCATGATAAGTGGGGTCTTCGGTCAATAACATGGGATCATGAATAATTCGAGCATCACTTGAAGTACAATGCAATGAATTACTGTTGATTAATGATTTAGTTACAATGATTTGATCGAATATCAACCAGGATTCCTGATACTTCAGCGTTCCCTTGAACCCCAAGTCTTCCCCTTTGGCAAACAGGTTTATCAGGAGGTCTTCGTCCTTGGTCTCCGAAAAGTGTTTCGCTCCGAGCACCTCCCTGACGCATGGTGATTCAGGCGTATCATTAAAGTCACCCATGATGATGATTTTGGCTTCAGGCACCAAGGCCACAATGGAATCCACCTTGCGTCTGACCATTTCTGCGGCACAGTTGCGCGCCTCCACCGTCTCCAGCTCTCCCCTGTATTTCGACGGCCAATGGTTGACCAAACAATGCAGGGTGTCACATCGATAATCAAAAAACTTGGCATATAGGATATCCCTTGAGACCATGGATGTGTCTTTGGGATTATGGAATGGAATCGCCTCACTATAAATCAGTTGAAACTTGTCTTTCGAATAAATGATGGCCAGATCGATGCCCCGACGGTCAGGGCCCTCGTAATGAACCCAACGATAGTTAAATCTTTTCAGAGGCGTTTGCGCAAACACAGCATTCAGTACAAATTCATTCTCCACCTCGCACACACCCATGATTCCAATGGGTTGTCCCTTTGAAAATGCCAAAACAGCCTTATAAATATTGTTTCTCTTATTGTAGAATCTGGTTTTGGTCCAATGCTGGCCTCCGTTTTCGGTGAATTCATTATAGGCTCTTGTGGTATCCACAAAGGGATCAAAGAAGTTTTCAAGGTTCCAAAACGCCACCGTCACCGAGTCGGGAGGTGGCGATAAAAACATTATTATCAATAAAATACAATATTTCATATTCAAATTAATTTGTTCTACAAATCTATATACAATAATTAATTAATGCAAATTTTTTGTAACATTTCAGAAAAAAAGTTACTTTTGCATGTCAACACAAGATACAATGGACGAAAAAATCAAAGAAGTGGCTCGTATCCTTCGGGAAGCCAAGAACATAGTGGGCTTCACGGGTGCCGGCATGTCGGCCGAAAGTGGCATTCCGCCCTTCAGGGGCGAGGGTGGAATTTGGAACAAGTATGATCCCAACTCGCTTGACATCGAGTATTATTACCGGCACACCCAGGAGTCGTGGAGCATCATCAAGGAGGTGTTCTACAACTACTTCAACAACACGAAGTTGAAGCCGAATCCCGGCCACAAGGTGCTTGCCAAATGGGAGAAAGAAGGACGTTTGAGTTGTGTGATTACCCAAAATATCGACGACCTGCACGCTGTCGCCGGCAACGAGAACATCCTTGAGTTCCACGGCAACATGTCGCGTTTCGTTTGCAGCAAATGCGGTGAAAAATTCCCGGCCTCGAGCATTCCCTTGGGCGACACTCCCCCACACTGCCTGGAATGCGGTGGTCTGCTGAAGCCCGACTTCATCTTCTTTGGAGAAGGCATCCCTGAAAAGGCATATTACGGTTCAGTACACGCTGCGGAGCACTGTGACGCTTTCGTCATTATCGGCACCTCGGGCCAAGTAAGCCCTGCCAACATGATCCCTGGCATGGCCAAACGCAACGGTGCCAAAATCATTGAGATCAATTTGGAACCATCAACCTACACCCATAATATCTCCGACGTCTTTTTGCAAGGCAAGTCAGGAGAAATCCTTCCACAGATTGACGCTCTTTTATAGCGGTCTTTCGTAGGTTACTTCCCTTCTAACTCTTTGTCAATTGCCTCATACACAGAGTTGTTGCTCTTATATTCAGGCACAATATCTTTCATTTTGCGCACCGTAGCCATGTTGTCGAACTGTTTGGAGATGTCGACCAACTCTTCAATATCATGGCTCACGTCATCGTAATCATACTCACGCACCTGGGCAATACGGATCTTCTCGTGGAAGGTAGGTTTCGTGCCCTCCAATTCGTTGAGCACTTCTTCATACAGTTTCTCGCCTTCGCGGAGGCCAGTGTATTTGATCTCCACGCCTTGGGCATGCGAAAGGGCAATCATTCGTTTGGCCAGATCAGCGATTCTCACCGGCTCACCCATGTCGAACACGAAGATCTCGCCGCCGTTGCCTTTGGTACCCGCTTCGAGCACCAGCTTGCAGGCTTCAGGGATCAGCATGAAGAAACGGACGATGCGCTCGTCAGTAACAGTAACAGGACCGCCTTTCTTGATCTGTTCCCTAAACAACGGAATCACCGATCCGTTCGATCCAAGCACATTGCCAAAACGTGTGGTGACAAACTGGGTATATTCCTTTTTCTGGCCTGTTCTATGCTGTTCCTCAAGCGCTTCCAGTTTCAGTTTGCGGTCAAGGCTCTGGACGTAAATCTCGCAGATACGCTTGGAGCAGCCCATCACGTTAGTGGGGTTCACTGCCTTGTCGGTAGAGATCATCACGAACTTCTTGGCGCCAAACTGCACACTCATGTCGGCAATCACCTTGGTGCCATAAACATTGTTCATCACAGCCTCACTGGGGTTGTCTTCCATCATCGGGACATGCTTATAGGCTGCCGCATGGAACACATACTCCGGTCTGAAGGTTCTGAACACGCTTTCCATACGGGTTCTGCGACTGATGCTGGTCACCACCACTTCGCATGGCACCTCTGGAAATTCGTTGGCCATCATCAGGCGGATGTCGTGTTGAGGTGTCTCAGCCTGGTCGATCAGCATCATCTTGGCGGGATGGAAAGCAGCCACCTGACGGACAATCTCGGCACCGATGGAACCTGCCGAACCGGTAATCAGCACACGCTTCCCTTTCAACTGGTCTTCCAACGACTTCATATCCACTGAGATCTGTTGACGAGGCAGCAAGTCTTCTACGCTCACCT
>CAMYVD010000035.1 GCA_947302205.1 uncultured Bacteroidales bacterium
CTTCCATTTGACAATCAGTCTGATAAGTGAGAGGTTGTTGAAATTGTTATCCATGATTATACGACTTATTTCATCTGTGTTATTAACGGTTTTCGGCTTTCTTCTGATTCTTCTGGCCGCCGTTGGCCTCTTCGCGAAAAAAGTTACCATAACGGTCGAATAGTCCCAACAGCATGACCATGAGTATGAAAGTGGCGAATACGGTGAGGAAAACGATCAGTAACGGTTTCGGAAAATCTTTTTGTTCAGCTGGAGTAGCTGTGTTGACAATAAATTTATGAGGAATCTCCTGGGTGGCGTCCACCTTGGCCTCTTCGTACTTGGTCTTGACAAGCGATAATTGCAGGCGATCGTGATCAAGCTTTTCGCTGATGGCGTAATAGGCACCACCATACTTGGCTAGAATGTCGAGTTGGTTTTGGATGTTCTTCACGCCTTGGTTGTTGCTCCTTCCCAATTCAACGGCAAGTTGTTGGCTGAGCATCTCGACTTGGGACTCATAATCGAAAACGCCAAGACTGCGCAGTACATTGAGTGAATCTTCCAGAGCGGCCATCTCGTCACAAAGGCTGTTGTATTCAACCTCAACCAACTGGAAAGCCTTGACAGCCACTTCTTTTTGCATGGCATTCATGGTGCTGTCATACAAATCGGAAATGTCATTGGCAATTCTGGCCGCGATTTCAGGATTGGAATCCAAAACCGTGATTTTTACCGCGTTGAACTCGGTCTTACGGAACTTTATCCGTTTGTCATATAGCTTGTTGAGCTTGGTCTTGGGATATTTTTGAGCAGGATTGATGCCGTAATGCTCCATCAGATGGTGACGGTCAATAATGAGGTTGCGTATACGGTCTGAATTCAGAATCTGTAACATCTGCTCGGTCTGCTCGGTCTCACCGAATTCCAGAATGTCTTTGTCAGCTTGGAAAGTAGTGCTAATCAATACTTTGGATATGGAATTGCTTGATGTCGGGTAAAGAATCACAAAAGACTTGTAAAGCGGTGTGATAAACAAAGAGGAACTGAAAAGGAAAGCTAATAGGGACGAGGTAATCAATACAATCAGAATACTCTTCCTATATCTCACAAGGAGGCGGCACAAATATTTTGCATTGAATGTGTCGTTTTGGGTTTCGTTCATATAAAAACAATTTGTGAATAGGGTGCCAAAAATACGAAAAACCATTGGAATGGCAATGAAAAAAAATGATTTTCGCCTATTTTTTTCCAGCGGGAAGGACGAGAGAAACAATCTCTTTGATGCTTAACAAACGTGTGATAAAGATCAAGCTGGTGTTGATGGCGAAACCCACGGCGAACGAAATCATCCAGTTCCAATGAGGCATTTTCACCAGCCATGAACATAAGGTAACGCTGCCCATGAACAAAAGCAGATGCAGCCAATAACCGGTGCCAAGCTTTAGCTTGAAGATCTTTTTGCAAAGCAGGTATTGGGCAAAAGCCGTAAGGAATTGGACACTCAGGCTGGTGTAGGCGGCGCCCACCGATTGGAATCGAGGGATGACGATGAGGTTGAGCAGGATGTTGATGACCACACCGGAGGCTGCCACTAGGTTGAGTTGTTTGAGACTGCCGTTTGCTGTGAGCAGCGTGCCGAAAACATAGGTGGTGGAGAGGCAGAAGAAACTGCCCATCAAAATGGGGAACACCTTGGCATATTGGCCTACACGGAGGAGGTAAGCGGCTTCGGACTCTCCTTCGGCGGTACGGGTCACCAGTTGCATGATCTCCTGTCTGTAGATGACACACATGACCATGACAATGCCGGTCATCGCCACCATGACATTAAATGAAGTCTTGACTAGATTGGTAAGCTCCTTTTCGTTTTTCAATGAAGCTGTAAACATGGGTAACAGCATGATGGCGAAAAGGTTGGAGATGTTGTTGCCTGCGTCGAACAGACGGTAGGCACGGCCATAGATGCCAGCTTGCACGCCCTGGTCGTCGAGGAGCCGCTCCAACAGGAAGGGCTCGACGCGGCTGTAGATGCTCATCAACAGGACCAATAGGGCAAAAGGCAGGCTTTGAACGAGTATCTCCTTGAAAAACCTGAAATTGATCCTGAAACTAAGATGCTCAACGTGCTTAAGCACAAGAAGCAAAGCCAAGGCGATGGTGCAAAGATAGGCGAGCGTCTGGACTTGTAAGAACCAGACTACATTGAAATTTCCCAACGCAAACCAACCCGACCATAGGACAAGAGACATCAGGAGTATGGCAAGGACTCGGTCAAATATGGAAAGGAAACTGTCAGCCTTGAAAAGCAAAAGTCCTTGCATGTTCGACCTCAAAAATAGGACAAAAGAAAGCAAAATCTGGTTCAGTCCGCACCAAAACAGCATCTTCAGCTGATAGCCTTCGCGGAAGCCGTTGAGATAGCCGACCGCAAAGATCACGATGGCATAACAAATGCCAAGCAATAGCTTGATCTCGGCCAATCCGGCGAAGTGTTTCGACAGCATTTTGTTGTCGCTCGCGATGTTTCGGCTGTTGAAGTTGGTGATGCCAAGATCGAGTAGGATATAAAACAGGTAGGAGAAGTTGAAAATGGAGAGGTATTGCCCGTAAAGCGCGTCGCCAAGCCTGTTTTGCACCTCAAGGTCGATGCCAAAATACCAGAAGGGTTTCACCAAGAGGTTCAAAAAGAGCAGGAAGATGATATTCTTGATGAAACGGTTCTGCATTTTTTTTGTTTTGTGGGCAAAAATAAAAAAAAAAGTTGTATCTTTACATCGTAATATGATTTGTAGCGATGAACAAGGAACAGGAATCCGTCGATGTGATGACGGAAGAATTAGTTGAAGAAGAAAAGAGTCTGTTGCTCCACAACGACGACCACAATACATTCGAATACGTGATCAAAACCTTGGTTGAGGTATGCGACCATACCTACGAACAGGCCGAGACCTGCGCATGGATCACCCATTATAAGGGGAAGTGTGCCATTAAACACGGTACTTTCGAAGAGTTGAAGCCTTATTATGATGCCATGCTGAACCATCAGTTGTATGTCAGTATTCAATAGTTGATCCTATGCCCTACACGTTAAAAGAACGGGAATCCATACAGAAGGCGTATGAGTCGTTGTTGGTTGACATACGACCGAATGTCAATGATTCTCAGAAACTTAAGGTTGTCGAAGATGCCTATCAATTCTGCCTGGAGAAGTATGATGGCAAATACATGGTATCGGGTAAAGCCTATCTTTTCCATTTGATCGAATTGGCCCGCATTGCAGTGCTGGAGGTTGGTCTGGGCTATATTTCGGTAGTGTCGGCCTTCCTGCATGGCATTACTTACAAGGAACAGGTCTCCATGGACGATCTGGAGGAACGGTATGGCAAGAGAATTGCCACGGTCTTGAGGGGATTCGACAAAATCTCGGCGCTGCATACCGAGAGGGTGGCCTATAACTCCGACAACTTCCGCGACCTCTTCCTGTCGCTTGCGGATGATATGCGTACGGTGCTGTTGAAAGTGGCCCATCGTGTGTATGATGTACGCAATCAGCAGGATGTCGATGCAGACCGTCTTGCAAAGTATTTCCACGAGATCAAGTACATCTACATTCCGATTGTGCACCGCCTTGGACTCTACAAGATCAAAGCGGAACTTGAGGAACAACTGATGTTGTATGAGAATCCCGAGGTGTATCATGAGATCAAGGCGAAAATCGAAGCCACCGAAGAAAGCCGAAAGCATATTGCGGAACGCTTTCTGGCCCCGATCAGAAACCGTTTGGATTCTGAAATCAAAAACGGGAAATACAAGTTCACTTATCAAATCAAATGGCGCGTCAAGTCCATCCCTTCCATCTATGCCAAGATGAAAGCCCAAAACGTGCCCTTCGAGAAAGTGTACGACCTTTTGGCTGCCCGTGTGATCATCGATTGTGCCCCTAAGGATGAGATTGGCTGCTGTTGGTGCGTTTACGCCGATATCACCAACCTTTATGAGCCTGTGCCAGAGCGCATGCGTGACTGGATTACCGTTCCCAAGGCTTCGGGCTATGAGTCGCTTCACGCCACCGTGAAATTCGAGGAAAACGTGTTTTTTGAGGTGCAAATCCGAACCACCCGGATGGATGAGATCGCTGAGATGGGACAAGCGGCACATTATCTGTATAAAGGTGATAAACAGAGTTCGGAAGATTGGCTTGTCGGAGTCAGGCAAGTGCTGGAAAACCCCGAATTGGTATCGCTTGAGAATTCCTACAAAAAGAATTATAAGTCCGACAAGATCTTTATTTTCACTCCTGAAGGCGACCTGAAACAACTGCCTACGGGCTCCACCGTGCTCGACTTTGCCTATGAGATCCATACCCAGGTGGGAGAGACCTGCAGTGGCGCCAAGATCAACGGTCGGGTGGTCCCCATTCGTCACGTGCTTGCCAATGGTGACAAAGTGGAGATCATCACCAACAAAAAACAGTCTCCTAATGCCGATTGGCTCAACTGGGTGGCTACCGAGAAATCGAAGAACAGGATCCGACGTTTCTTGAAGGAGCAGGAACTGAAGGAATCGGAGTTGGGCAAAGGCATGCTTCACAGAAGGCTGAAAAACTGGAAAATCCCCACCACGGAAGATGTCATCGACCTTTTGGTAAGAACGTTCAAGACGGAGAACTCGTTGCAATTATACCACAAGATCGCTACCGAGCAGATCAATTTGGCCGACATCAAGCATTTCCTTTCCGCCGAGACGGATCAAAAGGGAGAACGTGCTGAGAAACCCGCGGAACAGGTGGAGACCGTAAAAAAAGAGAGCTTTGAGGAAGAAAGCCTGTCCATCGGCAAGGATATCAAGAATGTGAACTACAAGCTGGCCAAATGTTGCAACCCTATCCCTGGTGACAGGGTCTTTGGCTTTGTGACCAACGAAGGCAACATCACCATTCATCGGGTGAATTGCCCCAATGCTAAGAGTTTGCAGGAGCGTTACGGTTATCGCATCATCAAAGTGAGATGGAACGGCATCGAGAACGGTGTGTCACAGGCAACCATCAAGATCATTGGTGAAAACAAACAGGGGCTGCTTGGAAAAATCACCAAGGTCATTTCGGAAGACATGCAGGTTGACATGCAGAATGCCATGTTCAATACGAATAAGAAGGGCTTGTTTGAAGGCGTAATCGTTGTTCAAATACCTGACATTGATTCGCTTGAACAATTGATGGGGCGCATCAAGACCGTGGAAGGCATCACTGAGGTTGTGCGTGTTGAATAGATTTACGCTCTATCCGCTTCAAGATACTGATGCTGACTTCAAACAGCAGATAAAGGGGAATTGTGACCAAGATCAATGTCATTAGGTCGGGTGGCGTGATGATCGCGGCCACCACCATGATGATGACAAAGGCATGCTTGCGGTAACGCTTCAGGAAATCAGACTTCACGATCCCGATCTTGCCTAAGAAAAAGGCGATGACAGGCAATTGAAACACCAGGCCCATGATGAGCGTCAGGGTGGTGAAGGTGCTAATGTAGGAATGAAGCGTGATGTTGCTCTCCACCATGTCCGAAACGCTGTAAGTCCCTAAAAACCTGAATGAGATGGGAAACAGGATGTAATAGGACATCCATACGCCAACGATGAAAAGAACGTATACGATGACGGCAACTCGAACGGAGTATTTGCGCTCGTTTTCGTACAAGGCTGGCGAGACGAAGCGGAACAATTCATAAATAATATAAGGTGAAGCACCCAACAATCCAAGATAAAACGCCGCTGTGACGTGGGTCATGAATTGGCTGGAGAGTTCCGTGGCGATGAGATTGACATGGTATTCGTCGAAATGGAAACCGGACCCTAACCAGTGCAGGAACTTCTCGATGTAGCGATAGGTGATGAAGTCCCATTGACTAGGCGCCAAAAGCATGCGGAAAGTCCAATCCTTGAAGCAGAAAACAACGATGGCAATCACCATGACGGCGACAAGGATGCGGAGCAACATCTGGCGAAGCTCCTCGAGGTGCTCGCCGAAAGTCATGGCGTTGGAATCGTGGTGTTCTACGCCCATAGCAACAAACCGCAGCAGATGATGAGGCCTGTGACGAACAGGTCGATAATGCAGAAGCCCATGATGTCCTTTGCGTTGAGTTTGGCGATGGCTAAGGCGGGCAGTGCCCAGAAGGGTTGGATGAGGTTGGTCCAGGCGTCACCCCATGAGATGGCCATGCCGGTCAAGCCGGGATCCACGCCCAAAGCAGCACCGGCGGTGAACATGATGGGTGCCTGAATGGCCCAGTGACCGCCGCCTGATGGGACAAACATGTTCAGGATGGCGGCGCAGAGGAAGGTGAACAGGGGATAGGTCTTCGGGGTGGAGATGGCCACGCAGGCGTTGCTGATGACGGTACCTAGGCAGATGCCCGAGGCGCCCACACCGGTGATAATGCCCATGATACCAGCGTAGAATGGAAACTGCAAGATGATCCCTGCCGCTCCGCTCACTGACTTGCCAAAGGCCCTCACGTATGCGAGTGGCGTGCCATGCAGGATGATGCCGGTGAACAGGAAGAGCATGATGACAGAACCCAAGTCGAAAGCTCCTTTTCTGACGAACAGGTGGATGACCAGATAGGAGAGGCCTAACAAGGAGATGATCCAGGCCAACAGACGGCTGTTCTCCATCTTTTCAGCAGGTGAGCTTGCCTTGGGTGCGGGGGCAGGATTCTCTTCAGTCAGCAAAGCGGGATCCACGGCAATCACCATGTCTTTCTTGGGATGCATCAGCGCATTAACCATCACGATGGCTATGATGACGACGGCTACCATGATGAGGTTTTGCGGGGCAAGAACGGTTTGACTCACAGGAACGGGGTTCTGCAAGGCACCTTTGGTAATCTCTTTCAGCCCTGATCCGGGAGTAGCCATGGTCAGAGGGATGGAGCCGGAGAGACCGGCGTGCCACACCACGAAGCCGCTGTAGGCTGAGGCAATCAGCAGACGGTAGTCCACGCCGCGCAACTTACGTGCGATTTCCTTGGCGAAGATGACACCCACGATGAGACCGAAACCCCAGTTGATCCAGCAAGCGATGGCGGAGATGACCGTCACCAAGGCGATAGCGCCAGCCGGTGTCTTTGGTTTTGAGGCCAAGGCACTGATGCCTTTCTTGATAGCGGGGGCGGCCGCCAAAGCGGATCCACTCACCAATACCAAGGCCATCTGCATGGCGAAAGCCAGCAGCGACCACACGCCGTTGCCCCAGTGTTCAATAACTTCGAGTGGGGTTTGATGGCATACTGGAATGGCGATGATGAAGGCCAAAAGGGTGAGAATCACCGCAAAGATGAAAGGTTCAGGAAGGTATTTCTGAACGAGCTTTACGCAAAATCGGATCAGTCGTTGAAACATGGGATAATGGCTTTATTCCACCATGATTTTGAGAATTTCCACATCGGTTTCCTTCATGCCAAGACGACCCAGGCGCCCGATGTGGTCGATGGTCTCTTCCACGTCGTTGCCTACGATGCCGTCGCCACCGAGGAGTTCGTTGCCTTTTTTGGCCATCTCGTAGCCGAGGATGCCTGACTCCACTGAGACGGCAATCTTACCGGCGCATGAGGGCTTGGCGCCGTCGCACACGATGCCGGCGGCGATGCCGAGAGCGTTCTCCAGAGTATGGTCGATGACGTTCAGGCTCTCACCCATAAGGTAGGCGATGCCACAGCCTGAGGCACAGCCGGCGCTAACGGCACCACAGTAGGCTGATAGCCTGCCGATGCCCGTCTTTTGGTGAATGGCCACCAGGTTAGAGAGAGCGATGGCGCGGATGGTGCGTTCCTCGTCGATATGGTATTCCTCAGCGTAGGCAAGGATGGGCAGACTGACGGTCATGCCTTGGTTGCCACTGCCTGAGTTGATGATCACGGGCATCTCGCAGCCGCTCATGCGGGCGTCGCTGCCTGCGGCGGCCCAAGCTCTGGCCTTGATGCGGATGTCGTTGCCGAAGCTTAGGATGGTGCTTCCGATATTGGCGCCCCAGTTGTTCTTGAGGCCTTCCATGGCGATAGCCTTGTTGCACTCAATCTGTGAACCGATGATGGGTTTCAGCTCTTCGATATCAACCGTGTTGGCGAAGTCGTAGATCTTCTTCATGCAGAGACATTTGCGGTCTGTGAGTTTGGTGTTGGCATTGGTTTCGTAACCTGAGTCGAAAAGCACCTGGTCATTCTTCTCAATCTTCACGATATTGGTATGGTGACCAGCGATGCGGACACTCGCGGATTGGTCGCCGTCGTAAAGGGTTACAGTAACGTCGAGTTGAGCGATGACGTTGAGCGGAATGATGGTCATCAGGGTATCCTCAAGGAACTTGGAAATGGCTTTCTTTTGGTCAGGAGTCACCTCGGCGATGACTTCCAGAGCTTTGTCGGGGTTGCCGGCCACGATGCCAGCCGCCACGGAGGCTTTCAAACCTTTCATGCCCTTAGTGTTGGGCACGATGACACTTTTCACGTTCTTGATGATGTTGCCGCTGGCTTTGATCTCTACCCGTTTAGGCAGGGCACCCAGCACCTCGCGCGCCTTGGCGGCGGCGTAGGCCAGACAGATGGGTTCAGTACAGCCCATGGCGGGCACAAGTTCTTCTTTCAGGATGGCCAGATAGGACTGGTAACAACAATCGGATTTGTCCATGTTATTGTGTTATTAATTACTTCTTGAAATCATCACCAAACTTACTTCCACGTCGTCGTGCTCGGAGACCAACTCAATCCAGGTGTTGTTCTCGCTGAACCATTTATATTGGCCGCCGATGCGGAAGATATAGGTCTTTTCTTCTTCGCTCTCGTTGATGGCGAGTACGAAACCGCCGTTCTTGCCGCTTTCGCTTCCGAAGGAGACGATCATCGGGAAGCTCTTGCCGGGAGTGAGGTTACGGGCCTTCAGGATGATGTAGTTGGAACGGCGCGAAGCCACGTCAACAGGGTTGAAGGTGAAACGGCGAGGCGTGTTGGCCGTCATGGTGAAGGCATCCTTGTTGAGCTCATAGAGTTTGTTGTCCTCAATGATCTTGTTGATGCGGGCAATCATCTCGGCAGGGTAGGTCTCGCCGATGTTCAACTCATCAGCCTTGATGTAGTTTTCCACAGCCTTGTCAAAGGCCTTGGCTGCATATTGCTTGTCGCCTTCCTTGACGAAAGTGTTATATTGTGGGCGGAGGGATTCGATGCGCTCCCTTTCCAGACGGGCGGCTTCTTCGGCGGCGAGACGTGCGGCTTCCTGTTCCGCCGCGATACGTGCCGCTTCCTCGGCTGCGAGTCGTGCGGCTTCTTCCTCAGCGGCTTTACGGGCAGCCTCTTCAGCGGCGATGCGAGCGGCTTCGGCTTCGGCAGCCAGACGTGCAGCCTCAGCCTCGGCGGCTAAACGGGCAGCTTCCTGTTCCGCGGCGATTCGGGCAGCCTCCTCAGCGTCTTGTTGAGCAATCAGAGGATCAAGTCGGGCAATCATATCCGTAGCGTAAGCATCACCGGCAACCACAGCCAAGGCATTCTGGTATTGCGCCTTGGCGTCTCTATAGGATTTGCTTTCATACATGCGGTCAGCCTCGGCGATGATGGCGTTGTAACGGTCGTTAATGTCCTTTGAACCTTGCAGTTCCTGTAGCTTTTGCTGGGCTTGAACATTGTCAGGGAAGAGTTCCAAGGCTTGGTTCAACTTTTGGATGGCACCGTCGAAATTCTTACGGAGTGCCAGGTTGTTGGCTTCCTCGGTCAGGGTGTTGAAACGGGCCACTTTCTCGTTGTAGAGCGCATGGAGACGCTTGGCTTCGGCAATGCGTTCCTTCGGGAGGTTGTCGTTGGGGAAAATCTCTTTGGCGGTCTCAAACTGCATGATGGCAGCATCGAAATTCTCTTCTTCCAACAACGTGTTGCCTTGTGCAATGGCAGTGTCATAAGCGTCTTGCTTATCCTGGCGTTCCTTGAGGATGGCCCTGATGGTCTCGGCCTGGGCGCCAACATACTTGTCGCCAGGGAAAATGGCCAATGCCTTTTCGTATTCCGCCAAAGCCTCAGCGTACTTGTTCTGTGCGTTGAGAGCGTCGCCGGCATCGAGGTGGGCATAGAAAACTTCCTGTCGTTCGCTGTCCTCCTGGATTTTCACCAAGGTCTGATCGAGCTTTTTCTTGGCTTCGGCATCGTTGGGTTTCCGTTTCAATGCCATTTCATAATAGGTCTTGGCACTGATGTAATCCTTGTCGGAAAACTTTGTATTGCCGCTGCGCATCAGCGATTCGTAACTCTCGGCATTTTGTGCCTGAAGGCCAGTGGTGCATAACAATGCCGCACCAAACATTAAACCAAATATGATGTTTCTTTTCATTGAACTTTTTTTTCTCTTAACTAATTATCCCGTCTTTTATTGTGATGGTTCGGTCTGACATGGCGGCCAAGTCGGGGTTGTGGGTGACGATGACGAAGGTCTGGTTCAACTCGTCGCGGAGCCTGAAAAACAGCTGATGCAGTTCTTGGGCCGATTTTGAGTCGAGGTTGCCTGAAGGTTCGTCGGCAAGCACCACGGCGGGCTTGTTGATCAGTGCACGGGCCACGGCGATGCGTTGTTGCTCACCGCCCGAGAGCGCTGAAGGCTTGTGATCCTTTCTATTGGTTAGGTTTAGATAATCAAGGAGTTGCATGGCGTGCTTGACGGCTTCGTCTTTTGGCGTTCCTCCGATATAGGCGGGAATGCAGATGTTCTCTAAGGCCGTGAACTCGGGCAGCAAGTGGTGGAATTGAAACACAAAACCGATGTTCTTGTTCCTGAACTCCGCCAAAGCCCTGTCGTTGAGTTTGTTGACTTCGGTGCCGTCGATGAGGAGCGATCCTTGGTCGGCGCGATCGAGCGTGCCGATGATGTGGAGTAGGGTGGACTTACCTGCTCCCGAAGCTCCCACGATGCTCACAATCTCTTGCTTGGCGATATGCAGGTCAATCCCCTTGAGCACCTCAAGGTTCCCGTAAGACTTATGGATGTCTGTCGCTTGAATCATACCGATGGTTTAAGGTTGCAAAAATACGGATAATTCTTGAATGTAGGTTCAAAAACTGTATCTTTGCCTTTCCAAAACACTTTCCCCATGGCAAATACAAAGATTCAGCAGAAGTATGACGCATTTGTGGCCTATTTCGAGGAACACATGCCCTTGGCGGCATCGGAACTGAAGTTTCGTAATCCCTACGAGTTGCTTGTGGCGGTTATCCTTTCCGCCCAATGCACTGACAAGCGTGTGAACATGACCACGCCAGCGCTGTTTGAGCGTTTCCCTGAGCCGGAAACGATGGCGGCATCGACGGAGGAGGAGATTTACACCTATATTAAATCAATCTCGTATCCGAACAACAAGGCCAAGAATTTGTTAGGGATGGCCAAGACGTTGGTGAGTGATTATGGTGGGGTAGTGCCTGATACCATGGAGGATCTGCAACGGTTGCCCGGTGTGGGTCGCAAGACGGCCAACGTGATGATGGCGGTGGCTTTCAACCAGCCCGCCATGCCGGTCGATACGCATGTGTTCCGCGTGTCCAACAGGATAGGCTTGACCAAAAATTCGAAGAATGTGATGACGACGGAGCGTACCTTGGTGAAGTATTTCCCCAAAGAGGTGCTTTCAAACGCCCATCACTGGCTGATTTTGCACGGCCGATACGTCTGTCACGCCCGTAAACCGCAATGCGAAAAGTGTGGAATTTTTAATATTTGTGATTATTATAAGAAAAAATTATTATCTTTGCAACTGGATAAATAGCGTGTAAATAATTAATAATTAAAAATAAATAGTTATGACTACAGAAAAATCACAGGAAGATGCCCAAAAAATCAAGCAGGAGAAGCTGAAAGCTTTGGAAGCCACCTTGGGCAACATTGAGAAAAACTTTGGCAAAGGCAGCATCATGCGCTTGGGCGCTGAGGCCGAAAAGATGGAGTCCATCTCCACCGGTTCGCTGGGCCTTGACTATGCCTTAGGCGTAGGCGGTCTGCCCAAAGGCAGGATTATCGAGATTTACGGTCCCGAGAGTTCTGGTAAGACAACCCTGGCGCTGCATGTTGTCGCCGAGGCGCAGAAAAAGGGCGGCATTGCCGCTTTTATTGACGCTGAACATGCCTTTGACCGTTTCTATGCCGCCAAGCTCGGCGTGGATATCGAAAATCTGCTGATCTCGCAACCCGACTACGGTGAGCAGGCTTTGGAAATCGCTGAGAACCTGATCCGTTCAGGCGCCATCGACGTCATCGTGGTCGATTCCGTCGCCGCTTTGACTCCCAAGAGCGAGCTCGAAGGTGAGATGGGCGACAGCAAGATGGGCCTGCAAGCCCGCTTGATGTCACAGGCCATGCGTAAACTGACGGCTACCATCAATAAGACAGGATGCATCTGCATCTTCATCAACCAATTGCGTGAGAAACTCGGCGTGTTGTTCGGTAATCCCGAAACGACCACCGGCGGTAACGCCCTGAAGTTCTACAGTTCCGTCCGTCTCGACATCCGCAAGGTCAGCCAGATCAAGGAAGGTGAGAATGTGATCGGTAGCCGTGTGAAGGTGAAAGTGGTGAAAAACAAGGTGGCACCTCCGTTCCGCAAGGCTGAGTTTGACATCCTCTATGGCGAGGGTATCTCACGTACTGGCGAAATCGTGGATCTCGGTGTGGAGACTGGCATCATCAAGAAGAGCGGTTCGTGGTTCAGCTATGGCGATGCCAAGCTGGCGCAAGGTCGTGATGCCGTGAAACGCCTGATTGATGACAATCCTGAACTGGCAGAGGAACTGTCGGAGAAAATCCTGGAAGCACTTGATAAGATTGAAGAATAAAGTATGAGAAAGAGCTTATTTTTCGTGGCCTTGTTAGGGATGGTGGTGCTGGGCATGAATGCTTGTCACAACAATTCCCCCAAAGATGATCCAGGAAACAAAGAACAAGTGGAAGAAGTGGATTCCGTAAGGGATCCACTTGCTCTCTTGAACGACTCCATCGCCCTGGATGAGAACCGTGCCGACCTTTACCTGAAAAGGGCGTACGTGTATATGGACAGGGAACAGGTGGGTTTGGCCATGGTGGACGTGAACCATGCCATCCAACTTGATCCCAAGAATGTAGATGCCTTCTTGCTGTTGGCGGACATTTATTATCTCCTGGGTGATGAAGCCAACATTACGGCGGCATTGAATAAGGCTTCGGAGGTCGATCCGTACGATGCTCGGCCGATGGTGAAGCTTGCTGAGCTGAACCTCTTGCAGCAGAACTATAACCTCTGCTTTGGTTTTATCGACAAAGCGCTGAAAATCAGCACCTATAATCCCAAGGCATATTTTGTTCGCGGCATGGCCTATATGGCCAAGCAGGACACGGTGTCAGCCATGAAGAACTTTATGATTGCCCGCGAGCAGGATGCCTCCTTCTTGGATCCTCAACGTGAGATTTGTGCGATTTATCAGGCACAAGACAATCCATTGACAGAGGATTTCATGCGTTCCATGCTGGTGAACTTCCCTAAGGAGCCCATGGTGCGTTATGACCTAGCTTTGTATATCCAGGACCATGGACATCCCGAAGAGGCTTTGGCGCATTACGACACTTTGCTGATGATCCAGCCGAGCAATAGCCGTCTGCTGTTCAACAAAGGCTATGTGTATTTCGTTTACTTGGGCGAAAACGAACAGGCGCTGGATTATTTCAATCAGGCGCTCCAGAGCGACCCGACCTATACCGACGCCTTGTATAACAAAGGCCACGTGTATGAGCAAATGGGCGACTACGTCCAAGCGAGGTCAATCTACAAGCAAGTGTTACAGCAGGATCCTGGCTATGATCTTGCCATCGTTGGCATGAACCGGGTTTCCAACCAAGTGGAATGATTATTCCGTCAGCAGCTTGGCCGCAGCGTTGAGCTTTTCGTCAAGACGGTTCATGGATTCGTTGATGCCGCCTTCGATCTTGCCTTTCATGCTGAAATAGAACTTGATCTTGGGTTCAGTACCTGAGGGGCGGATGCTGATCTTCGATCCGGTCTCGGTGAAGAACTGGAGCACATCCGACTTCGGGAGGTTGATAGGCGTGACCTTACCGGTGAGCAGGTCTTTGGCTTCTAAGGTCTTGTAGTCGCGGATTTCCACCACTTTCTCGCCGACGATCTCAGTGGGAGGGGTGTTGCGGAACTTGGCCATCATGGCCTTGATCTCCTCCGTGCCGCTGATGCCTTTCTTGGTGAGGGAAACGAGTTTCTCCTTGTAGAGGCCGAACTCACGGTAGATGTCGCAAAGCAGCTCGTAGAACGTCTTGCCTTGTTCGGCGGCCCATGCCATAGCCTCTGCCAAGAGGCTGGTGGCTATGACGGCGTCTTTGTCGCGGACAAAGTCGCCTGCGAGGTAACCGTAGCTTTCCTCGCCGCCGCCGATGAACTGCTTCTGGCCTTCCAGTGAGAGGATCTTATCGGCGATAAACTTGAATCCAGTGAGCACATCATAGTGGTCGACATTGTATTTTTTGGCGATTTCGAACAACAACTCGGTGGTGACGATGGTCTTCACCACGAATTCCTTGCCGGTGAGCTTGCCCAACTCGTGCCAACGGGTCAGCAGGTAGTAGAGGAACACGCTGGCGGCTTGGTTGCCGTTGAGCAGGATGAATTCGCCGTTGTCTTTTTTCACGGCAACGCCTACGCGGTCGGCGTCAGGGTCGGTGGCCAACACGAGGTCGGCATTGATTTCCTGTGCCTTCTTCACAGCCAAGGCCATGGCGGCAGGCTCCTCAGGATTGGGGGACTTCACGGTGGGGAAGTCGCCGTCAACCACCATCTGCTCTTCCACGCAGTAAACGTTTTCAAAGCCTTTGCGTCTCAGGATTTCAGGCACCAGGCGACGGCCTGTGCCGTGGATGGGCGTATAAACGATCTTCAGGTCTTTGTGCTTCTTGATGAGATCCAAGGAGAGCGAAAGGCCGAATACCTTATTCAAATAAATGTCATCGAAGTCTTCACCCAAAACGGTGATGAGTTCCGGATTGCGCTTGAAGTTGACCATCGATGGGTCCAGGATCTTTTCGACTTCGGCGATCACGTTCTTGTCGTGTGGGCTGACCAATTGTCCGCCATCATTCCAATAGGCTTTGTAACCGTTGTATTCCTTCGGGTTGTGCGAGGCGGTGACCATCACTCCGGCGTGGCAGTGCAGTTCACGGACGGCAAACGAAAGCTCTGGAGTGGGGCGGAGGCAGTCGAAAATGAACACCTTAATGCCATTGGCAGACATCACGTCAGCGGTGATGTTGGCGAAAGCGGGGCTGTTGTTGCGGCAGTCGTAAGCGATGGCAACACGCAGGTCGGAAACACCAGGGTTCATCAACTTGATGTAATTGGCAAAGCCTTGGGTGGCCATGGCCACCGTGTAGATGTTCATGCGGTTGGTGCCGACACCCATGATGCCACGGAGGCCGCCAGTGCCGAACTCAAGGTTGCGATAGAAGCTCTCGGTCAGCTCATTAGGGTCGTTGTCGATGAGTTCCTGAACTTTCTTACGAGTCTCGGCGTCGTATTGGTCAGTGAGCCAAGCTTGGGCTCTTTCAAGAATTTTTTGATCCATGTTATTCATTTTTTTTGATGATTTCTTCGATGCATTTTTCAAGGCTGTCGCGCCAAAACGGGATCTCCATGCCTGTCATCGACTTGATCTTGTTCAGATCCAAAACGCTATAGGCAGGGCGTTTGGCCTTGGTGGGATACTGGTCGGTAGTGATCGGGTTCACCTTACAGTGTTTCCCGCCGATTTCCATGATGGCACAAGCAAACTCATACCAAGTGATTTGTCCTTCGTTGGTAAAGTGGAAAATCTCGTGAGTGGGCTTCTTCCCATAGTTCTCTACCAGCACAAAAATGGCCTGAGCCAAGTCGGAGGCCCAGGTAGGGCAGCCTTTTTGGTCGTCCACCACGTTGATCTCGTCTTTGGTGTCGCCAAGCATAAGCATGGTCTTCACGAAATTCTTTCCCGTGGAGGAATAAAGCCACGCGGTGCGCACGATGATGTAGTTGCAGCCGGATTCCTGAATGGCCCTTTCGCCGTTGCGTTTCGTCTTGCCATAAACAGAGAAAGGCGCGGTGCTGTCGTCTTCACGATAGGGATGACGGCTGTTCCCGTCAAATACATAATCCGTTGAAACGTGTATCAGTGTGGATTGGTGTTGCTTGCAACAATCCGCAAGAATCCGGGGAGCTTCAGTGTTGACTTTCTCCGCAAGTTCCGGTTCGTCTTCGGCCTTGTCAACGGCGGTATAGGCCGCGCAGTTGATACAAATGTCAATGCCGTTGGCGGTGAAATACCGCTCAACGGCATTGAAGTCACATATGTTCAACGTGTCGATGTCAGTGAAAAACCACTGATGTGAACAGTTGTCAGCGGCAATTTGCTGCAATGCGATGCCGAGTTGTCCGTAACATCCTGTCACTAATATATTCATCGCCTCAAATCAAGATTACGCTTCCTCGAATGGTTTCTGGAAGTTGGTCTGGTAGAGATGTTTCTTGACGTTGTCAAATTCGTATGACACGCGGTTCCAGATGTCCACTTCTTTCTTGATTCCCAAGATCCGTTTCGAGGTCTTCTTCAGGCTGTCGTCCAGGTGGTGGAAGACGGTTCCTGAGATGCCGACAAAGAATGGACGTTGGCACTCGCGGGCGATGGTCTTGGCTTTTTCAATATCGGGGCTAAACCAAACGACATGGGTGAATTTATCATTGTCGATGGTCTTGGTGCCAAGGATATTGCCATAGTCGATGCCCATCGAGAAACTCAGATGACTGTTTTTCTCTATGGTTTCCCTGAGGGTAGTGCAGAAGAGTGTTGCGGTTTTAATGGCTACATCAACCACATACGACACATTGTGGTTATGTTTGGGATAGATCATGAGGAAACTGCAAGGGGAGTCGCAACTGAAGTAACCGCCTGTGCTCTTGCAGATTTCCTGAAGTGCGTTGTAATAAACCTTGTATATTCTGGCGGCGAGACGCTTGCCAGTTTTCAACAACAGCGGAATGTTCTTGATTTCGAAATAAATGACAGTGGCCTCCATGACGATGGCACTGCAGTTTGTATCAAGTGTGTCAATGTAATTGAAGTCGCTTGTGTTTTGATAAGTGACGTCGACTTCTGACAATTCGGCTGTTTTTGCTAGTATGTTTTGGGTGAGACTCATGATACAATCAAATAAAATCGATTATTCCATATTGGTGTAGACGGCTTGGATGTCTTCATCCTCGTCGAGTTTGTCGAGGAACTTCTCGATATCCACCATCTGTTCGTCGGTGAAGCTGACAGTACTGTTGGGGAAACGCTGGAGGTTGGCCTTGATGATGTTGATTTTGCGTTCCTCAAGGGCGTCGTGCATGGTGCCGTAGTCTGTCCAAGCGGTATAGACGGTAGTTGTGGTGGTGCCTTCTTCCTCGTCGGTTTCGGTGACGATCTCGTCCAGACCGTAGTCGATGAGTTCCAGCTCGAGTTCGTCCTTGTCCATGCCGGCTGGCATCTCAATCTCGAACACAGCCTTGCGGGTGAACATAAACTCCAATGAACCCATGGGGAGGAAGGAGCCTCCGCACTTGTTGAAGTATGATTTCACGTTGGCCACGGTACGGGTGGTGTTGTCGGTGGCACAATCCAACATGCATTGGATGCCGTGAGGGCCTTTGCCTTCGTAAGTGATTTCCACGAGGTTGGCGGCGTCCTTGTCGGAGGCACGCTTGATGGCGGCATCGATGTTGTCCTTAGGCATGTTCTCAGCCTTGGCGTTCAGGATGGCCTGACGGAGTTTGGGGTTCATGTCCGGGTCCGGACCGCCTTCCTTGGCAGCGATAGTAATCAGTTTTCCGAGTTTCGGGAACACTCTTGACATGTGTCCCCATCTTTTCATTTTAGCCGCTTTGCGGTATTCAAATGCTCTTCCCATATTGAGTATTATAATTTTGTTTTTAAAAGAGGTTGCAAAGATAATGAATAATTTTTTATTTTCGCAAAGAAAATTGCAATCATGAAAATCCTTGTCCTGACTGAGCATGACGATTGTTGCGGCCCAATGGCAGCAGCCTTTCTCAGCGATTATTCCGATCAACTTGAGGTGGTGTCGGCGGGTAAGCATCCCAAAGAAGCGTTGCTGACCCTGCTCGTTGCCGTGATGCGGGAGTGCCTCATCGATTTGGAGCACTATGTGCCGTGTGATGTGGCATCGGTGGATGTAAAGGATTTCGATGCGGTGTATGAATGTCCTGACTTGCCCTGTCCCACTGAAGTTCAAGCCTGCCGAGACCTTCGCGATTTCATTAAGAACGAAGCGTTTTTATACTACAAAAAAAGCCGCTCGTGAAAGCGGCTTTTTTATTCGATTTGGAAGAATGTTACTCTTAAGCTTCGGCGTTTTCTGCAGGAGCTTCAGCGGCTGGAGCCTCTTCGGCAGGAGTTTCGGCGGCCTCAGCGGCAGCTTCCTCAGCCTTCTTGGCTTCGAGCTCAGCGAGTCTCTTCTTAGCAAGTTCCTCAGCGCGGGCTTCATTGACTTTCTTCTCGGCTTCCAGACGGGTCTTCTTTTCGCCTCTGATCTTGTCTTCCTTGGTCTTGGCGACTTGTTCCATCTTAGCTTCCTTTTCCTTCATCCAGTTCTGGAACTTGACTTCGGCTTGTTCCTCGGTCATAGCGCCTTTCTTCACGCCCTGGAGGAGGTGGTACTTCAGCATGACACCCTTTTGGGAAAGCAGTGAACGCACGGTGTCGGTCGGAACAGCACCAACGCTGTACCAATACAGGGCGCGGTCGAACTTCAGGTTGATCTGAGCGGGCTCAGTCAAAGGGTTGTAGGTACCGATCTTTTCAATGAATTTACCGTCACGAGGTGAACGGCCATCAGCAATTACAATGTGATAGAAAGGCTGACCCTTCTTACCATGTCTTTGCAATCTGATTTTTGCTGGCATAATTTAATGTTTTAAGTTGATTATGAATGAATTAACTAAAACCTACCCGAGGTTTCGGCGGCAAAAGTACAACTTTTTATCGGACTAACAATCAAATAAAACAAAAAAATTGCTTCGCATGTTTAAATCAGACCATTAATCATATTTGCATACGACAGTCACGTCTCCTTCTTCAATGATGGTTCCCTCGTCAGCAAGTTTGACACAGTCTTTGTAATATTTGTCAACTATTTCTTCTGATCCTGGGCCATAACCGACGCAGTAGCATCCCATTTTTTTGCAGGAAGAGAATCCAACTAACAGTAGGGCGGCAAAAGCCATAAGTAATAATTTCTTTATCATAGTTTTAGGGTTTAATTGATGATGAATAAGTAATTGATCGCACAAAGTTACAATTATAAACGTGATTATCAAGCAAAACAAGGAAAAATCGGTCTTTTTCCGAAAGCGGCGAAACAAATTCTTATTTTTGCAGGCGTTTTATCTTTGGCTATGGACAAAAAGAACAGCTTACATTGGGGTTATCTCGCTGGCATCATTTCGGGCATCACCTATGGCATGAACCCGTTATTCGGCGTGCCCGTTATTAACAAAGGATTGGATGTCAACTCCTTGCTGTTTTACCGCTATGGTTTGGCTACCTTGTTGATGTTGGCTTTTATGCTGGTGGCGAAGAAGCAGATTCGCATCACACGGAAGCAATTCGGCCTGATGGCGATACTCGGTATCTTATTTACAGGCTGTAGCATCACCTTGTTTGAGGCTTACAAATACATTCCCTCAGGCGTCGCTACAAGCATCCTTTACGTGTATCCAATAATGGTTGCGCTTATCATGATGCTGTTTGGGCAATTTCCAAGTTGGCGAACTTGGATCTCCATCTTTGCTGGCGTTGCGGGTGCCGTCTTGCTCTCTGTCAAAGGGGAAGGAGGCTTCATCGACTGGAAAGGCATTGTTTTAGTAGTGGCTTCAGGGCTGTGCTATACATTGTTTATCGTCATTGCCAACCAAAGCAAGCAAATCAAGGCGTTGCCAAGTCTCACCTTGACATTCTATTGTTTTTTCATCGGCTCGATCATGCTGTTCTGCCTCTCCGGGTTTGGCGTCAAGCTGAATCCAGTGCCTGATGCCATTAGCTGGCTGAATGTGTTGGGCTTGGCGGTGTTGCCAACGGCAGTGGCCACCATCACGCTGGCAGCCTCCACCAAGGCCGTGGGCGCCACCAAGACCTCTGTGTTGGGTATCCTGGAACCTTTGACGGCCATCTTCATCGGCACATTCGTCTTCCATGAGGCCTTCACGGTCAACGTCGCCCTTGGTGTCGTGCTGATTCTGTTTGCGATATTGTTCATGATCTTGACAGAGAAAAAAGCATAAGGATTATGGAAAGGGAAAAGGAAGTCTATAAAGTGACCTTGTTGGGCAGTCTGGTCAACTTGATCCTGATGGTTTTCAAGTTCTTGGCCGGCATCTTTGGCCATAGTGCAGCCATGATTGCCGATGCGGTCCATTCGGTATCGGACTTTGCCACGGACATCGTCGTGTTGGCTTTCGTGCGTGTCAGCCATCGGCCTAAAGACAAGTCGCATGACTATGGTCACGGCAAGTTTGAGACGCTGGCCACTACGTTGATTGGCGTTGCCCTTTTCGCTGTGGCGGTGGGCATCTTCGT
>CAMYVD010000036.1 GCA_947302205.1 uncultured Bacteroidales bacterium
TCGTGGAACATCACGTTAGCGAAGAAAGCGTCGAACTTGATGTGTTCCATGGATTCAGGAGTCATCAGCACGCTGGCGATGGGTTGGAGAATCTTTTCAAACTTAGCGGCCATGGCGTTCTTCAGCTGAAGCTTGCGGGTGCCGCGCTGCAGTTGCACACGCTCGTCGTTAGGCAGGTTGATGGCAATGGTCTTGCTGTTGGCATTGCAGTCGCCAGCATAGTAAACGGCGTCGTAAGCAGCCAAGTCGGCGTCAGCACCGGGAACTTCTTTCTTGTACTCTTCCGACACCGGGAGTTGCTTCTGGAGTTCAGGGACAAACTGAGCATAGCGAGCCAACTGCTTGGTCCACTCTTGGTCCTTGATGAGGATGAAAGCCTCGTGCGAAGCCTTGATGCCATAACGGGCATCGGTGTAGTTCTCGATGGGACCGACAACCATGTCGATGTTGTTGTTGCGCACATCCATCCAGCGCATGTCGCTCTCAAAGTAATCGTCAGTGCGGAGAGCCTTGGCGCGGAGGCGCAGGTATTCAGCGAACTCTTCATCGCCAGCCAATTCAGAGGCGTCGTCGAGCAATGAAGCGGCCTTGTTGATCTGTTCAGCGAAGTAGTCGTGATACCACACGCATTTCAGGTTGCCGTTCTCGTCACGGACGATCATGGTGTATTGGCTGTTCTTGTCGGGATCGTCAAAGGCTTCCCATTCCTCTTCGGTCATGTCCTGAGGATAGAACTGGGCGCCGGCAGGCTTCTCGCCGATACCTTCCACAAACGACTTGTTGCCGTCAAGGCCATCCCAAGGACCGTAGGTGATGCAAGCGAACTTCTGCAGGTCGGGGTCGCTGATACGAGCCATCAGCTCTTCTTTGTCACCGTAGTTCTCTCTCCAGAAGAGGTCGTCCATGATGTCGGCAGCCTCAAAAAGCAAAGGCAGCATCTCTTTTTCGTTTTCGCTCAGATGGCTGATGTCGCTTGTCAGCGTATATTCAGCATACTTGTCGATCAGCTTGGGTTGGGGTTCTTCGTTGGTTTTAGGTTGGTTAGAGCAGGCCGAAGCCATCACGGCTATAGCCGCAACAATAGTTAAATGTTTGATTTTCATAATATTAGATTTAAATTGTTGATTTCAATAATAAGCGTACAAATTTAAGTCATTTTTTGTATTATTGCAAATCATTAATTACGACATGAAAAAACGCAAGGTTCCGCATACTTTTGTCATCGTGTTTTGTTGCATCCTCGTGGCTGCTATGATGACTTGGTTCATCAAGCCGGGGAAATACGTCCAGGAGCAGGTGGACGGCGAAACGGTGATGATGTTTTACTATCAGGATCAACTGCCAGAGCCGTATGCCCAAGAGTTTCACGCCGAGCCCCAGACTTGGCAGGTGTTTTCGGCGCTTTTCAAAGGGTTTGAGAAACAGAGCGGTATCATCGTCTTTATCCTGATTGTGGGCGGTGCCTTTTGGATTTTGAGCAAGAGTCGGGCCATCGACACGGGCATTATGGCTTTTCTTGGTTTCACAAAACGATTGGAACACAACCGAATCGTTGGAAAAATCGGGGTAAATAACATCATTATCACCCTCATTATGATCCTGTTTAGCTTGTTTGGCTCGGTATTCGGGATGAGCGAAGAAACCATCGCCTTCACCCTGATCATCATCCCTTTGGCCATCTCCATGGGATACGACTCCATCGTGGGGGTCTGCATGGTGTATGTGGCGGCGCACATTGGGTTTTCGGGTGCCATGCTCAACCCCTTTACCATCGGCATCGCCCAAGGCATTGCAGACATCCCGCTGTTTTCGGGCATCGGCTATCGTTTGGTTTGCTGGGTGATTCTCACGATCATCGGCATCATTTTCGTGTTGCTTTACGCCAATAAAGTCAAGAAGAACCCTAAAATATCGATCGTTTATGAGGACGATGAATATTGGAGAAATAATTCGTCATTGCGAGGAGCGGAGCTTAGCGACGCGACGCGGCAATCCACCAGTTCCGAAACAAGTGGATTGCTTCGGTCGTCCCTCCCTCGCAATGACGGAGCGTGGATTGTCTATGGCTTTATCGTGGCAATCCTGGTGTTCTGCGCCATCCGTTATCCTATGACGTCCATGAAGATTGGCAACAGCACCTCTATCCTACCCCTTTTGCCTATTGGCGCGGGTTTGTTTGCTTTGGTCGGCTTTTTCGCATTGCGGAAGTCGGTGCCTTATTTCATCCTGACCCTGCTGTTTGGTACGGTTTATTACCTGATTGTAGGCGTGTTGGGCTATGGCTGGTATATCATGGAAATCGCCACGCTCTTCCTCTTTATGGGCGTGTGCAGCGGCTTTGCCATTGGCAAGAGCGCCAGCGACATCGCCAAGCTTTTTATCGAGGGCATGGGAGATATTCTCTCGGCTGCCGTAGTGGTAGGCCTGGCGGCGGGTATCGTCATTGTGTTGCAGGACGGCGGCGTCATTGACACCATCCTATATGGGTTGTCGAAATCGATGAGCAACCTCGGTGTCATTGCTTCAACCGAAATCATGTATGGCATTCAAACCTTGATCAATATTGTGATTCCGTCGGGTTCAGCCAAGGCGGCCATCACCATGCCGATTATGGCGCCGTTCAGCGATTTGATCGGCATTTCGCGTCAGACCACGGTGATGGCCTTCCAGTTTGGCGATGGTTTCACCAACATGATCACCCCGACTTCGGGCGTGCTTATCGCTACCCTGGGTGTGGCCCGCATCCCCTGGGAAAAATGGGTGCGTTTCATCTGGAAGTTCATCTTGGTGCTGATCGTTGTCGGCGGATTGTTGCTCATCCCCACCGTGACCATGAGCTTGAACGGATTCTGATCACTTGCTCCAACGGGTGCAATTGCAATCCTTCGGCGCCTTGCGCTGCCCGAAACGCTCTTGGCTGCTACAGCTTGACAAGGCTATGGCGGCAATCAGGATTCCTAAAACCAATAATATCCGTTTTCTGTTCATCGTATTTTATGGATTGCTTCGCTACGCTCGCAATGACACGGGGTCATTTTGCAAGCCACACGGATGGATTTAGTGTTTCGGTGCCTTGCCGTAGCTCGAAATGAAGCTCTGTCTTGCCTTCAGAGCGGTCGGTATGCACCTTTCCGATTTCCTGTTTGGTCCTTACTTTGTCGCCTCGGTTCACGTAAGCCTCGTCCAACTGCGAATACACCGTGAAGAAATCGCCATGACGGATGATGATGCCAATGTTGGAGGCCGACGGCTTCACCACACTCACCACCACACCCTCAAACACGCAACGGGCCTTGGCGTTCTCCACCGTGGCAATGTCAACGCCGTTGTTGGTCACGGTAACCTTGTCGGAAATCGCCGAAGTATGCTTGCCGTAAGAACTGGACACCACTCCCCTTTCAACCGGCCAAGGCAGTTTGCCCCTGTTGGCCGAAAAACTTGTGGAAAGTGCTTTTTCCGAGGGCGTAAGCGCCATTCGATCCGGCTTGGGATTGGTTCCTTTCTTCGAGTCCTTTGCGACCCGTTCGTTGGCTTTCCGGATTTCCTCGGCAATGATGTCATCGATCTGCTTCTGGAACTTCTTGGCCTGCGCCTGTTTGTCCTTAATGCTTTGCTGGATGCTGCCTTCCTTCTTTTTCAGTTGCTTCACCTGGGCATCCAACTCTGCTTTTTCTTGGATCAAGGCATCTTGTTGGGCCTTTTGCTCCGCCAACAGTTCGGCTTGCTGTTCCTTGTTCTGCCTGAGCTCTTCCACCTCGCGGCTTACCTTGGTACGCGTGTTGGCAATCTGGTTCATCTTGGTTTTTCGGGCGTCGGCGAACTGCTGGATGTAACGCATCCGCTGAAACGCCTGGTTGAAATCCTTGGAAGCAAACAGAAACTCCAGTTGGTCGTAACGGCTCCTGTTTTTATAGGCAAACTGCACCATTTTGGCATATTCGCCACTTAGTTTTTTCAATTCTCCATTGAGCGATGTGATGTTGTTCTCGCCCTTTTTGATATTCCTTTCAAGAATCTTGATCTGCTCATTGCAGGCGTTGATCAGCTTTTGGCGGTCCTTGATTTTCTTGTTCATCAACGACACCTGACCCATGGTCACTTCCTTGCTTTTCGAGGTCTCCTTCAACAGCTTGTTGGCGGTTTCTATCTCCTTTTGCAGCGACCTGATTTCCTTTTCGAGGGACTCTTTGCTGCGTTGCGCATAGCCTCCCACTGAAACGAGAAGCGTCAGCAGCACCAGGGTCATCCATTGGATTGTGTGCCTCATAGCTTCATCCTTTCATACTTTTTGTTGATTTTGATCGGGAAAGCGGTCGGCTCGTCCCAATGGATCTCCGAATAACGGATTTTGGCCTTATACGGTCCAAATTGGATGGCTATGGGATCGTCGGTGCCATGGCCCAACAGCAAGGCCTGGGTTTCCTGCAGCGTTGCGGGCAGCTGTAGTTTCTCAGCCACCTGTTGGAGAGGTTCGGCGAGGTAAGTCTGGTCCATCCTGTTGACCATGACCACGGAATCCTGGGTAATCAAGGCGCGGAGACTCTCCATGCCCATCATGGCAGAGGCGGAGATCCAAACGGCACTGTCGCGACGCATCCTGAGCACGCCGGAAACATCCTTGAACTCCACGCCGGGTGCGGCGACATCCATGGTCATCTTGGCGGTCATCCATTGGTAATCCAGATGGGCCGTAGGAGTCACCGTTTTTTTGTGTGACGAACAGGAAGCCAACAGCAGCAGCAAAAAGCCAGCAACTGTAATCACTATCAACTTCACACTTCTAACTTCTAACTTCATAATGCGTTGGCTTTGTTACGGTATTCCGAGGCCTTTTCCGGCTTGTTCACTTTATCGAGGATGTCAGCGTAATGCTGGTAATAGGTCTTGTCAGGGCTTTTCAATGCTTTGACGGCTTTCTCCATCTGTGCCTCGGCAGCTTGGTATTCGCCTTTTTGGTACAGCACCCAAGCGTAGGTATCGAGGTAAATGGCGTTGTTGGGATCCAGTTCCACCGCATGGAGCGCCATGGCTTTGGCTTTGTCGAGATTTTCCTTCCGAAGCGACAGGTAATAGGCGTAGTTGTTCAGCACCAAGGCGTTGTCAGGGTCAAAGTTCAGCACCCGCTCGTAGGCTTGGAACGCTTTCTCCATTTCACCCATGGAATGGTAAAGATCGCCGAGATAACTGTCAAAATCAGCCAATGCGCTTTTATCAGTCACGAACTTTCGTCCTTTCTCAAAATAACCGACGGCTTCCGCATCCTGCCTATCCAAGGCATGCGACACTCCCGCATACCAATAGAAGATCGGTTGGGTGGGATAGAACAACAAGGCTTCAACAGCGTGTTTCTTCAGGGAATCGTTGGCACGCAAAGCACCGTCGCACATCACCAGATATTGCCATGCGGCAAAGTTGGAACGATCGTATTTCAAGGCCTTTTGGGCCATTTCCCTGCAAGGCTGATATTCCTGCTTGTTGATATGATAGGAAGCCAAGATCAAATAACCCATTTTGTTATCGGGATAGTTCTCAAGAAAAGCGTTGCCAGCTCTCCAAGCCTGTTGGTCGATGTCCTTTGCGTCCTGGTGCTTGTTGAACCAATATTCGTAGATGTTGGCTTTGGTGTTATAGTCCAGATTCTTGTTGTTGATGGCCTCTATCAATTCATCGAAGGCCTTGTCGTAGTCCTTCTTTTTCTCATAATACTCCAACAATGAGATGTTGATGTACGCATCCGATGGATCGATCTCCTTGATTTGGTGATACAGCTTGACGGCCTCCTTTTCCTTTTTGTTCTCCATATAGACCTTGGCAAGCATGCTGTAATAACGGGTATTCTCTGGATTGTCGGCGATCAGTTTTTCCAGTTCGGAAATCATTTTCTTCGTGTTGCCTTGATGCTTGTAGATCTCCAACTTCTGTTCGCTCACCAAAGCGCTGACACCGGCTTGTTGTTCAAGAATGTCGAGTTTTTCGATGGCTTTATCGTAGTTTTCCGTGATCAGATAAGCTTCAATCAGGTTCGACAGCATTTCGACGTCGCCGGGGTATTTGGAAGTGAGCCGTTCAAAGACCTCGATATAGTCATCAAACTGCTCCAAGGTACGGTAAAACATGGCCAGACGCAGCTGGTACCATTTGTTTTCAGGATCCAGCCGAGCTGCCTGTTGGATCATCTCAAAACCCGCTTCCATTCTCCCAGCCTTGACGTATTGTTCGCTGAGCTCGAACATGCTGGCAGCATCGTTGGGCATGAATTTCAGGGCCTCCTCGAAGTTCTTGATGGCGCCCAAGACATCTTCCTGGTACTTGCATTCAAGGCCTTTCGAGAAATATGTGGCGTTTTTACGGATGTCCTCTTGGGCAACACCCGCAATGGATACCAACAGCAATGCTATGACAATAACCTTTTTCATCTTTTACCTCTCACCTTTTCCCCGTGTGTCCAAAACCTCCCGCGCCGCGTTCTGTCTCTGAGAGCGTCTCTACCTCCATCGGCTCCACCTGTTCGCATTTGGCGATCACCAGTTGGGCAATGCGGTCACCACTGTTGATGACAAAAGCCTTATCCGACAGGTTGATCAGGATGACGCACACTTGACCCCGATAATCGGCATCAATGGTGCCGGGGGAGTTCAACACGGTGATGCCGCTCTTGATGGCCAATCCACTACGGGGACGCACCTGTCCCTCATAGCCTTCGGGAATCTCCATGTAAAGCCCCGTGGGCACCAAAAAACGCTGCATGGGCTCCAACGTGATGGGCCCGTCTGGCAGATAAGCGCGCAAGTCCATGCCGGCGGAGTTCTTGGTCTCGTAAGCCGGCAATGGATTATTCGATTGGTTTACTATGTTGAGTTTCATATCGATTGTTTTTTTAGGATTTTCATTCTGACAAATCCGGCAATGCCTTTCACCAGCTCTTTTTCAACCACACAAACGACTGCCACATACAGCAATAACAATGCCGTGTTGACCACCAATGTCCACGTTGTGCTCTCGATAGGAATGAGTTTTTGGGCGTAAAACAAGGCGGTTGTGACCACAAGATACAACAATGCCGATTTCAGGTCGTATGGAATCGGAGCTTTCTTTTGGCCCACAAAATACGATAGCACCATGCAGATGCCATAGCCTGCAAAGCCTCCCCAGGCACAAGCCATATAGCCGTATTTGGGCACAAAGATGAAGTTGATGGCCAACAAAACCACACAGCCGATGGCACTGAAGATGGCGCCCCACCAGGTTTCGTCGATGAGCTTGTACCAGAAGGAAAGGTTGAAGTAGATGCCCATGAAGATCTCGGCCATCATCACGATCGGCACTACCCGCAAGCCTTCCCAATAGTCGCTCTTGATGATATGCTTCAACAGGGGCATGTACATCACCACGGCAAGGAAGGCCAGCAACGTGAAGATGATGAAGTACTTCATCACCTTGGCTTGGGTTTCCTTGTCGGCCTTGTCACGCTTGCCGCCAAACACAAAGGGTTCGTAGGCATAACGGAAGGCCTGGGTGATCATCGCCATGATCATGGCTATCTTTACACATGCGCCGTAGATGCCCAACTGCACATCGCCCTCCTCACCGGGAACGATGAAACGGTAGCAAATCTTATCCGCCACCTGATTTAGAATGCCGGCCAAGCCCAACAACAGCAACGGCCAAGTATAGCGCAGCATTTCCTTCAGCATGTCGCGGTCGATGCCGTAACGCAGTTTCTTGATTTCCGGGATGAACCCCAGCGTGATCAAACCCGTGCAGATCAAGTTGACGATAAAGATATAGCCGACCTGATAGCTGTTATCGTACCAACCCATTAACGCCGGATGGCTCTCTTTCAATCCCGGTGCCACCAGGAAAATGAAAAGGTTCATCCCGATATTGAGGAAGATGAACGACAGCTTCAGGGTGGCGAACTTGATGGCTTTGTTCTCATAGCGAAGGCAGGCAAACAAAATGGCCTGAAAAGCATCCAGCGCCACGATGATGGCCATGATCTCCACAAACTCGGGATGTTCGGCATAGTGCAACCCATGGGCAATGGGCTTCAGAAAGACACTCACCAGAACGACAAACACCAACGCCACCAGTCCGACCGCCAGACCCGACGTGGAGAAAGCCTTGTTGGGGTCAACACCCTCTTTGTTGGAGAAACGGAAGAATGTGGTCTCCATGCCAAAGGTTAGGATGACCAAAAGCAAGGCGGTGTAGGCGTACAAGTTGGTGACGATGCCATAGCCGCCCGATTCAGCGGCGATTTTGTACGTATAAAGGGGTACCAGCAGGTAATTCAAAAACCTGCCGATGATGCTGCTCAAGCCATAGATGGCGGTCTGTTTCGCCAAAGATCCTAATCTGTTGTTTTCTGCCATAGCTTTTTAAAAACGCAAATTTAGTGTTTTTATTGGACACGAGGCAATTTAATGGTAAACGTCGCCCCCTCCCCTTCCTGACTCTCGAACGAAATCGTTCCTCCGGCCGCCTGAACGATGTTGTAGGTCAAGGAGAGACCCACGCCCGAACCGCCCGTTTTCGTGGTGAAATTGGGCACAAAGATCATCTTTTTGTCGTCTTCCTTAATGCCCTTACCATTATCCTTCACCGTAATGACAAACGATGTTTCCGTGGATTGCAGCGTCACGTCTATCTTGCCATCAGGCTTGTTTCCGATGGATTGCACGGCGTTCTTGACCAGGTTGCCGACCGCGCTGTTCAGGTTGGTCTTGTCACCATTGAAAGTAAAATCCGTTTCGGGATCCTTTTGGTAATTGAATGTAATGTTTTCGATGTTATTGTACAGATTGACCACGTTTCCGACCAGCTCGGCCAAATCCAAAGGCTGTGGATGGTTCTCGGGCAATTTGGCATAACGGGAGAACGAGGATGCAATGTCGGATAGGGCGTCAATTTGTTCAATCAACGTGTTGGTCGTACGCTGGATTTGTTCGGGGGTTACGCTGCCGTTTTCAATGTTATGTTGGAGCATTTGAACACTGAGGCGCATCGGGGTAAGGGAATTCTTGATTTCGTGTGCCACCTGTCGGGCTACCCCACGCCAAGCCGACTCCGTAGTGGTGCGTTTCAGTTCAGCGGCGCTCTTTTCAAGTGCTTCGATCAATTGATTGTATTGGTCTATTAAAGCGCCTATTTCATCCTTGCTCTTCCATTCCAGTTTCTCGTTCGACTTGTTGATATCAACCTGCCGCATCTTTTCCTGCAAACGGACCAAAGGCTTGATCACACGACGGGTGATGATGAGCACGATAGGCAGGAACACAAAGAGGATCAACAAGATGATGTTGACATAGGTCAAAACGTAGTACAGGATCTCGGTCTCCAAGTCGGATTGGCTTGAAAAATAAGGAAGGTTCAGGTAAGCCAATGTTTTTCCGCCATTGTCTTGAATGGCGATATAGGAGGACTGGTACACGGCATTGCCTACTTTTTCGTCATGAATGTAGTACAACGCCTTTTCACCTTGCAGGTTATGGTAAGCTTCCGCATTCATCAACGAGGACTGGATTTGCAGGTCCATGATTTCGGGTGTAGTGGTGGCAAGCAGTTTTCCATTGACGTCATACACGTTGATATCCGTGAAAAACGTTTCGGAATAGCGTCTCAGGATATCGTCAAGCATCGTCTTGAAACCTGGCTGCTTAAGGAAAGAAAAATCGACTTCGCCTGTGATGTCAAGTGAAAGTGTACGGGTACGGTTAAAATGCGTTTCGTTGGCTTTCTGGGTATAGAGACTGCGAATGTAGAGGACTGATACTGGGCCGACAAGCAGGAAGGAGGCGCCCAAAGCCACAAGTACAATCATCTGGAAACGGCTGCTCAGGTTGCGTGCCGAAGGATTGCTCCGCATCACCCCGCCCACAAAATAAACCAACAGATACAATACCAGCAAGAGACAGAAAAACACCACAAAAGGAGCGGTCATTTCCATCCAGGTTCGACGTTCCGTACTGATGGCAAGCACCTTTGAATCCTCCATGGGATAGACGAAATGCTTCAGTTTTCTGCCGTAGCTGAATTCGTTGGCAGGATGCTTATAGTCAGCCAAATAATTCGGATAAATATAGGAACCGAACTTATAGACCAAAAGGCTGTCGCGATAACAGGCCACCGACGAATTCAACAACAGCGAATTGTGGGAGTCTTGAAGGATTTTCGGCAAGCCAAAACCGCGAGGCATGACCGGCTTGGTGAACTCCAGGTAAAGCATTCGTCGCGATAAGGGATCGTCGTCTGATTCGATGGTGAAGATAGCCATGTAATTGGGATCAAGGGAATTGTAATCCACATAATAAAGACCATCTCCCAGACTTACGCCGTGGTTTTCCTCGATTTTATCATTGAAATACGCATTACAGTCGGTGACAATATCGTAGGGCTGTACGAATAATTCTTGATCCGGTGAACAAATCGCCGAAGCCACATTGTATTGCTTCATCACCGAATCCAACAGGAAGTTGCGCATGTAATCGACCAGCACTTCCTCCATGATGTTTTCGGAGAAAGCCATGGCGTTAAAGGTGGTATCTTGTTGGACATCAATCAAAAATTGATGGTAAGACCGTTCAAAGCTTTGGTCCCTTTCGTGGGAAAGATCTTCTGCCAACGACCGAATCTGATGGTTTTCGAATTGGTTGTATTCCTTATTGTACAAAACAGTAAGCAAGATACCCCAGAGTACAAATTGTGCAACGATCACCACAAATTCATTTCGCTTTTGCATCAAGGGTTTCAAGAGCCAACGCACCAGCATGGAATACGTGACAATGAATAGCACACCGATAAACAGCGCCAGGAAACAATAGTCCATCCTCATCGCCGATGGGATCAGGAAACCTTGGGTGAATCCATAACGGAATATTTCCCTGAAAGCCAGGATAGACAAAGCCAATACCACTATTGACAAAAGAATCAAGGTTAGTATCGGTTTCCTACGTAACCAACCAAAGGATTGATGAGATGGTCTGGAGGTAAAGAAACGAGCCACCAAAAGGTAGGCACAAAGCAACATCAGGCAGATGCACACCACCAAAAAGCCCAAATTGGAAGAATTCCAAGCCGTTGGAAAGTTAATGGTACAGTACGAAAGCAACTTGCCTGAACGAGAATAGATGGGGTAATCATCTCCGTTTTGAACGCTGCCAAAACGACCTTTATGGTTGCCCAGCATAGGCTGGACTTTATTTACAAAGTACTTGTTTTCAACAGGATAGGTTGTATTCAACAAGGAAAACAGGTAAAATGAATAGGCTCCATACGCATCAGAGGTGATCAAAAAATCGCCGATATTCAAATTCATGATGGTATCCGTACTCAGGTCCACACGCTTACGCAACAACTTTGGTTCAATCAAATTGTTGTTCCAAAAGACCAAGGAATCCTTATGAAAGACATAGACACCAACAGATGAAGGAATCCGATAATTCAAGGAATTGAAGCCGCCGGAATAGTTTAACTGATCAAAAGCATACAAAAGATCCGTTTTGGATTGTTGCAACACGTCATCTTGTTGGTAAATGACATTTTTAAGGTGTTCGGAAAAGAGTTTGTGCGAAGTATGGGAAAAGGAAAAGGCATGAAAAACCAAAAAGGAACTGAGCACCAAAAAAAAGATACCCAGAAACCACGAAACAATTCGCCTTGAATTTTTACGGTTATTTCTCATAACGATACACCAAACTTGAATACATACCAGAATGAAGTGCTTTACAATTGGATTTTAAGCCGGTCCATAAACCACGGATCAAAGGAAGACGATGGCCAAGGTATTGTTCACTCAAATAGGAGATATAATATGAATCCCATACAAGACGTTGATTATCAATATATTTAAAATCTTTAGAATTCAAAATACCCTGCAAACAATCACATGAGAAGTGATTGAGATGACGAGGGACATCCCAAGCTGCCCATTTGTCGTTATAGTATTGACAATCAAATGATTGATAATTTGGAAGAGCAATGATTAGACGACCACCGGGCTTTAAGAGACGCTTCAGTTCTTTTGTCTGAAATTTCAAATCATCTACGTGCTCAAGCACATGCCACATGGTAATCACATCAAAAGATTGATCCGGTAAAGATGAGTATTCTGAAGGCAGCAATGGTTTAAAACCAAGTCGTGATTCAGCAATGGTCCGGGCTTGTTCCGATGGTTCGACACCCATAATATCCCAACCTAATTTCTTGATTTGCAATAAGAAATCGCCAACACCGCAACCTATGTCAAGCAAGCGGCCTTTAGGCAAGACATCGAGTGCAATATTGGCCTTACGCTTCAGATTGACTATTTTAACCAACTCGTAAATCCTTGGAATAAAACCAATGGCATTTTGTTGGTGACTGTAGTACTTATCAGATTTGTAATAATTACCGATTACATCAGGAGCAGGACGTGGTTCGGTAAAAACCAATCCACATTGATCACATTGATAAAGTTCAAATTCTTCTTGGGTTAAGAAATAATCCTTAACCTTCATGAAGAGATGATTCGTTGGTTTTCCACACCAGGGACAAGTATTCATTTGAGAGGTATTTTCACGTGAAACAATATGCTATCTTCCTAAAAATATGGCTAATACAGAAATATCCGCTGGTGAAATGCCACTAATTCGACTGGCTTGACCAAGGGTTTCCGGTTGATATCGATTCAGTTTTTCGCGTGCTTCAAACGATAGTGAAGTTAACGAGTGGTAGTCAAAATCCATGGGAAGTTTAACGTAATCCAACCGATTCAGTTTTTCCGCCAAATCGTATTCCTTATTGATGTAACCATCGTATTTGATTAAAATTTCAGCCTCTTGGACACACTCACGAGTGAAACGATCCTGCAAATCATATTTTTCGGCAAGCCAAGGCAGATAGGCAATCATATCAAACAAATTCAATTGAGGACGCAGTAGGATATAGCCCAATTTGGCTCTCTGTGTAATTGCAGAAGTACCCTGAGCCTCAAGGAAGCCATTGATTTCATCAGGCGTAACACTGGTGGTATTCAGGAATTCGACCATTTCATCAACATGCTGCTTTTTCTCCAAATAATGTTGATAACGAGTTTCCGTGGCCAAACCCAATGCATAAGCTTTGGGAGTAAGACGCGCATCCGCATTGTCCTGACGCAATAGGATTCGGTATTCTGCTCTACTCGTAAACATTCTATAGGGTTCATCCACCCCTTTGGTAATCAAGTCGTCAATCAACACGCCAATATAAGCCTCCGAACGCGAAAGCACCATGGGCTCTTCGTCATGAATCAACCGATGCGCATTGATGCCCGCCATCAAACCCTGGCAAGCGGCTTCTTCATAACCTGTGGTTCCATTGATCTGGCCAGCAAAAAACAAGCCATGAACCGCACGGGTTTCCAAAGAATGATGCAGTTGTATCGGCGGGAAATAATCGTATTCTATGGCATAGCCTGGACGGAAAATCTTGGCATTTTCAAACCCCTCAATCGCCCGTAATGCTTCGTATTGGATATAATCGGGCAATGAAGAGCTAAAGCCATTCAGATAATATTCCTGAGTGGTCCAGCCCTCAGGTTCTACAAACAATTGATGGGAGTCCTTTTCAGAAAAGCGCTCGATCTTATCCTCAATACTCGGACAGTAACGAGGTCCAACCCCTTGGATTCTGCCCGTAAACATGGGCGAATACTTGAATCCCTTCCTTAATATATCATGCACCTTCAGTGAAGTACGGGCAATATAACAGCTTCTTTGTTGGGCAATGGGCTCATGAGGCAAATACGAAAAGCCCGTCACATCGTCATCACCAGGCTGCTCCACAAGCCTTGAAAAATCAATGGTTCGCCCATCAATTCGCATTGGAGTGCCTGTTTTCAAGCGTTTGACTTCAAACCCACGTTCTTTCAATTGCTCAGAGATCCCGTGACTGGAGGCCTCCCCTATCCTACCCCCGGAAAAATGCATCTCACCGATGTGAATCAAACCATTTAAGAAAGTGCCATTGGTCAGAATCACCGTCTTTGAATAGACCTCGCCACCCATGAACGTATGCACACCGCACACCCGATCGCCATCAAACAAAAGTCCGTCAACCGTATCTTGCCAGAAATCCAAATTAGGGGTGTTTTCCAGAATCGCACGCCATTCCGCCGAAAACAGCATCTTGTCGCTTTGACAGCGAGGGCTCCACATCGCGGGACCTTTGGAACGGTTTAACATGCGGAATTGGATCATTGACTTATCAGACACTACTCCGGAACAACCTCCCAAAGCATCAATTTCGCGGACGATTTGCCCCTTGGCAATGCCGCCCATTGCTGGATTGCACGACATGGAGGCAAACAACCTCAGATCCATAGTGACCAACAAAACCGTGTTGCCGAGACGGGCACCCGCTGCGGCCGCCTCACATCCGGCATGCCCCGCCCCCACTACAATAATATCATATTTCTCAAACAGCATATCCTAAGGCGTTTCACATGAAACAAAATTTATATTTAATTGATATTCAATTTATTATAAAATAAATCCAAGCATTCTTCCTCTTTATTCCGCATCGCTTCACGTTCCTTTTCAGTAAGATCGTCATAACCCACCAGATGCAAAACGCCATGAATGATCACCCGCAGCAACTCGCTCTCAAAGGTTCGCCCAAAGATAAGGCTATTTTCCGCAATCCGATCCAAGCTCAAGCAAAATTCACTTGAAATATAGGTCTCACAATCCCCCAGAGGAAAAGTCACGATATCCGTATAAAAATCATGCCCAAGCCGCTCTTTGTTGATGTTTAGCAACGCTTCGTCACTGCAAAAATAAAAATGCAACTCCCCTACTTCGTACTTTGCGGACTCAATCACGGCAACAATCCACGAACGCACCTGGTCAAAATCAAGTCGAGGCATCATCACATCTATGGTATTAAACTGAATCATCGTTACTTACTATTCTTTTTAAGGTAATACTCGTTAATCTTGCTCTTGTAATAAGGTTGATATTGGATGGGATTCAAACGAAGGAAATCCTGATTCTTTTTCAACTGTTGCTGATAAAAGACTTCATCCACTTGTCGGTCGAATTTGGAGCCTTTAAACTCGTTGGACTTCCTCTTTTCATCCTGATCACGCTTTTGCTGCGCCTTCTCCGATTCCAACATTCGCGACAGGATTTGGCGATTTCGCTCGATCGTCTGTTTGTTGATCCGCTTATTCACCAAATCTTCCTCCAAACGCTCCATATCCTTGATAATCTGTTTCAAGCCATCGTCACCCATTTGACCGTTGCTCTTCATTTCATCAAGCATCTGCTGCATGCTCTGACGAAGCATTTCCTGCTCCGCAGCCATACGAGCCAATTCCTCCGATTGCAGTGACGAAGGCTTCCCTTGTTGCATCTGTTCGCGCAATTGCTTGAGTTGTTGTCCCAATTGTTCCTGTAATTGCTGCATTTGCTGCATACTCTTAGCCTGCTGACCTTTCTGCGGCTTGCTCCTGCTTGAACAGGAACCCGACCCCATCATGGAACTCTCCATCTCCTGAAGCGACTCTGCCAACATCAAGGCCAGATTATTCATGGATTTCAGGGCGTGCTGTTGATGGTTGACTGCCATCGAAAAGCGCAGTTCGTTAATGTTTTTCAAAGCCAATTCTGTCTGACGGTCAATCGAGGCAATCTCATCAAAAACGAAATTCTGGACGGCCGGTTGGCGCTGGGCCATCGCCCGAAGCGAATCCTTAACCATCACAAAATTATCGGAAAGCTCCTTTTGACGGACGATTTTGGCACTGATGGATGGATCATCCGTACGCATGTGACCAACCTCATTCATCAATGATTCCTGCTGATGCGAAGAACGGACCACATTTTCTAGCAGGACACGGACCAAATGGGCATCTTCAGCAAGCTGCTCAGCACCACCCATCTGCATCTGCATCATCATGGAATTCGACATTTCCTGCATTTTCTTTCCTGCGCTTTGCTTCTTTTGTTTTGAACCCTGTTGCTGGTCACCGGACTCGCTGTTTTCCATTTCGGAAGCCTCCTCGAGGTCTTGCTCAATGGATTCTTCCTGATTGTCGTCCTTTTGCATATTGAACGGTTCCTTCAGCGACTCGTTACGCTGTTGGAGGCTGTCGAAACGCTGCATCATCTCCTCAAATTGCCGCTTTGCCTCCTCTGCGGACAGCTCTGGTTCTTCATTTTGCAGCTCCTCCCCTAGTTGATCCAGTTGCTCCATCAGCTCGTTGAAATCCTTCTCCACCTTCAATTGCTCCAAAAGGGATAAGTTTCTATCCAGCAAATCTTGCATTTTGGTGTTGTTCTGCTTCAGGTTTTGCAACATCTGCTGCATTTTGTCACGAGGCATTTCATCCAACAACTGTTCTATTTCTTCCATCATTTTCTTCAACTCGTCAGGAATCAGCTCATCGAACAACTGGTTGATTTTCTCTTGTTTTTTCAACAATTCCTCGTTGGCCAAATCATGCTCTTTGATGAAATCACTCAGCTTCTCCTGCTCCTCCTGCAAACGGTTCCACTCCTCTTCCATTTGCGTCTGTTTTTCAAGCAAATCCTTGATTTTCTCCTTGTCGGTCCAGTCCAATTCCTTCTTGGCAGTCAGTTCCTGAAGCATCCTTTCGATATCCTCTTTCAGCTTTGAAGCCTCTTCGGATCGGGCGGCCATGCGTTCCATGATGTCGTTTTCCGTTTGTTCGGCAATGGAATCAAGCGCAGCCAACGAAGGCTTGTAGTAGGCAAAGGTTTCTGAGCGTTTCGACTTGGGACCGTGGAATCCGTCGTTGTCCCAAACCTCGAAATAGGCCTCCAGATGCTGTCCGGGCAACACGCCGAGGCTATCCATGTCAAAATGATAGAAGAACGAAGTTCGGGAGCCGCTACGGTCGAATACCACAGGCAACACCATTTCCCTTTCCACCGGCTGCTTGAGATCGCAATGGAACAACAGCTTGGTAAAGCCATAATCGTCGGCAAGCAGGCCCGAGAAATAAACTTTAGTGGAAAGCTCGTCATCAAACGACTCCACACGAATCTCAGGATAGGCATCCGGAATGATGTCAACGGAAAACCGAATCGGATCAAAATGCCTTGACCAAGGGTTGTGACAAACCAAGTCAAATTGGGACGAGGCCGCAGCGGTAAAGGCAAGGAGCACTTCATCCTGATCCACAGCCATCCCGGTGGTCAAAGAATCACGAACCACAAACAAGGTGTCGCAATCGCGGGTTTGGAATTCAAATTGCAGCTTTGAGCCTTGGGGAACAATAAGCCTGGTTTTACCCACAAAGACTTCATTCGCACGATGGATGTACGCCGGGTATTGGACTCGGCATTGATAGGACAGCAACGCAGGATTGGGGTGTACTTGTATCGCAATAGGCTTGCTGATGTATTCTCCGCCAATCACTTGGAACGAAAGGTCGTGAACCACGTTTTTGAACACATAGCTGTATTCGTTGATGGAAACTTTGTTGAACACCTGCTGACCGCGTGTGCTTTTCACGTAAAAGGCATCCGGAATATGCGTACCCTCCACATGGATGGAAAAAGCCACATCCGCCCCCTGGTTGACCTCGATGGCTTCTTGCGAAAGCTGCACCGAAAAGGGGAGGGGCTTCTCAAATTCCTGCTCAAAGTTGATGATACGCTGGGCCGGCTGCACGGCAAAACGGGGCAAAAACAGCATGAGGGCGAGCAACACGAACAACAATGCCAAAAAGAGGTAAAGATAGCGCAGATTGCCTTTCAGATCCACGGCATCGGTAAAACGAACCGGGGTCAGCTGGGCGGTACGTTGCTCGATCGTGGCCACAAGCAGCTCGTTGGAGGCATCCTCCGATAAACTGTCGGAGAGTTGAAGCGTATTCAGCAACTTATCACGAACGTCAGGGAAAAACTTTCCGATCAGCAAGGCTGCCTGTTCGTGCGACATCTTTTTCCGATAGCGGATCAGGTTGACCAAGGGGATGGCAACATAAAACGTAGCCACCAAGACGCTACCGAGGATCAGCAGGATCAGCAGTGCCAATCGGACGTTCGAAGAAAACCATGAAAAATATTCAAGTGTGTTCACCAACAGGTAAAAAACGATCCACAAGGCGGCACCGATCAGTACCCCTTGAATCAGCCGGTTGACATAATACTTCTTGACAAACCGTTCCGTTTTCTCAATCAAAACCTGCTGTGCAGACATAGCCTAATTTATCAAGGTGCAAAGATAGTTGATTTCGGAGAAATATTGTATTTTTGCCGAAAACTTCAACGCTATGAATAGGCATATCGTCCAGTTGGGCTTTGCAACTTTGCTGCTACTCGTCCTGTCCGCCTCGTGCTGCCACAAAAAGGAAGAAGAGGATTTTAATCAGGCCGTATGTAATAGGATTTGGTTCACTACACTTGAAGAACGGTGGAACACCGATTACAACAACGAATATATTGACGGTTCCCATAGAGATTGGGAATATGATTTTACACCAGGAAGCGAGAATTGGTTATGGTATTTCATTGCCAACGACACTAGTTATTTAATCCATACTAAAGACTTTGACACAATATATTATGCATTTGCATATACTTATATAAGAAAAAATACATTTGACGTAAGTTTTGAAACGACTGGAGATACGATTGAAGAGTATCACGCTACCATTGAGCAATTGGATGACAATAATTTTATTTTCAGCCACGAATATCGTTGGCATAGTTTCGAAAGAGTTACCACTGAAAACGTCACCGGAAACAGCAAAAGGGGAGGAGCGATGAAGATCAACCCGAAAAACATCCAACGCAAGCCTTCCGGTCCTTTGATCCAAGTAGAATAATGCCGGAGAAACTTCATAAGCACTTCCAATGGGTGGGCATCGGCGTCTATCTGTTAGCGTTGCTCCTGGTGAGTGTATGCTTCAGAACATATGCGATGAAGCCGCTTTGGATGGCTTGGGGTGTCAGCACAGTGTTGTTTTATTTCCTGTTGACCTATTGCTTTCATGGCCGTTGGAAAGGCGACGAACGCAAATCGTTTGTCAAAAAGGTGTTTTGGGTGGCGTTCAGCATTCGTGCCCTATTTGTGGGCGCCATGATGTTCTATTTCTACTATCAAACAGGAATAAGCATGGAATATGGCGCCGCCGACAGCTTGAATTACCACTTTACGGCCTCTTATCTTTCGGATCTTGTCAGGAAAGGACAATTCCGTGAAGTGTTTTGGGTGCTGAATGGCAATACCATGGGCTTTTCCGACCAAGGCTACCTCCTTTACCTGACCACGCTCTACACCTGTTTCGGCAAAAACATCCTTGGTCCAAGGCTGCTGAAAGCCCTGATGAGCGCTTATCTATGCGTGGTCATCTATAAATTCGCCTCACGCAGTTTCGGAGAAAAAACAGGACGGTTGGCCGCCGTCATGGCTGTGTTCATGCCACAATTCATCCACTATACCAGCACTTATATGAAAGAAACCGAGATGGTGTTTTTGGCCACCTTGGCCTTGGAAAGGATGGACTACCTGATCCGTAGCAAACATTACACATTCTGGAATATCGCCATCCCCATCCTGTTGACTGCCTTGACGTTTGGCTTCCGCACAGTGCTCGGCATGATTCTCATCGCGAGCTTTGTCTTGTTTTTACTATGCGCCGAACCCGGGATGATTTCCAGAAAGGCCAAATGCATCGCCTTAATGGTTGTTGCCGCTGTAGTGGTGTTTTTTCTCTTTACACCGATAGGGTGGGAGATGCTGATCATCGTCCACTTGAACTTCGGCGAAAGCAATGCCTTAGTTGAAAAATACCAACAATTGGGCCTGAACTATGCCGAATATGCCCAATACAAATACACGGCTCCCGGGGCTTTCGTCTTGCCTTTGACCAACCTGGTGGAGGTGGCCAATGAGAACCAGAAGATGATGAACGGGACCTATTTCGTGAAGAATTATCTGGCATTCTTCGCCATGTGGAGCATCGTAGCGGCCATTAGGGAAAAGAAATGGAGAAGCTTCGGCTTAATCGGCTCCTACACCTTGATTTATGTGATGACCATCGCTTTTTCGTTTGCTTTCAACAGCGAGCGGTACCATCTGCCAGCCCTGCCTGGAATCATCATCATGGCCGCTTTTGCCATGACGCATTTCCGGAAACGCGACTTCGTCTTTTACTACGGTTACAATGTCGTGCTCTTGGGGGCCATTGTGGCTTGGAACTATCTGAAATTGGCAGCCAGGGGATTATTTTTTTAAAGAATTGTTGCGGATACCGTTTTTATGTGTATCTTTGCACCCGCAAATGGTACCTTGCCCGAGCGGTTAGGGATCGGTCTGCAAAACCGGGGACGGCGGTTCGAATCCGCCAGGTACCTCACAAAAACAGAAGAGACGCCGTTGACGTCTCTTCTGTTTTTTTATCCAGAGCCACATGTCGGACTCGAACCAACGACCTACGCATTACGAATGCGTTGC
>CAMYVD010000037.1 GCA_947302205.1 uncultured Bacteroidales bacterium
ACGAGTGAACCGTCTTCTTTCCAAGTGAAGGCAGCGGTAGTGTCGGCCAGCACGACCAGCACCACGGGGGCGCCATAGAAAGGATCCATGTCGTGGTCGGGGCCAAACACGGCGGCATTGAGTTTGCTCAGGCGGTCGCGCACCTCACGGTTGGTGACTGCGACAATGATGGGAGCCTGGCGGTTCATGCCCGTAGGGGCGTAAGTGCCGGCATTGCAGATTTCTTCAATCACCTCCATGGGTGGCATTTCGTCGGTGTAGCTGCGCACGCTGCGGCGTGTCAGCAAGTCGTTCATTGTAGTGTTCATAGCGGTTTCGTTTGTGTTTTCGTCACTCGTTTTCTTGTCACAGCAAGAGGCCATCATCAGAGCGACAGCAGCGAGTAAAAATAGTGTTTTTTTCATGGTATCATTATTAAAGATGTCCAACTCACGATTAATAAAAGCCCGACTTTCGCCGGGCTTTTTCATTTCAATAGTCGAAAAATCATTCGAAGGACTTCAGGGCCTCCTTGATGATCTCGATGGCTTGACGCAGTTCGGCCTCGGTGATGACCAAGGGCGGAGCGAAGCGGATGATGTGCTGGTGGGTGGGCTTGGCCAGCAGGCCGAGGTCACGCATCTTCAGGCACACATCCCAAGCCTCTTTGCCGTCTTTGGGCTTGATGATAACGGCGTTGAGCAAGCCTTTACCACGAACTTTCTCAATCATCGGGCTCTTGATCTTGCTGATTTCCTCACGGAAGATCTTACCGAGACGCTCGGCATTCTCCATCAGGTGCTCTTCCTTGATGACCTCAAGGGCTGCGATGGACACGCGGGCAGCAATCGGGTTGCCACCAAAGGTGGAGCCGTGCTCACCAGGCTTGATGTTCAGCATGATGTCGTCGTCGGCCAACACGCAGGAGACCGGCACCACACCGCCACCGAGGGCCTTGCCCAGGATGAGGATGTCGGGGCGCACGCCTTCGTGGTCGCAAGCCAGCATCTTACCCGTACGGGCGATACCGCACTGCACCTCGTCGGCCATGAACAGCACGTTGTACTTCTTGCAGATGTCGTAGCACTTCTTCAGGTAGCCATCATCCGGCACGTAGACACCAGCCTCACCTTGGATAGGCTCCAGCAGGAAACCAGCGATTTCCTTGCCTTCCTTGGCCAGCACTTGCTCCAGTGCGTCGGGGTCGTTGTAGGGGATGCGGATGAAGCCGGGAGTCATGGGGCCATAGTTGGCGTAACTCTCGGGGTCGTTACTCATGGTGATGATGGTGATGGTACGGCCGTGGAAGTTGCCTTCGCAGCAGACGATCTTCACCTTGTCGTTCGGGATACCCTTCTTGACCACACCCCAGCGGCGGGCGAGCTTCAGGCCCGTCTCGTCGGCTTCGGCGCCAGAGTTCATCGGCAACACCTTGTCGTAGCCGAAGTACTCAGTGACATACTTTTCCCAAACACCCAGCGCGTCGTTGTAGAAAGCGCGGCTGCTGAGGGTGAGGCGTTCGGCCTGGTCGGTCATGGCCTTGATGATTTTCGGGTGGCAGTGACCTTGGTTCACTGCGGAGTAAGCTGACAAGAAGTCGAAGTACTCTTTGCCTTCGACGTCCCACACCTTGGCGCCCTTACCTTTGGCGAGGACGACTGGCAGCGGGTGATAGTTATGGGCACCGTACTTGGCTTCCAGGTCCATAGCCTGCTGTGATGACGTGATTTTTTCGATCATGATTCGATATTTAAGGATTTAAAGATTTAAAAATTCCAAGATTCAAAGATTGGAGCCGCAAAGTTAAGACTTCTTTTTGAAAGAATCAACACTAAACGGCGACAAATGGATTAAAGTTCTTCTCTTCACCAATGGTCGTCGATTCGCCATGACCGGGAAACACTTCCGTTTCGTCGGGCAGGGTGAAAAGCCGGGTTCGGATGGATTCGCGAAGCGTTGAGAAATCGCCACCGGGAAGGTCGGTGCGGCCAATGCTGCGGCAGAAAAGGGCATCGCCGGTGAGGACCCAACCCTCGGCCCGGGCGTAAAGGCTGATACTCCCTTGGGCATGGCCCGGAGTGCAGATCACCTCCAACATGCCGTTACCCACCTTAATCTCTTGGTCATCCTGCAAATCCACATCAGGAAGGTCAATATCACCAACCGGTTGCATCCCAAGCCACACCGCCTGACGCTTGGCCTGAATAAAGTCGTTGTGCATGTCGGGATGCGCCGCCACCATGATGCCATAGCGGCGCTTTACGGCATTGTTGCCCACCACGTGATCCACATGGCCGTGGGTGTTGATGACCATCAGCGGCTTCAATTGGTGACTGTCAATATAGCCAAAAAGACGGTCTTCCTCTGCCGCGTTGGAGCATCCGGGATCGACAATGACACATTCCTTGGTTTCATCATGGATGATGAAGGTATTTTCGCTGAAAGGATTGAAGACTAAAGATTCAAGTTGAAGCATAGTTGGATTTTTGGGGCAAAAATAAGGATTTTTACCTATTTTTGTAGGCTGGTTTTAAAAGAAATGAAGTCAAAAAAGACAGGATTCTTTCGTTTGTTGCTGTTGGCGCTGCTGATGGCGACGGCTTCATTTTCCCATGCCCAGTTCTACAACGGCATGAACATGGAATTCGGCAAGAACCGCATCCAGTGGAAAGACTTCCAGTGGTCCTATTACAAATACGAGACTTTCGACGTATATTTCTATCAAGGTGGAAAGGAGCTGGCCGACTACGTACTCAACTATGCCAAAGACGCGATTCCCGATATGGAGAAACGGTTCGGCGCCCATTTCGGAAACAAAGTGCAGTTTTTGGTGTTCAATAGCCTTGGCGACCTCAAGCAGAGCAACCTGAACAACGACGAAGAGGATACGGGCAATACCGGAGGCGTTGCCAAAATCATCGGATCGAAAGTGTTCCTTTATTTCGATGGAAGTTTTGTAAACTTTGAAAAGCAGATCCAAAAAGGCATCGCCCAACTGCTGATGACCCAATCGATGAACGGCACCTCCATCGGCTCACAAATCCGCAATTCCTATCGATACGACATTCCCGAATGGTTCCAAAACGGGCTGTGCGCCTACATCACCGAAGACTGGGACAGCTACAAGGAAGACCTCTTGCAACGGGGCATTCTATCGGGCGACTTTAAGAAGATCAACCAATTGCACGATCAGGATGCCATCATTGCGGGCTATTCGTTCTGGGGTTTCATTGAGGAAAAATACGGCACCAAGACGTTCAACGACATCATCACTTTGGCAGAGAGCTCGAAAAACGTCAAGAAATCGCTGCTGTACGTTACCGGCGTCAAATACAAGGAGCTCATCGAGCAGTGGTATCACTTCTATGAAGAGCGTTATAAGCTGATCCGCAAAAATTGGCCAAGCGAATTAATGCCCTTGAAATACCGTAAATATCGCACCTTCACCGAGCCCGAAGTAAGTCCCGACGGCAAACGCATCGCCTACGTCAGCAATGACGAGGGGCGCATCGGCATCTGGGTCGAAGACTTGAGTACAGGCAAAAAGGAACGGCTTTTTAAAACCGGATTCCGCTCCGACACTTGGATTGACACGTCGTTTCCCCTGCTCGCTTGGAACCCCACCGGCACCACGCTCTCATTTATCGTGGAAGAAGAAGGCAAGATCCAGCTTTGTCATCTTGACCTGGGAACCAAAAAAGTGAAAAAGACGTATCTATTTGAATTCCAAAAAGTAACTTCTTTTTCATACGCACATAAAAGCAGGAAGATCGTCCTCTCGGCATGCCGTTACGGCAAACCCGACATCTATGTTTACGACCTGTTTTCCAACACCATTGAGCAGATCACCAGCGACCATTACACCGACCTATCCCCAGTATTCACCAGTGACGACCGTCAGATTGTCTTCAGTTCCAACCGTGAAGGCAAGAGCAACCTCTTCGCCTACGACTACGCCAACAAAAACGGGCAACTTCGCAACCTGACCAACCAACAGCTTTCAAGCAACATCCTTCCCAAGTCGTTTTCAGGCAACAAACTGTTTTACCTCAACGATTCCTGCGGTTATTTTAACCTTTACGAAGCCTTGTTCGACAGTGCCGTGAGCCATATTGACACCGCAGTCCATTACCGCTATTTCATGGTCAGCAAACCATTGACAAACTATACCACCAGCATTATCGACTATTCGTATAATCCGATGCAGAAAAAGCTGGTCATGCTGGTCCCCGACGGGAACGGACAAAAAATCTACACTAGCTATTACCGTCAGAGAAGCCAAGACATCGGCCCCAGCCAATGGAGCCCTTACGCTCAGCAGCGGCTGGTGAAACACAAGCAAAAGGAAACCCAAATTGCAAGAAAAACCACTGAACACCGGTTCAAAAGCAGCCAACGCATTTCCCAGCAAAAATCGCCCAACAGCATACGGCTGATCACTGCCAAAAAAGACACTGCCGTACGGGCGCAAAACTATTACGTGGAGCTGTTCGCCAATGAGCTGACCACCCAGATCGACTTCAGCTACATGAACTACAGCTACCAACCGTTTACGGGAGGCGGCTCGGCCATTTACCTCAACCCCGGATTCAATGTCTTTTTAGGTTCCAAGATGGCCGACTTGATGGAAGACTACAAGATTGACATCGGCGTGAAGCTGAACACCACGCTCATCAACAACGAATATGTAATCCGTTTCCGCGATTTGAGCAAACGCCTCGACAAAAGCCTGACACTGCACCGTTATGTGACGGACGACGAGGCCATGTACGACTACTACCGCACCTATACCAATGAGGCGTTCTACACCTTGAGCTATCCTTTCAACGAGATTCTTAGCTTAAGAGGCACTGCCATTTACCGATTCGACAAGAGGGTGACTCTTGCCCTTCCATACGGTAGCGGTCTCTCCGAAGCCAATGTGATCACCAACCTCGGCGGCTTGAGGGGTGAGTTGGTGTACGACAATTCCAAAAAGCTCCAGACCAACCTGCGTGTGGGATCGAGAGGAAAACTCTTTGCCGAATACTACCAAACCATCGGAAAAGATTCGAAAAACCTGTTTGTCATAGGTTTCGATTACCGCAACTATACACGCATTCATCGGAATTTCATCTGGGCTAACCGCATCGCCGGCAGCAGTTCCTTCGGACAAAACAAACTGATTTACTACATGGGCGGTGTGGACAATTGGATCATGGCCAGATTCAATACCGAGACGCCGATCGACTTCGACCAAAACTACAGTTATCAGACGTTGGCCACCAACATGCGAGGCTTCCAGCAGAACATCCGCAACGGCAACAACTTTATCTTGTTCAATACCGAGTTGCGATTCCCTATCTTCAGCTACTTGCTCAACAGGCCCATCAACATGCAGTTTATCAAGGATTTCCAGATTGTTGCTTTCGGCGACATTGGCACGGCTTGGACGGGTTGGAACCCCTATAATCTTGCCAACTCACTTTACACCTCGCATTATCACGACGGCAACCTGGACATCAGCGTGACCAAGATCAAGGAACCCATTGTGGGTGGTTTCGGATTGGGCTTAAGAACCAGTGTTTTAGGCTATTTCGTTCGTGGCGACATGGCTTGGGGTGTCGAAGACGGCAAAATCAGCAAAAAGCCTCAGTTCTACCTATCGTTCAACTTGGATTTCTGAATACGACGGGAGATGGTCCATTGCCTTGAGTTGGTTATCCTCCATCTTGAAACAATAGCAAGAGATTCCATTATAGAGCAACAGGTATTGTGGACGCAAGGTTGAATAATAGCGAACGGCCTGATCCAAGGTCTTATCGGTAATCTTGACCGACGCAGCCTTACATTCCACGATCATCAAAGGCTGGCCTTCACGGCCAAACACCACGGCATCACAACGCTTGTCGAGACCGTTGACCTTAATGGAATACTCCACCGCCAACAGCCCAGGCGGAACCCCTAAATGCTCCACCAACAGGTACAGCACTTTCTGCCTCACCTCCTCTTCAGGTGTAAGGGCGCAATAGCGCCGCCTCAAAGGATCAAAGACCTGCGTCTTCCCTTCCTGTGTCCTCGTTTTGAACCATTGAAGCGTAGACATGGCACAAGGGGTTATTCCATATCTGTCCGGATACTATAGAGGATGGACTGGAGCTGCAACAAGTCGTCGCGCTTGTCGTGATTCGGGTAATACACATAGCCTTCCAGCGTCACCAAGTTACCCGTTTTGTTGTCAGGGAAAGTGTAAGAGATGAACGGTCCGGCCATATAGTCACCCACCAGGCACCACATGCCACGCATCTCAGCGGCAAAACCCGTAGGATAGTTGGAGATGTAATTCACTATCGGAGGGACAAATTCCTTCTCAGTGGTCATGAACGAGCCATCAGCGGGACCTGGGACATACTTTTGCACCAGGCGGTCTCGCAACGAGACCAAATTGCTCATCTCCAACTGCACTGTGTCTTTATAAGGAGTGGTATAGATGAAAATGCCGAAGCTGTTTTTCTCCAGCTCCTTACGGATCCACATGAAGTCAGGCTCGTCTTTCGAAATGAAAAATCCCGATGGGATCGTGATGTCAAACCCCATCTTCTCCTTGATCCGTTGGGTAATCTTCACGTCGTTTGAAGGCCGGAGCACCGACATGATGCGCTCACGTTCGACTTTGTCATACATCACCTTATAGGCTTCTTTCTGTTCGTTGAAGACCTTACACCATGAAGTGCGGTCAGGAGCCACGATCTTCATCACCCGCTGGGGAGCCGCCCAAAGGTCCTCACCCGTCTCCACCACAGGCTTTTCGAGATTAGGGTTGATCTCCACAATCAACAAGCACTTGTGTTTCTTGAACATATCATTGAAGCCCTTCACGTTGATGTGCGACAACTTATTCATAGCCTCAGGCTGAGGCAATCCATACTGAGGTTGCAGGAAAAATGCCCTGATGGTATCGCCAATCATGCCATCCCACTGATCGTCGTTCTGGGTAACGACCAAAATTTCTGAGGTACCGCCTGCCGAGCGGTCTTTCCTTGGCCCTTCTTTTTTATCGCCACATGCCGACATAAGGAACAGCGACAGGGAAAAGAAGAATAATCCGAAAATGTTGATTCTTTTCATTATATCGATTTTAGGTATTTCTCAAACTCTTAACTCTCAACGTTATACTTTTATTGTTAGGATACGCGAAGTTTCTGTTTCACACTGATGGAATCCGATTTGAGATGGTTCAGCTTTTTCAAGTTGGCCACCGTGGTGTTGTATTTCTTGGCAATGGAATTTAGCGTCTCGCCCGACTTGACCACATGGTATTTTGGAGCGGAGGAAGACCCCGAGTTGGAAGGGCCCGTGGCCATCGGTCCGCCCGAGGAATAGATCGTCAATTTCTGACCGACGCTGATCACATCTTTTTTCAGGTTGTTCCATTTCTTCAGGTTGGAAACACTGACATGGTATTTCTTGGCAATGATTGACAATGTTTCGCCTTTCTTAACGACATGGACCGTTCGGTTGCTCACTTCCTTCACTTCTTTGAGAATTTTCTCCTTGTCAACCATCTCCTGTGTCTTGTAAGCATAGATATCCTGTTCCTTTTCCACAAACTTGAGGGCATATTGCGTCGGAATCCTCAACACGAAAGGCGTGGAGTCTGTAGCAGGAATAATATCCTTTAGATACTGAGGATTAAACGTCTTGAGGTCTTCCATGGGAACACCGATAGTCTCGTTAAGTTGGGCAAACGACAGCACATCACGAACCCAAACCGTATCGGTGCCGGTCATGAGCAAGCCCGGGTTCAAGGGATAGAGATTGTGTTCGGCGGCATAGCTGACCACGTAATTGACTGCAATGAACGATGGAACATAGCTCTGAGTTTCCCTGGGAAGATAGGGCCAAATCGCCCAATAATCCATCACGCCTCCAGCACGGACAATGGCTTTGTTGACGTTGCCCGGCCCTGAATTGTAAGCCGCCAACACCAAAAACCAGTCCTTGTATTTTTTATAAAGGTCGAGCATGCAACGGCAAGCGGCATCCGTAGCTTTCAAAGGGTCGTAACGGTCTTCAACCAAGGTATTGGAATTCAGGCCATAAAGTTTGCCGGTGGCATACATGAACTGCCAGAGGCCCTTGGCTCCCACCCGGGATCCCGCCAAAGGGTTCAAGGCCGACTCGATCATGGCCAGGTACTTCAGTTCCAGAGGCATATTGTATTTATCAAGGGTCTCCTCAAACAACGGGAAGTAAACGTGTGCCAAACCAAGCATCCTGCTGGTAAGCTTTCTTCGCTGCATGGCATAAAGCTCGATGAAACGTTTCACATGGGCGTTAAACACCAAAGGAATCGTAGTTTGGCTGGCCAGGAACTCAATACGCTGGTTGTATATGCTGTCATCAAAAACAGGTATCTCGTCAAAGTCGTATCCGTAAATATTCAACCCAATGGAATCGACTTGAAGATATTCATTTCCAAAATAAGGTATGCTCCCCAACGATTCAAACATCTTCATCACCTCCGATTCACCAAAGACATCCCTCGCCTCCTGAAAATCAGCCTCACGCTGCTCTTCAAAAAGTTCCAGGCTGTCAGGAATGGCCACCTGTGCATTTACATGAGCTATGATAGAAAACAAAAACGCTATTAGAAATACCTTTTTCATATTAAAGAATTTTAAGCCTATTGGCGTCTTGTTTCACAAAAATCGCCAACATGATGGTGAACGCCAGCAGGCTGGAGCCACCGTAACTCAGGAATGGAAGCGGGATGCCGATCACAGGCACCAATCCAATGGTCATCCCGATGTTGATGGCCACATGGACGAAGATAATACCGGCAATGGCATAGCCATAGATCCGACTGAACGCCAACTTCTGCCGTTCAGCCAATTTAATGATTCGCACCAGCATCCCCACATACAGCAAGATGACAACCAACGAGCCTTTGAAGCCAGCTTCCTCGCCGATGGTACAGAAGATGAAATCAGTGTGTTGCTCAGGCACAAAGTCGTACTTGGTCTGGGTCCCCTGCAAAAAGCCTTTCCCCCAGAAGCCTCCGGAACCGATGGCGATACGCGACTGGTGAAGATTGTAACCGACATTCTTGATGTCGTCGTTCATGCCAAGAATCACTTCGATACGCAGACGCTGGTGAGGTTCCAGCACCTTATAAAAGACATAATCCACCGCAAAGATGAAGGCAAAATAAACGGCAAAAAGCGCCACCATCGTCCAAATTCCCTTCTTCCTATAGTAAAGGTAATAGGCCAAGGTCAGCACGAACAAGCTCCCGAGGACGATACACATGACTTTCGGGGACCAAACCAGTGTCAGGACAAACACCGCCACCGCCACCGCGGTCATGATCATGAGGGTACCGGCGTAGGGCATTCCCTCACGGTATAGCAAAAAGATAAATGAAGCAAACACCAAGGCGGAACCCGCGTCATGCTGCAACAGCACCAAGGCTGCCGGAATAAAGACAATGAGATAAACCCCAATACGCGTATTCCGGTTTCGCAAGTCGGCGTCTTGGCGGCCCAAAAAACTCGCCAACGCCAAGGCCGTCCCCAGCTTGGCAAACTCCGATGGCTGCAACTTGATGCCTGAACCAAAGTCGATCCATGAAGTGGCGCCTTTCGTAGCCTTACCGTACACAAGCACCACCACCAACAGAAACACTACCAGGGCATAAATCCAAAATGCGAAAGCGTCGAAAAACTTGGCGTCAAGCAAAAGGATGATAAAACCCATCGCAAGGGAGATCCCGATCCACATCATCTGCTTGCCGCAAAACTTTGTAAAGTCGTAAATGGGATGGTATTCCTCGCTCATTCCGGCCGAGTAAATGCTCAGCCAGCCGATGAGCACCAATGCGAAAAACATCAGCAACAACGGCCAGTCAACTTTTCCTATGATACTATTCCTATCGGTCATTTCTTCTTTTTTATGGCGTAATTGATGACTCCGTTCATCATGCGTTCCTCCACGGCGGGACGATCCGTGTATCCTTTGATATACCGTTCCATCATCAGCGAGGCGATCGGCGCTGCCCATGTAGAACCGTAGCCACCATTTTCAATAATGATTGACAAGGCGATCTTGGGATCCTCAACCGGCGCAAAGGCAATGAATATCGAGTGGTTGTCGCCGTGGGGATTCTGGGCGGTACCCGTCTTGCCACCTGCAGTGACGCCTGGTATCTTTGATCCGCGCGCCGTGCCGTGGTCACCTTCAAAAACGCTCTTCATGCCTGCCTTGATTACCTTGTAATGGCGTTGCTCAATGCCGGTTTCCATCCTGGTAGTCATCTTTTCGGGGATGGCGGTGGTGTCGCCGAAGGAACGGATCAGATGCGGGGGATAATAGTAACCTTCGTTGGCAATGATGGCAGCAATGTTGGCCAGTTGCAAAGGCGTTACCAAAATTTCGCCCTGGCCAATACCCAACGACCTGATTGTCACTGAATTCCATCTACCACCATAGGCTTTGTCGTAATAGGCTCGCGACGGGATGTTACCCGAGCGTTCGTAAGGGATATCCGTATCGAACTTATGCCCCAAACCCAGTTTTTGAGTCATCTGGTACCAATATTCGTAACCCTTCTTAATGTCTCCGAATTTAGGATTGTTGATGGTAGCCTTGAAGGCCTCATAGAAATAGGGGTTACAGGAGTTCTCGATGGCATTGGCCAAGTCGGGCGAGGGACCATGGTGGTGGGTGCATTTGATCGGCGTACTCCCCGGACCGCTGCAATGGAATTGGGTGGCAGGAATGATACTGCCACTCTGCAAGGCAATCAAGCCATTCACCATCTTGAACGTTGATCCTGGAGGATACGTACCACTGATGGCTCGGTTGATCAGCGGTTTCTCAGGATCCTTGAGCAGCTTGTTGTAATTCTCTCCACGGACACGGCCCACCAACAGGTTTGGATCGTAGGTGGGGCTGGTTACAAAAGCCAGGATTTGTCCCGTCTTGGGCTCGATGGCCACAATGGAGCCGATCTTGCCATGCATCAGTCGCTCGCCGTAGGCCTGCAATTGTGCGTCAAGGCCGAGGTAGATGTCCTTCCCGGGAACAGGCAACGAATCGAGCACACCGTCCAGGTAGCTGCCTTTTTCACGATTGTGAACGTCCACCAGAACCACTTTCAGGCCTTTCTTGCCACGAAGCTCCTTCTCGTAGAATTTCTCGATGCCCGACTGTCCCACGTAGTCGTCCCTTCGGTAATAAGGGTCCGCCTTCAGTTGGTCTTGGTCGATCGGGCCAATGTCGCCCAGGGTATGGGCGGCAATGGCGTTTGGATAATGCCTGATGGTACGGGTTTGGAAATAAAAACCCGGATACCGGTAAAGGATCTCACCGATATGGGCATAATCCTCCTTGGAAATTTGGGCGACAAAAACCGACGCTTTGATTTTCGAATAATTCCTCGCCTTGAGGATGCGCTCCACATACGACTCCTTGGAAATATTCAGCAAGCGGCAAAATTCGGTCGTGTCAATCGTCTTGCTGACCTGCCCCGGAACCACCATAAGGTCATAAACCGCCTCGTTATAGACCAACAACTCGCCATTACGGTCAAACACTTTGCCTCGGGCAGGATATTGGGTGACATAACGCAGCACATTGTTGTCAGCCGACTGTTTCAACTCGTCATCCAGCACTTGAAGGGAAAACAATTTGATGAGATAAATCACCCCCACAACGACGAAAACGCCGATGATTACATACTGTCGTTTGGCAAGATTTCGAGACGAGAATTTCATAGGTAAATATCCACTTGCAAAAGTAACTATTTTTTTATGATTCCATGGGTGGATGATTCAGAAAAATTTGTATCTTTGCCTGCTAAAAATTTCTTATGAAAAAGCTGGTTCTGTTTTTGGGAATACTTATTGCGATCGGGTTGAGTTCGTGCAACAGAGGCAACCGTGACAACGTGTTGTTATCCAGAACTTTCCCAACAGCAAGTTGGGAGCGGTTTGATTTTGTGAAGAACGACATTGAAGTAAAAAAGACCGCTTCATACGACTTAGTGTTGCAGGCCTCGTTCGACACTTCATACACCTACGACCATCTTTCGGTGGTGTTTACCCTATTCGACGCCTACGATAATCCTTTCCGTGCCAAAGCATACCAATTCCGATTGAAAGACAAGGACGGTAACTGGAAATCGACCCTTATGGACGGGTGTTACCATTTCTCGTTCCCTATCAACAACGAAATCACCATCAACGAACCTGGCGTGTATACTTTCCAATTGGAGAACCACATGCCCATAACGCCACTGTATGGCATCAAAGAAATAGCCCTTATCAGCAACAAATAAAATAACACGATATGAAAAACTTAAGAATTCGCAAAATCAGTCTGATCGCCATTCTTGGCGTATTGATGTTTTCTTCATGCGTTCCCATGAAGAAAATGTTGCTTTTGAAAGACGCCCAGATGGTCAATGAGACAACTTCTGTTGAGTACAAAAACGAGCGTAGCCTGGATTACAAGATCCAACCTGGCGACAACCTTTACATCAAGGCCATCAACATTATCGACGAGAAGAGTTCCGATGTGCTGAATGCCGATGGCGGACGCGGTTCCAGCAACGTGATGTCCAGCGAAGCCTCCATCTATTTCAACTCATTCAACGTGAACAAAGAGGGCTACATTGACTACCCGCTGACGGGTATGGTTGAAGTCAAAAACCTCACCGTGGAACAAGCCAAGGACAAACTGCAAAACGAACTTTCAAAATACGTGAAGGAAACGGCCCTGATGGTTAAGCTGGCCAGTTTCAACCTCACGATCATTGGCGAGGTGAAGGCCCCTGGAAAATACAAGGTTTACCAGTCGGAAATTGGCATTTTTGACGCGCTCGCCATGGCTGGCAATGTCACCGACTTTGCCAAGAACAATGCCGTGAAAATCGTTCGTCGCACCGACGATGGCAGCGAGATTGTCACCGTCAATATCGGAGACGCAGACATCCTTTCTTCGCCTTACTATTACTTAAAGCCCAATGACATTATTTATGTTGAGCCAATGAAGTTCAAGCAATGGGGCTTCACCGCATTCCCCTATTCGACTGTATTGTCCATCATTTCACTGGCCCTCACCATCGTCACCATTTCGAGAACCATCAAATAAAAACCAACGCCATGAATACACAAGAAAACCCTGTTAATCGTAACCAAAACAACGAGGAACAATCCTCCATTGACATCAGGTCACTGGTCTACATTTTCCTGAATCGTTGGTATTTCTTCTTGGTCTGCGTCTTCATCGCAGTGTCAATGGGATGGTTGTACAATTTTTTATCGACGCCTATGTATCAAGTGTCCAGCACCATACTGGTGAAAAGCGACAGGACCATGCTCGACCCCACGTCCATCATGACCGGTGTATATTACGGCAACATGCAGAATGTTGACAACGAGCTTGTCATTCTCAAATCCTACAGCCTAAGGGAAAAGGTTGTCAAGAAGATGAACCTGGAGGTTTCTTATTTTGACAGAAGCGGACTCCGCACCACTGAATATTTCAGGAACAATCCGTTCATCGTAGAGTTCGACAAGCAGATTCCCCAAGCGGTCGGTTTGGAATACAACGTCATGTTCGATGGAGATAAAATCAAGCTACATGCCGAAGCCAAGAGCCATAGGGAATATGATTATGAGAACGAGCAATTCATCGCCAACACAAAAGAGGACATCCTCATCGATGGCGAATATACCGTAGGCGAATGGATTGACACAGGTTACAACCGTTTCATCATCAGAAAGAATTCCCATTACAATACTGAGTCACATGACAACCGTCAGTTCTCATTCCATTTCAACGATTATCTATCGCTGACCAACGGCATGAACTTCAACGCTGCCAACATCAGCAAGCAGGCTTCCATCATCAGTTTGACGATGACGGGTGCCAACAAGACGAAAATCGTGGAATTCCTCAACAGTTTGATGGACGAATACGTCAACCGCGGTCTCGAAAAGAAAAACATGGTTTCGGAAAACACCATCGAGTTCATTGACCAACAGTTGGCTGAAACCGAAAGTGCCCTTACCAATGCCGAGCTCAACCTTCAGGAATACCGTTCCTCCCACGACCTGACCAACCTCAACGCCCAATCGTCACAGATTATTTCCTCCTTGAAAAGCTTGGAAGAGGAGCACGCTGCCATGTTGGTCAACATGCAGTACTACAAACGCTTGCAGTCTTACATGAGTGAAAACATCGACAACCCTGACAATCTTGCGGCACCTTCGGCCATGGGTATCGCTGACCCCCTGTTGAACAAACTGGTGCAGGACCTCGTCAACTTGAACCAACAAAAGGCCTTGCAGCTACTGACCGTAACCGATCAGCACCCTGTCATCGTGAAGCTCGATGAGCAGATTGTCACCACCAAGCGAACCATCCTTGAAAACATCAACAACTTGGTCGAAAATGCCCAACTCGGTATCAACGATATTGAAAACCGTATCAGAAAGGTTGAGAATGAGGCTAAGAACCTCCCCCAGAAAGAACGTTTGCTGATCGGTTATGAACGTAAGTTCACGTTAAGCCAGGAGACCTATAACTACTTGATGCAGCGCCGTGCTGAAGCCCAGATCATCAAGGCTTCAAACACCGCCGACAACGAGGTGCTTGACTATGCCAATGCCCAACGTGCCATCAATGTGGCTCCGAAGAAATCCATGAACTACCTGATTGCCTTCATTATAGGCATGTTGATACCCGCACTCTTCCTGTTCCTGAAGGATTACTTCAACACGAAGATCATGACGCGTAAAGACGTCGAAAAGATTACCAACTACCCGATCATCGGCCAAATCGGAATGCTGAACATCAAGAACGACCCCTGCGTGGTCATTGCCAAGCCCAAATCACCTACGGCAGAGGCGTTCCGTTCCATCCGTACCAATATCGACTTCATTACGCAAGGCAAGTCGAAAAGTGTCATCTTGGTCACGAGTGACATGCAGTCCGTCGGTAAGACGTTCAACAGTATCAATATCGCCTCCATCTACGCCTTGTACGGGAAAAAGACCATCTTGCTCGGTTTCGACTTACGTAAGCCTAAGCTGTACCAAGAGTTTGGCTTGTCGAACAACATCGGTCTGAGCTCCTACTTGAGCAATAAGAACACCCTCGATGAAATCATCCAGAACTCGAATAAGATCGAGTGTCTTGACCTCATCACCTCCGGCCCGATTCCGCCGAACCCCGCCGAGCTTATCGCCTCTGAAAAAACCGACGAATTGTTCCGCGAGCTGAAAGAACGTTATGACTATATCGTCATCGACACTCCGCCTTTGGGCTTGGTAACCGACGCCTTCCTGCTGATGAAGCACACAGATGTCAACGTCTACATCGTCCGTCAGGGACATACCGACAAGAATGTCTTCGCCAGCATCATTAGAGACATTGAAGATCGCCAACTGAAGGTCAACATCGTTGTCAACGGCATCAAACAAGATAGCGGTTACGGTTATGGCAGGTATCGTTACGGCTATAGCTATGGCTATGGTTACGGATACGGTTATGGCTACGGGTATGGCTATGGTTACGGCCATTATGGCAATCACGGTCATTACGGCCAGCACGGAGAGGATGCCGCCGTCTACTACGGCGAGGAGCATGAGCATACCCACAGCAAGAAAAAAGGTCTGTTTGGCCGCAGAAAGCATCATCATAGCAAATAACAAGCAGCCATGAAGACGGAGAAGATGCCGTGGTATGCACTTTACGTCCATTCAAGAGCCGAAAAAAAAGTGTACGAGCGATTGGTGGAGATGGGCTTGGAAGCCTATCTTCCGCTCGTCACCAAGATGAAGCGCTGGAGTGACCGGATGAAAAAAGTGGAAGAACCCTTGTTCAAATCCTACCTTTTTGTCCGTTCTGACGAAAAATGGCATTACGAAATTCTCTCCATACCCGGTGTCACCAAATTTGTGACCTTTGAGCGCAAGGCCGTTGTCGTTCCCGAGAACCAAATCAAGGCGGTAATGAGATACTGCGATGACTATACCGGAGACGAAAAGCCCATGGAGGAAACCGAGTTGCATGAAGGCCAGTTGGTCATGATCACCAGTGGCGAGTTGATGGGGCTCAAGGGACGGTTGGCACCTATTAATAATAAAAAGCGCTTGATCGTCTACATTGAATCCGTCGGGCATTACCTTCCCATCAACATCCCACGCAGCAAGATTGAGCCTGTGCACGAAAACATGATTATCGAATAACTAGAAAAATAAGACTATGAACACAGAAAAAGCATCATCTACGAAATCCAAAGGATGGATCTATGCCATACTTGGCTTATTGGCACTTGTTATCATTGGATTGTCATGCTGGTTGATTTCACTGAAAGGAGACCTGAATTCCCTTGAAAGCGAAAAGGAGCAACAAAGGGCTGATTTCCAAGCTGAAGTGGACAGCCTGCTCCGTGTACACAACGAGTTGAAAGACAATTACGGCGAACTCAGCTCACAGTTGGCAGAAAAGGACAGCATCATTCAAGCCGACGCTGTGGAAATCAAGAAACTTCTTGATTCACAATGGGATTACAACCGTATCAAGAGAAAAGTCACCGAACTGCAAGCCATCTCTCAGAATTATGTTCACCAACTCGACTCGCTGTATGTGGTCAACCAAGAGTTAGTCGCTGAAAATGAACGCATCCGCGAAGAGGTACAGGAAGAACGCAAGCAGAACAGAAACCTCCAGCGCCAAAAGGAGGAGTTGACCAACAAAGTCAACCTTGCCACCGTGCTCCGTATCTACAACCTCTCCGCCGACGCTGTACGCTTCAAGGGCGGCAGCCAGGAGACTGTGACCGACAAAGCTGGCAGGACAGAACGCATCCGTGTCATGTTCACCATCGGCCAAAACGACTTGGTGGATGCCGGTTCAAAGGTATTCTACCTCCGTATTGCCGATCCGTCAAAGCAAATCATCACCAAGGGCATGGGTGACGAATACGCATTCACCTATCAAGGCGAACTTCTGCAATACACTGAAAAGGTCAGCGTGAACTACGACAACAAGGAAAAAGAGGTCCGTGCCTATTACATCAAGCCTTCAGGAAAGGACATGAAGCCCGGTTATTATCTCGTAGACATCTACGACGACAACGACAACTTGATTGGACAGACTTCCTTCAACCTGAGGTAATTGCCCATCAGCGCAACACCTCTTTCAACACTTCATGCGACTGCAACCCTTTCAACACGGGGGCGTGCAGTCGCATGAATGTTAATATGCCGTCGAGAAGGACATTACGCTGGTTTCCGGTCAGGACCACCGATTGGATGTGATCGATGCCCACATTGAGCAATTGCGACAAAGCGGCACTCTCCACGGGCCCAAAACAATACGGATGAGGCGGCAAATCCTTCACAAACAACCCCTCCATCATATCGAAACAAGCCTGCGGCTGATAGTTGGTTTGAGGATAGAAGCCCAGGAAACGGCTCAACTCAAGCGTAAAATAAAGCGGGAAATTGGCATAACCCGAATCCACAAGATCCAGCCAACGCACGGATTGGGAGACAAAGCCGTACAGCTCATCGTTCCGCTCCTGCTGTGTCAAGGTTCGCGACAACAGCTCCGAAAGGTAAATTAGGATGGCGCTTTTGTTCATCACGAACGGGATGGACTGATACACATAATCCAGTTCCACATCCTTCAAAAAAGCCAATCCTCCCGGATGAGGTTTCCCATACTGGACAAAACGCAGGAAGGTCATCGGCTGAAACAAAGCGGCACGGTGATGCGAGGCTTTGCCCCTCACCCCTTTAACCATATAGGATTGGAGGCCGTTGTTGAGGGTGTAAATCTTGACGACAAGACTGGTCTCGCCATACCGAATACTTTGCAGTACAAAGCCTTGGATTTTTTCTTCCATCAGTTCATCACCAAGATTTTGGTGGCGTACTTCTCTTCGCCTTTTCTGGTGGTTACAAACACCAGATAGATGCCTGGCTGCACTTTTTGTCCGTTGACCGTTGTGCAATCCCAGACCGCCTGGCCACCTTCAGCGATCAGTTCCGTCACAAATGAGCCGTCAACCGTGGTGATGCGCACTAGGGCATCCTCAACCAGCCCTTTGATGCCCACATAGCCTTGAAAACCGGGACGCACGGGATTGGGATACACCGTTACGTCCGTATTGGTATTACCACCCGGAGTGGCTGTTCCGCGATACGAAATCACGCCTTGATTGGTGCCGAAGAACACCTCGCCGTCATCGTTGATGATCATGGAGGTCACTGAGTTGTCTAGCATGGGGCTATTGTCCGTATTGAAGTGAAGCAGCTCCGTCCGGCAGTCGGGTGTCATCTCATAAACGCCAGACTCCAAGCCGAACCACTTATTGTTGTTACCGTCAACAGCAATGCTCAACACTTTGATTTCATTAAAGAGGGGGTCCGCCTGATCGGTACCGTCATTACGGGGAACCAGCACCACTTCGGCATCATAGTTGTCAGATTCGAAAATCTTTTTGGTATCCGAGAAATAGCAAGGACCACTGTCTGTACCCACCCATACTTTGCCATCACGGTCAAGGGCGAGCGCATTTACCGTGGTACCTGAGATGCCTCCTTGACCACTGATGCAGCGTAAGATGGCCACCTGATCATCCGTTTTGTCGTCCAACGTGCCATTGTCGTTGAAAACGATAATCTTGTCATCGCTGCCCAATCGGCGGATGATCCACTTATAGTCGTTCTTGTCAATGATCATGTTCGCTATGTCAATGCCACTGATGGAACCGCCAAGATAAAACGAACGCCAATTGCCATCTCTGTCCATCGCTGAAAGCAGGTTGTTCGCGCCTGAGTTTGCCGCCCAAAGAACACCTTTACTGTCGAAGGCGAGACCGCTCACAAGGGTCTTTCCCGGATCCATGATCCAAGGCTCAAGGGAGGATGGGGTGAAACCGGCATCATAACGATCCACATATTGGTCATCCTTGAGTTTCAGCATGCCATGACCCCACGTGCCCACATAGAGCACCGTCGTATCCAATGGATCGACAGCGCAACACACCAAGTCCGTGATCGATTCGGTTGCCCATTGGGGTACCGTTCGCCAGTTCATGTTCGTCCACCAATCCCCATCGAAATGACATGCGCCATCCCATGAATACAGTTTGGACCAGTTTGTGGCATGCCCGCCGGTGGCGATCCATACATGCCTACCCATCGACGTGAGTTCGAAGACCTTCGTGCTTGAAGGGCCATTGGGACCGATATTGTCTTCGTAATTCCAATTGTTAACCAAATGAATCAAGCCCCTGCGCTGATCCCCCAGCCAATACGACTGATCCGACTCTTTCAACGCTGAATTTGGATAGAACATGCTTCCCTTCCCATCATACAAGGTCGAGGCCCTGTTCAGATTCTCATCATAGACGAGGACTACATAGTAGGAACTGACAAAAAGTTCGTTTCCGCAAACCCGGAATTCCCTCTTGTTTGCGGTCACCTCCTTGTCAAAATAATCCCAAACGTTGCCGTCAAACACGAAAGCCGTATCCGCATCAAACACGCCACTGGCATAGTTAATGATCAGTTTTCCTCCAAACACTTCCATCTCCTGGTAATCCAAACGAGGGTGGATCAAGCTGCTATCGAACGACCAAGATGCATAATTGGCCAAGTTGGTCCCATCCTCGCTGGCATAGTAAAGCCCCTCAGTGGTGGAGGCGTAAATCCGTCCATTGTAGAATGCGATGTCCGTCACTTCCACCGCTCCCCCATTAGGCCCAATGTAGTAGGTGTCCTTGACTTCCTTACGGTTCAAGTCAAACACCACAATGCCAAAACCACAGGCACAATAGGCAAGCTCATCCTTGAAAACGACATTGTTGATGGTTTTGTTCGCCAAGATATTCTTGTCCTTAATGTCGCTCATATTGAAAATATTCCCTTGATTGTCAATAAGATCAATATTCGCATTCGTGTATGCCACCATCAAGATATCCAGCTTTTCGTTACGGGCGATGGTGGAAATTCCTATATCTGACAAGCCATTGATCTTGTTCAAGATCTGAACACTGTTGTCTTCCTCGTCATAAGTAAACAATTCATACGGAGTGGCTGCATAAACCTTGGAACCCAACAACTCCACATCGATGACATTTTGATAAGGCATGTGGGTGCGCCATTTGCCAATACCCACGTCTTCTTGGGCAAAACCAACGATTCCAGTTGCAAGGAACACAAGTAAAAGTATATTCTTCAAACGATTCATGGCAAGTTGTTTTGAGCGATAAAGATACAATGTTTTTTTGAAATGGGGATTGTATGTCAAGGAAAAAACGTAATTTTGCAGCCGAAATTGCATGGCCCTATAGTTCAAGGGATAGAACGGAAGTTTCCTAAACTTTAAATCTAGGTTCGAGTCCTAGTGGGGCTAC
>CAMYVD010000038.1 GCA_947302205.1 uncultured Bacteroidales bacterium
CGTTCCATGGCACGCTCGATGGCGAACATGGCGCCTTCATTGCGGGCCCAGTTGCGGCGGGCAATGCCGTTGTTAACATCCCAGTGCAACATGCAGTGGAGGCGACGGTCGGCCTCAGGTGTGCCATCGAGCATCATGCCGAAGCCGCCGTTGATGACTTCGCCCCAGCCTACGCCACCACCGTTGTGGATGGAGACCCAAGTGGCGCCACGGAAGCCGTCGCCGATGACGTTTTGGATAGCCATGTCGGCGGTGAACGACGAGCCGTCGTAGATGTTTGAGGTTTCGCGGAACGGCGAGTCGGTGCCGGAAACGTCATGGTGGTCTCTACCGAGGACCACCGGGCCGCTCAGGCGGCCATCGGCGATGGCCTTGTTGAACTCAGCGGCGATCTTGGTGCGGCCTTCGCAGTCGGCATAAAGGATACGGGCCTGCGAACCGACGACCAGATGATTGGCCTGTGCACCGCGGATCCATTGGATGTTGTCGCGCATCTGCTGTTGGATCTGATGGGGTGCCGTGCGGGCGATGTCTTCCAGCACTTGGCAAGCGATGTCGTCAGTGACGGCGAGGTCTTCAGGCTTGCCGGAAGCGCATACCCAACGGAACGGACCAAAGCCGTAGTCGAAGCACATCGGGCCCATGATGTCCTGCACGTATGAAGGATAACGGAAGGTGCCGTCTTCCTTCATGATGTCGGCACCAGCGCGGCTGCTCTGCAGCAGGAAGGCGTTGCCATAGTCGAAGAAGTACATGCCCTTAGCAGTCAGCTTGTTGATTGCAGCCACATGGCGGCGCAACGAAGCCTGTACCTTCTCTTTGAAGAGCTCAGGATTCTCAGCCATCATGGTCTTCGACTCCTCGAAGCTCAGTCCAACGGGGTAGTAACCACCAGCCCATGGGTTATGCAGTGAGGTCTGGTCGGAGCCGAGATCGACGTGGAGGTCGTGTTCAGCGGCATATTCCCAAAGGTCTACCACATTGCCTTGGTAGGCATAGCTGCGGGCTTCTTTCTTGGCGAGGCTGTCATTGACGTGCTTGAAGAGCTCCTCGATGTTGTCGTAAACCTCATCGACCCAGCCTTGCTGATAACGTTTCTGGGTGGCGGCAGGGTTGATCTCGGCAGTGATGCTCACTACGCCAGCGATGTTTCCAGCTTTGGGCTGGGCGCCGCTCATGCCACCCAAACCGGCGGTGATGAACAGCTTGCCTGCGGTGCCGCCGCCTTGCTTACGAGCGGCGTTCAGCACGGTGATGGTGGTGCCGTGGACGATGCCTTGAGGTCCAATGTACATGTAGGAACCAGCGGTCATCTGGCCGTATTGGGTCACGCCAAGGGCGTTGAAGCGCTCCCAGTCGTCGGGTTTCGAGTAGTTCGGGATCATCATGCCGTTGGTAACCACCACACGCGGAGCGTCCTTATGTGACGGGAACAAGCCCATCGGGTGGCCGCTGTACATGGCCAAAGTCTGTTCGTCGGTCATGTTGGCAAGGTATTGCATCACCAAGCGGTATTGGGCCCAGTTCTGGAAGATGGCGCCGTTACCGCCGTAGATGATCAACTCGTGAGGATGCTGGGCCACAGCGGGATCGAGGTTGTTCTGGATCATCAGCATGATGGCCGCAGCCTGTGGACACAGGGCGGGATATTCCTCAATCGGGCGGGCGTACATCTTATAGGAAGGACGGAAACGGTACATGTAGATGCGACCGTATTTCTCCAGTTCCTCAGCAAACTCAGGAGCCAGCGTGGCGTGCCACTTCTCGGGGAAGTAACGCAAAGCGTTGCGGATGGCCAGCTTCTTCTCGGCCTTGGTCAGGATGTCCTTGCGCTTGGGCGCATGGTTGATATTCGGGTCGTAGGGTTTCACCTCGGGCAGTTCATCGGGGATGCCTGCGAGGATCTCTTTCTGGAAATCGTTGTATTCGATCATATTAAAAGATTTAAATATTTCAAGATTTGAAGATTGCAAATTTACGATTTTTATTCATTGGACTGACAAAAAAGTGTTATCTTTGCAATCTTATTTTTAATCCATGAAGAGAATTGTCTCAACCATATTGTTCTCCTTGTTGATGGTGGTCTTTTTAGCCCTCCCTAAAGGAGTGGTGGCTCAAGATCCTTGTGAGATCACCTGCGATGCGGAAATGCCGGTGTGTAGCGAAACGTCAGTGACGTTGAGTGTCCCATTCAACTCGCTTTACCGCTATCATTGGACTCCAGGTGACTTCACTACCAACAGCATCACCGTGGAACCTACTGCCACCACGCGCTATCATGTCCACGTGACCGATACCGCTGGATTCGACATTTGCGAGAATAACTTTACCATTGAGGTGCTCCCCACTTTCGATATCCGCTTGACGCAGTTGAGGCTTACCTGCAACGACAATGACGCTGACAATGGCAAGACCGCTCAGGTGCGGGCGGAAGTCTCGGGTTACGGTGCCCCGTTCTCCAACTACAAATGGTATGAATGGAAAGGCGGCGACTGGGTTAGGATGGATGGCATCCTTCACGTTGACCCTGACAATCCTCTGTTGGCCTATGGGTTGCAAGCCTTCCACCGATATAAGTTTTCTGCCGAAAACAGCTATGGTTGTGTGCAATCTGTGGTGATTGCCACGAAGGCTTTTCCTACCCCTGATGTAAAAATCACCCTCGATCCAGGCGATACCGTCTATATCCAAAACCCAGATGTAACGTTCTCGTTTGAGAACCGAACGGAGGAGAGCATCGCCGTGATCGATCATATCTGGAAATTCGAGCACGACATCACCTCAACGCTTGATGAGCCAGTTTTTACCTACGTCGAGCCTGGTGATTACAGTGTCGCATTGGTGGTTACCGATGACTTTGGATGCGACACCACCTTTACAAAACAATTCAAGGTGCTCCCCCCAGACCTGAAGATTCCATCCGTGTTCACTCCTAATAACGATGGACATAACGATACCTTTGTCATCACGCTGAAGAGCGCCGCGTCTGAAGGCAGCAAGCGAAACCGAGATGAAGGCTATTCAGACGAGGAACCGCTCAGCACCTATTTCAAGTCGTCGGAATTGGTGGTGTTCAACCGTTGGGGACGTATCGTCTATAAATCCAATGATTATCAAAACGACTGGGATGGCGGCGGCCTTGCAGACGGGACCTATTTCTATGTGCTGAAATGTGTCGGCTTGAAAGACGTGGTACAGTATCAGGGCTCAGTGATGATCATTACCAAATCAAGACAATAAGATGATGAAAAGTTTAAGGATATTGATGTTAGTGGTGCTATCGGTGGTCATGGCTTCATGCCAAAACGGTAGCGACAAAAAGCTTTCAGGCGATTTGGTGACCAACCCCAAGTCGGCACAGGACTCCACGGGGAAGGCACCGGTAATCCAGTTTGACAAGACGGAGTTCGATTTTGGCAAGATTCTCCAAGGCGAGGTGGTGTCATACACGTTCCATTTCACCAACACGGGCAATGCCCCGTTGATCATTACCAACGTCGATAAGAGTTGCGATTGCACTGCCAGCGAGTTCCCGCGCAATCCCATTGAGCCAGGGGGCAAAGGCGATATCAAGATCACCTACAACAGCGCCAACCGTCACGGTTTCCAGTCGAAGGCCTTGGTGGTGATAGCCAACACCATACCTTCGCAAACCACGCTTCGCATCAAGGCTGAGGTGTGTACTCCTGACAGTTATTAGTTTGGAGTTTTTAGTTTGGAGTTTAACAAAAAAAATAAAAATAAATTAAAATGAACACACTGACTATTTTACTGCAAGAGGCCCAACAGCCTAAAGGCGGCATGTTCGGAAGCTTGCTTCCGCTGTTATTGATCATGGTTGTTTTCATTTTCTTTTTCATCCTTCCCCAAAGGAAAAAAGCAAAGGAAGCACAGAAGTTCCGCGATGAACTGAAGAAAGGCGACAAGGTAGTCACCATCGGTGGCTTCCATGGCAAGATCACCGAAGTCAAGGAGAACACCGTGATGGTCTCATTGGCTCCCGATGTCGTGGTTGAACTCGAGAAATCCGCTCTGGTTCAGAACGCCTCACAAGTTGGCGGACAAGGCTGATATGGCTGACGTCGAACAGATTAAAGAGGAAATGGTCAAGAAGGACAAGTCGAAAATCTTGACCTTCTTGGTTTTTCTTGTGATATCGGCGGTGCTTTGGTTCATGATCAAGCTTACCAAGGAATACACGAGCCAGACCTCTTTTTTCGTTACCTACACCGAAGTGCCGGTGAACAAATGGGTTTCCACCTCGCAACAGACGGTGAAGCTCTCGTTTGTGGCCGACGGCTTTGTAACCCTGCGCCATAACTTGGTGCGGCCGCAATACCGCTCCATAACGATCTCTCTCAACGAAGTGCCTTATCGTCTCGAAGGCGGCAATACCTACAGCTATAGCTCGCAGTATGTCGCCGAGCGGGTGGCCGATTGGTTAGGGGTCCCGACGGGCAACGTCACCGTCAATGATGACAAGCAATTCTTCAACATGGAGGACCTCCAGTCGAAGGAGTTGCAGGTGCGGGTGCCGCTCGAGGTCAAGACCCAACGCCAGTATCAAGTTTATGGACAGCCTCATGTAACGCCATCGTCGATCACGGTTTACGGGCCGAAGAATATGCTCGATACCATGACGGCCGTGTATACGGCAACACTCCATGCAGCCAATGCCAGCGAGGATGTCGTCCAGACGGTTGCTGTCGATCTTTACGACGGTGCCATCCGTTCCGATGTCACTGCCGTGGAGGTTCTGGTGGATGTGGAGCAATATACCGAAATCGATGTTGAAGTGCCAGTGAAGGCCAACAGCCAGCTCAATTTGCGTTTCTTCCCTGAGACGATCAAGGTGAAGTGTTTGGTGCCCATCAAGGATTATGCATCCATCAGCGGCGCCTCATTCCTGATGCTGGCCGACTCCGAGCAGCTGCATCAGTTGCAGCCTTTGCTTGACGTCAAACTTGTTCAAGTGCCTGAGCATGTCCAGGTGTTGAAGACCGAACCTCAGCAGGTCGAATATCTCATTGTGAATTGATGAAAATAGCCATTACAGGGAATATCGGTTCAGGGAAGAGCTACGTTTGCGATCTCTTCAAGTCCCAAGGCGTTCCTGTATTCGATTCCGACCGTGAAGCCAAGTTGCTTTACGACCTCCCCGAGGTGCGTCAAAAGATGGTGGAGCGTTTTGGTGCCCAGATCTATCATGATAATGGTGCTTTGGACCGCAAGCTGATGGCCTCAAAGGTGTTTGGCGATGCCTGTGCCCTGGGTTATGTGGAATCGGTGCTGTATCCCGTCTTGAATAAGCGTTTCGCGGACTGGGCTGACCAACAGGGAACGCCATATGTGCTGTATGAATCCGCTTTGATCTTTGAGAAGCATCTGGAAGGGATGTTTGACGCCATCATCGTGGTGGCGGCATCGGAGCCGGTGCGCGTCCGTCGGGTGATGACGCGTGACCATTGCACAGAGGAGCAGGTACGCGCCCGCATGGCGATGCAGTTGCCCCAGTCGGAGAAGGTTACCAAAGCCGATTACGTCATCGTACATGAGCATGACGACGAGGATGCGTACTTGATGGATCAAGTGCGGAACATCCACACGATGTTAGCTAATCAATAATGATTTTTTGAACCCTGACTTTTTCAGGGGTGATCAACCTCAGGACGTAGACCTCTGTGGCGAGATTGCCGTTTTCGACCTTGCGTCCCGTGATGTCATGGATCTGGAGTGTGCCTTCGGCATTGACGACGATGCGCCCGTCAGCGTAATAGGCGAACAGGTCCGAATCGGTGTCGATGTCGTCGCTGAACCTCAGTTGGAATCGGGATGCGTAGTCGCTATTGTTGGATTCAAAACGATACGAAGGGTTGGCGATCAGATCAATGTCGGCACCTGTGCGGTGGTCGATGAGATGGAGGTAGGGGAGGGCGATCCAAGATGAAACTGTCAGCGTGTGTTCACCATTCCTGTTGGGCTTGTAACAGACATCGATGGCATCGGCATCGTCCTTGGTCAGCATGATGTAAGGCTTGCCGTCACGGGTGAGGTATACGCTCGACGACTTGCCTTGGAAGTTGAGCAGCGGCATGCTGACGCCTTCGTCCATCTTCACGTAGGCCTTGTCATCGTCGATAGTGAGGCATAGGTAAGTGGCTTCAGCATGGTCACCACGGCTTTGTGTGTTCAAGGTGACGGTTTGTCCCGTGGCGTTGGCTTTGACGAGGAACCCGCGTCCGACAGGGACGCTGTTGCCCGGCTCGTATAGCCAGGTCTCGCTGTTGAAGAGATAATAATAGCCGTCTGAAACGCTCCCAGAGGTTGTGTAGGTGATATTGTGGGCCGTGGGGTTGCCGAGCAAGTTGAAGCCTTTGAGGTTTGTATCGCTGTTGGCATAGCTGAGGATGACGGTCTCGGAATAGTTGTTGTCGTTAGGCGTGCCAGTTATCTGAAGTGTGGTGCCAGGATTATGGGCGTAAAGATAGCCGCTGCTGGCACTGGTGGGAAAACCTGCAGGATTAGCTTTGTAATTGATCCATTCCTGCTCACTGCCCTCGTCGTAGGCATAGAGGTCATAATTCCCCTTGGCAATCTGAGCTGGGGCGAAGTCAGCGAAGGGCGTGGCAATGGTGTACCAGCCACCGTTCTCGGTGTAGCCTTCAATATCCATGACAAATGTCTCGGTTCGGACGTACAACTCCACTTTTGACATAGTGCTTGAGGATACATAGCAGCTGAAGATCGGCGTACCATTGTTGGGATTGAAGCGTAGGTTGTTACGGTCGTTTGTGCCTTGAGCTATGATGGTGGCAGAGCCGTTAGAGGCGATGGCGATGGTCCATCTGCCATCGTTATCAAGCTTGCTTTGGGTCTTCAAAAGGTTTGAGGTGCTACTGGCAGCACAGAGATAGCCGCTGTTGCTGGCATCATAAAACGTCCAATTGCCATTGCTTTCGCCTAAGGTTATTTCGCATACGGCGTCACTGATCTCAGTGATCAGTCCGTTGTTGATAATGACAGCTGTTGCGGCTCTATTGTTGTTGTTTTGGGTCTTGCTCAGGGCTTTTCCTGCATCGGTATTCACGATGAGGTAGGTCTTTCCAGCCTCTAACTGATTGGTGGAGGTGACTAGTTGGTACTGTTGGACGAAGGGGTTGCCAACATAGACGAAGGTGGCGCTGACAGTGACGTTGGCGGCAGGCATCTCAAACTGGTTTTCCTCCACGTCGATGGTATTGTCGCCATTATAAGTGACGGTCCAATGGTCAAGCGCATAATTCTCGTCGGGGGTGGCAGTGAGGTTGATGGTGATGCCTTCAACGGCGTGGTCCGCACTGGCGCTGATGGAACCATTTTGAACCTCTGTATCACAAGTAATACTATAAAGAGGGTCCCACTGGGCATAAAGGTCTAGGTCACTGACGAGACTCACCACGGCTTGATTCAAGTAGTAGACACCAGTTCCGTCAGCTTCAGTATTCCAACCGTCGAAGACGAATCCGTTTCTGGTAAAGGCATTGTCAGTCAATGCCGTGGGAGCCATCTCCTCCACAATTTGGCTGTCCATGGAGCCTGTGCCTTGGTTGGGATAGTAGTTGATGCTATGGGTTGGGGTGCCACTGGAAGAGGCCTTTTTATAAAGCTGGATGGCAGTTTGGCCGGAGGCGTACGAACGGAGTCCACCTGCACCGCTATTATGGTTGTATTTTAAGGTGTTGCCGCTATTGGAGATGTTGACATTGCCACTGCTGATTTCGATGGGATAAGCAACGGCAGTGGTGCTTTCGGAGAATTTCTTCGCACCAGTCCAACTCATGTATTTCCCATCGGGGAATTTAAATTGATAGCCTGTGCCATTTGGACTGATGGTGACTTTATAGCCATTAATAGTTTCGTCAGCGGTTATGGTCTGGTTGGTGATGGTCACTTCTGAGCATCTGCCCCAATCGTTTTCCACCGTTCCATTGAAAGCCACACTTTGGCTTTCGCAAACGATGAGATAATCGCCGCTCCAATCACTTGGTGCACTGGTGACTTTCACATAATTGCCGTTGCCACCCTCCACGAAAGTGGCTATCACGGTGACGTCGAAGGCGGGCATGGTGAAACTGTTGCCATTGACTTCGACGGTGGTGTTCATGTCACCGGTCTTATAGACGTACCAGGAATAGAGGCTATAGCCATTGTCAGGGTTGGCAGTGAGGTAGATGGTAGTTCCGGAAAGGGCGCTGTTGGCGCTGATGTTGATGTCACCGTGGCTGATCGTGCCTTTGGTGATTGTGTAGTGTTGAGTGTTCGCCACGAAGTTAGCACTGACGGTGACGGCATAGGCAGGCATGGTAAAAGTACCGTTAGCACTGACGTTGACGGTAGTGGATGGGGAGCCAGTTTTATAGGCGGAATAAGAGTCCACCATATAGCCTGGGTCAGGGGTGGCGCTGATGGTTACGGTGGTGCCTTCCATGGCAGTAGTAGGGGCTGACACGCTACCATGCTGCAAGCCCGTGGCGCAGGTGATGGCGTAGGTGGGGGTAGGGGTGTAGTCGGGATCCCAGATCATGCGGGCGTATTCCGGATGGTCGATGAAGGGATTTCGGTTGTGTTGGAAGCTGTAGACGGCTTCGTTGCGGGCGATTTCCTTCTCGCTGACGGGGTCTTCGTCACTCCAACGGAGCAGCATGGTCATGGCCCAAGGTTTGATTACCGACTTTTCAGTCATGTTGGAGTTGTCCCAGCCACTATCTTCGGAGTAATAGCGTACGCTCATGTAAAAGAAGCCACGGGCAATGTCGCCCTTGTATTCGTCAATGGGCTCGAAGACGGTGCCCGAGTAGCCTGAGGTAACGCATGGGCCAAGTTTGGAGCCGTTGCCTGAGGTGTAGGTGGGGTTGTTGACCTCGCCGTAAGGATAGTTGGAGCGGCGGTTGTTTACATAACCATCGGTGGGATAGACATGGAAAAGGTCGCTTTTGGGACCACTCTTCTCTTTGAACCAGCTCTGGGGCCAAGTGTGCTCGCGGTTCCAGCAATCGCCCTCGCTTTCATAATTGCCGCACACAGAGTCAGTGCTGTATTGGTAGTTCGAGTAGATGTCGATGATCTTACCGTTGGCGTCGCAGTCGGTATAGGGGAAGGCATCAAGCAGCCCGCTATAACTAACTACGGTGTGGTTCTTGATGATGTTGTGCAGGGCGGTTTTCAGTTCGTCTCCGGTCTTGTCGTTGGCGGTGCTGTAATAATTGGCAGGCGCCTGCGCTTGGGCGATGACGCAAACAAGGACCAATAAGAAGGTAAGTACGCTTTTTCTCATGACGGGAAAACTCGCTTAGTGCTTCTTCTTTTTCAGTGCGTAGGCGGCACCGAAGCCGATGAGCAACAGGGCTCCACCACCGAGGGGGGCGTCTGTGTTGTCAGTCGCACCGTGATTGGGGAGATTGGGGATGATCAGGCCGCCACCTTTGTGGATCTGGAATTCGTTGTTCTGGTTCAGGGCATACCATGCCGTACCAGCATAGTAGTCCTCGTCACTGACCTCACCGTATTGGAAGAGGCCGCCTTGGGCGAAAGAGCTAAGGCTAATACCAAGAACGATTGCGAATGTTAATAAGGCTTTTTTCATATGATTTAATAATTTTTATTCAAAGGTTTAAAGATTATTTCACAACGATCTTTTGGATCCTGACATTGCTGCCTTGGATAAGGCGGAGCATGTAGACACCAGCGGAGGCGTTGAGGGCCTTGCTGTAGTTGCCGCTGAAAGTTTCGTTACTGATAACGCGGCCTGTGACGTCCATCACCTGGAGGGTGGCGGTACCTTCGATGCCGAGAACCAGGAGGTTGCCGTTGGCGTCGAAGAAGCCGAAATCATTACCCAAATCGTCGTGCCCCTTGGCAAATACCAGACGGAAGCGTGAAGCATAGTCGATGGTGCGCGCTTCGAAGGTATAACTTGGAGTGTCGAGCAGGTTGACATCGTTGCCGGTTAGGTTATCGATCAGGAGCAGGTAACTGAAATCAACATCTTCAGTGGTGAAGCTGAGGGTATAAGTTCCGTTCTCCTCAGCCTCGAAACTCACTGGAATTTCACCGTGGTCTTCGGCATTGACGACTGCAAATTCCTTGTTCTCCATCGGGAAGTAGACTTTGGAACTGCCATTGCGGAAGCTGAACTTCTCAAGGCTGTTACCACCGTCGAAGCGGATGATGGCGTTGTCGGTGGCTTGATGAGCGTCACGATTAGTAACGGCTTGGACAACGTTAATGTTCAGGTTGCCCTTGCCTGGAGCAGTCTCAGGAGCGGTTCTGGTGAACTTGAGACTTTGTTCTTCAGCCGTGGCCTGTGCGAAGATACCTTCCAAAGGCTTGACAGCGTCGGTGGTGGCAATAAAACCATCGCCGTTTTCATTCATCTTATAATAAGCAGCGATATGATCAGTGGCATCTTTGATGTAAGCGTTGCAGGCGAATGGGTTACCGATGAGGTTCCATCCACTGAATTCATTGCCTGAAACATAGTTGATGTCGATAGTCATATCAACGTTACTTGGCAGGATCTCTCCTGTGAATCCTAAATCGATGCTGCCTCCCGAACTGTTGTGTGCATAGAGGTATCCTTTGCCGTTGTCGAGCGTGGTGAACGGTTTAGGTGAAGTCTTGTAATTGAGCCATTCCAAGGTTTGGCACTGATCGAAGGCATAGAGGTCGTAGGTGTAACTGTTGCTGATCAGATTGTTCACTGAGGTAGGATTGGTGTTGCCTTTTAGCGGTGATGCGATGAGTACGTAGTTGTCCTTGGTGCTTGTATACGGAGCAACGGATCTCAGCATCGTGGCGACCACACCTTCGTTGTTGTGTTGAAGCTGTGCGCCGTTGGCAATGGTCAGAGAGCTACCGCCAAGGTGGATGGCATTGGCTAAGGCAGTGCCTTCATTTACCTGGGCAGTGTTATTGATGAGCACGTTTTGGTTGCCGGTAGGAACGCCCTTTGGATTCCAGTTGTCTGCGGTGTTCCAGTCCGTTTCATGGCCTGTTGTGCCACCTTTGAACACCTTGCCGTTAAAGATGGTGACATCGTCAATATACCATTCGTGGGCATTATTGCCTTGATATTCAAAAGCGATGATGATATCTTGGCCAATGTAGGAGGACAAGTCGATGGTGATGCTCTTCCAAGCGCTTGAAACTTCACTGATGGTAGGACGCCAGAGTTCTGTCCAGGTGCTGCCACCGTCGGTGGTAACTTTAACGATGTTCAAGCCGCCATGATCATTGCTGCCTCCTGTGTACCAAGTGGGATAATCTTCATAAGACCAGAAGTTCAAAAGAGCTAAATCACCGGTAATGTTGACAATAGGTGTGAATAGATAGATAGGACCATAGGCACCGCTGTAGGCACTGCCTGAACCAGTATGTTTTTTGAATGTTGATCTTCCCCAATTCTTATTATTATTGGTAGGATCTCCAATGGCCCAACAAACAGGTGGGAATGTCGTTTCATCAAAACTCTCGGTGAACCAGTTGTCCACGTCAACAGGGGTTGCGTCGCACTTGGTCATAAAAGTAATGATGTTGCTTTCTTCACTCAGGCCATCTGTGCCGCAATCGCCTTGTACTTTGGCTTCATAGGTGGTTTGTGCGGTGAGGCCGGTGAGGGTGGTGGTGTTGGTGGTAACGCCATCTTGCTGTTGCCATTCGGTTTCGCCACTTTCCCTATAATACACGGAGTAAGTCGCACTAACGCCTGTCCAATTCAGTAGGACGCTTTGGTCTGTAATGATGGTCGGATCTGAAAGCACAGGGGTAGGACAGGGTATGGTGGTGCTGAATTCCATTTCGTTGCTGGTGCCGATTGCTTCGCTGCCGAGGTATCCTTTCACGCGTACCAAATAGGTGGTTTCAGGCTGAAGAGTGTCGGCTGTGAAAGGGCTTGTGACGTTGTTTGCCAATATTTCCCAATCACCCGTAGAGGAACTTTCTGTTGCGGTAAGAAGGACGTCGTCAAGACCAATGCCAAACCCGCCATTGTCGTAATACTTGAATCCTATTTGGATGAAAGCCTCACATGGAATGGAAAGTCCGGGAGTAATTTGAGTCCAATCGTCATGCTCCTCGTTGGTGCTAAAGAGAGGTTGCCATTCTCCATCATTACTTGTGCGGTAGAACACACCAAATCCGTCAGCATCCATGTTCTGAGGATTAGTGTACCAACAAGTCAGTGTAGCGCTGCTATAGCCGCTTAAATCCTTGTTAGGAGTGACAAGATAGCAAATGCTTCCAGAATAATCTGATCCAGATTCTAATGTTGCGCATAAGGAGCCAAGATGTGCATCATCGTCGTAAACTATCCAAGTGTTTCCAGCCCCTTCGCTATTCCAACCGGGGGGGAGGCCCTCATAATAGTTATAGTCTTCAAACCCTTCTTCAATGATGGTTTTTTCGGAGTCTCTCGAAGAGGTGGTGTTGTTCTTGTATTCCATGTCGTAGCTGTCGCAGTAGCCAGTCCAAGTGAAGGTGGCACCGTGGGCGGTTTCACTTCCGTCAACCTTTGCCAGGTTTTTAGGAGCGGCAGTTACTGTGGTGAAGAAATTATTGGTGAGGGCTGTCCATGCGCTCAAACCGTCAGTACCACAGTCGGAACGAACCCAAGCGTAGTATTTGGTTTCATGGTTCAGGCCAGTGATGGTGGCGGGATGGGAGTTGAAGTTGTGTAAGTTGGCTGGAACTAAACTTCCATCAGGAGTGTTGTTGATGTCGATACTATCGTTACTTAAGTAAATGGTCCAACTGGTCTCAAGGTCGCCGCCTCCATTGGTCCAATCGAAAGTGGCTTGGTGAGCTTGGATTTCGCTCACAGTGAATGAGGTCGGAGCGTGAGGAGCCGTATCAGTGGTGATCGTGACCGCTTTTCTGCTCCACGGGCTATAGTCACCACCACCGCAGTTGGCACGTACATATATATAATAGGTGTTGTCGGCCTCCAAAAGCTTGTCGATCCGGTAGGTGCAAGTCGTCTCCGTGGAGCAATCAATGACACTTACGGTGCTGATGTTGAAACTGGGGTCGTTGGGGTCAAACGAAGTCGTGCTATAGGCAATCTGCCAATCGTGTTGGTCGGTGTCGCCGGCGGTCCATGCGAGCGTGACGGAGTGGTCGGTTACATCGCTATAGGCGAGTCTGGAAGGACGTTTGCAAGATGGGATGGGCTCTACTACGAAGTTATCCATGAAGGTGGAAGTGCAATCCTGACTTTCGCCACGTAAAATAATGTAGCAGTTGCTGCTCATCCCAATCGGGATCTCATAGGTGTACCATCCTATGTTGTCTTCAGCGGGAATCAAGGCATTACTGACATTATATTGACGTGGGACGAATGCCAATTCAGTTGCACCGGCTATTTCACCATCGGTGCTGGCAAAAACTCGGATGCCTTCAGAGGCATATTCCGGATCGTGATAAGTTGAATTGGAACGGTATATATCAAGAACGAACTGGTAGTTGCCGCCTGAAAGGTCCATCTCGGGAAGTCTGAGTTTCGTGAGCGTGCCTAAGTTTTGGTCAACAAGCTGTAGCATTTGAGTGTGGTTGTCGCCTTGATAGTAGGAAGTGACTTGGAACAATTTGGTTCCATTACCTGAGATATGTTCGTTTTCCCAGCATGGGTGATGAATGGTATAGTCGATATTGTAGGAAATGGTGCTATTACTTGGATTGGCAGTAAAACCCTCGAAATCTTCATGCCATGGGAATGTTGCAATGGCATCGCCGCAGAGGGTGTTAAAGCTTGTTGTGGTAATGGGACTTTCGTCGCTGCCATAGATGGCTTTGATACGGAAATCATAATAACTTGCACTGGTAAGCCCCGTGAGTTCGCATGAAGTAGACGTTGTGGAAGACCATTCAGCAGGCCATTCGTTAGCCGAAGTAAGTTTGTACTGGTATTTGTAGCCTGTTACATTTTCATTGGGGACGATCCAAGAGAATTCAACCGTAGTGGCCGTGGTGATGCCTTGGTTGATGGTTGCCACTCCTGGGAAAGGTGTAGGCTTGTAGTTAAGTGTGACTTTGGGTTGATAGTAAGAACGGCTTGCAGAGTAGCTGCCATATTGTTGTATCTGTGTATAGGCGGAATTATCGTACTCTGAAGTCCAGTTAACGGATGTGTTTGATGTTCCAGGGGTATTGATTTTGAATCCAATCAATAAATTGCCGCCGGCATAATCGAAATCATTATTGAAAACAATGGTCATCTGCCGGTTGCTGAGCGAAACGGTACCTGTATAGACGGGGGTGCCTAAGGTTGCCCAGTCGACAAAGGCGGTTGTGCTATAGACATCTTGTTCCACTTCGGCCATATATACATCGAAGATGGCACCACCCCAATTGGTAGTACTGGAGCTGTTAGTGTGGTAGGTGATGCTTCTGATGTTGCCGCCAGCCACTTCCACAAGACCTGAGGCTGGAATAATGAACTGGCTTTGGTTGGTGGCATTGGTGGTGTAGGATCCGTTGAAAGGTATGTTGCTATTAGAGGTACTCGCAGTGCTGTTGTAGATAAGATCCAAATAGTTGCTGGGGGTAAAGCTAACCGTAGCGCTCCATTCGCTGGTGGAGCCGCCACAATTGGCTTTCACGCGAGCGTAGTAGGTGGTTTCGGTGGTGAGGCCGGTGGCAAGGTAAGAAATGTTGTTGCCTGAAGTCGTAAATCCAGTTGTGACTTCCACCAAGCCTTCGGTAAAGGTGCTGTTGGTAGCGTATTGCAGTATCCATGCGTCTTCCTCATTGCCTTTGGTCCAATTCAAAGTGGCCTTCGTGCCTTGTCCAGGTGTGGTTGTGGCATTGAGTGTCTCAATAGGGAAGCAAGATGGAGCTTCGGTGACATCCACGTTGTCAATGCTTAGATAATAATTGTCGTTTGTACCACCTCCGTATTTGAAAGCAATGTAACTTCCTGCTGGCGCATTCTTGAAATAGATCGGGCCAACCTCAGTAAATGAGGAGGTTTTAGGGCAGATGTAAAGCGTGTCAAAAGTGCTGGTATCTGTTTTGTCAGTCAGATAGCCGACGTAAAGGGTGCCATTGCCAGCGGTTGTTCCTTCGTTGCGATACTTGAAAGTAAGTTGCAGTGTTGAGATTTCATCAGAGAATTCCGGAAGTATGGCGTAGATCGGTGTCGATTTGCTTGATTTGAAGAACAGGCTCTTTCCTGAGACAACATAGTTGGAGTATGAGGTGAGGAACACCAGGGGATAAGTGGAAGTGCTGGTACTGCGGTTCAAGAAACTCCAACATGTAGGCAGCGGGTCTTCGGGATAAGACAAAAGAGGGGTCGTGCTGGAAGAAACGCCATTGTAGGTGTCGAAATATTCTGGATAGGGTATGTCTTTGGTGCCACAGTCAGTAGTGAATCGACAGTAGGAATCGCTCCAATCAGAGTACTCAGGCTCACCTACGGTCCCGCAGTTGCCGCGTACCCAAGCATAATAAGTTGTTGCGGGGGTAAGTCCGGTTATTGTACATGGATTGTCTGTGGTGTATTCCACATTCGGTGCCGTGGACGCAGTCGGAGCGTCGCTGCTGGTGCTATAGTACACATCCCAATGGGTTTGCCCCACTTTACAGGCGGTCCAACTGAGTGTTGCAGCCTGGGTCCCAATAGCTGTGGCCGCTCCGTTCATGGTTGGTGCAAGGCAGGATGGAGCATTGCTCAAGGTGATGTCATCAAAATACACGCTTGAGGTTGAGTTGGCTTTTATGGCAATGAAACGAGGATTGCCGGCATATTCACCGAAATCAACCGTATAGGGGGTTGATGGATAAGAGGAGGCTCCCGTTTTTGTAGCAACCGCAACGAAAGTGGAAGCATCGGTGGGATCGGTCATATAGCCGATAGAGTAGGAATAGGCACCTCGCTCGTAGTAGGAGAGCCTCTTGCCGTTCACACCCCCTTCAATTTCGGGTAAAACGGCATAATACTCAGTGCTCCCGTAAAAATAAAGGCAATGAGAACCGGTGTTATTATAGCCGTATGTAGAACAGTAAGGATAATTGGCGTTACTGGGTATTCTGGTCCAACAATCAGGGAGTGGGTAGGAAGTTGTCCCCCCTGTGTTTGGTCCTTCAAATCCACAAGAATAGCCTACCGGAATGGCACCACAATCCGTCTTAAATGATTTGGCTGCCGTCCAACCTCCACTGATGTCAGGATCTTGGGCCGTGCCGCAGTTGCCGCGTAACCAAACATAGTAGGTCGTGGCGGGAATGAGACCGGTTATTTCCTTTGATGTTCCGGTCACATTGCTGTAAGATGGTGTCGTCAGTTCAGTTGGAGCGGTATTCGTTGTTGAGTAATAAATGTCGAACAGGGTCTGTCCTTCGCCGTTCGCAACCCATCTGATGGTTGCCGATGTGGCTTCGATGTCTTCATCTGCAATTTCGTTTAGTGTTGGCTTCGGACAAGTGGGAGTTCCATAGGTGAAAGTGGTTTTTGGTAAGAAATCTTTTATGTTTACGTTTCCGGATGCCCCAAGCTTATAAACGGCAGCGCCGGTAGCCGCAGTGCCGTAGAAGAAAATATGCCTATGGCTTGCTGGAGTCGTGTGATTGAAATCCACAAGGAGATTGCCGCCATTATAAGTGTAGCTGTTGTCAAAAGTAATAGTCATGGTGGTGTGACCGCTATCAAATGTCATGGCACCTGAATAAACCTGAGTGAGAGTGGTTGTGTTATCAAGTCCAGTGAGTGTTGTTGCTACGGTTTCTCCAAATGAGACAATCCAATCTCCTGGAAGGCCATCGCCCGAATATGGATCGGCGCCCCAAGATTGGATATAAAACACCATTTCTGTAATGTCTTGTCCAATCATGGAAGCAAGGCTTGCGGCAGGGTAAAGCATTTGATTGTGTTGTATCATGTCGGTATGATCACCGTAAACAGGGATATATTCATCCTGCGTTGTTTGATCACCAACAGTGAGCGTATAAGCTTTCAGGGTATATGGCATGAGCAGTGCCAATAGCAAGGTTGCAAGTAAAGATTTCTTAAACATAATGTATGGGTTTCTATAAAATTAATAATCGTGTTCAAAAAGGCTGCAAAGGTACGTGTTTTTACCAATTTCCAAAAATTTATTTTTAATTAGGTAAAATTGCTGGAAAACATTATCTTTGCACCCAATTCGAAATTAGGTATAAACAAAGATAGTATGCAAGACAAACTTCAAGAATTAACCAACAGGCTCTATAACGAGGGCCTTTCCAAAGGTAAACAGGAAGGTGAGGAGCTGCTGCAGAAAGCCCATGCCGAGGCTGACGCCATTGTCGCTCAAGCTAATGCTGAAGCGGAACGCATCATCGCCCAAGCCAACAAGGAAGCTGAAGAGCTGAAGACCAAGGTGAACGCTGACGTGAAGATGGCCGCGAGCCAAAGCATTGCCGCAACAAAACAGGAAATCGAACAGTTGCTGGTGAGCAAGGCTGCCACCGATGGCGTGAAAGCCAATATGACCAACGCCGAATTCGTGAAAGAATTGATTGCCAATGTGGTGAAGGCCTTCAATCCCCAAAACGCCAGCCCCGTGGCGCTTGACCTTATCCTGCCCGAATCGATGAAAGCCCAACTGGAGCCTTTCGTGCAAAACGAAATCGCCAACCAGTTTAAGGGTGAAGTCAGAGTGGACTATTCCAAGAAGATGAATGGCGGATTCAAGATTGCTCCGCGCGAGGGAGGCTACATGCTCCAGTTCACCGACGAAGAGTTTACCCAACTCATCGCCAACTACCTGCGTCCCGCCACCAAGAAAATCCTCTTCGGCTGATGGATAACTACGTCTATATCGTGGCCGGCCTGCCGGAACTGACCTCGGGCTTCGAGAATACGGGCTTCGACTATGGCGCCGTCAAGGAAGGCATCATGGAACTGCTTTCCGAGAAGGATCAGCAACTGGTCGAACTCATGGAAGAAGGCTTCGACGAGAATACCCTCGGCGCCGAATTTTATGCCAAGGCCGCCGAGAGCAAAAACCGCTTCATCCGTGAGTACTTCGACTTCGACGGACGCCTGCGTAACCTCAAGGTGCAATATCTGGCCAAACGTCTCGGCAAACAAGGCGACAGCTACCTCGTGGAGCTGCCTGAGGCCGACTTTGAAGAGGAAAAACAGATCCTGGAGATCCTGGCCGATGCCGACTTTGTGCAGCGTGAGCAGAAGATGGATGAGTTGAAATGGGAGAAGGCATCCGACTTCGCACGTCTGGATTACTTCAACATGAACGCCATCCTGGCTTTTATGGTGAAAGCGAAAACCGTACAGCGTTGGGCTGAACTCGACCCCGTCAAGGGACAGGAGATGTTCAGGAAACTGGTGGAAGAAATCAGAAATAATAAACAAGAAAATATATGAAAACAACAGGAAAAGTTACAGGAATCATTGCAAACCTGGTCACCGTCGAGGTGGACGGTCCTGTGTCACAGAATGAAATCTGCTTCATCGACTTGCAAGGTGTCAAGTTGATGGCTGAGGTCATCAAGGTGAACGGGAACAAGGCCTCGGTCCAGGTGTTTGAAAGCACCCGTGGACTTCAGATTGGCGACCCGGTGGAATTCCAAGGCTACATGCTTGAGGTGACCTTGGGACCTGGTCTGCTTTCGAGCAATTTCGACGGCTTGCAGAACAACCTTGCCACCATGGAAGGCGTGTTCTTGAAACGTGGTGAATACACTAAGGCCCTTGATGAAGAAAAACTTTGGGACTTCACGCCTCTTGCCCAAGCGGGACAACAGGTCGTTGCCGCCGACTGGCTGGGTGAAGTCAAGGAAGGCTGGCTGCCTCATAAAATCATGGTGCCGTTCAACTTCAAGGGCACGTACACCGTAAAAAGTGTGGCCGCCGCTGGACAGTATAAGATTACCGATACCATTGCCACGCTGACCAATGCGGAAGGCGAGGAGGTTAAGGTAAACATGATGCAGAAGTGGCCCGTGAAGGTGGCTGTGGGCGGTTATGTCGAAAAGCCACGTCCTTTTAAAGTCATGGAAACGGGTGTGCGTACCATCGACACGCTGAATCCCATCGCCGAAGGCGGCACAGGCTTCATCCCAGGACCTTTCGGATGCGGTAAGACCGTGCTGCAACACGCTTTGGCTGAGCAAGCCGATGCCGACATCATCATCATGGCGGCTTGCGGTGAGCGTGCCAACGAGGTCGTGGAAATCTTCACTGAGTTCCCTGAATTGAAAGATAAACACACGGGTCGCAGCCTGATGGAACGTACCATTATCATCTGCAACACTTCCAACATGCCGGTCGCAGCCCGTGAGGCTTCGGTCTACACGGCCATGACCCTCGGCGAGTACTACCGCGCCATGGGTATGAAGGTGCTGTTGCTGGCCGACTCCACCTCGCGTTGGGCACAGGCCTTGCGTGAGATGAGTAACCGTTTGGAGGAGTTGCCCGGTCAGGACGGCTTCCCGATGGACCTTTCAGCCATTATCTCCAACTTCTACGCCCGTGCGGGTTATGTGAAACTCAACAACGGCCAGTCAGGTTCCATCACCTTCATCGGAACGGTATCGCCCGCTGGCGGTAACCTGAAGGAACCCGTCACTGAATCCACCAAGAAAGCCGCGCGTTGCTTCTATGGCCTCTCGCAGAACCGTGCCGACAAGAAGCGTTATCCCGCTGTGGATCCCGTGGATTCCTATTCGAAATACCTTGAATATCCTGAAATCATCGAGTATCTGGACGAGAAGATCGAGAAGGGTTGGGTGGACAAAGTCACCAAGACGAAATACATCATCCGCAAGGGTAAGGACGCTTACGAGCAAATCAACATCTTGGGCGACGACGGCGTGCCGATGTCCTATCATGAGCAGTATTGGAAGTCGGAACTGATCGACTATGTGATCCTGCAGCAAGATGCTTTCGACAACATCGACGGTTGCTCTCCGCTCGAACGCCAGAAGTTCATGCTTGACATGATGATTGAGATTTGCGACCGCAGCTTCAAGTTCGAAAACTTCGAGGAATGCATGACCTATTTCAAAGGCTTGATCAACATCTGCCGTCAGATGAACTATTCGGAATACGAGTCGGAACAATTCAA
>CAMYVD010000039.1 GCA_947302205.1 uncultured Bacteroidales bacterium
GGTTGGTCAGAGAGTTCTTGAAGATCTGCTCGAAGCCCAAGAACTTCAGCATGGAAACGTTCACAGCCTTGTGGAAACGCAAGCCGCCTTTGTAAGCGCCGAGAGCGGCGTTGTACTGAACGCGGTAGCCCAGGTTGGTCTGAACTTCACCATTGCGGTCAACCCAAGTCACACGGAATGTGAAGATACGATCGGGTTCAACAAGTCTTTCGACGATCTTAGCCTTCTCGAACTCAGGATGCTGGTTGTAAACTTCTTCGATTGATTCGAGCACTTCGCGTACTGCCTGTAAATACTCTTTTTCGCCTGGATGTTTGGCCTCCAGAGCGGTCATGATTTCATTTACTTTCATTTTAGTAACTTGATTATTAAAAGGTTTTATTAAAAAATGAATGTTTTCTTTCTGTTTTTCGGTGCAAAGGTAGCACTTTAAATTCAATAAACGTAATTAAAGTAAAAATATTTTTACCCTAAAACTCATCCCCTATCCATTCGCCTTGATCGTACACCGCAATGCGTGTCACAGCACCATCAGGATTGTAATAGGTTTCCTTTCCATGTTTCTGATTATCAACATAATTCGTAACCAAACACTTGTAACCGGAACTGGCATAACTCGTCTGGACACCGGTACCTTTGTCGAAGTCGGCCTTGGCTGCCAGATTGCCATCGGAATAAAAAACCAGCCAACTGCCATCCATCATGCCATTGACATACTGACCTTCCTGATAGACCTGCCCATTGTCATACCAACGCTTGAGCTCGCCATTCAGCTCACCGTCAACGTAATACGTTTCCTCAATCAAAATACCGCTCAGCGAGTAAATCCGGCTGACGCTGTCCTGGACGCCGTCCTTATACCACGACTCCTCCATAAGGTTGCCATTCTCGTGCCAACGGCGTGACAAACCATGCATTTTGTTATTCTTGTAAGTCACCTCCATTTGAGGCTTCCCACTCATCTGATACCATCTGCATACACCGTTCAGATTACCATCCTCATAACGCAATTCCGACTTCAGGTTGCCATTGTCCCAATAGTCTTTTTTAACGGTAACTGAGTTATCACATGAAGCAATGCCGACAAGCATTGCGATCCATAGCACTACCCTACTTGTTTTCATCTCATTCCTCCTCATCAGAATACAGCCGGATCGGTTTCAATTCAATCGATTGATTATCGTACTGATAAATATTCCAATACTGATTTTCAAGCCCGCTGTCATACCTGTTCTTGCCAAAATGATAACGGGTGCTGAGCAATGGCAAATGATAATATGGCAGGCAATCCATCGCATGCGGACCAAACTGCCTCAAGGCGTTCAAAAAATACCAACCTACATCAAAGCCCTCAAAGGCGTATGACATGGGATCACATTCGTATTTCTCTCGAAAATCACCCACGAATTTCAGGACTATCGAATCATTGTAATCCACGAAATGGTCATCGAAATACACTGCGTTCATGTTCAATAGATTCTCTACCAGCAGGTTGTCAAATTCCGACCAATTCGGCAGTCCTATCAATGTGATGGGGTATTTTTGCGTTGATTTATTAACATTATTCAATATTGTTGTAGCAAAAACAATATCTTTACCGTAGGCTACAAGCACATTTTCACGTGCAGACGAAAGACCATTCTTAAACGAGCTGATATCACTCTCGGACGATGAAAGGCAACGCATGGGATTCTCAAAATAGATCATGCCATCAGGACGTTCCTCCAAAGCTTTGGTAGAGAAAATCTGACCCTCAACCTCCAAGGTAGAGAGCATCTTCTTTCCCAAATTACGACGACGGCTTTCCATGGCAATCATCTCAAGCATCTCGGCGTTCGACAATTGCACTTCTGACGCCACAGTCGCTCTCAGGGTACGCTCCAACACATTCACCACGGCACTGTCGCTTTGGCTATCTTCGACAAGCAAAGTCACCTTGGCCTTAGGATACTGCATTCTGAGCATCGTGGCGAGTTCAGAAGCCATCGCTTGAACATTGGGTTTCAGTTTCACCACATTGGGTGCTTCCGTCAGAATGCTTTCACGTTCCGACATCGGATTGACAATCATAATGTTATGCTGTAAAGCATACGCTTGAACCACGGCAAACGACTTGCTGAAGAACGGGCCGACGATCAGATCGACCGGATCGTTCCTCAACTGTTCCACGGCAGCCTGGGCTCCGGCAACATTCTCAACAACATCAATGACCGTCAACTCCAGCCTCATGCCGTAATGCTCCGTCAACGAATCGACGGCCATCATAAAGCCTTCATAGAACTGAAGGAACTTCAAAACGCGGGAACTCTTCGTTTTTTCAATTCGCTCTTTGGACAAGTCAAGTTTCTCGATATCATTGAGATAAAGCGGAACCAGCAGCGCCACACGATAGGTTTTGTCAGCATTGGCAGAAGATGCATAACACTCCATGGGTTTTTCGGAAGGAAGCTCAAAAGTACCTGTGTTGGGCTGTTCAACGACCACGGTATCCTCCTCCACAACCGGCACGGGAGCGACAGGGGTTATGATGTCGCCGGCATGCACACCCGGTACGGGAACCAGTACTTTCTGACCTATAAAAATGCGTGATCCCACCGATGGATTGAGCCGTCTGAATTCATCCTCATCAACCCCCCATTCATGGACAAAGCGTTTGGTTTTCCAAATCTCCTTGGCGGTATGGATGATATAGCCATCGCCAATCTCGTCATCTTCCGAAATCGGAAGTTGCCGCAATGATGGCGTCTCCGGTTGAGGCTCCTCGGCAATCACCAGTGGGATTCCAATGACCATGTCCGCTTGAAGTCCGAGTTCGTTGAGTTCTGGATTCAGTTTAAGAATTTCAGCCTCAGTCACATGATACGCTCTTGAGAGGCTATACAGCGTCTCTCCGCGTTTCACATGGTGCATATAATACTGCTTGCCGCTGATGGTGACGATTTCCGTTGAACGTTCCACCACCACCTGGGCTTGAAGCGATATAGGAAGCCCAACGGCTAGAAGCACCAGAATTATTATAAACAGTTTCTTTGTCATAAAACTCCCAACTCTAAACTAAATCACTCCCATTCAATGGTCGCTGGCGGTTTCGACGAAATGTCGTAGCACACTCGGTTGACTCCCTTTACCTTATTAATAATGTCGTTCGATACTTTGGCAAGGAAATCGTAAGGCAGATGCACCCAATCGGCGGTCATACCGTCGGTAGAGATCACCGCACGCAAGGCAATGGTGTATTCGTAGCTGCGTTCGTCGCCCATCACACCCACCGACTTTACTGGAAGCAGGATGGTGCCTGCCTGCCAGATGCTGTCATACAGATTGTCAGCCATCTCATTAGGATACGAGGCGCTCGGCAATTCACAGGGCCAATTTCTCAATCCTTTGATGAAAATATCGTCAGCGTCACGCAAAATGCGGAGTTTCTCCTCAGTAACCTCTCCCAAAATGCGGATACCCAAGCTGGGTCCCGGGAAAGGATGGCGGCCGATCAGTTCACGCTTGATGCCCAAGGAACGGCCCACACGACGCACTTCATCCTTGAACAAGGTACGCAGCGGCTCCACGATCTTCAGGTTCATCTTCTCTGGAAGTCCACCCACATTATGGTGCGACTTGATCTTGCAACTCGGGCCGTTGACGCTCACACTCTCGATGACATCGGGATAGATGGTACCTTGGGCCAACCAACGGGCGCCCTCAATTTTCTGCGCCTCAGCGTCGAACACGTCAATAAACGTTGAGCCGATGGCCTTACGCTTGGCTTCGGGATCGGTAACGCCTTTCAACTTTTCAAGGAACAAGTGGCCTGAATGAACGCCTATGACATTCAGTCCCATCTCTTTGTAGGAGTCAAGCACATCCTCAAACTCGTTCTTGCGCAACAATCCGTTGTCAACAAAGATGCAGGTCAGGTTCTTGCCGATGGCTTTGTTGAGCAAGACCGCCGCGACAGTGCTGTCCACACCTCCGGAAAGCCCCAAGATCACCTTGTCGTTGCCCAACTGTTGCTTCAGGCTGGCCACGGTATTCTCCACAAACGAAGCGGGGGTCCAATCACCTTTGCAGCCACAGATCCCCAAGGCGAAGTTGGCCAAAATCTGCGGTCCCTCCTTGGTGTGGAACACCTCGGGATGGAACTGCACAGCATAAGTTTCCTCCCCGTCTATCTTGTAAGCTGCATTCTCCACATCGTCAGTCGAGGCGATGACACGAGCCCTTTCCGGAAGCTTCGCTATGGTGTCCCCATGGCTCATCCAAACTTGGCTGGTTTGGCTCACTTTGGCAAACAGCGGCGACTGCGCGTCTACCACTTTCAACATAGCGCGGCCGTATTCACGGGCGATGGAGCCGTTGACCTCGCCACCGAAGTGATGCGCCATGAACTGGGCGCCATAGCAAATTCCCAGCAGAGGCAACTTACCCTTGATACCCTTCAGATCGACGTATGGGGCCTTCTCGTCACGAACCGAGAACGGACTGCCGCTCAGAATCACGCCTTTGACATTGTCGCCAATAACCGGGACCTTGTTGTATGGATGGATTTCGCAATAGACGTTCAGCTCGCGGAGGCGACGGCCGATCAGTTGGGTCACCTGAGAGCCAAAGTCAAGAATGAGGATCATTTCTTGCATGACTTTTTTTTTGCAAAATTAGAGTTTTTCGTCGAAACCGAACCAAGATTTCTTATTTTTGCCTAAAAATAGCAAAAACAGATTTATCATGAGTATCATTTTATTAGCGCTATCTGTACTGCCAGTGATCATTTTGATGGTCTACATCTATCGTCAGGACAAGTATGAAAAAGAACCTATAGGCCTTTTGATCAGGGCTTTCATCGGAGGTATGGTCGCCATTCCACTGGATTTGTTGCTAGTCAGTTTAATCAACGGCATCTTCTATTCCGAAACAGTGTTTTATTCTGCCTTTCTGGAAGCCGGATTTCCTGAAGAATTGAGCAAGTTCGTCATTCTTTTCCTTACCATTTGGTGGAACCGCAACTTCAACGAATACATGGACGGCATCGTTTACGCTACTTTTGTGGGCCTGGGATTCGCCTGTGTCGAGAACATCCTTTATGTCTTCGAAGGAGGCATTGCCACTGGCATCGTCAGAGCCTTGCTTTCGGTTCCCGGACACTTCCTGTTTGCAGTGATCATGGGTTACTTTTTTTCTTTGGCCAAGTTCAGCAAGAACAATACATTCGGCTACTTGATGACCGGCTTGTTCGGTGCCGTGTTGGCTCACGGGCTGTTCGACTGGCTGCTGATGATCAGTGACCAGATCCCTGATGCATTAGGTTACATCATTTTTGGACTATTCCTCTGGGGCGATGTCAAGCTTTGGAAAATCGGCATGAAATACATCCGCAGTCATCAGGAGAACTCCCAGTTCAAGGATCCTGATCCCAATCAAATCGATTGGGGGGCTGGAGATAAGTTTTAATTTCATACCTTTGCAAAAATTTTTTCATTATGGCACTGAATTGTGGAATCATTGGCTTGTCGAGCACAGGCAAAACCACCATATTTAACTGTATATCAAATACTAAAGCCGAAATCGGCTTTGCATCGAAATCCAATATCGGCATGTGTGAGGTCGTCGATGACCGACTGAAGCTCATCGACAACATTTCGCACTCCAAGCGTATCGTGCCTGCCACGGTGGAGATCGTTGACCTCCCCGGCTTGAGCAAAGGCGGACAAGGCGTTGGCAACAAGCTACTTGCCGAGGTGCAGACCATGGATGCCTTGATCCATGTGTTGCGCTGCTTCGATGACCCAAACATTCCCCACAGCGAAGGCAGTGTGGATCCAGTCCGCGACATGGAACTGGTTGACCTTGAGCTTCAAGTGCGCGACCTCGACCTGGTCACCCGCAAGTTGGAGCGTGTGCAGAAACTGCTGAAAAACGGCGAGAAGGACAACAAGAAAGCCTTTGACGTGCTCAGCGTTTACAAGGAAGTGCTTGAGAACATGGGCAACGCCCGCGACGCCAAGGTGGATCCCGATGACAAGAAGTATATCCAAGACATTCAACTGCTCACCGCCAAACCCATCATCTACGTGTGCAATGTCGATGATGCCTCCGCCACTACGGGCAACAAGTATTCCGAAGCTGTGAAGGCCGCCTTGAAGGATGGCCAGGACATGCTGATCATCGCCGGCAAGCTCGAGGCTGAGATTGCCGAGTTGGATGCCGATGACCGACAGCTCTTCATGGAAGACGCCGGACTGAGCGAGCCTGGTGTCAACAAGTTGGTGCGCACGGCTTATCACACCTTGAACCTCCACTCATTCTTCACCACCGGCCCTGATGAGACCCGTGCCTGGACCATCCATGTGGGCGACACCGCCCCCATCGCCGCAGGCGCCATCCACAGCGACTTGCAGCGCGGATTCATCCGCGCCGAGGTGATGAGCACCGAGGACTTCCTGAAGTACGGCAGCGAAGCCGCCGTGAAGGAAGCCGGCAAGTTCCGCGTGGAAGGCAAGACTTACGTCGTTCAGGACGGCGACATTCTTAACATCAGATTCAACGTATGATGGAGCACGTAGTCTTAGTCGACGAAAAAGATACCCAGATTGGCATCATGGAGAAGATGGCCGCCCACATCGTGCCGAGGCTCCACCGTGCCTTCTCCATCTTTATCTTCAACAGCAAAGGCGAGCTGCTGCTCCAGCAGCGAGCCTTGTCGAAGTACCACTCCCCTGGCCTGTGGACCAACACCTGCTGCAGCCATCCCCGACAGGGCGAAACCCTGGAGGAAGCCACCGCACGCCGACTTCAGGAAGAGATGGGAATGACCTGTGACATGCACGAAGTCTTCACCTTTATATATAAGGCTCCCGTCGGTCTCGGACTCACCGAGCACGAATTCGACCACGTGTGGTTCGGTCATAGCGACACCACCCCGATCATCAACACCGATGAGGTGGAATCGTGGAAATACATGAGCCTTGATGACATTACCGACGACATGAAAGCCCATCCGGAGTCCTATACCGAGTGGTTCAAGATCTCTTTCGACGAGATCAAAAAGCACGTGAATCACTGATCCTTCTTACTTCTGTCTTCTATCTTTTGGTTTCTGTCTTCCAATAATTAGTAAATATATTTACTATCAAAGTATATACTATCAATATTTTTACTATTTTTGCCGGGTAAATATTGAAAACAACTAAACTGTATTATCATTATGAAACGTAATTTCCTATTAATCATTGGGATTATTGCCCTTTTGTTCCCAATGGGCATCCATGCCCAAGAAGGTCCGAAGATTTCGGGCTTTGTACAAGGTCTTTATCAAGCCAACCTTGACAATGAAGGCAAACTCGAAGACAACACGCTGCGTATACGCCGTGTCCGTCTGTCAGTAGACGGCAAGTTCACCAAATCCCTCTCCTACAAGATCCAGGGCGACTTCATTAACTCACCCATGCTGGTTGATGCCTACATTAAGTATAAACCCTGCAACGAATTTGCCATCCAATTCGGTCAGTTCAAGCTTCCTTTCACGCTTGAAAACCCCATCAACCCTCTCAACCTCGAGATCTTCGACTACGGTGAGAGCATCCAGAAACTCGTTGGATATTCTGACGTTTGCGGTGTTGGCGGCTTGGGCCGTGACATCGGCGTGATGGCCAGCGGCGATTTGTTCAAGGTAAAAGGCAAGGATTTCTTCATCGTCAACTATAGCATCGGCGTGTTCAACGGCAACGGCCCTATCAACTTCAAAAAGAACGAGAAAGGCCTTGACAACAACAACCGCAAGGACATCGTGGGGCGCCTGGAAATTCATCCCATGCTGAAAGCCCTCACCTTAACTGCTTCCTATTACCATGGTTATTACTTCAAGGACACCATCAACACTGGTGTTCGTGACCGTTGGAGCGCCGGCTTGCAGTACAACGACGGCGACCTCGTGATTCGCGGTGAATACATCGAAGGCACCACGGGCTACAACGACTATACTTGGGGCAACCACGCTGGCTATTCCATGAATGTCAGCGAAGAATCCTTCTATAGCAGAGGCTTTTATGCTGTGGCCGGTTACTATTTCCACTTCGGCAAGGACAACAGCCAGAAGCTGATGCCCGTTCTCCGTTATGAGCAGTTCATGAATGACGGTTTCGCCACCGACTATTACACCGTCGGCATTAACTACTGGCCTGTGAAGTCAGTGAACTTCAAACTCGACTACTCACTGATCAGGCCTCAAACCGGCATCAACTCAAACCGTATCGTCGCCATCCTCAGCTATAAATTCTAATCAACATGAAAAACGCATCAAATCTCTGGAAAAAAGAGGACTGGCTAGCCGTGTGGATCGGCTTCATCGTCATCGCCGTGGCTTGCATCGCTGTCCTTACGGATAGTTTTGATTTCTCCGCTGCCAAGTTCGGCACATGGCATTGGTGGGAGAATGTTGAGGAAAAGGCAAGCCTGGCTGCACAATTCACCGGTGCTTTCTGGGGCAAACTGCTCCGCACCTTCCTCGTGCTCGGCATCTTGTTCGGCATCGGCATCAAGCTGCAAGGCGAGAAGATTGCCAAATTTATTCCTGCCTACATCGTGCTGTTCGTCATCTGCATCGTAGTCAGAATGATAAGCGCCGAATACACCCTCAAAATGTACCTCGAATGGGCTTTCTGGGCCTTGCTTATCGGCCTGCTCATCTCCAACACCGTAGGCACGCCTGAATGGCTTAAACCCGCTATCCGCACGGAGTTTTACATCAAGACGGGCTTGGTTATCATGGGTTTCTCGGTACTGTTTTCCAACATCGCCAAATTCGGCCTCTATGGCCTCGGCATTGCTTGGATTGTGACACCCATCGTCATCATCTTCATGTGGTGGTTCGGCACCAAGGTGCTGAAAATCAACAACAAGCCTTTGGTCATCACGTTGGCTTCGGCCACCTCGGTGTGCGGCACCAGTGCTGCCATCGCCACGGGTGCAGCTGCCAAGGCCAAAAAGGAAGACCTTTCGTTGGCCATCAGCATTTCCATTATCTTCACCATCCTCATGATGGTTTTCGAGCCCATGATTATCCGCGCTTGCGGCATGAACCAGATGATGGGCGGTGCCCTCATCGGCGGCACGGTGGACTCCACCGGTGCTGTGGTGTTGGCAGGCAGTGCCCTTGGTGAAGAAGCCGAGCAAGTGGCCTCTTTGGTTAAAATAATCCAAAACATCCTCATCGGTTTCATCGCTTTCTTCGTGGCCATCTTCTTCGCCACTAAAGTTGACAAGACCGGAGACAGCAAAGTCGGCGCTGGTGAAATCTGGACCCGTTTCCCGAAGTTCATCATCGGTTTCTTCGTGGCCTCATTGATCGCTTCTTTCGTCATCAAGCCTCTCGGCGGCGACGTCAAGGCCATCAACGGCGTCCTCGACCAATACAAGAATTGGGCTTTCGTATTGGCCTTCACGAGCATCGGCTTGGACACCAACTTCAAGACCCTTTTCAAGCAGATGCAGGGCGGCAAGGTGCTCTGGCTTTACATTGTGGGTCAGGCGTTTAACATCCTCCTCACCTTGTTTGCCGTGTGGGTCCTCCTCTCAGGCGTCTTCTTCGAAGTACCGAATCTGGACCTGTTCAAATGAGGAACAAAAACCACAAAATATTCAAAGTGATTACCATCATCGTGGTGGTAATCACTTTGTTTTTGGCCGGCTGGATCATGGCCAACCGCCTCGGCCTCGTCAACGGCTACGACTTTGGCGCGGGAGCTTATTATTATGCGGACATCCCTACCGAGCAATACAACGAGATCGTCAACGAGGATGCCTATCAGACCTCGGTGCCTAAATGGGTGTTCTACGTCTTTTTCTTCGCATGGGGCTGGCTGATGTGGAGGCTGTGGTGCTGGATTGGGAAAAGTTAGAATTCCGGATGGAGTTCCTTGAACTTCCTTTCGTATTGCCTAATCCGATTCAAGGTGCGTCGCGACCATTCGAGGCGCACCATTTGTTTTTCATCTTCGCTGAGATGCCAATCCACATCTTGAAGGTCATGGAGTCGATGCGTCAAGGTATAGACCAATAGCGCCGCCGATACGCTAATGTTGTAGCTTTCCGTAAATCCAAACATCGGGATGCGGATAAAACGGTCGGCATGATCCATCACATAATCGGTGATTCCCGTCTTCTCCGTGCCAAATACCAAGGCAATGGGCTTGTCCAAAGGCAACGCCTCAGGGGTAAAGTCGTCGCGATGCGGACAGGTGGCCACAATTTGGTACCCCTGTTCCTTCAGCCGATTAATGGCGATAGGCGTATTGAATTCCAATTCGTTATAGCGATGGATGTCGAGCCACTTGGTGCTGCCCATCACCACATCGGGATTAATGTCAAAGGTGTAGTTGTTCTCAACGATGTGGATATCCTGAATGCCTGTAAGATCGCAACTGCGTAATACGGCGCTGGCATTGTGCGGCTGAAAGATATCCTCCAACACCACTGTAATATGCCTTGTGCGATAAGCCAACACCTCTTCGAAACGTTCCTTGCGTTCATCGGTGATGAACTGGTACAAAAAATCAAGATAAGCCTGGTCTCTTGGGGTCATGTCGAATGATTTGGTTTGCAAAAATAAAAAAAATAGGTTTTTTGTTGATACAAACATAGAATTTCCTATTTTTGCAGTCCGAAAAATTTTGAATTATATTAACATTGAATAGATATGGCTACTAAGAAAGAACAAGAAGTCAAAGGCGAAGAAAGACTGGAAAACGTCGAATCCGCATTAAGCAAAACCGAACTTTGGATTGAAGAGCATCAAAAGCTCATTTACGGCATCATCATCGCTGTCCTCGTCATCGCAGGCGCCATCTGGGGTATCAAGGCAATGAACGACAAGAAGAACGCCAATGCGAGCAAAGAAATCTTCACCGCTCAGAAATATTTTGAAAAAGAGATGTTCGAAGAGGCCCTCGTCGGCGACGGCAACTACATGGGCTTCACCGAAGTGTACGACTCTTACAGCAGCACCAAGACCGGTAAGCTGGCCGCTTATTACGCTGGCATCAGCAACATGAAGCTGGGTCATTACGAAGAGGCCATTGAGTACCTGAAGAAGTTCAACGGCAATGACGACATCCTCGCTCCTATGGCTTTGGGTGCCATCGGTGACTGCTACATGGAACTCGGCGACATGAACAGCGCTGTCTCTTACTACGAGAAGGCTGCCAACAAGTCAAAGAACGAATTCACCGGCCCATTGTTCCTCAACAAGGCTGCCATGACCTACGAAATCATGGGCAACTATGCCGCCGCCCTGAAGTGCTACAAAGCCCTCAAGGCCGACTATCCATTGAGCAACGAAGCTTACGAAGTTAGCAAGAACATTGCTAACATGGAAGAGAAGCTGAAATAATGCGCCTCGTTTATTTCGGGACACCTGAGTTCGCTGCCTCACAACTGGAAGCCATTCTAAATGCCGGTTATGAGGTGGCGGCTGTTGTTACTATGCCCGACAAACCGGCCGGACGTGGCAAGAAAATCCAGTTTTCAGACGTAAAGAAAACCGCCCTTGAGCATCAGCTGCCCTTGCTACAGCCTGAAAAGCTCAAAGACCCGGTTTTTCTCAAGGCCCTTGAATCCTACCATGCCGACCTGTTCATCGTGGTCGCCTTTAGGATGCTGCCTGAAGTGGTTTGGAAAATGCCTCCACTGGGCACTTTCAACCTTCACGCCTCACTCCTACCCCAATACCGTGGCGCAGCCCCCATCAACCACGCCATCATCAATGGAGAAACTGAGACCGGTCTGACCACTTTCTTCCTCAATGAAGAAATCGACAAAGGCAAGGTCATCATGCGTGAAAGCGTGGCCATTCGGCCCGATGAGACCGCAGGAGAACTCCATGACGAGTTAATGCTTCTCGGCAACAAACTGGTGGTTGAAACCATCAAGAAAATCGAAAACAACGACATCCAGCCGATAACCCAAGAGGAACTTGCCACCGGAGCCGTTTTAAAGGACGCTCCAAAAATCTTCAAGGATTTTTGTTACATCCGATGGAACCAAGACTGCAAAACCGTTTACGACCACATCAGAGGGCTTTCGCCTTATCCGGCAGCACACACCTGCCTGAAGTCAGACAGCGGTGAAACGGTAGATTTGAAAGTCTTTAAGACCGAAATGGAATTGGCCCAACCTTCTGCTCAACCCGGCACCGTCATCACCGACAATAAAAACGACTTAAAAATTGCCGTCAACGATGGTTTTATCCATCTGACCATGCTCCAACAGGCGGGTAAAAAAGCCATGAGTATCAGCGAATTCTTAAGGGGATTCCGCTTTTTGGGCAGCTGGAAAGCCGAAATTTGAAGTTTTTACTACACAAAATTTCAAAAATCACAAAAAAAATCTGAAAAAAAGCGCAAAAATGCTTGCAAATTAGATTTTTACACTATCTTTGTGACGGTAAAAATCATTACTAACCTTTAAATCTACTAACATGAATAAAGCTGAATTAATCGATGCCATTGCTGCAAAAGCCGGCATGACCAAAGTTGACACCAAGAAAGCTCTTGACGCAACCATCGCTGTTGCCAAGGCAGAACTGAAGAAGGGCGGCAAGATCGCTCTCGTTGGCTTCGGCACCCTCGCCACCGCCACTCGTCCTGCAAGAAAGGGTCACAACCCAAGAACTGGCAAGGCTATCAAGATTGCTGCCAAGAAGGTTGTCAAATTCAAAGCAGCTGCTAACATTCTGAAGTAATTTTCAGGATTTTACCAACAATGAGTAGGGTCGCAGTGATGCGCCCCTACTTTTTTTATGCCCATCGTAAAACGTCATCGTCATTCTTCACGACAATTCCTCCGTCAATCATCCAACGGAGGGCTTCAACGACTTCCTCCTCTTCGAAATCCTGACACGAAGCCAGCACCTCGGAAATTGGCATTGGCTTGACACGTAGCAAGGCCATAATACTTTGGCTGATGGCGTCATATTCATGGTTAGCCATCGTACGATCAGTGTGACTGACACAAACATCGCAACGCCCACAAGCCTTGTCGCTGTCCTCGTTAAAATAGCGGAGCAGCTGTATGCTACGGCATTCTTGGTCATTGTTCACGAAATCAACCACAGCCTTCACCCGCTCGGCGGCATCGCGTTTGCGATCCGCGTAATTCTCGTTCGACAACGTAAAGTACTTCGTGTCCAGCAACTCCGTCATCAATTGAATCTGAGGCTTGTCCTTTCGGGGAATATAGGTTAGGAAGTTATAACGCTCCATCTTTTGCAACTGAGCGACTACCTGCTCCACGGTCAATCCTGTCTTCTGTGCCGCCGTTTCCTCGCCAAACTTCACAAAATCGCTCAACACGCCCGGCATATTGCGTAACATGTATTTTACGAGATTGTCAAACGCCGGGAAAGCCACTTGGAACCGATACAGATCCTCCCTCGGTGCTTTGATCCACACTTTCGACGGCTCTTCAAAACTCTCCGAAAGTGCCAACAGTCCTTCTTTTTCAAGGATTTTCAAGGTGCTAAACACCTCCATGACACTGAATCCGTATGACTTGGCAAAATCGGCCATGACGAAAGGATACATCTCCCCTTTCCCCGCCCCAATCGGAATCTGCAAATAATTTCCCAAGGTCCGGTAGATCAACTTAATCCTATCCATAGCTGGGAACGACTGCTGTAGGTTATCCTCAAGTTGCTTGATATCGGCGCTGGAGACCAACAGGAATGCCTCGGCGGGTTTCAGGTCACGGCCTGCACGTCCAGCCTCCTGGAAATAGGCCTCGATGCTATCAGGCAAATCCATGTGGATCACCAAACGAACGTCAGGTTTGTCGATGCCCATGCCGAAAGCGTTGGTCGCCGCCATCACCTTAACTATGCCTTTCATCCATAAATCCTGGCGTTCATCGCGCGTCTTGGAGTCCAATCCAGCATGATAGAACGTGGCTGAGATGCCCACGGATTGCAGCCATTCGGCAATGACCTGCGTCTTCTTACGGTTGCGGACATACACGATGGCGCTGCCCTCATTCAAGGCTTGAAGCTTGCGGAAAAGCACCCCGAACTTGTCGGGCTCGTGATACACATTATACGTGACATTCTTACGCTCAAAACTGCTTTGAAAGACGTTGCGCTGCTTGAAGCCCAAACGGAACTGGATGTCTTCCACCACCTTGGCTGTGGCTGTAGCCGTCAATGCCAACACCGGGGTCTTGGGGATATACGGTCGGATCTCAGCGATCTTCAAGTACGGCGGACGGAAATCGTAGCCCCATTGCGAGATGCAGTGCGACTCATCCACTGCCAACAAGTTGACTTTCATCCGTTTGATGGCTTCCAGAAACTGCTCCGTCTGTAAACGCTCCGGCGAGACGTAAAGGAATTTCAGCCGTCCGAACACCGCTTGGTTATAGGTCAAGGCCACCTGATCAGGATGCATGCCCGTATAGATCGCCGAAGCTGGAATCCCCTTGGCCACCAAATGCGCCACTTGGTCCTTCATCAAGGCGATGAGTGGCGTCACCACGATACACACGCCCTCCATGGCCATGGCAGGTACTTGGAAACAGATGGACTTGCCTCCACCTGTAGGCAACAACGCCAATGTGTCACGGCCGGCAACCACAGCATCCACAATATCCTCCTGCAAAGGACGAAACGACGGATAACCCCAATACTTCATCAACACCGATCGCGTGAGCCTACTCATATACTCGTGAAAAAATTTCTCCAAAGATAAGAAGAAAAATCAACATGGCAAGATTTTTTTGAAAAATCAGTTTTTTTATTATTTTTGTCCCCTTAAAATATAAATAGGAGTAATCAATACAAAATGCAGAGTATTAGAAACATAGCTATCATCGCTCACGTTGACCACGGTAAGACAACTCTCGTGGACCGTATCCTCTACCAATCCAAACTGTTCAAGGAATCAGACGAAGCTCCGGGGGAGCTCATCCTTGACAACAACGACTTGGAACGCGAGCGCGGCATCACCATTCTTTCGAAAAACGTTTCCGTCCGTTACAAGGACGTGAAGATCAACATTATCGACACTCCCGGCCACGCCGACTTCGGTGGCGAGGTGGAGCGTGTGCTCAACATGGCTGACGGCGTACTGCTGCTCGTCGATGCCTTTGAAGGTCCCATGCCACAGACCCGTTTCGTCTTGCAAAAGGCCATTGAGTTGAAGTTGAAGCCCATCGTGGTGATCAACAAGGTGGACAAGCCCAACTGCCGTCCCGACGAGGTTCAGGAAGCCGTGTTCGACCTGATGTTCAACCTTGGTGCCAGCGAGGACCAGCTCGACTTTCCAACGGTTTACGGCTCCTCAAAACAAGGCTGGATGTCCGACGATCCCAACAACGTGACCAGCGACGTTTCCTACCTGCTTGACACCATCATCGAGACCATCCCCGAAGCCAAGTTCGAAGAAGGCACTCCGCAGATGCTCATCACCTCGTTGGACTACAGCTCCTACGTGGGACGTATCGCTGTGGGCCGTCTGAAACGCGGCACCCTGCAAGCCGGACAGAACGTGTCATTGGTGAAACACGACGGCAGCGTAGTCAAGTCGACTATCAAAGAGCTTTACACTTTCGAAGGATTGGGCAAGGAACGCACCAAAAAGCCCGTCCAGGCTGGCGACATCGTGGCACTGATGGGTTTGGAAGACTTTGAAATTGGAGATACCGTGGCTGATTACGAGAATCCCGAGGCATTGCCACCCATCAAGGTCGATGAGCCCACCATGAGCATGCTCTTCACCATCAACAACTCACCGTTCTTCGGCAAGGAAGGCAAATACGTCACCTCTCGCCACATTCGCGAGCGCCTTTACAAAGAGACGGAGAAGAACCTTGCCTTGAAGGTCGAAGACACCGATTCACCAGACGCGTTGATGGTTTACGGCCGTGGTATCCTGCACCTCAGCATCCTGGTGGAGACCATGCGCCGCGAAGGTTATGAGTTCCAACTCGGGCAGCCTAAGGTCATCGTCAAATACATCGACGATGTGAAGTGCGAGCCTATCGAGGCCCTTACCGTCCTCGTTCCTGAAGACTTTGCCGGTCGTGTCATCGAACAAGTCAGTACCCGCAAGGGTGAGATGACCCAGATGCAGCCCAAGGGTGACCGCATGTGCCTTGATTTTGACATCCCGTCACGTGGATTGATCGGTTTGAGAAACACCTTGCTCACCGCCACCGAAGGCGAAGCCATCATCTCCCACCGCTTCAAGGACTACGAACCTTGGAAGGGCGAGATTCCAAGCCGCAATACCGGTGCCCTGATCTCCATGGAGACCGGCCAAGCCATCCCTTACGCCATCTGGAAACTGCAAGACCGCGGCACCTTCTTCGTCAACCCCAATGAAGACGTCTACGCTGGCGAGGTCATCGGCGAAAACACCCGTTCCAACGACATCGTCATCAACGTCTGCAAGACCAAGCACCTCACCAACGTGCGTGCTTCCGGCAGCGACGAGGCCATCCGCCTCATCCCGCCCGTACGCTTCTCACTTGAGGAATACATGGAATACATCCGCGACGATGAGTACCTCGAAGTCACTCCGAAGAGCCTCCGCCTGCGCAAGATCATCCTTGACGAGTTGGAGCGTAAGAGAGCGAACAGAAACAACGAAAACTAAAAACATAAGAATCATGAAAAACCTCAAAAAGATTGTAGCTGTTTTGCTGCTGGCATTGACAGTCACGGCCTGCAATGAATTCCAGCAGATTGCCAATCAGACCGCTCAGGCCATCAACCTGAAGAACTGCACCTTCAGCGTCAATGGCATCAACCAAATCAAGATGATGGGCATCGACCTCAGCAAAGGCATGAATAAAAGCAACCTGAGCGCCATGCAGCTGCTCAGCGTCACCAACTCGCTGTTGAACAAAAAGTTGCCAGTGACCTTCAACGTCAACCTTGATGTAAACAATCCCAACAAAATCGCAGCATCATTGGGTAAGATGGACTACATCATCTCGTTGAACAACAAAGAGGTCGTCAGCAGCACCTTCACCGATGGCTTCAGCATTCCAGCCAACTCCAAGGGTCAAGTATCCATTCCAATCACCACCGACCTGTTCCAACTGTTCAGTGGTGAAACCGCCGATGCCGTTCTGAACCTCGCCTTCAAGCTTGCCGGAGCACAAAGCAACCCTGTGAACCTCGGCGTTAAGGTGAAGCCTTACATCAAAGTGAACAACACTTCATTAGCATATCCAGATTATATCACAATTAATAAAGTATTACAATGATTAGAAACAACTTCATCAAACGCCACAACGGCCCTACCGCATCGGATGCTGAAAAGATGCTCAAGGTCATCGGCGTGAAATCGCAAGAACAACTTGTCGATGAAATCATCGCTCCCGAAATCCGCCTTCCCAAGCCGCTCAACATCGGCGAAGGCATGAGCGAATACGAAGTCATCAGCCACCTCAAGGCTCTGGGTGCCAAGAACAAGCAGTTCCGCACCTACATCGGCCTGGGTTACTACAACACCATCACTCCTGGCGTCATCATGCGCAACATCCTTGAGAACCCAGGTTGGTACACCTCTTACACTCCTTATCAGGCTGAGATTTCACAAGGCCGTCTTGAAGCCCTGCTGAACTTCCAGACCGTGATCAGCGACCTCACCGCCATGCCTTTGGCCAACGCTTCCTTGCTGGATGAAGGCACTGCCGCCGCCGAGGCCATGCTGATGTTCTGGCATGCCCGTAGCCGCGCCCAGGTGAAGGCTGGCGTGAAGAAGTTCTTCGTCGCCAATGACGTGTTCCCACAAAGCATCGAGGTCATCAAGACCCGCGCCCACTTCCAGGGCATCGAGGTTGTGGTTGACGACATCAACAAGTTCGAAGCCAGTGAAGACTACTTCGGTGTGTTGATCCAGTGCCCCAACCAATTCGGTGAAATTGTTGACAACCGCGCCAAGGTCGCCGCATGGAAAGAAAAAGGCATGCAAGTGGCCGTCGCCGCCGATCTGCTGAGCCTCACCCTCATCACGCCTCCAGGCGAATGGGGTGCTGACGTAGTGCTCGGTTCCAACCAGCGTTTCGGTCTGCCGATGGGATTTGGCGGCCCACACGCCGGTTACTTTGCCACCACCGAAGCCTACAAGCGCGACATGCCTGGCCGTATCATCGGCATCAGCATCGACGCCCTCGGCAATCCTGCTTATCGTCTGGCTCTCCAGACCCGCGAGCAGCACATCAAGCGTGAGAAAGCTACCTCAAACATTTGCACCGCTCAGGCCCTGTTGGCCATCATGTCGGGCTTCTACGCCCTGTATCATGGTCCAGAGGGTTTGATTGAAATCGCCCATCATATCAACTGCCTTGCCGGCAAGCTGACCTCTGAACTGGCCAAGCTCGGCGTGAAGCAGCTCAACAAATACTTCTTCGACACCCTGTTGTTCGAACTGCCTGAAGGCGCTTGCACCTGCAAGGTGAAGGAAGTTGCCGAGAAACATGGCATGAACTTCCGTATCATCGACAAGAAGCACTTCGGCATCAGCCTCGATGAGACCACCGCTCGCGAAGACATCAACGAGATCGGTCAGGTTGTTGCCGAAGCCCTCGGCAAACAGCACGAAGAGCTAGTCTGCGACCCGAACTGCCAGAAGTTCAGCGGCATTCCTGCTGAGATGCAACGTACTTCCAAGTTCATGCAGGCCCCGATGTTCTTCAAATACCGCAGCGAGACCGACATGATGCGTTACATGAAGAAGCTCGAGAACCGCGACCTCAGCCTCAACCGCTGCATGAT
>CAMYVD010000040.1 GCA_947302205.1 uncultured Bacteroidales bacterium
TCTGTTGTGCAAAACTAATCGAAGAGCAGCTCCAACTGTTGCGGTAGCCCAACAAGGCACTGGAAATCTTTCCATCAACGGGACAAAGCACGGGCGTTCCCAAGTGTGCCCCGATCACCAAATTTCCGAAATTCAATTCGGCTTGGTTCACCCCATCAGCCATGCCGATGTAATCTTGGGGTCGGTAAAGGATGTTGTCGCCAACCTTCTTTCCGGGAATAGGCCAAAGGTAGTTTTCCTGCCCGATGGCAAAGTTGCCCATGAGCAGCAATGCGATGATGATGGTTTTTGTTTTCATAATGGAGGGGCTTTTGAAATTTGAAAACAAAAATATCCCTTATCCAAAGTGGTCGAACGAACAATCCAAACTTTTTTGAATTTTCAAAAATGTAATTTATTGGAAATCTATAAGATACAAAAATACCATTCCAAACTTATTTTGACGAAATTCCAAAGATCCAACTGGTTTTAGGCTTAAAGTGTTGTCTATAACCAACATTTTTTATTGAATAGTGTTGGTTGTAACCAACACTTTACTTTTTCCCATCTTTTTCCGCCGCCGACCCCTAATTTTATCCACCATATTGACGGTGGTTCCGAGATAATCCGCCTCCTCTTGACGTGAGAGTTTGAAGAAAGAAAGGATGTACGACTTAAGTTCATCCTCTTCCAAGTCTGGATATTTTTGTTGCAGGGTTGCCATCAAGTCGGGATAGAGTTGATCAACCACCTCCAGCATCGCTTCCCAATGGTTTTTGTCACCATAGACAGAAGCCTCCAAATCTTTGAGGAGATGGGCTTTCTTATTGCCGTTCAGATAGTTGTCTAACAAAAGCATGATACGTTGTTCCTTCATTAAGGCATCCGAAAGGCGGTCGGCGTAGTCTTGTTGGAGTTGCTCATGCTCAGCATCTTTTTGTACCAAGGCCTTGTTCTGTTGCTTGAAGTGGAACAGTTCGGCGTTGATCTCGGCCTCGCGCTTTCGCCGCTTCGCCAAACGGACTTGCGAGACCAAAAAAGCTGCCATAACCAAAGCCGCCAGTCCACTAATGATGATGATGATGCGCTGTTTACGGATGATTTTCTCGTTCAATTCATTCTGCATCACGGCACTATCATATTTCTGACTGATGGCGGCAAGATTGTTCTTCTTGTTTTCAATTTCATCATGGACATCACCTTCCATCCATAGGTAATGGTATTGACAAGCCTTTTCAAATTGACCTTGATCCTCAGCAATGCCAGAAAGCGTAACGAAAAACCAATATGACTTTTCTTTTGTCTTGTCATCAGCACGCAGCAGCAGCTCCTCCAAACGATCGTAATAATAATATGCCGAATCCATGCTGCCCATCTTATAAAAGATGTTGCCCATGTCGTGGTAATAATACATACGCCGTTCGACGGTCAAATCATCTTGGCTTGCCTGCCAATATTTTTGAAGGTATTCGGCAGACTTTTCGTATTCGCCGGCATTGAAATACATCGCATAAAACGCCGAAAACACGTTGCGTTTCTCTGCCATCGAACCACTTTGTTCGGCGTAAGCCATGGCCTGATTCAAATAATACGCTGCGCTATCGTATTTCCTATGGAATTGATAGAAATCCCCCAATTCCTTTAGCGCTTCGGCTTTATTGACATAATCATTGCCAAAGCCTTCTGCAGCAGCCCTGAACAGCAAAACAACCTCTTCTTTGTCGGCATAATAACCCAAATAATGTGCGATATTGAACCGCGCATGAGCCACCGTCAGCGTATCATCAGCCAAAAGGCCGTAACGCTCCGCCTCCTTGAACAAACGCATGGCTTCCATCTTGTTGCCTGAATCCAACTGGATGCGAGCATTTTCCAAGGCATCGCGGGCGTCTTGGCGAGCCTCCTGTGGATTAGGCCTACAAGACGAAAACGCCAAAAGCATCAAAAATCCTATGATCCTTAACTGTTTCATGGAGCAAAAATATAAAACACCTCTCAATTCTCACCTCTCAATTCTCATTTTTCACTACCTTTGCACCCTCAAAACACCTATTATAATATGATCACTGCTGACCAACTTAAAGATTTATGTAAGAGGACTGAGGCCTTGAGGAGGTATCTTTGACGTGGACCGTCGTACTATCGAGGCCCAGGAATTAGAAGAAAAGACCCAAGACCCGCAGTTTTGGAGTGACCCGAAAGCCGCCGAAGCCACCATGAAGAAGGTGCGCGAGGTGAAGGGATGGCTCAACGGCTACAAGCAAGCCGAAGATGCCTACAACGACCTGGCGGTGCTGTTCGATTTCGCCAAGGAAGGCGAAGCCACCGAGGAAGAAGTGGATGAGCAATACGCCGCCGCTTTGAAAATCATCGAAGACTTGGAGTTCAAAAACATGCTTCAGGAGGAAGCCGACCCGATGAGTGCCGTGCTGAAAATCAACGCCGGCGCGGGTGGCACCGAGGCTCAGGACTGGGCGCAGATGCTCATGCGCATGTATATGCGTTACGCCGAGAACCACAACTATAAGCTCACCATCTCCAACCTTTTGGAGGCCGAGGACGCCGGCATCAAGCAGGTGACAATGAAGCTCGAAGGCGAATACGCCTACGGCTACCTGAAAGGCGAGAACGGCGTGCACCGTCTGGTGCGCGTCAGTCCCTACAACGCCCAAGGCAAGCGCATGACCTCGTTCGCCTCGGTATTTGTCACGCCCCTTATCGACGACACCATCGAGATTGTGGTGGAGCAGTCGCGCCTGTCGTGGGATACCTTCCGCAGCGGCGGCGCCGGTGGCCAGAACGTGAACAAGGTGGAATCGGGCGTGCGCCTGCGTTACCAATACAAAGACCCCTACACGGGCGAAGAAGAGGAAATCCTCATTGAAAACACCGAAACCCGCGACCAGCCCAAGAACAAGGAGAACGCCTTGCGCCTGTTGAAGTCGCAACTCTACGACCGCGAGATGCGTCACCGCATGGAGGAGCAGAACAAGATCGAGGCCGGCAAGCTGAAAATCGAATGGGGCTCGCAGATTCGCTCCTACGTCTTTGACGACCGTCGTGTGAAGGACCACCGTACCAACTACCAGACCTCCGACGTGCAAGGCGTGATGGATGGCAATATCGATGCGTTCTTGAAAGCATATTTGATGGAATTTGGAGGAGGGAAGAAATGATAACTTTTTTCATAGCTTTAGCCGTATTGATTCTCGGCTATTTGATTTACGGAAAGTTCGTGGAGAAACTCTTCGGAGCGGATCCGAACCGCGCTACACCCGCCACTACCATGGCCGACGGCGTCGACTATGTGCCGATGAAGCCCTGGCGGATCTTCCTGATTCAGTTCCTGAACATCGCCGGGGTGGGTCCCATCATCGGAGCCATCATGGGGGCGCAGTTCGGCACGGCCTCGTTCCTGTGGATCGTGCTGGGCAGCATCTTTGCCGGTGCCGTTCATGATTATCTGGCGGGAATGATCTCTTTGCGTGACAAGGGTGCCAGCCTTCCGGAGATTCACGGAACTTACCTCGGTAACGGCGCCAAGCAAATCATGCGCGGCTTCACCGTCATCCTGATGATTTTGGTCGGCGTGGTGTTCGTAAGCACCCCCGCCACCCTGCTCAACGCCCACTTCACCCAAGGTTGGAATCCCTATATCTGGATTATCATTATCCTAGCTTATTACCTGATAGCCACCCTGTTACCCATCGACAAGCTCATCGGCAAGATTTACCCCATCTTCGGCATCCTGCTGCTGGGCATGGCCGTGGCTATCTTTGTGGCTTTCATCATCTATAAACCCGAGATTCCTGAGTTGTGGAGCGGCTTGCAGAACCGTCATCCCGATGCGCCCAACAACCCCATCTTCCCGATGATGTTCATCTCGATTGCCTGCGGTGCCATCTCCGGTTTCCATGCCACGCAGTCGCCTTTGATGGCCCGTTGCATGGTGAACGAGAAGCAAGGCCGTCCCATCTTCTACGGTGCCATGATCACCGAGGGTGTCGTGGCTTTGATCTGGGCCGCTGCCGCCGCCTATTTCTTCGGTCCCGACAGCGTGGTCGATGTCACGGGCAAGAGCGGCGCCGCCATCGTGGGTGTCATCGCCAACACCTGGTTCACCCCCATCATCGCCACCATCACCATCCTGGGCGTCATCAGCGCCGCCGTCACCTCGGGCGACACCGCCATGCGTTCTGCCCGATTGATTGTGGCCGACTTCATGAAGGTGGACCAAAAGCCCATCAAGAACCGTCTGCTCATCGCCATCCCGATGTTCGCTATCACGGCCCTCATCTTGGTTTACAGCATCGCTGATGCCAAGGGCTTCCAATTGATCTGGCGTTACTTCGCTTGGGCCAACCAGGTGCTGGCTACTGTTACATTGTGGGCCATCTCGGTCTATCTGGCCAAGAACAAAGGCAAACTCTGGTACTTGATCACCTTGATTCCTGCCTTGTTCATGACCATGGTGACGGGCTGTTTCCTCTTCGTGGCCAAGGCAAGCGATGGCGGATTGGGTTCCGTGCTGCCGAGACCGGTGGGTTACGGTATTGGCGCAGCCCTCACATTGATTGGATTGGTTTGTTTTATCATTTGGAAGAAGAAACAATCTAAATGATCTCCGTCCAGAACCTGAGCATGCACTTTACCGGTGACGACCTGTTCACCGACATCACCTTCCTGATTCGGGAGAAGGACAGGATTGGTTTGGTCGGTCACAACGGTGCCGGCAAGACTACGCTGCTCAAGTTGATTTGCGGACTGGAACAGCCCTCCAAGGGCGATGTCATCGTTCCCGAAGGAGTCACCATCGGCTATTTGCCCCAGGAAAAAAACGTCAACAGTCCCAACACGGTTTTGGACGAGGCCATGACCGCCTTCGACGAATACCATCAGCTGGAATGGGAGGTGGAGCAACTCCAAAAGACCATGCTGGAACGCACCGACTACGAGAGTCGCGAATACCAGCGCTTGATCGAACATCTCAACGTGCTCAACGACCGCCTGAACCTAATGGGCGGCAACGCCATCGAAGGCGAGGCGGAACGCATTCTGGTGGGACTGGGCTTTGAGCATGACGACATGCAACGCCCCATGCGCGAGTTCAGCAACGGCTGGCAGATGCGTGTGGAATTGGCCAAAATCCTATTAAGGAAACCCAACCTTTTGCTCTTGGACGAGCCCACCAACCACCTCGACATCGAGTCCATCCAGTGGTTGGAAGGTTTTCTCAAATCCTATTACGGCGCCATCCTGATGGTCTCGCACGACCGTGCCTTCCTCGACAACATCACCATCCGCACCATCGAGATCTCGAACGGCAGGATCTACGACTACAAGGCCTCCTATTCCGACTATGTGTCCCTGCGCGAGGAGCGCGTGGACATGCAGCGCAACGCCTACAACAACCAGCAGCGCGAAATCAAGGAGATTGAGGCTTTCATCGAGCGGTTCCGCTACAAAGCCACCAAAGCCAAACAGGTTCAGAGTCGCGTGAAGATGCTGGAGAAGATGGAAGAGGTTGTCGTTGACGACATCGACAGCACCGCCATCCACTTCCGCTTCCCGCCTGCGCCGCACTCGGGCAAGGTTACGCTGGAGCTCAACCATGTAGGCAAGTCGTATGGCGACCAGGTCATCCTCAAGGACATCAATCTATTAATCCCCCGAGGCGAGAAAATCGCTTTTGTGGGCCGCAATGGCGAAGGCAAGTCTACCTTATCGAAGATTATCTGCGGAGTGCTCGACCATGAAGGCGAAGTGAAGCTCGGTCACGAGGTAAAAATCGGTTATTATGCTCAAAATCAGCAGGATATGCTCGATATGAACAAAACCGTGTTTGAGACCTTGGACGATGTGGCTGTGGGCGACATGCGCTTGAAGGTGAAGGCTTTGCTGGGTGCTTTCCTGTTCCGTGGCGACGACATCGACAAGAAGGTGAAAGTGCTCTCCGGCGGCGAAAAAGCCCGTCTGTCGCTGGCCAAGATGCTCCTCTTCCCCACCAACCTGTTGGTTTTGGACGAGCCCACCAACCATTTGGACATGCTCTCGAAGGACATCCTGAAGAACGCATTAATCCAATACGACGGTACATTAATCATTGTCTCCCACGACCGCGACTTCCTGCAAGGGCTGACCAACAAGGTGTACGAATTCCGCAAGCCCAGCATCAAGGAATACATCGGCGACATTTACGACTTCCTGGAGCAGAAACAGCTCAGCCACCTGAAGGAACTGGAGATTGCCGCCAAACAGCAGCCACAAAAGACCGCAGAGCCCGTCTCACAAAACAAAATCAACTACGAGCGCAAGAAGCAGATCGACGCCAAGTTGCGCAAGGTAGACAAGGAGATTCAGCGTTTGGAAGAGGCCATCGAAAAACTGGAGGCCGAGTTGGCCGAGCAAGACGCCATCATGGCCAATCCCGAGCAGCATCCCGAGGTCAAGATCGACAACGACTGGTATTGGGCTTACGGCAAGAAAAAAGAAGCGCTCCAACAGCTCATGGACCAATGGGGCGAGAAGCAGTTGGAGCGCGACGAGGTGATGGCGGAGTATTAACGCATGATAGCGCAAGCATCCCTAAGATGCCTACGTAAGGGAACCAACAATATTAATCGAGCTTCCACATTCTGGAGATAGCGTTCTCCCAGTGACTCTTGGCTCAGATCGCCCCAGCCTTCGACCGTAACGGTAGTTTGGTCATCTTTCTGGGGGAAATTATTGAGGATGCTGATGCCGTAGGACAGTTCAAACTTCACATAATAGTGTGTACGTCCGATGACGAAGCGGTTCCCCACCCCAAAGCCACCCACAGCGCTAACATCACACGGTGTTATGATGGCATCGGTCAACTCGCATTCATAGGTCAAAGGCTGATAGGAATCGTTTTCGTACCAGCGCACCCAATTGACATTGCCTCCCAGCCATAAGTCAAGGCGAGGAGCCACAAAAAGATAAGGGCGCACCGTCTCATCATAGCCAATCCACAAGGTAATCGGGACTCTCAGCTCCAAAGCATTCATCGATAGGGTGTAGTCCACATGTGCATGGGTCGTAGTGGAGTAACTCGTCAGCAACTCAATGGAGAACGCTTTGCGGGTACCACGTCGGGCATACGACAAATCCATACCGATTGACACCCTCCGCATGGTGTTCCATTCCGCTGCAAGGCCTATCGTCGGGGCGTATAAGGGTCGGAGCAGGGATTTATCGACTGCGGTATACAGCATGTCATTAGCGGCGAAGCTCCCAGTGACGCCAACGCTGAATGGGCTGTTGTTATGGCAAATGGATTTGGTTTCCTTTAAAGGCCGTGCAAATTGAGCCCGAAGGAGAGTTGCCGAGAACAGCAGGATGGCGATAAGGAACCAGCATCTTTTCATGGCCTCATGGTTTTGGGGGGTCCATCAAACCATCATGGTACCAGGTACCTATTTCCGCCAGACCATCATGATCCTTGAAAATGAAAATGGAATTGACTGGATAGACGGTCCCTGGGGTCACGGAATCGTTATATTGCAAAATCTCATAGCCGTAAACAAAATCCCTGATTCCCTCATGGGTCAGTTTGCCCGAAAACAAGACCGCATGTAGGGGTAAGCCTTCCGTAGCGACCGTCTCATGAAAATAAGCGGTGAAACATGAGTCATGTCCCGTCATGTAAACCGGCGAAATCAACTTGCACTGTTTCTCTTCGGAACTCATGCACACATATTCCGTGATCTGTTGGAATTGGTGTTGGAGTTTGTGATAATGAACAATGGGTGAAAGTTGGCCGGGTTGTGGGGCATAAGGAGGCACCAAATTGGTGCCGACATATTCGTGAATGGATTGGAACTCCATGTCGACCAAGGGAGGCTGATCGCCGAAATAAACATTTTCTTCGCCAAAGAGTTCCAACAAATCCTGAGGAAGAAACTCCGTGATAAACGGAATCTCTTGCGGATCGTTGACCAAGATGGTTGTATTGCCTTTCTTCAGGCAAGCAGGCAGTAACAGCAAGATTACCGTCATCAGACCCAACGCATAAGCCGTTCTTCCGAGTATCCTTTTCATTCCCTTCATTTTCAACGCAATAAGACGACCTTGCGAACCAGCACGATGCCGTCGCATCGCATCATCAGATAATAAAACCCGTTATCCAAACCAGGCATCACATAGACCATACGGTCGGCATCCACGGTCAGCGCATCCAACTGTTGGCCCATACTATTGAACAGTGTCAGTTCCGCTTCCCCCTTCAAACCATTGAAATACAGGTTTACCGTTCCGTTTGACGGATTGGGGCCGACTTCAAAGCTCATGTTTCCCTCCTGCTCGGGCAAATCATAATAGGAAGTCTTGATGAAAAACTCCTTGTGAATCGTATCACAGCGATTGATGGCAGTGGCGTGCAGCATCACTGGCTCCAGAAGATAAGAGAAGATGCTCAGGGTACACGACATGCCCTTGCCATGAGGCGTCACATACCAATTGGGGCAATCGATCTCCCAGAGCACAGTATCCACCTGAGTGCGCTCTTCAACAAATTGTATTTCATATTCATTCAGGCTGATGTGCGACTCGGTGCCGCCAATCGGGTAATGGTCACCAATGAATTCAAAATCAGGCGAAAAACCCAAGTCCAACGTCAAATAATACACGCTATCGCAACCATACATATCCGTTCCCACTCTTTCATAGTGTCCCGATTCCGTATACAGTATTCCGTAATAATCAAAGCTATCCTCATTGCAGAGTATATGCGTTTCATCATAATAGTTCGGTTCTCCCACATGAACATCCAAGGTCAATGTGTCGAAAACCGTCTGTTGTGTAACCGTATTGAATCCTTTGATACAGGCTTTCGTTTCATAATCGCCCTTTTGCGTAAATTGATGTGAGACGGCCTCTCCAGTGGCCGTTTGATCATCATCAAAAAACCAATCCACCTGTTCAACATGATAATTGGTCACGATGCTCAAATCGACAGTTTCATCCTTGCACAAGAACAACCCATGGGGATACCGGCTGCTTATTAATCCATTGACAAACAATTGTGTGGTCAGATCGATCACATTGGCGCCCACGCAGTAGCCATATCCTTTGGCATAACCGAATCCATACACATGGGCAATCACGCCCGAGATGCATGACAGATGATGCGTGCCGTGTTGAATTGCTTTCTGCAAATAATAATAATCCCCATTGCCTATTACGGGCTGGAACAAGTCAGGATCGATGAGAACGCCATCCAGAAAAACCCTACGGATATCCTCTTTGCCAACCACAATATTGACATAATGATTATCGATGGTGGCATCATCGTGGTTGAAGGTACAGAATGTCACCTCCCCGATCCTTTGTTCGACGGGAGGAATCCAGACCATGGAAGGATCGCCATATGCATCCGAACTGGGTTCAAAGGGCTCATTGCTTGTGGTATTGTACAAGTAAACCATGCTTGGAACGGTGGTTTCAATAAAACACGAGCCGACGCTTGACAAAAGGTAAAACACATACGATTCGCCAGCGTCAAGTCCAACGATGGAATCGCCGTTAATCCGTACCACATTACCATCGGCCGAAGAAGTAATCTTCACAAAATCACGTACGCGCGATTGGGAAGACGTGACCACGAACTGTTTCCCCCATGAATCGATGGGCAGGGCTTGCTCAAAAATATGATCCAACCCATTATACATTTCGGAGGGAATGGCCGTAAGGGTATTGCCATTGAAAACCGCGATTTTTTTACCGTCATGGGCAGAGATCATCGAGCCTGAAAGGTCACGGTTCACCTGATCATAATTGGATCTCACAAAATAGGTTTCCCCTTTTGACAGTTCCACCGTTTGTGTATTCCCGGCCTCCGTCAGCGTGGTGGTCACGGAAGGGGTCACGTCGACTTTGGTGTTGTCCTCCATAGCAACCACAGCAAAACAGCTTGTCAATTGATCAACGAACATCTCGCTTTGAATGATTGGAGATTGCTTGAAAGCCTGGACAATATATTCACTGCCAAGGCTTTCTACGGGAAGGACGAATGAGGCATCAAAAGAGTTGGTGGCGATATTGCAGATGTACACCGAAACCGTGTCCGAAGCCATCAGCACCAACGCTTTGTCGTCAACGGTTTCCTCGTTGAATTCGTTATAGGCAAACTCCTCCGGAATGTCAATAATGGTGATGCCATCGGCTTGGACGGAAAAGTCAATGCCCGCCCAACCACTGTTCACTTTCCTGATGGTACCTGTACAAGTTTTTTTTGCACTGATCATCACCCTGTTGGAAACCCAACCACCTCCGTTGTATTTGTATCCGTTCTGCATGAACGTGAACCAGAACTCCTTACCTTGGGTGGAGTTCTGGGCATGAAGTTGAAAACCGCATGCGATTGACAAAACCAACAGGATGATGATTCTTCGCATGTTGAATGAATATAATTATTCAATAATCATATCGAACGGCATCCTCGCCTGGATGCCGGTGTTCTTCTGGAGATTTTCCAGGGCCTCAAAATAATCATAATAAGCGCCCATCTTCTGGCGCAAGGCGGCATCGAGTTCGTCGCTGGGGTTCATCGATTCCATCATGCGGGTGAAGAAGTCCTTCTCCTTGGGCAGTTCGGTCACCTTGTAATCGTCGCCCAGACCGGCCTTTTCGGCGGCGTAGACGATGGCGTCTTCCATATCGCCAAGTTGGTCGACAAGGCCAATCTCGATGGCGTCGGCACCAGCCCACACACGGCCCTGGCCAATGCTGTCGACATAGGTCTGGCGCAGGTTGCGGCCTTCGGCCACACGAGAGGTAAAGTCATCATAGGTCTTGACCACATTCTCCTGAAGCTTGGCATATTGGAAAGGAGTGAGCGGTTCGGCCACAGAGCCGAAATCGGCGTTCTCGTTGGTCTTGGCCACATCGAACGTCAAACCGAGCTTGTCGTTAAAGAAACCCTTCATATTGGGGAAGGTACCGAACACACCGATGGAGCCGGTGAGCGTGGTGGGGTCGGCGAAGATATAGTCGGCCTTTGCCGAGATCCAGTAACCACCTGAAGCGGCGTAGTTGCCCATGGAGACGATGACGGGTTTCACCTCTTTGGTCAGGTCGAGTTCGCGACCGATGATGGCTGAAGCCACGGCACTACCGCCGGGGGAGTTGACGCGAAGCACAACGGCTTTCACATCTTTATCCTCGCGGGCTTTGCGGATGGTCTTGGAGAGGTCCTCGGAATAGATATTGTCGTCACTGCCCTTGCCGTCGAAGATTTGGCCTGATGCATAGATGACAGCCACTTCGTTTTTGCTAGGATTCTTCTCTTTGTATGACTTGGCGTAATTGTCGTTGTTGATGGCATTGAGCTTGTCGCTACCTGTAAGGTTCTTCAATTCGGCGAGCACCTGGTCTTTATAGTACAGTTGGTCAACCAGTCCATATTCCAACGATTTCTCTGCTGAGGTCATCAGTTCCAGGTTGTCGGCTATCTGGTTGAGTTTATCCACGCTGATGTTACGCGATTGGCTGATGCCTTGCAAGATCTCTCCCCACACGGTGCCCAGCAGTTTTTCCATCTGTTCACGGTTGGCTTCGCTCATCTTGTCGAGGAAGTAAGGCTCCACGGCGCTCTTGAAGCGGTTGTTGGGACCACGGACGATCTGCATTTCAACATCCAGTTTCTCGAACAGGTGTTTGTAGAACATGATTTGCGACGCCATGCCGTGAAGGTCAATCATACCTTCGGGGTTAAGCCAGATATGGTCGGCGACAGAGGCGATATAATAGGCCGACTGCGAATAGGCTTCACCGTAGCATGCGATGAATTTGCCTGATTCCTTGAACTCTACAAGTTTGCTACGGAGTTCCTGCAATGTGGCGGTTGATGTCGGGATGCTACTCAACTCCAGATAGATACCTTTGATGTTCGGATCCGATTGAGCGTGTTCGATGTTACGAAGGATTTGGCTCAAGCCTGTCGATTCGACAGTTTCCATCGAGTTGAAATTGATACTGGCAAAAGGATTGTCGGTGGAGCGGTCGGGGATATCATAATTCAGCTTCATGTAAAGCAATGAATTGGGTTTCACCACGGTAGCTGTTTCAGTGTCCTTCGACATGCTAGAAATCATGGCGGAGATCACACCAATTTTTACGAAAAAGTTGATCACCAGGGCAATCAACGTGCCGAGAAATGCGGCGAGCACTACTTTTGAGAATTTCATAATGTCAGAGTTTTGTTTTTGCGTCTGCAAAGTTAAATCAAAATACTTTATCTTTGCAACATGACAAGAAGTTATATCTTATTCGGGTCGAACCAAGGCGACAAGGAAGCGATACTGGAACAGGCCTGCACCCTTATTAATAATAGGTGTGGGATGCTGGTGGAGCGTTCGTCAGCCTATACGACGGAGCCCTGGGGCTTCGAGGCGGAAGAATGGTTCCTGAATGAGTTGCTGGTGGTGGAAACCGAGTTGGAGCCTGACGCTTTGATGGACAAGCTGCTGGAAATCGAAGCGGAGTTGGGAAGGGTGAGGCATCCGGAGAAGCAGGGCTACTGTTCGCGCACCATCGACCTGGACATCCTGTATTACGGCGACCGCATCGTCAACACCGACAAGGTGACCGTACCGCACCCCAGGCTGCATCTGCGCAAGTTCGCCTTGATGCCGTTATGCGAGATCATCCCCGACTTCTTGCATCCTGTATTCAACCTCAGTCAAACGCAATTGCTCGAGAAACTATGAATTACAATTTCGTCGCCATAGAGGGAACCATCGGAGCGGGCAAGACCACCCTAGCCACCCGTATTGCCAACGACTACAATGGCAAGCTGATATTGGAGGAGTTCGAGGCCGACAAGAACCCGTTTCTGCCGAAGTTCTACAAGGAGCCCGACAAGTACGCCTTTCAGCTGGAGATGACCTTTTTGGCCTTGCGTTTCCAGCAGTTGAAGGACAAGTTGGCCAACCTCGACCTGTTTCACGACTTCATCATCTCCGACTACTACGTGGCCAAGTCGCTGATCTTCTCACGCAACAACTTGCAGGAGGACGAGTACGATCTGTTCGCCCGTTTTTTCAATATCATCTTTTCGAACATGCCCAAACCCGAGCTGATGGTGTATCTATATCTCGACGTGGACCATCTGCAGTACAACATCCGCAAGCGCGGCCGCACCTACGAGCAGGACATCACCAACGAGTATCTGGAGAATGTGCAGCAGGGGTATTTCAACTTCATCCGGCAGCAGCAGAACGAGATGCGCATTTTGATCTTGGACACGAACCGGCTCGACTTTGTGGCCAACGAACGTGACTACCAAAAGATCATCGAGGCGATCAACCAGCCTTACGACATCGGGGTTCACCGAATTGAGTTATAAAAAAAAGGCCGCTCGTTTGAGCGGCCTTTTTTGTGTTCATCTATTCAAGATTACTTGAGATAGACTTCAGCGCGACGGATCAGCGGGAGGATATCCTTTTCGAGTTCAGGATAGACCTTCTTCATGTTCTGGATTTCCTTCTCCTTGTTGGAGCCAGCGTTGTTGATGACGCGGAGGATCTGATCCTTGTCCTTAATGTTGGAGTTCTCAACGAGTTCGTTGAACAGGTTCCAGTCAGAGCCAAAGCCTTGAGCGCTGAAGGTGAAGTCTTTTTCGTTCAGCTTAGCTTTCTTCAGCTGTTCCTTGATGGCCTTCACGACGGCGTCGGCACGGTCGGCTGACAGCTTGTTGTTGTTACCGTCACCGTTTTCAGGTGAAGCCCAGCCTTCGATTTCGAAGCCAGTGATGGGTTCGCCAGCGGCAAGCTTAGCAGCGACAGCCTTGACGGCGGCCTTGTTCATCTTGGTGTTGGCTTTCAGGTTGGCTGATTCGTAGTCGAAGTAGAAGATGGCGATGGGCTCTCTCTTGGCAGCGATGGTGGCAGCATTGCCCTGTTGCCAATCGCCGAGGAGGCCGTTGCCGCAGTTGGCTTTCACATAGACGTTGTAGGTGCCGGGTTCGACATCGTTGAAGGTGTAGGTGGTTTCCTTCAGGCCGGTGACGGTGGCAGCGTCAGGAGTGCCAAGGCCGAAGAACACGTCGTAGGATTCGGCGTTGCCGTTCCAGCTGACGGTCACGGTGTTTTCGTTGACGGTGGTTCTGATGTTGCTGACTTCGCACTTCACGACGGGAACGAGGACGCCTTGGTTGATGAGGCGGTCACCACCCTGGGTGAAGTAGGTGTTCTTAACGATTTCTTCCTGAGTGGGATAGATGGTGCCGTTGTAGACATAGAACATCGGGTTGCCCATGAGCTTGGCGCTCTCGAGTTCAGGAATGTAATCCACGCAGTAGTGCTTGGTGAATTCGCCGCCGTTCTTGTAGTTGACGGTGAAGTCGCCACCCTTGGCCTTTTCGCCGACGAAGGTGACAGGCTCAAGCTCGAGCTGACCACCGTTGTAGGTGAAGGTAGGAGTGATGTTCATGACAGCTTCTTTCTCGAAGTATTCGCCAGGGATGGTGAAGATCACGTCGAAGCAGACCTTGCCGTCCTTTTCTTCAAGCTGTTCGGGGTCGGTTCTCATGCTGATTTCGTTAGCGCGAGCGGCCATGCCTTCGATGTCACAGGGGCGCTTGTTGAATTTCAGACGGAGACCAGCGTTGATGGAGCTGTACATATCGTTGATCACTTCGATGTCATCATTCGGAGCCTTCTTAACTTGGTCGAGACCATCGGAACCAGCCCAAGTGTAGGTGTAGTCGATATAGAAATCGAGCATTCTGCTGATGTTGAAGTTGATTTCGGCACCAACAGGAACGGTCAGAGCCCATTCGCGATCGGCCTTGGTCTTGGCGTTATAGAGCACAGTGCCATCGTCGGTCTTGCTGACTTCACCAGCGACGAAGCCGATACCACCAACACCAACGTGGGGGATGAAGTTGAACACTCTTCTCGGGTTGTAGCCGAAGAACAGGTTGGTGAAGTTGAAGGTCAGGTTCAGGTTGCCCTCCATGAAGGTGGTGTTTTCGAACTTGGCATCCTGGAAGCCCTTATCGGCCAACTCAGTGGGGATCGGGTTACCTTCGACACCTTGCAAATACTGACCGTGTTTTTCACCGGCGAGGGTGGCGGTACCGAACTTGGCGTTGATACCAATCACTTTACCGAGCTGATAACCGAGGCTGACTTTGCCATCATAGTTCTTCAGGAAGTAGTTGTCGATGACGAAGTTGCCATCCTGGTAGAAAGCGACACCACCATAGTTGGCGAGGTCGGTGTGGTTGACAGAAAGACCGCCTTCTGCTGAAATGTAGAAGTACCTTTCAACGGGCTTGGTCTGTTTCTTCTGGGCAAAGATGCTCAGAGGAAGGATTGCCACGAGGGCAACCAGCATCAATTTAGTCAAATTCTTCTTCATAACGTGAATTTAGTTAAGTTTGAAATTATTTAATTTGAATCGAATTTTCTTGTCATTACACTATAAAGAGCGAACAAAAATAGAATAATTTTTTATTCCAACCAAATTTTTTGAACTTTTTCAACAATTTTTTCAACAATTTTTTGAATTTTTATGAAAAAAAGGCCGGAAATCATTCTTTTTTCAAGGAAAAACGCTTGAAAAGCTCCCACATAATAATCCCCGAGCAAACTGAAACATTGAGGGAATGTTTGGTGCCTTCCTGTGGTATTTCGATGGCACCGTCGCAAAGGGGCAATACCTCGTCGGCCACCCCCTCGACCTCATTGCCCATAATGAAGGCACTGTTGGGCTCCGGCTCGAAGTCCTGAAGCATGACGCTATGCTCCACCTGTTCGACAGCATATATCCTATAGCCCATGCGTTTTAACTCGGCACAAGCCTCCACGGTGGAGCTGAAATAACGCCAAGGCACCGTCTCGTCGGCACCCAAAGCCGTCTTATGGATCTCGCGATGCGGCGGACAGGCGGTGATGCCGCACAAAAAGAGTTCACCGATCCGGAAAGCGTCAGCCGAACGGAACACCGCGCCCACATTGCTCAACGAGCGGACGTTGTCGAGCACGATGACCACCGGAAGCTTTTCCGCTTTCTCAAATTCATCCTTGGTGAGCCTGTGAAGCTCATCCATCGTAAGTTTACGCATAGGCCGATTTTTTTTACTGCACAAAAATAAATAATTCCTAACTTTGTACAACATTTTATATTATAAGGTAGAGATGACAAAGGAACCCAGCGAGACCCCGCTGATGAAACAGTACAACGCATTCAAGGCGAAGTACCCCGATGCGATGCTGCTGTTCAGGGTGGGCGATTTTTATGAGACTTACGGTGAGGACGCCGTGAAAGCGTCGGAGATACTTGGCATTGTGCTGACACGACGGCACAACGGAGCCGCGGCGGAGCAGTCGATGGCGGGATTTCCCCATCACGCGCTCGACACCTACTTGCCCAAACTGGTGAGGGCGGGGTTGAAGGTGGCCATTTGCGAACAGTTGGAGGACCCGGCGCTCACCAAGAAACTGGTGAAGCGCGGGGTGATTGAGCTGGTGACCCCCGGCGTGACCTACAACGACAGCGTGCTGGAGCAGAAGGAAAACAATTTCCTGGCCTCGGTGCATTTCGACAAGGATGTCTCGGGCATTGCGTTTCTGGATGTCTCTACCGGCGAATTCTACCTCACCCAAGGCAACAACGAGTATATCGACAAGCTTTTGCAGAGCCTCAACCCCTCGGAAGTGCTGCTGCAACGCAACAAACGGCGCGACTTCATCGAGCTGTTTGGCGGAAAACAATTTCTCACCGTGTTTGACGACTGGGTGTTCACTGAGGATTACGCCAAGGAGGTGCTCAACCGCCATTTCAAGACCACCTCGCTGAAAGGCTTCGGCGTGGAGGACCTCCCGAAGGGCATCATTGCCGCGGGCGCATGCATACATTATTTATTGGAGACACAACACGACAAGATCAACCACATCACCTCCCTATCGCGGATCGACCAAGGCCAGTACGTATGGCTCGACAAGTTCACCATCCGAAACCTGGAACTGTTGCACACCGCCAATGCCAACGCCAAGACATTAATAGACATCATTGACCACACCGTCTGCCCCATGGGCAGCCGACTGATGCGGCGCTGGATTGCCCTGCCATTAAAGGACAAGGAGAAGATCGAGGCCCGTTACGAGGTGGTGGAGTTCTTCACGCATCACCATGAGTTGATCGACCAATTCCAGGAATCCATTCGTGCCATTAATGATTTGGAGAGATTAATATCGAAAGTCTCCCTCTCCAAGGTGAACCCCCGCGAACTGCTCCAAGTAGGAAGGGCTCTTGACCAGGTGGAGGTACTGAAGACGTTATGTATCAATGGTCAGCATGAGGCGCTTAAGGTGTACGCGGATCAGCTGAACCCCTGCGTCAGCATCCGCGAACGCATCAAAAGCACCCTCAACCCCGACGCCCCTGCCCTATTGTCGAAAGGCAACTTCATCGCCGAAGGCGTCGATGCCGAACTCGATGAGTTGCGGGGCCTGTCCCGTTCAGGCAAGGAATACCTGCAAGGCATCCAAAAGCGCGAGATGGAGGCAACGGGAATCAGCTCCTTGAAAGTGGGATACAACAATGTGTTCGGCTATTACCTGGAAGTGACCAACACGCACAAAGACAAGGTGCCGCCCGAGTGGATCCGCAAGCAGACACTGGCAAATGCAGAACGATATATTACAGAAGAATTAAAGGAATATGAACAAAAGATATTAGGCGCGGAAGAGAAGATCAGCAGCATCGAGCAAAGACTCTATGTCGAGCTGGTGAATGCCGTTTCGGAGTTTGTGGAGCCCATCCAGTTGGATGCCATGTTGGTGGCCCGATTGGATTGTCTGGTGAGTTTTGCCGACATTGCCTTGAAGTACAATTACGTAAGGCCGACCATCGACGATTCGTTCGTATTGGACATCAAAGACGGGAGGCACCCCGTGATTGAGCAGATGATGCCTGCCGGCGAGAGCTATATCGCCAACGACGTGTACCTCGACCGCGACAAGCAGCAGATCATCGTCATCACAGGCCCCAACATGTCGGGTAAGTCGGCATTGCTGCGGCAGACCGCCTTGATAGTGCTGATGGCGCAGATGGGCAGTTTTGTCCCCGCGACTGCGGCACGGATCGGGCTCGTCGACAAGATCTTCACCCGCGTGGGCGCCTCCGACAACATCTCTTCGGGCGAGTCCACCTTCATGGTGGAGATGAACGAGACGGCGAGCATCCTGAACAACATCTCTTCGCGGAGCTTGGTGCTTTTGGACGAAATTGGCCGTGGCACCAGCACTTACGACGGCATCAGTATCGCTTGGGCCATCACCGAGTATCTGCACGACCACCCCGTGAGTCGCGCCAAGGTGATGTTTGCCACCCACTACCACGAGCTGAACGAGATGGAAGGCTCGTTTGCCCGCATCAAGAACTACCATGTCACCGTGAAGGAAGTCGGCAACAAGGTGGTCTTCCTGCGCAAGCTGAAACGCGGCGGCAGCGCCCACAGCTTCGGTATCCACGTGGCGGCCATGGCGGGCATGCCGCGCAAGGTGATCGAGAGGGCCGAGAAGCTGCTGACCCTCCTCGAGAAGTCGCATACCGGCGACCAAGTGGAGAAGGCCGCCCTGAAACCCGAGGAGCCCATGCAGCTGAGTTTCATCCAGTTGGACGACCCGTTGCTGTTGCAGATCAAGGAAGACATCCTCAACACCGACATCGATACGCTCACTCCCGTAGAGGCTTTGATGAAGTTGAACGAGATCAAGAAATTGCTGAACAAATAAAAAT
>CAMYVD010000041.1 GCA_947302205.1 uncultured Bacteroidales bacterium
GTCGGGAAATCGGGAGCCTTGATGTATTCCATCAGCTCGGGGACGGTGATGTCGTTGTTGTCGATGTAGGCGATGATGCCGTCAACACACTCGCTGAGATTGTGTGGAGCCATGTTGGTGGCCATACCGACGGCGATACCGTTGGAACCGTTGACCAACAATGCCGGAATCTGTGTAGGCAGCACGGTAGGCTCTTGCAGGGAGTCATCAAAGTTGTTCTGGAAGTCAACGGTGTCCTTTTCGAGGTCGTCGAGCATTTCCTCGGCGATCTTCTTCAGGCGGGCCTCAGTGTAACGCATGGCAGCCGGGCTGTCGCCGTCAACGCTACCGAAGTTACCCTGTCCGTCCACCAATGGATAACGCAAGGACCAGTTCTGGGCCATACGCACCATGGCGTCGTACACTGACGAGTCGCCGTGTGGGTGGTACTTACCGAGCACCTCACCGACGATTCTCGCCGATTTCTTATAGCCGCTGTGCGAGGTCACGCCCAAGCCCAGCATGCCGTACAACACACGGCGATGGACAGGCTTCAAGCCGTCCCTGACATCGGGCAAGGCACGTGAAATGATCACCGACATGGAATAGTCGATGTATGCAGACTTCATCTGGTTTTCAAGGTTTACCTTGATTATTTTTTCGCCAGACTGCATTTCTTCGTTGGGATTGTTATTCTCTTCCATCTTCTGTCTACTGTCTTCTGACTTCTGTTTTTCTAAATTCTATTTTAAGGGCATTTTTATAAGCAGGCGCAAATTTACAAAAAAAACCTTTGTGTACCACGAGGAAAACGATTTTTTATGAAATTTCGTCAAATCAGCCCAAAAAACGAGCGTGGAGCGATTTTGGTTGGTGGTTACCTCACCAAAATCTTCTGCATTCTGACCTTCTTGCCATCCATCAGCCTCAGGACATACACACCAGGGGTCATGCCATTTGTTGAGATGCCATGACATGGGGTCTCTACGGACGTAATGTTGCGACCAAGCATGTCGAAGATTTGCAGGGTTCCCTCCCCTATCACGATGATTTCACCGTTACAGACAAAGGCAAAGTCGTCATGGTCGTCCGGATGGTCATCCTTCGCTACAAACACCAACTTGAAGCGTGAAGCGTAGTCATCCGTCTTGGCCTCGAAAGTATATTCGGGCGTTTGCAGCAGATCCACATTGGCACTTGTGATATTGTCAATGAGGTGGAGGTAGGCCATCTCTGCGGTTTCGGAATTGACCGTCAGCGTGTAGCTACCGTTCTCCTTGGCCTGGAAATTGAGGGGCATCTCGCCTCGCTTGTCGCTAAAGGCGATGGCGTATTCTTCGTTGCCTTGTGGGAAATAGATCTCCGCATTGTTGCCGAAGCGGAACTTGGGCAACACGGAGCCTTCGTTGAAACTCACGATAGCATTGTCATGCAAGGTGGTGGAACCCTGATCCTGTCGATGGGTCTCAGGGTCCGGCTCAACGGTCTGGCTCAATGCAATGTAAAGTCCGCCGTTGTTGCCCATGCTTGCCTCGGGGGCTTCCCGACTAAAGGTGACGTTGCCTGCCTCAACCGCATCGATGATGATTCCAGTGCAAGGCGCGATGGTCGTGGTGGTATAGCTATCCACCGCCTCGACGCCCGTCTTAGCGTCGTTCATCTTGTAATAGGGCTGGTTGGCGTAAACGTTGCAGGCAAATGGGTTGCCCACCAGATTCCAGCCTGTGGTAACGCTCACTTGGTTGGCACCATCAGCCTCGCCGTAAGGCTTCAGCGCGCCTGTAAACCGTAGGTTGACCTGTTTGTTGTTGGCGTAGAGGTAGCCCTTGCCGTTCACAAGTTTAAAGTCGCCGGAATGTTGGTGATAGTTCTCCCATTCCTTTTGGGCGGTCGGGTTGAGGCGGTAAAGGTCATAGGTATTCGAAAGCATGTTGACCACATCGTTCGGGTCGAGTGCGGTGCTTACTGGCGAGGCAATGAAATACCATCCATCGGAAAGGCCTTGGCCGCTTTCCACGGTCCAAGGGCTGATGCTCTTCTCCACCGTAGCCGTCACATGCTCGTTGCTGTGCAACAACTGACCGCCATCTTTGATGGTGAGGGTCTTGCCTTCATTGATGCTGATTTCATCAACATGGGCAACATAACCAGCTGGAATGGTTGCATTGGCTGCAATCACAACATCATTTCCTACGGTAGGCACGGCATTGTCGCTCCAATTGGAAACCTTGTTCCAGTCGCCACTTTTGCTGAAAACAGCAGTCCTGTCAACAGCGAAAGTAAAGGCGTCACTTGTTGTCGCACCCTCTACCCTGATTACATCACCACCGCTGAAATTCCTTGCAGCGAATGTAGCAATATTATTGGTTACACTTACAGTTTCAATCAATGCATTATTCACATAAAGACTCAATGAATTACCATCATTCGTATAACACTTTATGACTCTGTTCGTTGACTTCTCATAATCCTTGCCGCAAATGTGTACAAACAGGTCTGTCGGATTCCACCAAGCCTTGTAAAGATAGTAGGTATCCTTCTTTGTAACGTGGTCTCTCTCAACAAGACCTTTGTTGTTCAATCGCTTGAGTTCATCATTGTCAAATACCGTTTCGCCATCCAAACTGACCTTATAGCCTTCCTGTCTGTTGGATACTGCAATGTCAAAGAGCTGCCATTGTGATGTGAATATCAACTCTGGCTTGTTCTTGATGGCTGCAATGTGGCCTTCGTGCAACCACATTTGATACTCAATATCATGTCTTGGGTTGTTACCCGTTGTGGTTGTGGTCATAAAGTCATCGCTATGACAAGCTGGTGTACCACCGCAACCATATTCAGAGAATGCCAACGGCTTACTCTTATTGGTTATTGTATTTGTGATACGTGTATTAAGCTGATTTGTAGGATTATTTATAGTCTTATCAATATACCAACCTACATATATGTTACAACCGAACCAATCAACATCTGGATTACCAAAGTAATTGCTTGGGTTATTAATACTATGTGATACAACATAACCCACAAGACGCTCTGAATCAAGTGATTTGATAAGTGATGTATATCCTTCAACCTTAGTCTTTGCAAATGACGCATCATCTGTTACAGCCTCATTACTCAATCCCCAAAACATAATACAAGGGTGGTTATAGTGCTGATTTACCATATCTTCATACTGTCCTTCAAGGTTGGTATAGTAATCTGAAGGCATGGTCGATTGCATCTTATTTACACAAGGTACTTCAGTCTGAACAACGATCCCCAACTGGTCGCACTTGTCATATACCTCCTTTGGATGAGGATAGTGTGCGAGACGCAAGAAATTACATCCTAAATCGGTAATGATATTAAACTCTTGTGTATAATCAGCATCATTGAGTGCATTTGCCTTTCCTTCCAAGTCATCGTGTACACACACACCTCTCAACAAGTAAGGCTGTCCATTAAGTAAGAAACCAGTATATGGATTTCCATTTACGGTTTCATTAAATACATACTCATAGTATCTGAAACCGTAAGGTCTTTCATAGCTGTGATACAATACATCGTCGTGATATATCTCAAGTTTCACAGTATACAAATATGGATCAATTGTACCATTCCAAAGGCGAGGATTTGTGATGGTTGTTGAGAACACTAATTCATTTCCTGTACTGCTCTTTGTCTCAGTGTAGTTACAGTTAGTGCCACTGATTGTACATACGACAGAAGCACCAGTTGGTATGGTTGTCTTCACATTGATGGTAGCTTCTGCTGAAGACACTGTTGATGTGATATGGAATCCATCATAGCCATAGCGCATTGAAGGCATGTATGGGCTTGTAAACAGCTTAACCTTACCCAATGTCGCATTAAAGTTAAAGTCACCGGCATAAGGGGCAAGAGTATTTCTTGTTGTGTTGTTCAGTACGACTTTGATTCTATTTGTACCAATATGCACATAATTGCTTATATCAACGAAGAAAGCATTGTAACCGCCCCAGTGAGTGGTTACCATCTCATCATCCACATAGATGTCTGCCGATTGGTCGGCATGCTGGAACCATAAATAGGTAGGATGATTGTGATATAATGTGATTGTTGTTTCAAATGTATGCGTTCCTTTTGAATAATTTGCTGAATGTCCATCTATACCATTTACAGAAAATGGCAATGTGACTTGAGTGCCGCCATAAGTCCAAGAATCGAGTGATCTATTAGACTCATCAAATGGATTGTCATATTTTTCAAATGTAACAATTACGGTATTGCTTGTATTATTGTCTTTAGTTGAATAAGCTTCAACGGTTGTATTCGAATCAAAAACTATTGGAGAGCTATACGATGAGAAGTCTCCGGTTTGATTCAATCTATAGTATATTGAAGCTCCTTCTGTAGCACAAGTTATTGTTATGTACTCGCCATTACAATTGATCTCAGGACTATATAACAAAAAGTCATTGTTTTGTGTCCAACCTGAAGGTATTCCAGAAGTGCCAGATGGCCATGTTGTATTTGACTCTTTTACAAATGTACCTGTAGATGAAACATTTTTTAGCCAATCTACTTTACAATTTGTTGCAGATATACTGGTAGCCATACATTTTACATAATTTAAACTTGCACAACCTTCAAACATGTGTCCATAACACTCATCAACAAGATTCGTGGCGTTAAGTTCTGGCGCAGAAGAAATTGCGCATTGTTCGAACATATACCAATAACAACCTGTTGCAAGTGTTGTAGCTGGAAGAGCAGGACCTTCCTCAAGTGTTGTACACCAACTGAATAAGGCACGGTAACAGTAATTCTTCAACGTTGTCGCTGGAAGTATAAGATTTTCTGCTGAAATCACAAGAGCCTTTTTGAATAATGAACAGAACTGATATGTTGAATTCGTAATAGAATTGTTAGTCGCAAAATCATCACCATATAGCAAGCTGTGAATATTACCTTCTATGTTGAACGTAGCACTTCCTCCTTCAAATCCAGAATATTTGCTTTTACTTGTTGCATAGGTTGTATTTGTTCCTCTAAATCTTATTACATCATTTTCATCCACAGTAAATGATTCTCCTGAAGATGAAGATGTTATTGAAATCCAGTCACCACCATTAATACTGTATTCTATTGTTTTAGTAGCATTATCAAATGCTTTCCAACAGATTGTTCCACCAGTCAATATTCTGAATGTCAAATAATCCTGTGAGTAGTCATGAATTGGATTGTCGGACCATGTTGCCACATCGGAATTAAGATAGCCTGCGTGAGTGGCGATGGCTTTCACCGTGGTGCCGGAAGATACAGTGAATGGTTCGCTAAAAGGAGTGCTGGAAGTGGTAGGGGTGCTACCGTCGATGGTGTAGTAAATCCCCGTGGCACCAGTGCAAGTTATGGTAATCTCAGAAGTGCCGTCGTCGAAACTAATGGTTGGAGTGGTATATTTCGGCACATTGTATTCGCTCACATCAGAATGATCTGAGCCTAGATAAGCAACAGCCTTGATGACTGTAGCATTTCCCAAAGCAAAAGGTTCATCCCCGTATTCTGTACTGTTATTGTCGGGAGTATTGCCGTTGGTGGTGTAGTAAATCGCGGCACCTGGTGTGGTTGTACTTAGCGAGATGGTGCCGTTGTAGTTGTTGATAATTGCCGGTGCTTCTACAGTGACACTGACATACTCCGTCTCCACCAATGTCCAGTGGGAATTGTAATTGTCACTGCCTCGGTCTTTCTTGAGAAGCAAGTGGGAATCATTATTCATCGCCTTGGGAGCGAAACTATCCTTACCAGAAAAAGAAGTTTGCCTCGGTTTGGGAACGATGGTATAAGCTGTTGCATAATTGGTGTTATCAGGTTTGTATGCCGCATCCACGATGAGAAAACGGTAGTTGTCATTTTCCGCAGCATTGTAATCCATAACTTTAGCAACATCATCACCTGTACCTCCCGTGTAATACAAATACTTTTCCGTTGAGGCATTCACGATGTAGTAATAATGGCAATTCGAATAAGTCGCATCCGTACCTGCATCCAAAAAATACCAGACATCCTCATTGCTCCCTGTGCTGCTGACCGTTGCCCATTCCCCAGCAATGGAAAGAGAAAACGATGCATCGGTCACATTCTGAAACTTATAATAATGCTTTTCCACATCGGTAGACACTGTGAATGGCTGTGACCAAGTAACACTACCAACAGCGACAAAGTTCCATATAGAAGGCGAGTCTTTGTACGTACTTGCTTTGATATAAGTGCCATCGGTATATGGAACATTAGTGTTTCTCTTATTCAAGTATCTAGTAGCTTCTCCCTTAGGGTGGATATAATAATTCGACTGCTTCTCCTCCAAATAAAACTTATACTTGTTTAATTCGTCATTAGTCAAAGAAGAAAGGTCGGCATAGGTTATTTTTATTCGAATGCCGTCATTTTCAGTATTCATGCAATATAAACATCTGCCTGTTGAATTGACAATATAATAATACTGATGGTCGGAATCGCTTCCAGCATCCATAAAGTACCAACGCATATTGGCATTGGGAATGCTGGTAGTGGAAACCTTGGAATCTTCATCACCTGAATGCGGTAGGGCATAGAATGTGATGCGGTCGGCAGATTGCATCAGGTAATAATGCTGTGTACTATTGGTTATATCTGATGCCGTAGTCAAGGTAAATGGGTGCTGTGACCTCGCTGGCATCATACATGCCATCATGGCCATCATAGCAGTGCATCGTAAAAGGAATCTATAAAAAACATTCATTTGTTTAAAAAAATAATACACCTTTTAAAGGTGCAAAAATACAAAATAAATGGTCTGAAAATTCAAACTATTGAAAAAACATGAAATCGGGGAATTTTTGTTTTTAAAAGTGGTTCGGCGTGGTTTTTGTTTATAACTTTGCACTCCGAAGAATATCAAGTAAATAAGTAATTATAACTATATGGATGCCAAATTTTCTCCCAGAGTTCGTGACATTATGTCATTAAGTCATAGTGAAGCGGTAAGATTGGGAAATCCTTATATCGGACTGGAACATTTGTTCTTAGGCATTGTCAAGGATGGCGGCAGTTGCGCCATCCAGCTGCTGATCAATCTGAACGTCAACATTGAGATTTTCCAGCAAAAACTGGAAGCCTCCATACGGACTGTCAATGCCATGAAGCCGGCAAGTGGCGACAACCTTCCGCTGACCAAGCAGGCCGAGCGGGTGCTGAAATACACCTACATCATCGCCAAGGAGTTCCGCAGCGAGATGGTCCGTTCAGAGCACCTTATGCTGGCCATTCTGCATGAACGCAATAACATTATCTCCCAAAATCTGGAATTCGAAGGTGTTACTTACGAGAACTTCAAGGATGAGCTGATCAAGTACAACACCGAAATGGGACGCAGCCTGCCCAAGGATGTCAACCAGCAGCCAGAAACGCCTCAAAACATCTATAATGAGGATGAGGACGACGATGTGCAGGATGAAAGCAAGACACAGGAAAAGCCCAAGAAAGTCAGCAATATCAAGAGCAAGACGCCGGTGCTTGACAACTTTGGGCGTGACCTCACCCGTGCCGCTGAAGAGAACCGCCTCGACCCTATCGTGGGACGCGACAAGGAGCTGGAGCGCATCGCGCAGATTCTCAGCCGTCGCAAGAAGAACAACCCCATTTTGATCGGTGAACCTGGCGTGGGCAAATCGGCCATTGCAGAAGGCTTAGCCATCAGAATCACGCAGCACAAGGTATCGCGCACGCTGTTCAACAAGCGCGTGGTGATGCTCGACATTGGCAGCGTGGTGGCCGGAACCAAGTACCGTGGCCAGTTTGAGGAACGCATCAAGGCCATCCTCAACGAGCTGGAGAAAAATCCCGACATCATCCTGTTCATCGACGAGATCCACACCTTGGTCGGGGCAGGCAATGCCAACGGTTCCCTCGACGCTTCCAACATGTTCAAACCGGCGCTGGCCCGTGGCGAGCTGCAGTGCATCGGCTCCACCACCCTCGACGAGTACCGTCAGTACATCGAGAAGGATGGTGCCTTGGAACGCCGTTTCCAGAAGGTGATTGTCGATCCGACTTCGCCCGAAGAGACTATTGAAATCCTGAACAACATCAAAGGGAAATACGAGGATCACCACATGGTGACCTATTCCCCCGAAGCCATTGAGGCCTGCGTGAAGCTGACCAACCGCTACATGTCGGACCGCTACCTGCCTGACAAGGCCATCGACGCCTTGGACGAGGCCGGTGCCCGTGTGCACATCCGCAACATCAATGTGCCCAGCGAGATCACCACGCTCGAACAAGAGATCGAAGAGGTGCGCAAACAGAAAAAACAAGCCATCGTCGAGCAGAAGTTCGAGGATGCCGGAACCTTCCGCGACACTGAGGTGAAGCTCATGGACAGGCTTGAGACAGCCAAAAAGGAATGGGATAAAAACAGCCTCTCGAACAAGATGCCCGTGACTGAGCATGACGTGGCAGAGGTCATCGCCATGATGACCGGTGTGCCTGTGCAACGCATCGCCCAAAACGAAGGCACCCGCCTGATGAACATGGAAAAAGAGCTGGCAGGCACCGTCATCGGCCAGGATGAGGCCATCAGCAAGGTCACCAAGGCCATCCGCCGCAACCGCGCTGGCCTGAAAGACCCGAACAAGCCCATCGGCTCGTTCATCTTCCTCGGTCCTACCGGTGTCGGTAAGACCTATCTAGCCAAGGTTTTGGCCAAGTATCTGTTTGATTCGGAGGAAGCCTTGATCCGCATCGACATGAGCGAATACATGGAAAAGTTCGCCGTTTCACGTCTCGTGGGCGCGCCTCCAGGATACGTGGGTTACGAAGAAGGCGGCCAGCTCACCGAGAAAGTCCGCCGCAAGCCCTACTCCATCGTGTTGCTCGACGAGATCGAGAAAGCTCACCCCGACGTGTTCAACCTGCTGCTGCAGATGCTCGATGACGGCCAGCTAACCGACAGCTTGGGCCGTAAGGTGGACTTCAAGAACACCATTATCATCATGACCTCCAACATCGGTAGCCGACAGCTGAAGGAGTTCGGACAAGGCGTGGGTTTTGGCACCGAGGCCAAGCGCAATTCGGCCAACGAGTACTCGCACAGCGTGATCGAGAACGCCTTGAAACGCACCTTCGCCCCCGAGTTCCTCAACCGCATCGACGACGTGGTGATGTTCAACTCGCTGAAACGTGAGGACATCCACAAGATCATCGACATCGAACTGCGCAACATCTTCAAGCGCGTCGAAGACATGGGCTACACCCTTGAACTCACGGAGAAAGCCAAGGACTTCATCGCCGACAAGGGCTGGGACGACCAGTTTGGCGCCCGTCCGCTGAAGCGCGCCATCCAGAAGTACGTGGAAGACGCCTTGGCTGAAGAACTGATCATGAACCCGAAAGAAACAGGAGCCAAGATCCATATTGACCTCGACGAGGAGACCCAAGAAATCAAAATCACGGTTTGATGGCATACGACTTCAAGCAACATATTGACAACCCATTGTTCAGGATGATCTCCAGGTCATGCAAGGAACTTGGCGTAAGAGGTTATGTGATCGGTGGTTATGTGCGTGATCTGCTGCTGCATCGGAAGTCGAACGACATCGACATCGTGACCATCGGCAGTGGCATCGCCTTGGCCAAGAAGGTGGCCTCTCACCTACCCGGCAACAAGGAAGCCAAGTACTACGGCGCTTTCGGCACTGCCATGATCCGTTACCGAGGCATTGAGATTGAGTTTGTGGGCGCCCGCCGTGAGTCGTATGACCGCAACAGCCGCAAGCCTGTAGTGGAAGACGGCACCCTTGAGGACGACCAGAACCGGCGCGACTTCACCATCAACGCCATGGCCATCAGCCTCAACGAGGACGACTTCGGTGCCTTTCTGGACCCCTTCGACGGCATGACAGACCTTGAACAGCTGACCATCCGGACGCCTCTGGACCCCGATGTCACTTACTCCGACGACCCCTTGCGCATGATGCGCGCCATCCGTTTCGCCACACAGTTGCATTTCTATATCGAGCCTGACTCGTTCTACTCCATCGCACGCAATGCCGAACGCATCAAGATCGTATCGATGGAGCGCATCACCGATGAGCTGAACAAGATCATGATGGCCGACAGTCCATCGACTGGCTTTGTGTTGCTCGACGAATGCGGTTTGCTGAAATACATCCTGCCGCAGCTCACCTTGCTGAAAGGCGTTGAGGTGATTCACGGCAGGGGGCACAAGGACAACTTCTATCACACCATGCAGGTGCTCGACCAGGTGGCCGAGACCAGCGACAACCTATGGCTGCGCTGGGCGGCGCTGTTGCACGACATCGCCAAGCCCCAGACCAAACGCTGGGAGGACGGCACCGGCTGGACCTTCCACGGCCACGAGTTCAAGGGCTCCAAGATGGTGCCCAAGATCTTCGCCCAACTGAAGCTGCCGCTGAACGAAAAGATGAAATATGTGGAGAAGCTGGTGCTGCTCCACCTCCGCCCCATCGTGCTTTCCGAAGACATCGTCACCGACTCGGCCGTCCGCCGACTGCTCTTCGATGCCGGCGACGACATCGACGACCTGATGCTGCTGTGCCATGCGGACATCACTTCGAAAAACGAGGAAAAGATCAAGAAATACCACCGAAACTTCGAGATTGTGGAGCAAAAGCTCAAGGAAATCGAGGCCAAGGACCACCTGCGCAACTGGCAGCCGCCCATTGATGGCAAAGCCATCATGGAGACCTTCGGCATCGCCGAAGGGCGCGCGGTTGGCGTCATCAAGAACGCCATCCGCGAGGCGGTGCTTGACGGTGTCATCGGGAACAACTTCGAAGAAGCCTACGCTTTCATGAAGCAAGTCGGCGCCGAGCAAGGCCTGACCGTGGTAAAAGAGGTCGAGGCTCCCGTGGTAGTCAACAATAACGGACCCGTGCCGAGTAAACTATGAATACCCTGATTGTCATAGCAGGTCCCACCGCTTCTGGGAAAACCGCCGCCGCCATCAAGGTGGCCAAGGCCCTAAACACGGTAATCATTAACGCCGACAGCCGTCAGTTTTACAAGGAAATGAGCATCGGAACGGCTGTTCCATCACCTAAAGAATTAAGTGAAGTAAAGCATTATTTCGTTCAGAATATCAGTATTCTAAACGATTATGATGTAGCCACTTACGAACAGGATGTGTTGCTGTTGCTCAAGAAGCTATTTCTGGAACACGACCAAGTGGTGTTGACCGGTGGATCCGGCCTTTTCATCGATGCGGTTTGCAAAGGCATCGACACCATGCCCGACATCGACCCGTCTGTGAGGGAGCGCGTGGAAAACCTGTTTCGTGACGGCGGACTTCTGGCGTTGCAGCAGGAGGTTCAGCGGCTTGACCCAGACTATTGGGCCATCGTCGACCAGAAGAATCCCCGTCGGCTGCAAAGGGCGCTGGAAGTATGTTACCAAACCGGCAAGACTTTCACGTCGTTCCGCACCAGGACTAGCGCCAAGCGTGATTTTACCATTGTGAAATACGCCTTGTCGCGTGAGAAGCAGGACCTGTACAACCGCATCAACCTTCGGGTGGAGCTCATGCTCTCGCAGGGACTGGTGGAGGAAGCCCGAAAGCTCTACCCCTACCGTCGCCGAAACGCACTTAACACCGTGGGTTACAAAGAGTTGTTCGACTACTTCGATGGCAAATGCAACCTGAACGAAGCCGTTGAACAGATCAAACTCAATACCCGCCATTATGCCAAGAGGCAAATGACGTGGTTAAGAAAAGACACTGAATACCAATGGATTGAGCCGTCCTCAATCGAGACTGTGATAGCGGACCAGACCCTCCATGGGTGATTGTATCACACGGCCCAAAGTCAAACCGTTTTCTTCGAGACATGCTTTCAGCAAGCCTTGGAAATGATAGGCTACCGAACCCACAAAACCAATGGGCAAGGCATGGCAATCGGCATAACGCAGCACAAACACCTCGATGAAGTCACGGAAACAACTTTTTACCAGTTGGCTGATGAAGGGATCCTCCTGATGCTCCCCAGCGAATTTAGTGAATCCCGAAAGGTATTTCGAGGCTTCTTTTTGATGGTATACTTTATCAATGAATTCACTGATATTCAAATGATAGCAATCTTCAAATTCACGCTTTAGTTGAAGCGGCATCAGATTGTAGAAATAGGCTCTGACGAGCTTCCGGCCGATGTAACAGCCACTACCCTCGTCGCCCACCAGGTAGCCCAAGGAGACAGCCCGGTCGCAGATGTCGTCGCCGTCGAATAGGCAGGAGTTGGCGCCTGTACCCAGGATGCAGGCGATGCCTTTCCCGTTACCCAGCACAGCACGGGCTGCGCCATACATATCCGTTTCGATGGCAATTTTCGCTTGAGGGAAACCATCCGAAAGGGCTTGGGAAACCACTTGCCAACCGGCTTCAGAGCCACATCCAGAGCCATAATAGAACACCGAACCGGCACGATGGAAAGGTTCGGGGAGCTTATCGAGAATGGATCGGAACACCTCAGCACCGGCATAATTGGGGTTGAAGCCATTCAGGCTGATGCGGTGAGCCACCGTCCCGTGATCCAGGGCGACCCACTCCGTTTTGGTGGATCCAGCGTCAACTATGAGTGTAAACATGCAGTTTTTCAAATTAAGAGTTCAAATTTACATTTTTTTTATAGATTTGCAGTTCGTTTACAAAACAAAAAAAGAAAAACATGAGAAAATGGCGCATTGAAGACTCCGAGGACCTTTACAACGTGAAAGGCTGGGGCGGAAGTTATTTTTCCATCAACGAAAAAGGCCACATGGTCGTGACACCCAAGGAAGGCTGTGCCTCGGTCGACCTCCCGGAATTGGTTGACGAGCTGTCACTTCGAGACGTTTCGGCTCCCATGCTGCTGCGTTTCCCCGACATCCTCGACGACCGCATCAACAAGATTGACTCCTGCTTTAAGGAGGCCGCCAAGGAATACGAGTTCAATGGACAGAACTTTGTGGTGATGCCCATCAAGGTGAACCAGATGCGCCCGGTGGTCGAAGAGATTGTCAGCCACGGCAAGAAGTGCAACATTGGTCTGGAAGCCGGCTCCAAGCCTGAGCTTCACGCGATCATCGCTCTTGGCACCGATTCCGACTCCTTGATCATTTGCAACGGCTACAAAGACGAGGAGTTCATCGAGTTGGCCTTGCTTGCCCAGAAGATGGGCCGTAAGATCATCATCGTCATTGAGAAACTCAATGAACTGAGGGCTGCCGCCAAGATTGCCAAGCGCCTGAAAGTCACGCCAAACCTCGGCGTGCGCATTAAGTTGGCGAGCTCCGGGTCAGGCAAGTGGGAAGAATCGGGCGGCGACGGCAGCAAGTTCGGCCTCACTTCGTCAGAATTGCTCGAAGCCCTCGACTACCTTGAGGAACACGATATGAAGGACTGCCTGAAGTTGGTGCATTACCACATCGGCAGCCAGGTGAGCAAAATCAAGAAAATCAACGTGGCCTTGCGTGAGGCGGCACAGTTCTACGTGCAGCTGTACAAGATGGGCTACCATATTGAATACGTTGACATGGGCGGCGGCCTCGGCGTGGACTATGACGGAACCAGCTCAAGCAGCGCCAGTTCCGTGAACTACAGCATCCAGGAGTATGCCAATAATGCCATCTACACCATCGTGGATGCCTGCGACAAGAACGAGCTTCCCCACCCCAACGTCATCTGCGAGTCGGGACGCGCCCTAACGGCACACCATTCGGTGCTCATCTTCGAAGTGTTGGAAAAGACCTCCTTACCTGAATGGGACGACAACGAAGAACCCGAAGAGGACGACCACGAACTGATCAAGGAGCTTTACGATTCATGGGATGAGTTGAACAAGAGCTCTTCACTTGAGATCTGGCACGATGCCCAGGAAATCCGCGAAGAAGCCCTGAACCTGTTCAGCCTTGGACTGCTCGACCTTAGGTCGCGCGCCAAGATCGAGCGTCTGTTCTGGAGCATCGCCCGTGAAGTAAACCATATCGCCAACAGCTTAAAACGCGTTCCCGAGGACTTCACCTCGCTGCCTAAATTGTTGGCCGACAAATACTTCTGCAACTTCTCATTGTTCCAGTCATTGCCCGACCTCTGGGCCATCGACCAACTCTTCCCCATCATCCCAATCCAGCGTTTGGACGAGAACCCGACGCATCTAGCCACCTTGCAGGACGTCACCTGCGACAGCGATGGCAAGATCACCAACTTCGTGGCCAAGTCAACCCAGCACACCATCCCGCTGCACAGCTTCAACGACAAGGAACATTACTACATTGGTGTGTTCCTCGTAGGTGCCTATCAAGAGATCTTGGGCGACTTGCACAACCTGTTTGGCGACACCAATGCCGTTCACGTATCGGTGGACGAAAAGGGTTATTACATCGACCAGATCATTGACGGCGAAACCGTTGCCGACGTGCTGGAATACGTCCAGTATAGCCCGAAGAAACTCGTTCGCGCCGTGGAGACCTGGGTGACCAAGTGCGTGAAGGAAGGCAAGATCAGCGTTGAGGAAGGGAAAGAGTTCCTTTCCAACTATCGTTCAGGACTGTACGGTTACACCTATTTAGAAAATTGATACCGTCATTGCGAGGAGTGAAACGACGAAGCAATCCAGATAGACCCAAAAAGGATCCAAGTGGATTGCTTCGTCGCCTTAGGGCTCCTCGCAATGACGTTTATTCCGAAGCCTTTGAATCAAAGTTTCCGACCACTGGAGCGATCTCCTGATCCATGTCAGTGGATAACTCCTGTGGTTCAATGCCGCAAGCCTTAAGGATCTTGGCTTTCACCTCGTTGTTCTGCATCCAGCCCGTGAAGAGCTCGGCACCCGGACCGTAGGCGTAAATCATGACAGGAAGGCAAGTATGGCTGCCGGTGGAATAGTCGAACTCCACGTTGGTATACTTCCCTTGACGGTCAATCATCGTAAGGCCGCCGGTCTCATGGTCGGCGGTGACCACCACCAAGGTGTTGTCATGTGTCTTGGCATAGTCCAAAGCCACCTGAACGGCATTGTTGAAGTCGATCATCTCGTTGACCATCCAAGCGGAGTCATGGGCATGGCAGGCAAAGTCAATCTGCGAACCTTCCACCATCAGGAAGAAGCCATCTTCATCCTGTTCCAAGGTTTTCAGTGCGGTTTTCACGCCATCGGGCAGGAACTCGCCACGTTCGGGATAATGCGGCATGTGGCCGTTGTTAGCCAACACGGCATATTTCATGCAGGCAGTGTCGATGTCGGCCAGGGTGTCGTAAACCGTCCAGCCCAACTCCTCCACCATGCGATTGATGAGGTTGACGCTGTCCGTACGACGGATAAAATGCTTGCGTCCGCCACCGATCATCACGTTGAGTTTCTCACTCTCAGCCATTTGTACGGCGATGTCCTCGTACATGTTGCGTTTCGGCACCTTGGCGTAGAAGTCAGCCGGTGTGGCGTGACCGGAATAGCATGTCACCACAATGCCCGTGCTCTTTCCCTGATCGGCCAGAGCCTCCAGGATGGTCTCCATCGAGAGTGTATCAGAATCCATGCCCACCATACCGTTCTTGGTCTTCTTGTCACAAGCCAAGGCCGTTCCGCCAGCGGCAGAGTCCGTGATGGTGTTGCTGATGGAGCGGGTGTCCACCACTCCGATATAAGGGAATTGGCTAAAGGTCATGTCGTCACCGGTGGCCAACATCGTGGCAAACACCTGTGGCAACGCCATGCCGTCACCGATCATGTAAATCACGTTGGTCGCTTTCGGGGCTTGCTCCTTCTTTTCGCTTGTGCAGCTTAAAAAACCTAAGGATAAGGTAAATAAAAAAAGCAGTGAGCATGCGATGGTCTTTTTCATATTACGAATGATTTTACGAATTATTTCCTTTTGATTACTTTTTTCACCGCCTCCACGATGTCGGGAGTGTCGAGGTGATAGGCCTTGAGCAGTTCATCGGGGGTGCCGCTTTGTCCGAACATATCGTTGACGGCGACCATCTCGATAGGTGCGGGATTGTTGAGGGCGAGCACCTGGGCAATGCTGTCGCCGAGACCGCCGTTGCGCATGTGCTCTTCAGCGGTGACCACGCAACGGGTCTTGGCCACTGACTTCAGCACGGCTTCCACGTCCAACGGTTTGATGGTGTGGATGTTGATCAACTCTGCCGAGATGCCTTGTCCCTTGAGGATTTCCACAGCCTCGATGGCTTTCCAAACAAGATGACCGCAGGCGAAGATGGTGACATCCTTGCCTTCCTGGATCATCTGGGCCTTCCCGATCTCAAATTTCTGGTCGGCGGGTGTGAAATTCGGCACTTTCGGGCGACCGAAACGGAGATAGACCGGACCTTCGTATTCCGCTGCCGCGATGGTGGCGTTCATGGTCTGGTTGTAGTCGCAGGGCACGATGACGGTCATGTTGGGCAGCATCTTCATCAGTCCGATGTCCTCGAGAATCTGGTGGGTGGCGCCATCCTCACCGAGGGTCACGCCGGCGTGCGAAGCGGCAATCTTGACGTTCTTGTTGGAATAGGCCACGCATTGACGGATCTGGTCGTAGACACGGCCCGTGGCAAAGGCGGCGAAGGTGCCGGTGAAAGGTACGAATCCGCTGAGAGCCATACCCGCGGCCATGTTGGTCATGTTAGCCTCGGCGATGCCCGTCTGGAAAAACCTTTCGGGGAATTCCTTGGCGAAGTCACCCATTTTGAGTGAGCCGGTGAGGTCGGCGCAGAAAGCGACGACTTTGGGGTTGCGGCGACCTGCCTCAAGCAAGCCAGCGCCAAATCCTGATCTAGTATCTTTTTTCTCGAATGTTTCCATGATCAATAATCTCCTAAGGTTTCTTCTAATTGTGACAATGCATTGGCGGCTTGTTCGTCGTTAGGCGGGGTGCCATGCCATTTGTGGGTGCCCATCATGAAATCGACGCCCATGCCCATCTCAGTGTGGGCCAGCAACAGCTGGGGTTGCCCCTGCCCTGCTCCCTGGCGGGCTTGGTTCAAGGCCTCAACCACTTGGGCCATGTCGTTGCCGTTGAGTTCGATGACCTTCCAGCCGAAAGCCTCGTATTTGGCACGCATGTCGCCGAGGTCCATCACCACGTCGGTGGGACCATCAATCTGCTTTTTGTTATAGTCAAGGATGCCAACGAGGTTGTCGATCTTCTTGGCGCCGGCATACATGGCGGCTTCCCAGATCTGGCCTTCGTCCTGCTCGCCATCGCCCATCAGCACAAACACAAGATGCTTGTCGTCGTTGAGGCGCTTGGCCTGAGCGGCGCCCACAGCGACGGAAAGGCCTTGGCCGAGTGAACCCGAAGCGATACGGATGCCTGGCAGTCCCTCAGCGGTAGTCGGGTGACCTTGGAGCCTGGTGCCCAAACGGCGGAAGGTAGCCAATTCGCTCACCGGGAAATAGCCACGGCGGGCCAGAATGCTGTAGAACATCGGGCTGATGTGGCCGTTGGAGAGGAAGAACATGTCCTCGCCGTTGCCGTCCATGCGGAAGTTGGCGGGATCGATCTGCATCTGGTCGAAATAAAGGGCGGTGACCAAGTCGGTAGCGCCTAAGGAGCCGCCTGGGTGGCCTGATTGGCATCCGTGTACCATACGGATGATATCACGACGCACCTGCGAGGCAATTCGTTTCAATTCGTTGATTTCCATAATAATATGATGATTTGTTTTATTTTTAACGGATTCGCAAAGTTAATCCATTTTTTGAAATAAAACAAAAAAAGGCGTGCTGATTACGTCACCGCAAAATTAACGGAACGGTTTTTCGAAAACGGGTGGGAACGGAGTCTCGAATTCCAAGTCCTTGTCTTTCAAAGGATGATGGAAGCAAAGCCTGTAGGCATGCAGGCAGAGGCGGCCGAGCGAGTTGTCGCGGCTGCCGTATTTCTCGTCGCCCACGATGGGGTGACCGAGGTCTTGGGCATGAACGCGGATCTGGTTCTTTCGGCCCGTCTCCAGATGGAAATCCACCAGCGAGTAGCGGCTGTTGCTCACCAGCACCTCATAGTGCGTAACGGCGAACTTGCCACCGTTGTCGGTGGGGCTTGAATACGTCACGAACATCTTGTTGTCCTTGAGCCAGGATTCCACGGTGCCTTCGCGAGGCACTACCTTACCCTCGCACACCGCCACATAGCGACGGTCGTACACCTTCTCCTTCCAGTTCTCCTCAAACATCATGGCCACCTTCTTGTCCTTGGCGAAGAGCATCAGGCCTGAGGTGTCGCGATCCAGTCGGTGGATGGTATGGGCACGGCAGCGTTGCTGCGATGCGGTGAAGTATTGGTTGAGGATGCTTTGGGCCGTCTCCTGTTCCTTGCCGGGGCTGTTGGTGAGCAGGCCTTCCTTCTTGTCGATCACCACCAGGTACTTGTCCTCGTAAACGATCTTCAGCCATTTGCTGTAGAAACGTTCCTTGGCAGAGGGCTTGCCAATCTCGACCGTCATGCCGGGTTGCAGCTCGAAGTCGAATTGGCTCGTGCGTTCGCCGTCAACGCTGACGACGCCGTTGGCGAGCATGTGTTTCACCTTGGTGCGGCTGATGCCGGACATTTTATACATCAGGAACTCCATCAGTTTTGATGGCTCGACGACCTTGAATTTCAAGGGATTTTCTTTGGAGTGGCTTGTGTTTTTCATATAAAAAAAGCAACCCGGTTTTAGGTTGCTGATGTGCCCCGAACAGGAGTCGAACCTGCACTCCTCTCGAAATACG
>CAMYVD010000042.1 GCA_947302205.1 uncultured Bacteroidales bacterium
ATCTTCAAGACCAGACGGCCGAAAAGTCCTATCAGGATTGGCGGTATCACTGTAATGATAACACCGTAAACCACCCACATGTAATGCTCTTGAACCGTAGCCATGAATTGGCCACCAGCGCCCAAGCCCACTCCAGCAAGGAAGAGCGCAATACCCACCTCACGGAGCATCCAAACACCGTGGCTATCAGTGAAATCGGTCGTAAACCAACCTTTGCGAACGCCTAACCAGCTACCAATGATGGACACCACCAAAGGGCCTCCTGCCAATCCAAGCTTGACGGGAGCCTTCATGCCCACAGGAATCGGGATGGATCCAACGATGATGCCAACGGCAATAATCACAAAAATAGGGATCAAATTCACTTTATGTCTTTGTGATATCGGGGTGGCATGTTTCTTATCTTGTGGTTCCAGCATATCCTCGCTTGACGGCTCATTCTTCAGGTCGATTCGGCATAGTGGACGTAGCAGGATGCAAGTCATGATCATGCCTACCACAGCCAAGGGATAAGCCACCGCATAGCCTGCCGCCAAACGGTCGGCAGCCCCATCGATACCCAAGTCATTGACCGCCTGTTGGGCAGCCGAAAGACCTGGCGTATTGGTGATGGCTCCGGTATAAACGCCAGCCATGTCAGCCAAGTCCTGATGCGCAACCTTGGCGATAATGACGGTTATCAGTACCCCAAGCGCCACATTGACCAAAGCCATGAGATTCATGGCGAGACCGCCTTTCTTGAACGAGCGGAAAAAGCCCGGTCCCACTTGCAGGCCAACGGCAACCACAAAGAGAATCAGACCGAATTCCTTGAGTATGTGTAGCATGTCGTGATTGAGCGATACACCCAAGGCACTGATCAGGATGCCCACAAAGAGCACCCAAGTGATGCCCAGCGAAACCCCTTTGACTTTGATCTTGCCCAGCAACAAGCCTGCAAAGATGGAAATGGCTAAATACATGACGGTCGGTCCAACGCCCGAACCCGTGAAAAGATTGACAATCCAGTTCATTGTTTGTGTCCTTCCTTAAACCGCTCGATGGCATCGATAATCTCGTCGTTGTCATCAGTGATGGTCAGTATCATATTCTTATAAACGCCTCGGTCATTCAGATCCTTGAGCAAGGCGTAAGCAGGCAAATCCTTGGTGAAGTAATCCTTACCCATAAAAATCATCGGGCTGGCGTAGCCTTCGGATTCATAATGGTTCTGGGCAGCGTCCTGGAAGATCTCCTGCATGGTGCCCGCACTGCCCGGGGTATAGACGATGCCTCCCTTGGCGATGGTGACGACACCGTCCTCACGCACGCTGTTGTCAAAATACTTGGCAATGTCTGTGGCGAAAGGCGCGGTAGGCTCATGGCCATAGTACCATGTCGGGATGGCAAGGCTGCGGTACTCGGTTTGCATCGGGAACCGCTCCATCACCTCAAAGGAACGGCGCAGCCAACCTTCGTCCCTGAAGGTAGGTGCAGGGATCAGCATCTTCAGGGCTTCTTCCACCTCTTCGTCGGTTCTACCCGCCATATAAGCTCCCAGATGCGTGGCCTCCATGGCTCCCGGACCGCCACCCGTGACCATCAAGCGGCCCATTTCGGTGAGCCGTTTGCTGAGGTAGACGATTTGACGGTACATCGGATCGTCGCGCCTACGGGCATGACCTCCCATCACGCCGATGACATCCTTTTCGTCATAAAGGTCGAGCATCCTGTAAAGTTCATGCGTGATGAAATGGTCGTGAAGGGCTCGGGTCAATGTTTCCAACACTTCACGGCCTCTTTTGCCTTGGGCGATATAATGCTCGTAAACAATACTGTCATAGCATTTGGCAAAAGTGGATTCATCGTGGTAATCATAGCCTTGGTACAGCATCTCGCTATTATACAGCCGATTCATATAGGTATTGTAAGGCTTGCCCAACTTACGGACATAGACGCTGAAGTCCTTGTTGGACATGATTTCCAGCACGCGATGGACAATACCAGCAGCATCCAAGCCGAATTTGTGCATCAGCGACATCGCTTGTCCCGACTCGCCGAAACGGTCGTTCATGCCGATACGGCAAACACGAATGGGATGGTTTTCAGCAAGGAACTCCGACACCGCTCCACCCAAACCACCGGCAACCTGGTGCTCTTCGATGGTAAAAATCAAACGTGTTTCTTCTGCGGCCTTGATGAGGATTTTGCCGTCCAACGGCTTGATGGTATGCATGTTGATGACACGGGTTGAGATGCCCATGTGGTCAAGCATGTGCGCCGCCTCAAGTGCTTCCCAAACCTCATGACCTGTGGCCACCAAGGTAATTTCATTACCCTCACGCAACAGCTGCGCCTTGCCGATTTCAAAGTCCTGGTCTTCCGATGTAAAGTCAGGCATCGGCTCACGTCCGAAGCGGATATAGACGGGGCCATCACATTCAAGGATAACCTTCTCGGTGGCTATTTTAGCCTGTGTGGCGTCACATGGGGAAATCACCGTCATGTTGGGCAACACCCGCATGGCGGCGATGTCTTCCAACGCCTGATGCGTGGCGCCGTCAGGGCCTACCGAGACGCCGGCATGGGCACCGCCAATCACCACATGGGCGTTGTTGTAACAGGCCGAGATGCGAATCTGGTCATTGGCACGATGCGCCGCAAACACGCCGTAGGTGCTGAACACCGGGATCTTGCCGCTCAGCGCCATGCCTGAAGCCACGGCAACGGCATCCTGCTCAGCGATTCCCATGGAGAAAAAGCGTTCAGGAAACGCCTCCTTGAAAAGGTTCATACCCACCGAGGCGGTGATGTCAGCGCCAAGGCCCACCACACGCTTGTCTTTCCGAGCCGCCGCCAACACACCTTCGCCGAATCCAACCTTGCTCGCTTTATTTCCTTTGTTGGTATATTCTCTCATTTTCTTCTTGTTCTTTCGTTATTACTCACCTCTCAACTCCCTCAAGAACTCCGGCAGTTGTTCCTTGCTGGGGACTTTGCCGTGCCATTGGTTGTTGTTTTCGATGCTCTTCACGCCTTTGCCCATGATGGTGTCGGCGATAATCACGGAGGGCTGTCCTTTGGTCATCTCTGCCATCTCGAGCGCCATCTTGATTTGGCTATAGTCATGACCGTCAATCTCAATGACCTTCCATCCAAAAGCGATCCATTTGTCCTTCAACGGATCGATGCCCATCACCTCTTCCGTACCCCCGTCAATCTGCAAGCGGTTACGGTCGATGATGGCACAGAGGTTGTCTGCTTTATGGTGCGCGGCAGCCATGGCCGTTTCCCACACGCTCCCCTCCTGCTGTTCGCCGTCGCCCATGATACAATAGACGCGAGTCGAGAGGCCATCCATCTTGGCCGACATCGCCATGCCCAACGACACGCCCAAGCCTTGGCCCAAAGAGCCCGAGCAGGTCTCCAGACCAGGGAGCTTGAACTCGTAGCTTGGATGCCCTTGCAGGCGACTGCCCAACTTACGCAGCGTCAGCATCTCCTCTTCAGGGAAATAGCCTGCCGCAGCCAAGGTAGCATAAAGCACTGGAGCCGTATGCCCGATAGACAGCACCACCCTGTCACGTCCCTCCCATTGAGGGATATGCGGATCGTGGCGCAGATGGTCGAAGTAGAGCACCGTGAAGATATCAACCAAATCGAGTGAGCCTCCGGTATGTCCAGAGCCAGCCTCAGCCAATGAAGTCAAGATGAGTTCACGAATGTGCTTTGCAGTAGGCGAGAAATCCGTCATATCAATCCAATTAAATCCTTGATAACAAAAAAGATACACACTATGGCATACACCACCTTGATAAAGGTTCCGGCCAAGAATCCCAAGAAGGATCCAAAGGCTGAGCGCCAGGCCAGATGGTCGTCGGCACCTGCCGTTTTCTCACCGATATACGCCCCGACGAAAGGGCCAAGCAGTACGGCGATAAAGCCAATCGGAAAGACGATGGTGACCAGCAGTCCCAAAATCAAGCCAATGGTACTGCCACGAGTTCCCGCCTTGGTGCCTCCGAGCGTCTTGGTTCCCCAAACTGGCACGACATAGTCGAGCACAAAAATGATGGCACCAAGAATCCCCATGACCACCAAAAACTCCGTGGAACGGTTGACCCCTTCGACGAACGAAAGTGCCAGCACACCCAAGAAACTGAATGGTGGCCCAGCAATGCCAGGCACAATGGATCCAACCAGCCCTACCAGGACCAGCAAGATGGAAACGATGATAAGAACGTATGTCATAATGAGTTGCAAAGATAGCCATTATTAATGATCGTTTCTGAAATATTCGAAAATAAATATATGAAATTTTTTCGATAGTATTTTTATATAATTTGCACGATTTTCATATATTTTTGCATGATGATTAAAAAATATGAAAAGACGCTTTTTTATATTAATTATTTACCTAATTATTAATAGGTGTCACGCCATTGACCTGACGAGAGCCGTTGGAGGGAGGTCGGCAGCCATGGGAAGGACCTCGGTGTGCGAGCAAAGCCTCTGGTCACTGTTGAACAACCCAGCCGGAATGGCCCATCTGAAAGGCTGGCAATTCGGCTTGTATTACGAAAACCAATGGATGCTGAAAGAGACTGCTTTCAAATGTGGAGGGGTGACCAAAGCCATTGAAGGCATCGGATGTTTCGGAGTCTCCGTCAACCAATTTGGAGGTGGCAACTACAGCGAAAGCAAGTTCGGAATTGCCTACGCACGTGGCTTTGGCCCCTATTTACAAATCGGTTTGCAATTCGATTACCTACTGCTGCATTGGGGTGGTGACTATCCCAACCGAGGTGCTCCCTGCTTTGAACTCGGATTGCAATCGCAAATAACAGAGAAGCTCCGGCTCGGCGCCTATCTGTTCAACCCAATCCCATTCAAGCTCAAGACGCTCAATGAGGATCGCCTCCCCATCGTCATGCGTTTCGGGATGGCTTATCAGCTTACCGAAGGTTTTGTCACGCAATGTGAGCTGGAGAAAGACACCGAACGTACAGGCATCCACCTGCGATGCGGCTTTGAATACACCCTTTTCAGCGCCTTCCACCTTAGGGCTGGAGTACAGTACAATCCCAACATCCTGAGTTTCGGCGCCGGTTATGAGTTCAAGCGCATTGTCGTTGACGTATCAGCCCAGATGCAACAGCTCTTGGGGACTTCCATACAAATCAGTTTAGCATATCAAATCCAATAAAAAGGTTTGTCTATCAATGAAAACAGAAATGATCCTATTGTTTTGCGGTTGGCTGTCGGGGTTCGCGCAGAACGCCGACACGTTAGTGGTAAGGACTGACAGCCTAGTGGCCGCTCAGAACATTGAGTTCCTGTATCAGTTGTTGTTGGAGCGGACCGAGGATCGCATCTCTGAGGCCTTGGAACTTGGGAACAGTAGCAGCGAAGAAGCATACGAAGACTTAATCGAAGACTATTTGTTCTATCTGGAAAATCCTGTCAACATCAACAACGATGAGGTCATACACTTAGAAGAAATCGGCCTGCTTAGCGCATTTCAGTTGGAGGCACTACAGCAATACCGTCGGCACTTCGGAGACTTCCTTTTCATGGACGAGTTGCTGATGCTTGACGGGTTCAGCGAAGCCACAATTGCGGTAATCTCTCCACTCGTCTATTTCGGAAAGAGTGAAAAGACAAAGGAACTTGAGCGGCCAGGCATTAGAACCATTCTCACCAAAGGCAAACATCAGGTTACCCTGAACTATGCTGAGAAGTTTAGCGATACGACTGATGAAAACTATCTTGGCAGTCCACGCAAAATACAACTTAAATACAGTTACCAATACAAGCAAAAGTTCAGATTCGGCGTTGCCATGGAGAAAGATGCCGGCGAGCCGTTCTTTTTCGGAAAGTTAGGAGACTCCCTTCAGGAAATCGTCCGCCGGTACCGAAATCCCGGTTTCGACTTCTACGGAGCCCATTGCTATGCCTCGGACCTGAGAATTACCGATGGTTTAGCCGTCAAGGACCTCGCCTTGGGTGACTACCAACTTAGCTTCGGACAGGGGCTGACACTATGGTCCGGGATGAGTTACGGGAAGGCATCGGGCGGTAGTTCCCCCATGAAACGCGCCAGTGGGATTCGTCCGAAAGCATCGTCCAGCGAAGGCAAGTTCTTTAGAGGAGTCGCTACCACAATGAGATACAGGGACTTTTACGCTACAGCTTTCTACTCCATCCGCAAGGTCGACTCTTTGCAGGAGAGCGGATATCACCGTACTTCCAACGAAATAGCACGACGTTACGCCATACGGCAACAGGTCTTCGGAGGACATCTCTGTTACGCCACACCCAACCTGGAAGTCGGCTATACCATCTATCACCTGTTTCTCAGCACTCCTTGGGCCATCAAACCTTCAAATTACAACCAATACTATTTTCAGGGCGACCGCTTGAGCAACATGGGCCTGGATTTCCGTTGGCTTTTGCATAACTTCGTTTTCTTCGGAGAGCTTGCCCGAAGCAACAACGGGGCCTTAGCGGGACTCATCGGGATGACGGCCAAGCCAAGAGGTTACATCAATGTTTCTTTGTTATACCGTAACTACGCCAAAGACTACCAAAACCTCCTCAACGGAGCCTTTGGCGAGAGCAGCCGAGGCCAAGGTGAGGAGGGCGTTTACCTTGGCCTTCAATGTTCCCCTCTGCCGAGCTGGGACCTCCTCGCCTACTGCGACTTTTTCAGGCTCACTTGGCTCACCAGTCAGGTTTACAATCCCTCGTGGGGACAAGAATACAGCCTTAAAGTCAGCCATCAGATCAACAGGACGGCTTCGATGCAGCTTCGTTTCAAATCGAAAACAAAAATGAAAAACTCCGTTGATGACCATGTATTTTCACACTATCCCGTGTTTTACACCAAACGTAGCCTCAACTTCCAAATCAGCTATAGCATCACTGAATCATTGACCTTCAGCGACAAAGCCGCCTACAGTCATTATCTCAACGATGATGGAGCCAACAGCCGAGGTTACCTGCTATGCCACGACATCGCCTACAAGCCACCAAACCGGCCTTTTACAGTTACTTTCCGTTATGCCTTATTCAGCAGCGACGATTACAACAGCCGCATCAGCATTTATGAAAATGATGTGTTAGGAACCTTCTCCATCCCGAGTCTCAGTGGTGCCGGCCAACGCATCTACCTTTTAGGAAAGCTGAAACTTTTCAACAGCCTGAGCCTCTACTCCAGACTGGGAATCACCATAGTAAACGGCGAGACCAAAACAGATGTTAAGGTGGAAGTGATTTGGAAAAGCTGACGTCACACTATCGTCTACGACAGCTTTTTACGCAAAAATTCTATCCTTTCATCTGGACGGCCTTCTTCGGCGAAAGACTCGTAACAATCCAAGGCTTCTTGGTAATTTCCCAGGCATTCATGGATAAATCCTTTCCTACCTAAGGGTTGGTCGGAAGCCTTGATCTTTCTTGGGAACGCCTCGTCGGCGAATGACTTGTTAACCGGAGGTACGTGACTAAGGTCATCAGGATTGAGCTCCTTGGCCAATCCCATCTGGAGATAAGCCATTTCGCGAATGGAAAAGAAACGACGGGCGAACCTCATGTCATCCTCGTTGCCGCAGGGAAAGCTGCCATCGAGGCTCTCACGCGCCTTTTGCGTCCCTTTAAGGAATTCATTCTCCCTGGCCACGGCTTCGCCATAGAAACATTCGTCAACATTGCCTGAATTAAAGAAGGTAGCGTGGGTAACGCAAAGTGAGGATGCCAGTTCGATGCGTTTGATCATCTTTTGGGCACGGACCACCAGCATGAGATGTTTTTTAGCGATTTCCTTATAAGCGGAAATCCACTGCTTGAGCACATCGTTAGCGCTTTCCATATAGCCCCTGCTTATGACAATTTGAGGATCCATAGTCGTTTAAATTTGTGGCAAATATACTTCACGCTACAGAAGCCATAAGCTCCTTTAGCTTAGCAGCGAACCTCTGGATATCCTCCTCGGTGGTGTCGAAGGCACACATCCAGCGGACCACGTTGGCGTCCTCGTCCCAATCGTAGAAGAAGCAGTACTCCTGCAGGGCTTTCCAAACCTCACGGGGCAACTTGGCAAAAACGCCATTGGCCTGCACAGGATAAACCACCTCCACGCCTGGGATGTCCTTTACCGCTTTATATAACAGTTGAGCCATCCTATTGGAATGTTCAGCATTGCGACGCCATAAGTCATTGGCAAAATAGGCATCGAACTGGGCGGCGATGAAACGCATTTTTGAGCAAAGCTGCATGGCCTGCTTGCGACGGTATTTGAAATCGGGACAGATATCGGGATTCAGAAGCACAACAGCCTCTCCCATCATCAAGCCGTTCTTGGTGCCGCCAAACGAGACGGCATCCACACTCAAGTCAGTGGTCATCTCCTTGAAGGTGCAACCCAAAGCCACCGCGGCATTACCCAAACGAGCACCGTCGATGTGGACGTACATGTTATATTCACGGGCCAAAGCCACCAATGCCTTGATCTCGTCGAGGGTATAAAGCGTGCCAAGCTCCGTAGGCTGGGTAATGGAAATCAGCTTAGGCTGACTATGGTGCTCAAAGCCAAAGCCATGCAAGCGTGTCTTCACCAAATCCGGTGTCAGCTTGCCATCCAGGGTATCGACCGTCAGCAGACGGCACCCCACCACACGCTGGGGAGCGCCACACTCATCAACGTTGATATGAGCCGTCTCTGCACAGACCACAGCCTCGTGGGAATGCACCATGGCATCGATGCAAAGGGTGTTACACCCCGTGCCGTTGAAGGCGAAAAACACCCTCGTTTGCTCGCCGAACTGTTCACGAAACTTCGCCTCCGTAGCGGCGCAATATTCATCATCACCATAAGCCAAAGCATGTTCCTGATTGACACGCACGATGGCCTCCAGCACCTCGGGACAAACGCCCGAATGGTTGTCACTTCCAAATCCTCTTTTCATGGAATACAATTGTTTTGTTGACGCAAAGATAAGATTTTATTTATCTTTGCCCCACAAAAAAAAATCATGATGAAAAAAAGCCTCTCCTACCCCGCCGTCATGGGCATCCTCAACGTCACTCCCGACTCGTTCTCCGACGGAGGCAAGTATAATGAACTTGACAAAGCGCTGCTTCACTGCGAAGAAATGCTCTCGCAAGGGGCTGACATTATCGACATCGGTGGATGCTCCACGCGGCCCAACAACGCCATCGCCACCGAGCAAGAGGAACTTCAAAGGGTGATTCCCGTACTGAAAGCCATCCGAAAAAAGTTCCCTGAAGCCGTCATCTCCATCGATACCTTTCGGAAAAGCGTGGCCGAGGCCTGCATGGCCGAAGGAGCCGACATCATCAACGACATTTCCGGCGGTCTCTTCGATGCTGAAATGCTGCCCTACATCGGACAAAACCACATCCCCTATATCTTGATGCATTGCATCGGCACACCAGAGACCATGCATCAATACAGCCTCGACGGCGACATCCATCGAACCGTCATGGACTTCTTCCGACAGCAATGCGCCGTGCTGGAAAGCTATGGCCACACAGACATCATCCTCGACCCAGGCATCGGCTTCGGCAAAAGCTTACAATCCAACTACGCCCTGCTGAACGACTTGGATCGTTACCGTTACCACGACTACCCCATCCTCATCGGCATCTCACGTAAATCGATGATCCGGAAGCTGTTGGGTGACCAGGCGGATTCAGAGAACTGCACCACCATTCTCAATACCGTCGCCTTGCTGCATGGCGCGGATATTTTAAGAGTTCACAACGTGAAAAACGCTGTGGAATTAAAAAAAACATGTATTTTTGCGTCCTATTAATCAAGAGAAATGCTGGACTTATTCATTCAGATTAGGATTGTAGATATCATTGATATCGCGTTGGTTGCGTTGCTACTGTTCGGTCTATACCGTCTGTTGAAAGGCACCGCCGCCATTAGCATCTTCATCGGCATTGTTTCCATCTTTCTCATCTGGCAACTCGTCAGAGCCCTTCAGATGGAGCTGCTTACAGCCATCTTAGGCGCTTTTGTCAGCGTGGGCTTCATCGCGCTCATCATCATCTTCCAACCCGAAATACGCCGTTTCCTGTTCACCATCGGCGCCAAGACGAGCAATGGCGACATCAAACTGCTTCATCTGTTCAGCAGGAGAAGAAAATCAAACATCGCGCTTGACACGGACAGCATCTGCCAGGCCTGCATCTCCATGTCGAACATCAAGCAAGGAGCGCTCATCGTCCTCACTCGCAAAAACACCTTAGCCGACATCGTGCTGACTGGCGTGACCATCGAAGCGGAGATCAGCAAGCCGTTGATTGAGAACATCTTCTTCAAAAACAGCCCATTGCACGACGGCGCCATGATCATCACTGGCAATAAGATTGTGGCTGCCAGATGCATCCTGCCTGTCACCAACAACAGTGAAATTCCTGGACATTATGGACTGCGCCACCGTGCCGCCGTGGGTGTCAGCGAGAACAACGACTGCATTGTGCTCGTGGTCTCTGAAGAGACCGGCGCCATCAGTTTGGTGAAAGAGGGTAAAATCACCACCCTAAAAGCGGCAACCATGAAGGAAGTGGTGGATAATGAAATGGAAAACTAGTCCTTAGTCTTCCATATTCAACTCAATGAACTCTTCGTTTTCCAACAAGAACTCATAGATTTTTTCATTCGGATTCCAGTGGATCTTGAAACGTGGATTCTGTCTCTTTTTCACCAAGTCCGACGCAATGTATCGGTTCATCATGTAGTCGTAGGTAAACTCGGCGTAACGCTTCCCGAGATACACGGCATAGTTGTACACGTCATCAGCCTTCAGCGGCGTGATGTTGTAATGATACTGCGTGCCGTTCTCCCGGCTGCGGGTGACGTAAGAACTGAAGTCATCCATAAGGTTGTGCTCATCGAACAATGTAGGATGCCATTCGCCATCGTTGATATCAAACCATGAAGCCACATTAACCGTGTTCAGCGCAAACGAGTAGTCGTATTCATTCAAGAAATCAAAGAGATGATCGACATAATCGGTGTAGAGGCCCTGAATCTCCATTTTCGAAAGGATGACTAACCAATGTGTGGAGTCAACTTGAATATGATCCTGATCGTCAGGAATATAGACATCCAAACCTTGTTGTCTCAAAGCATCAGCGTATGAGGCATACATGATATCAAGAAACATGTTTTGGTTCACCGAATCGAGCGCTTTGGAATAGTCGCCTTCCTTGTCCTGAATCAAGGTAACCTGCACCGTTTCGGGGAAATACACGGCCACACGGGTATTTTGAGACTGCTCGGCGAACGACTTAGCTAACTTGAACTCCGTGCCGCAACTGGCAAACGTCAATGCCATGACGACACCTATGATGACTCTACTGATTTTCATGACTTAAAACAATTCCATCTGGACGCCTTCTGATCCAGCTTTTTCATTTTCAGGATTTTCATCCCCTCCCTCCAATTCGGCATCTTCAACGGCCTCGGACACTTCCGGTGTTTCCTGGGGTTCAGGTGTTTCAGGCACTTCAGGTTCGATGGGTTCCAGCCACTGAAAACTCTCAATCTCCCTATTGGACAAGCGTTTGCCCTTGGCCTTGAAACTCTTGATGCCAATGAATTCCTCCACATTGACCTCATCATCGGGGAAGCTGTTGCCAGCGTCGCTCACACAGTAGCTCAATTGCAGGCGAGGCATCACATCAATGCTGTTCGATAGGTATTTAGCCGCCTCATGCTCACCGATAAACGAGAAACGGGTGTTCATCTTGATGTCCGTTTCAATACAGAAGCGCTTCAGATACATCTTTTGGGTCTCACCCTCGATATAAACCACCGAGAAGATCTCGTCGGGATCGAACTTACGGATTTCCACCATATCGTCGTCAAAGTGGGTGGAAAGGTCATAGCCGGTAACTTTGAATTCACCATTGGAGAACAGTTGCAGGATGCGATCGTCACCTTTAAAGGCGCCGAGATAATGACCACGCTTGTCGGCATTGAGACGGCGTACCGTATCGTCATACCACAGGTCGCGTGCCGTCAGGGTGGAGACGCCGTCGTCGTGCTTGAACACCACCTTGATGGCGTATTTCGTCAACAGATTGCCCCGTGCGGAACGGCCTTTGACGGCAAGTTGGGCAAAGTCGTAGTCGAAAGTGGTCTTCTTGATCTTCGGAGCGGGACGCAACTGCACCTTGATGACCTCGGCCTCGCCGTTGGGGTTGGCGGTGAAGTACACCACCTTCGAGTCGGGTTTGCCTTGGGTGAGGTCATATTCCTTGTCGCGGGTGACGCCCGTCACGGCAAAACGCTTCACATAGAACTGCGAGCCCGGTTTGCCATCGCGATACACGACGTTATAGGTCGTGCGATCGTCGTTCTTATGGAAGATGTCCACATGAATCACGTTGGCGCCCACAAACAGCTTCGACTGGAGCTTGGTCACCATGTAGGTACCGTTTTCATGGAACACGATAATGTCGTCCATATCAGAGCAATCGGCCACGAACGTGTAAGCCTCCTTGTTCTTCTCACGCTTGAGGCCTTCCATGGTGCACACAAAGCCCTCTTGCGTATTGACATACAGCTTTTCGTTATTGGCAGCCACCGCCTGGGCCGAGATGTTGTCGAAGTTGCGAATTTCGGTCTTGCGGTTGCGGCCCTCGCCGTATTTCTCCTTGATATGGGTATAGTAATTGATGGTATAGTCAACGATATGGTCAAGGTTGTAGCGTGCCTCCTCCATCTTGGCCTCGATGTCGGCGAGTTGCTCGTCGGCTTTCTTGAGGTCGAACTTGGAGATCTTACGCACAGGCTTGTCGCACAAGGTCAGCACGTCGTCGCGGGTAATCTCCCGTTTCAGTTTCTTTCGATAAGGATCGAAACGACGTTCAATGCCCGTGATTTGATCGTCCCAGGTCTCATAGTCCTTCTTTTCCAACTCCTTGTAGATGCCTTTCTCAAAGAAGATTTTCTCCAAAGAGATGTAATGCCAGTTCGACTCCAATTCATCCAACAGGATGCGAAGTTCCCAACTCAGCAGTTCCATAGTACGGTCAGTACAAGCCTTCAGGACGTCGCTAACGCCCATGAACACCGGATGATCCTTGACGATGACGCAGGCATTGGGTGAGATGGACACTTCACAATCAGTGAAAGCATAGAGCGCATCGATCGTCTGGTCAGGCGAAACGCCGGGGTTAAGGTAGATAACGATTTCGCATTGTTCGGCCGTGTTGTCGTCAATCTTCTTGATCTTGATTTTGCCTTTATCGTTGCATTTGACGATGCTGTCGATCAAGCTACCCGTAGTGGTTCCGTAAGGTATTTCATTGATCACCAAGGTTTTCTTATCAAGCTGGCTGATACGGGCTCGCACCCTGATGCGTCCGCCACGGAGACCGTCGTTATAATTGCTCACGTCCATCAGGCCTCCCGTGGGAAAGTCGGGATAGAGCGTGAAGGGTTCATCGCGAAGATAAGCCACAGAGGCGTCAATCAGCTCGTTGAAGTTGTGCGGCAGAAACTTGGAAGCCAAGCCAACGGCAATGCCCTCGGTACCTTGTGCCAACAACAGGGGGAATTTCACGGGAAGCGACACAGGTTCCTGGTTTCGGCCATCGTATGAGGGGCTCCAGTCCGTAGTCTTTTTGTTGAAAACCACCTCTTTGGCGAATTTCGAGAGCCGAGCCTCGATATAACGGGGAGCAGCAGCACTGTCACCCGTCAGGATGTTACCGAAGTTACCTTGGGTTTCGATGAGCAGGTCTTTCTGGGCCATCTGCACCAAGGCGTCACCAATGGAGGCATCGCCGTGAGGATGGTATTTCATGGTGTTACCCACAACATTGGCCACCTTGTTGAAACGTCCGTCATCAAGTTCGTTCATGGAATGGAGGATGCGGCGCTGCACCGGTTTCAGACCATCTTCGATGGCGGGCACAGCACGTTCCAGGATCACATACGAAGCATAATCGAGAAACCAATTCTCGAACATCCCCTTGATCGGAATCACATGAAAAGACTCGTCTTTTTCCTCAATATCCATAAAGCTACATTAGAAGAGGCAAAGATAAGGATTTTTCTTCGTTTTCAAACGAAAAAAAATGCAAAATCACTTCCAGAAACGGAGCACCGCCACTTCACCCACCAAAGCGATGAGTGCCAACAGCACAAACCATTTCCAAATGGACGACTGTCGGGCCATGGCCATCACGATATCATGGTTGGCAAAGTCATCGGAACGCAACACTTCGACAGCACCGAAACCGGCTTCCTTAAAGGCTTTGGACACCGTTTCCCGATCCGCAAAATCCAACTCCGACTCCACTCGGCTGTCATTCCAGGCCATGACGTGACACACGGAATCATGCATAGCCAATTCGTAACATCCCGCCTCGGGCAAATCGTCATGGAAGAAAACAATCATCCGGTTGTTGCGAACCTCGTGGGCGGGCATGATCCTAAAGGATCCATCCTCGTTCCTGACTTCAAGCGACCCTTCGCCTTCAAGATTCAAATCGTTAAAAACCAAAGTTTTATCAATGCTAAGAGTATAGGACATCCGTCCGATGCCGCCCCCAAGCAAGGCCATCTTCAGCATCATTGGAACGAAGAGCGAGTTGTCGGCCAGGTTACTCCATTCCGGATCAAGCGTGGTGGCCACATCATACACACGACCCTTCCCTAAGGTTGTCTCCACCAGCATAGGATCGCCATTGCCAAGATGCATCAGCACTGTGGCGTTTGAGATCGGGTTCAGCCTCACGTGGCGTTTCACCTTGGGCAGGTCGGCATGCTGGGGCAGGTCGAGAATCATGTCGCTAAAGAAATCATGCTTGACGGCAAGGTCTTGCACCGACATGGCATTGGTGTCCACAGGATTGCCATCGTCGTGGAACAACACCACGCTGGCTCCTTCAGCAGCATCGGCAAACAAGTTTTGACGCACGGTCTCGTTGATGGATGAAGCCTCATCGACAATGATCAATTGAGCGGAGGAGAGTGCATTGACATCGATACCATTAGGATCCATCATGATGAAATCATATTGTGGATCATCGCCAAAAACCATTGCGGCGAAGGATGTCTCGGAAGGGCGGTTCAGTTCGACGACCTTCAACTTGGATCGGGTTTCAATAACGAAGTTGTACACATCGTCGAAAGTGATCGGGTAATCCATGAGCGAGACGGCACAACGGGTACTTCCGGGCTCCTGCAGCAGGAACTGCATGACGAGTTCGGCTTGTGCCCCACCCTCCACATCAACCGTAGCTGATGCGGTGACTTTGCCATCCATGCTGAGATTCACCGGCAAGCCTTGAACCGTCTTCGCCCCATGGTTTGAAACCAACACATGGAGTTCATTGGTCAACCCTGGCTGCATCACAGGCGAACCAAGCCAAACGGTATCGATGGAAAGATTGGCTTGCATCTCGGCTTGAACCGGCACCGCAACAATCCGTAAGGCTGTATCGGGCTGCACTGCCGTTAGGTCAAACATATGCTTCTGGAAATCTGAATACACAAACAATGTTGCCTGTTCATGGCCGTGCTTCGCCTTGAGCATCTCAAAACGGTCTATGATCTCGTTGATCTTCACAGGACGGCCGTCGGGGTTCATCCTATCGAGCTGATCCAGCATCTCCTCCTGATTCATGGGGTATTCATTCTGCACCTCAAAACTATTGGTGAGTAACAGATAGCGTGTAGAGGGAGGCAGTTGACGCACCAGGTTTCGAGCGGACTCACGCGCGTCTTCCAGAAGCGTGGTCTTTGCCGACTGGGCTTTCATGCTCATGGAGTTGTCAAGATAAACACCCACAAAGCCTTCGTCGGCATTGAGATCCATGGATGCATCGGGCTTGTATGGGAACGCAAATGCCAGCACTAGCGCGACAATGAAAAGGCAGCGCAAACACAGCGTAATCAGATATTTCAGTTTCTTGGTCTTGGCGTTCTCCTGCTCAATCGTCTTCAACAGGGCGGTATTGCTGAAATATACCTGTTTATGCCTCCTGAAATTGAAGAGGTGGACGGCGATGGGAATCAGTAACGCCGTCAGGGCCCAGAACATCGATGGATAAAGGAATCTCATTTCAGCAGACCGTATTTAGAAGCCGAACGCACCCCTGCTTTTATTTTTCTTCTTTTCTATTTCGGCCCAATAGAAGCAGTCGCCACGCGAATGGAATTCCAAAGGAACAGCAATGGTGAGCGCAGCCTCAAAACCTCTGTTTCGACGGCTATAGTCTATGTTATAGGTCTTGGGATCGATTGACGGCACCCGCTCAGAGTATGAAACGTTTTTGAAGGTGTCGTACAAGCCATTATAGAAGCCCCCTTCAAGCTTCAGCAACATTGAAAATCCCGGGAGGTCAAACTTAAACCTGAAGCCGGCACCCAAAACAAGGCCGTAATCGTATGGTGACATGCCGGTAGTATCGCTTGGGGATTGCTGGATGGCATACCATGCCCAGCCGAACGAGGGTGCTACAAACACATATGGCTTGAAGCCATCCGATACCGGTAGGGCAACAGCAACGGGAAAACGTGCTTCCAAATAGTTGATCTTGTCTGTGAAGTGCTTTGTCCCACCCATGGAAAGACGGGCGTCACCACGGGTAGCAAACAACACCTCAGGTGAGATCAGGACAATGTCTTTCAATAGCGGAATCTCGACGCTGATACCAAACATGGGATTTAGGCGATACTGCAATTCGTCGAATTCCAACTCATTAAAATGATATAGATCCGGATAATATTGATATTGAGCCAAGTTGCCCCCGACTTTGATACCAATGGCTACCGCTTCGGCACGGTCGTTCTTACCATAGAGCTTTTTTTGTGCCAAAACAGGAGTGACCAGTACTAAAGCCAACAAGAGAAACAATAACTTTTTCATCTTTTAATGGTTATTCCGTTTAAGACCGCTTCTTGAAGGTCATCGCCTTTATAAGTGAGTTTTAAGGAAAAGAACGGAGCCTTTTCGTCGATCAGTTGGAGGAAAATCTTGTCGCCTTCCCACATGGTGAGTTCCAGGAGGCGTTTTTTCTCGATCCATTCAAGGTCGCCTTCGTTGCAAACAATCTGTTCCCCCGTCCAATCGTTGCAAACGAAGAGATGCATGTGCTCTGCTTCCCAGAGGTCGGAGACGAAGGTGACGATACCGCAGTAGCGCCATTTCGTGACGGTGAATCCCGTCTCTTCCCACACCTCGCGCAACATACAATCCTCGGGGCTCTCGCCTTCCTCAAACTTGCCGCCTACGCCAAGCCATTTGTCGTGGTTGAGGTCGTTTTCCTTCTTGGTGCGGTGCAGCATGAGGTATTGGGAGCCGCGTTCAAGATAGCAGAGGGTGGTTGATTTCACAATGATGTAATTTAAGAAAAGCAAAGGCGACCTCACGGCCGCCTTTGCGAAAACCTTTGAACTTAAGGATTAGATGATACCTTGAGCGAGCATAGCGTTGGCTACGCGCATGAAGCCAGCGATGTTAGCACCCTTAACATAGTTGATGGTGCCGTCAGCTTGTGTACCATACTTCACGCACATGTCATAGATGTCGTTCATGATCTTGTGGAGCTTCTGGTCAACTTCAGGAGCAGTCCAGTTGATGTGACCAGCGTTCTGGCAGATTTCCAGACCTGAGGTAGCAACACCACCGGCGTTGACAGCCTTACCAGGACCGAACGGGATCTTAGCAGCTTGGAATGCAGCAATTGCACCAGGCTGGCAGCCCATGTTGGAAACCTCAGCAACGTACTTCACGCCATTGGCGATCAGTTCCTTAGCGTCTTCTTCAGCGAGTTCGTTCTGGAAAGCGCAGGGGCATGCGATGTCGCACTTAACCATCCAAGCCTTCTTACCAGCGGTGAACTTAGCCTTGCCTGGGAACTTGGTAGCCATGTCTTCAACCTTGTTGCGGTTTGAAGCACGCATCTCAAGCATGTAGTCGATCATTTCCTTGTCGATACCGTTAGGCAGTTCGCAAACGCCGTCGGGACCTGACAGAGCAACAACCTTAGCGCCGAGTTCGGTAGCCTTGATGGCGGCACCCCAAGCCACGTTACCGAAGCCTGAGAGGGCGATACGCTTGCCTTCCATCTTGTCGCCAGTCTGTTTGACCATACGTTCGACATAGTAGATAGCACCGAAACCGGTAGCCTCGGGACGGATCAATGAGCCACCCCAGCCATAGCTCTTACCAGTCAGAGCGCCAGTGCTGTGTTCACGGGCGAGCTTCTTGTAAGCGCCATAGAGGTAACCGATCTCACGGCCGCCAACGCCGACGTCACCAGCAGGTGAGTCTTGGTCAGGACCGATGTTTCTCCAAAGTTCATACATGAAAGCTTGGCAGAAACGCATGATTTCTTCGTCGGTCTTGCCAACCGGGTCGAAGTCGGAACCGCCCTTACCACCGCCGAGAGGCAGGTTGGTCAGAGAGTTCTTGAAGATCTGCTCGAAGCCCAAGAACTTCAGCATGGA
>CAMYVD010000043.1 GCA_947302205.1 uncultured Bacteroidales bacterium
TACCACTTTGTGCAGTCTTGCTGGGGAATGCTTATCGGTCTCATCCCCTGCCTTATAGGAGCTGGTCTTTACGCGTGGCTGGTTATTCGTAATGCCTAATTCTCACATCAACTCCATCGGCTTCCAGTTGTGATGGGATTCCGCTAATATCAGTCTGGCCATAGTGATAGGGAAAGAGCACCTTCGGCTTGACCATACGTGCAGCATTAAGGAGTTGATCGACAGTCATGGTGTAGGGTTGGTTGCATGGTAGGAAGGCGATATCGATGTCTTTCAGTTCTGCCATTTCGGGAATATCTTCAGTATCAGCGGCGACATAGATTCTCAGTCCGTCCAAGGTTAGGATGAAACCGTTGTCCCTTCCCTTGGGATGGAACTGTTGACGCCCTTCCGTGATGTTGTATGCAGGTACGGCTTCAAGGGTAAAATCATCTGCCAACTGAAGCATATCTCCGTTAGCCATCACTGTGCCATAACCGAGAATATCAGCGCAAGACTGGTTTGTGATAAGTTGCGTATTCTCGCCGGAGAGGACTCTGATGGCGGCGGTGTCTAGATGGTCGAAATGCTCGTGGGTAATGAAGATATAATCAGCCTTGGGCATGACAGCGTAGTCAATGGTTTTCTCGCCCAGCTTCGTCACGGGGTCAATTTGAATCTCCTTGCCGTCATATTCGATACGCATGGATGAATGGACAAGGGCGTGAATCCTGACAGTCTTTCCGTTGGAGGTAGTGAAGCTATCGACCTCGTATGTGTCCGCGGCAGTCTCTATGGGCATCCCGGCTTCTTTCCATGCCATAATACCACCCACGAGATTCACGACCCTATAGCCTTCTTTGGTAAGCATCCCGGCGGCGTTGGCAGAGCGTTTTCCACTACGGCAATAAACTGCGACTATTTTTCCGGAAGGTATAGTTGACTTCACTTTTTCCACGAAGCCATCCTCCTTGACATCGATATTGAGAGCGTTGGCAATGTGACCTTCATCGTACTCATCGGCGGTCCTTACATCGAGCAATACAACATCGGGTTCTGTCAGGCGTGTGGCGAAGGCGTTGGGGTCGGCGTTGTCATAAGCTTGCTGGGAACATGCGGCCAGTCCCAAGAACGCAAGTAAACTAGTGATTATCTTCTTCATCGTGATACTATTGTTTGAAGCGGTAAAGATACGAAAAATGATTATCTTTGCCTCAGCATTATAAAGCACGTCAACATGAAAAAAACATTAACTATGGCTCTGATCGCTATTCTATTGGTGATGGCTGGATGTGGCAACAAAGACCAACAGAGCAATGACAATCAAAGTGAAAACAATCAAAAGACTTCTGTTATGAAAGAAAACTACAGCGATGTGGCCAACCGCAAGAGTTTCGGGCCTGAGAATGCACTGGTAACAACACCTCAACCCTGTGTGATGATCGCTACATGGGACCAAGACCATACCCCTGACGTGATGATGGCGGCTTGGGCGGGACAACTAGACTTCAATCAAATCGTCATCAGCCTGTCGAAGCACAAAACCACTGACAACCTGGAACTCACACAGGCCTTCACCGTGAGCTTCGCCGATATTCGTACCGTAGCTGAATCAGACTATTTCGGATTGGTGAGCGGCAATGATGTTCCCGATAAGGTTGCACGGGCAGGATTCACCGTAACGCCAAGTAAGAATGTGGATGCGCCCATCATCAACGAATATCCGCTGACGCTGGAATGCCGTGTGGTGAGTTTTGAAGATGGAATGCTGATTGGTGAAGTGGTTAACCAGATTGCCGACGAAAGCATCCTCACCGACGGGAAGGTTGACCTTGGGAAGCTTCAGCCCATTGTGTTTGATGCCGCCTCGATGTCATACCGCTCTGTCGGCGATATCGTTGGAAAAGCTTGGGGAGATGGCACAAAGTTTCAATAAAGTAAAAGGGCTAAGCTATGATTGACATTAACGATTTTGACAAAGTGGAAGTGCGTGTCGGTACAGTGGTGGATGTTAAGGAAAACAAGAAAGCGAGGCATCCGGCATACGCTGTCACCATCGACTTCGGTCCCGAGATTGGGTTGAAGAAATCGTCAGCGCAAATCACCGACCTATACACACCTGAAGATTTGATGGGAACCCAGGTGGTGTGCTGCGTAAACCTCCAGCCAATGCACATCGGTTCAGTGAAAAGTGAGGTGCGCATACTAGGCAGCGACTCTGAACAAGGTGTGGTGCTGCTGCGCCCGACCATGCCTGTAAAGAACGGTGACAGGATTTTTTGAAAGTATGTTGATAAGAAAATGACCATCGACACCACCAACCTATGCTCCCATTTGCAGAAGAAACTGTTTGATGAGGACGGCGTGTATCATCGGCTTTGGATGGCACTACAAGACGACCCTGAACTGACTGCTGTGGTTCGTTCAAGGCAGCTTCATATCTATAGGAATGGCAAGAAGGTACTAGTGTTGGCAGGAAAGAGCGCCCCTAAGGTTATCAGGGAGGATCGGATTTGTGAAATGATATAATATCCCCTATTGGCGTTATTATGAATTACGAAAAATGATTATATTTGCAGATGTATAATCCGATAATTCGTTAAGCCATGAAGCCTTTGGTTTGTGAAATGTGCGGAAGCAATGATGTGGTCAAACAGGAGGATCTGTTCGTTTGCCAAAATTGCGGCACGAAGTATTCCGTTGAAGCAGCAAGAAAAATGATGATTGACGGTCCTGTTGAGGTAAAAGGGACTGTGACCATCGACGAAACCCAAAAGATTCAAACGTGGATGACATTTGCCGAAACCGCCATTAAAGCCGGCAATCTGAAGGAAGCTTATGATTATGCCAACAAGATACTTGAGCTTTCTCCCAAATCAATAGATGCCTGGTTAATCCGAATGAACTGTATCGCAAAACTTGGGACTTTGGAAAATCCGCGGTCAAGCGAAATTATCACAATCGGAAAGAACGTCATTTCTTTAGATCGAAGCAAAGAAGAGGAAATAGGAGTGTTTTTCCTAGACACAGGGATTCAGATGCTCCAATCAGGATTCACCCTATTAAGCGGAGATGTCGATAAAGACACCGTGTTCCATAATACCGAAGTGCTCGACAAGTATTGCGATCAAGCCATTTCTTTGGAACGTGCTGCTGCTGGATTGTCAGTGTTTAGGGGCAGCGAGGCAATTCAGTCTAAGGGAGAAGAGTTCGTGGCAGCCTATCAAGATTTCACAGAATGCCTTTTGGATTACGTTCATGAGCTGAATCCTTACGACAAAGAAACCATATCTGATTTAAGTGAGAAGTTTGACACCATCGATCGATCATTAAGAAGAGACTTCCCATCTACAAGCTACGACGGCGAAAATCCGGATGAAACCACGGCGCAGCAAGAGGAAAAGAAGTCTGGCTGTTACGTTGCCACCGCCGTTTACGGTTCTTACAATTGCCCAGAGGTATGGACACTCCGTCGTTTCCGTGACAACACCTTGGATGCAACATGGTATGGCAGGGCGTTCATCAAGACCTATTATGCCATCAGTCCAACATTAGTAAAATGGTTTGGAGAGGCGGAATGGTTCAAAAAAATGTGGAGAACGCCGTTGGATAGAATGGTTTCTTCGCTTCAACGGAAAGGTTTTGAATCGACTCCATACCAAGATAAGTATTAACTAATGTTGTTTTATGCATTAAATTCTTCAAAATTAAATAATTAAAACCCGACGAGCCTAATGGGATATAACTTGGCAAAACAAACTATGGCAGATATTAGAAGCACTTACCTATTCGAAAGAGAAGAAGATTACAACGAGGCTGTAGAGCACTTGAAACGTGTTATGTATGATGACTGGTATCGCTCAAATTCAAGCTGTTTTAACTTTTGGGGTTACACCAGTACCAACTCCGCTTATCGCATCGACATTCTTGAGGATTGTTCTGATGCTCCTCGCGCCGCTGACATCATAAGAGAACACCGCGGAAAATATTATGTATAGTTTCCATTTCTAATCGTAATCATCCGGATCCATCATCAACGACATGGCTGAACTGGTTGGGGTTGTCGGGGAATAGAAAAAAAAGCAGTGGCCTTCCTCATGCCACTGTTATACGCTTCCTATAGAATGACATAGCCGTTCATCCTGGTTCCATCTATGGTCATTTGCTTTTCGACGCACTCCACAAACCCTTTCAAATCGGTCGCTTTGGCATTTTTCAGGGTGCCGTGATTGTCGTACTGCGTTGACAAAAAGAAAAACCCGCTGATTTTCAACGGGTTATCTTGATGCTTCGTGGAGATTACCGGACTCGAACCGGCCACCTTCAGATTGCGAACCTGACGCTCTACCAGATGAGCTAAATCCCCATGTTTTTGCGGCGCAAAATTAAGAAAAAAAGTTTATCTTTGCGCACTTTTTAAAAACATTACGAAAATGAACGTCGAAGAATATATCATCGCCCGTGTGAACGCCCTGCTGCACACACAGGATGCCCGCATCGTCATGCGCCTCGAAGGAGGCATGAGCAACTACACCTACGTGGTGGAAGCCCTCGGAAAGAAATACACCTACCGCGTCCCTGGCAAGTTCGCCGAAAAGTTCGTGGACCGCGTGGACGAATGGCATAACATCCAGGAAGTGGACCGCCTCGGCCTCAACAACGTGACCACCTACGTGGAGATCCTCTCGGGCGAGAAACTGGCCGAATACGTCGAAGGCACCATCATGAGCACCACAGATGTGGTTTCCTATAATGAGATGTCAGTGAAAGCCCTGAAGAAAATCCATGGCAGCGACCTGAAGTTCAAGGATTACAATGCCTTCGGCCGTCTCGACGACGACGAGCGCTACTGCCGTGAGACAGGCTTCACCCATCCCCAAGAGTACCTCGATTTAAGAGCCAAGCTGGAAGCGTTGCGCAAAGCCTATAAGAGCGTGAAGATGGTCCCCTGCCACTGCGACTACCAGCCTACCAACCTCGTCATCAGCGGAGACAAACTCTATGTACTCGACTGGGAGTTCGCCGGCATGAACGACCCCTTCTACGACATCGCCTGTTACGGCAACGTCGGCTTCGACAAAGCCCTGGCACTGCTGGAATGCTACGTGGGGCATAAACCCACCGACGACGAATTGCATCGTCTCTACTTCCACCGCGCCTTCCAATGCCTGCAATGGTATAACGTGGCTATTTTCAAGGATCGCGTGGGTCTGAGCAAGGATTTGAACATGGACTTCAACGCCGTGGCGCTGATGTTCCTAGGAATGGCTAAAGACCTGTTGGAGAAATGAATACGGAAGAAACCAACCAGCTGAAAGAAACGGTCATCAGCGTGCTGAAGACCATCTACGACCCGGAGATCCCGATTGACATCTGGACCCTACACCTGATTTATGGTGTTGAGGTGGATGAGGAAGGCAACGTGAAGATTGTGATGACCGTCACCGCGCCCAACTGCCCCGTGGCCGAAGTGCTTCCCGCCGAGGTGAAGACCCGCATCGAGGCCATCATGGGCGTGAAATCGGTCGACGTGGAGCTGACCTTCGACCCCGTGTGGGACATCAGCATGCTCTCCGACGAAGCCAAAGCCGAGTTGGGACTGGACGGGGATTACAATTACTCCGCGACGGATTTTCTTTATTGATACGGCCTGAAAGGCCGATAACCTAACAGCCCAGGGCAACGCCCTGGGGAAAAAGAAAAAAAATGACCATTAAAGAGATTCAGGATAGCATTATCGAGGACTTCTCGATGTTCGACGATTGGATGGACCGTTACGCCATGCTGATCGAGATGGGGAAGGAGTGCCCTATCATTGACGACCAATACCGTGACGAAAAGCACTTGATTAATGGCTGCCAATCCCGCGTGTGGCTCCATGCTGAGCTCAAGGATGGCAAGGTTTATTTCACCGCCGACAGTGATGCTGTTATCACCAAGGGCATCATCAACTTATTAATTAAGGTCTTTTCCGGCCAAACTCCCGACGACATTTTGACAGCTGACCTTTCCTTCCTTGATGAAATCGGTTTGAAGGAACACTTGAGTCCCACCCGTTCCAACGGTCTGGTCTCGATGCTGAAACAGATGATGCTTTACGCTGAAGCATTTCGACAAACTGATTCCGTTATAAATCGGCAATGATTTGGATACCACCTATCTCAACATATTGGCAGCCTTCTCAACTGCTTTCACCAGAACCTCAACTTCTTCCAAGGTGTTATAAACCGCAAACGAGGCTCGCACGGTGCCGGGAATGCCAAAACGGGTCATCACGGGCTCGGCGCAATGGTGTCCGGTGCGGACGGCCACGCCCATCTTGTCAATAATGGTGCCAAGATCGTAAGGATGGATGCCATCGATAATGAAACTCACCAAACCACTGCGTTCTGGCGCCTGACCGATGAAACGCATACCTTCAATCTTTGACAAACCTTCGATGGTCGCAGTCACCAAAGCCTCTTCGTGTTCGGCTACAGCCTTGCGATCCAAACTTTCAATGAACTGGATAGCGGTCTCCAAACCCAAAGCAGCACCCACATTGGGCGTACCGGCCTCGAACTTGAAAGGCAACTTATTGAAGGTTGTCCTCTCGAAACTCACGGTATCGACCATCTCACCGCCGAACTGATAAGGCGGCATCTGTTCCAGCAACTCGGTCTTGCCGTACAATCCGCCGATACCCATGGGAGCATACATCTTATGGCCGGAGAAGACAAAGAAATCGCAGTCCAAGTCCTGCACTTCGATAGGCAAATGGGCCATGGACTGGGCGCCATCGACCACCGTAATCGCACCATACTGGTGGGCCAACCGAATCATCTCCTTCACCGGATTAATGGTCGCCAGCGTGTTGGAGACGTGGGCCATGGCCACAATCTGCGGGCCTTGCTTCAACAGTTCTTCGTAGGCCTGAAGGTCGAGGACACCGTTGTCGTCCATGGGAGCGACGAGGAGTTCGCCGCCTTGACGGTGAACCATCTGCTGCCAAGGAACGAGGTTGGAATGGTGTTCCATTGCGGTGACGAGAACTCGCGATGACGCGTGACCCAGTGAGGTCGCCAACAGGTTCAATGACTCGGTGGTACCACGGGTGAAAACGATTTCATGCGCCTCCTTGGCGTTGACAAATCGGGCAACGGTGCGGCGGGCGTTCTCGTAGGCCTCGGTGGCCATCTGGCTGAGGTAATGCACCCCACGATGGATGTTGCAGTTCTCGTGCAGGTAATAGTCGCGCTCGCGCTCGATCACACAGAGGGGTTTCTGGGTGGTCGCAGCGTTGTCGAGGTACACCAAAGGCTTGCCGTAGACCTGCTGGTCAAGCACAGGAAACTGCTTCCGCAAAGCATTAATGTCCATTGTTCACAGGTTTTTTGCAATGTAACACGCAACGGTCGCAACTCGACAACTCACCGCGCAAACGGCGTTTGATCATATCCTCGATGGTGTCGCGCAGACTGTCGATCTTGATATGCTTGCTGATGTCAGCGGCAAAGGCATACATCAGCAACATACGGGCGTTGGCTTGGCTGATGCCGCGCTGGCGCATGTAGAACATGGCCTCCTGGTCGAGCTGGCCGGTGGAGGTGCCGTGCGAGCACTTCACATCGTCGGCATAAATCTCCAAAAACGGCTTGGTGTCGATCTTGGCCGTGGAGGTGAGAATGATGTTGGCGTTGTTCTGCTGGGCATCGGTCTTCTGCGCCCCGGGAGCCACATACACATGGCCGTTGAACACAGCCGAAGCCTCATCGTCGATGATGCCCTTGAAACGGGTGTCGCTCGTGCAATGGGCCACGTTGTGGTTGATCTTCAAATAGTTCTCCACATGCTGCTTGCCGTCCACCAGATAGAGACCATACACCTGGGTCTCGCAGCCCTCGCCATCCACATCGACGGTGATGTTGTTGCGCAAGTCACCGGCATTGAAGCTGATGACCACGAAATGAACCCGGCTGTCGCGCTCCTGATGGATGTGGATGTGGGTCTTCAAACCCGTGGTCTCGTCGAGGTTTTGTATGCGGTACATCTCCAACGAGGCATTCTCCTTGACCACGATGTCGCAATGCTCCTCGTTGGCCTGGAGATGCTCGGTGTCGTCCGACAACACAAGCTGCCGATACTGCCCGCTTTCGACTACGATATTGTTTTCAAGAATGTCCATCTCAGCACGCATTACAGGTTCATCTCCTTGATCCATTCGTAGCCCTTCTCCTCCAACTCGATAGCGAGGTGCTTGCCGCCTGACTTGACAATGCGGCCGTCGTACATCACATGCACGAAGTCGGGCACAATGTAGTCGAGCAAACGCTGGTAGTGAGTGATCACCACGAAGGCGTTGTCTTTGTTGTGGAGCTGGTTGACGCCGTTGGCCACGATACGCAAAGCATCGATGTCCAAGCCCGAGTCGGTCTCGTCGAGAATAGCGAGGCTGGGCTCCAACATGGCCATCTGGAAGATCTCGTTCTTCTTCTTCTCGCCACCGGAGTAACCCACGTTGACAAAGCGGTTCTGCAGTTTCTCGGTGATCTCCACCATGGCCTGCTTCTCCTTCATCATCTTCATGAATTCGATGGTCGATAGGGCGGGCAGTCCCAGATATTCACGCTTGGAGTTGATGGCGGTGCGCATGAAGTTTTGGATGCTCACGCCGGGAATCTCCACGGGGTATTGGAAACTGAGGAAGATGCCCTCGTTGGCACGGTCCTCGGGCGACATGCCGATGATGTTCTTGCCTTTGTACCAGATTTCACCTTCAGTGATCTCGTAGCCCTCACGACCGGTGATGGCGGCGGCCAAGGTGCTCTTGCCGGTGCCGTTGGGGCCCATGATGGCGTGGATTTCACCTTCGTTGACACCGAGGTTCAGGCCTTTCAGGATTTCCTTTCCTCCGACGGAGACATGTAAATTTTTGATATTGAGTAACATAATGTTGAGTTTTTATCCTACACTACCTTCTAAAGTAATCGACAATAATTTTTGCGCTTCGACGGCGAATTCCATCGGAAGCCTATTTAAAACATCCTTGGCGTAGCCGTTGACGATGAGGCCGATGGCCTTCTCGGTGGGGATGCCGCGCTGCTGGCAATAGAACAGCTGGTCCTCGGAGATCTTCGAGGTGGTGGCCTCGTGCTCGAGGATGCTCGACTCGTTGCCGCACTGGACGTAGGGCCAGGTATGCGCACCGCACTGGTCGCCCATCAGCAGGGAGTCACACTGCGAGTAGTTGCGCGAATTGACGGCCTTCGGCGCCACCTTCACCAAGCCACGGTAGCTATTCTGGCTATGGCCTGCAGAGATGCCCTTCGAGATGATAGTGCTGCGGGTGTTCTTGCCCAGATGGATCATCTTGGTGCCAGTATCGGCCTGCTGGTAGTTGTTGGTGACAGCCACAGAGTAGAACTCGCCGACGGAATTGTCGCCCATCAGCACACAGCCAGGGTATTTCCAAGTGATGGCCGAACCGGTCTCCACTTGGGTCCACGATATCTTGGAACGGTCGCCACGGCAAAGGCCGCGCTTGGTCACCAGATTATACACACCGCCTCTACCCTCCTTGTCACCCGGGTACCAGTTCTGAACCGTGCTGTACTTCACTTCGGCATCGGTCTCGGCGATGATCTCCACGATGGCGGCATGCAACTGGTTCTCGTCTCGCATCGGAGCGGTGCAGCCTTCCATGTAACTCACATAGGCGCCTTCGTCGGCGACAATCAGGGTGCGCTCGAACTGTCCAGTATTTGCCGCATTAATGCGGAAATAAGTGGAGAGTTCAAGGGGACAGTGCACCCCTTTGGGGATATAGCAGAACGAACCGTCGCTGAACACGGCTGAGTTCAAGGCGGCAAAGAAATTGTCGGTGTAAGGCACCACCTTGCCTAGGTACTTCCTCACAAGGTCGGGATGCTGCTTCACGGCCTCGCTGAACGACATGAAGATGACACCATGCTTCGACAGGGTCTCTTGGAAGGTGGTCTTCACCGAGGTGCTGTCCATGACGGCATCCACGGCCACGCCAGAGAGTTTCTTCTGCTCATCCAACGAGATGCCCAACTTGTCGAAGGTGGCCAACAGTTCAGGATCAACCTCGTCCAAACTTTGTTTCTCCTGACGCTTGCGGGGAGCGGCATAGTAAATGATATCCTGATAGTCGATCTCCGGCAGGTCGAGATGGCCCCAGTTGGGTTGCTTCAAGGTCAGCCAATGGCGAAAAGCCTTCAGGCGGAACTCCAACAGCCACTCCGGCTCCTCCTTCTTCTTGGAGATCAAGCGGATGATGTCCTCATTCAAGCCCTTCGGCACAAAATCGGTCTCGATGTCAGTCACAAAGCCAAACTCATACTCCTTGCTAGTGACCTCTTCGATGATGTTTTCCTTTGGATTTGACTCCATTTTTTCTTCTAATTAAGAATGATTTTAAATAATGTGCAAAAATAACCATTCTTTATGAATTGGCAATCAAAAAGAAAGAAATTTTCACTCATCCAGCAGGGTTTCGCAACCCAACGAATTCAAGGCCTTCTGGCAAAAGCCGTCGCTCATCTTGTAAAGCTGCACAGAGCTATAGATGAGCATCACCGCATCGGCCGATAGGATCTCATTTGCAAGATCAAGACCCTCGGTGGTATTGTGGTTGGGATCGTAATAAATGGTGCTGTTGTAATACCAATAGGGATAGGCGGAAAACAGCGAGTCCATGGGGACCTGGCGGCAGATGTTCCAATAATAGGAGTCGCCCACGGTAATCAGCTTGGGCTTGACGGAACCGACCACGCGGCTGACACCGACATCCACATAATGCTGGGGCAGTTTCTTGAGAGGGCGATAGAGATTGTAAAGCTCCTCCAAGTCGTAATCGGGCTTTTTATACGGTCCAATGTAGGGCTCCCCTATTTCGAGACGGTTCATCCGAAAACTTTGCTTCTCCTCGATATACCGAAAAATGCTGTCGGCAGCGTAAATGGCGGCAATGTTGCTCCAATGGGTACCTTTTTGTGGAAACAGCAGGAAATCGACCGAATCCTTCAACTGCAAGAACCACTGCTCCATATTGATATGGTTGATGCCCAACTCGTTGAACTTTTCCTCGTAATAGTCGCGGGCCATCAGCTTGATGGGACGATCAGGATCCTCATTCTCAGGCAGATACTCTGGATAAACCATATCCTTGCCCGGAGCCTGGACCACAAACAGGGTGATACCCCGCTGCTCAAGAACGTCCTGAAGGAGCTTGATTTGATGGGCCTCATGGTCAAAGTCGCGCGCCAAGGCAAGCGAGTCCTTATGCTCCGAATAGGTCCCACCATGATAGTAATCCTCCACAAACCAAGGCTCGTAAAGCCATCCTTCCTTCCCTTCGGTGATGCTGTATTTAACGTAGGTCTTCCTGTAAAAATCCCAGAGATATTGGTTGTAGATCCGCAACGTGTTGGGACGATATCCATAATGATATTGCAGATAATTCTCAAGATCACGCTGGTACGCACCGGTGCGATAGTTCGTCAAGGTCAACTCAGGCAACGGCACCTCCTCGTACACGCCCGCCAGGCCTTTGACATGAGGCCAGTTGAGATGCTCCTGCACCATCGGCAAAAAAGCCAGTATGGCAAGAATGCAAAACAACCATAAAGCGGCACGTTGGGTTTTCATCAAGGCGATTTTAAATGCAAAAGTATAAAAAACAAAGAAGATTTCTTACATTTGCAATCAATTTTGGAGCATGTACAAAAAGATAAAGAACAGATTCCTTAGAGTGGTTTTGGCGGCCCTGACCTTTGTTTTGGGGCTCCCGATGGCCTATTGGCTGTTCGTCTACCTGATGGCGCCCCGCTACCAATTCAAAGTGGGCCAGCCTTTCCATGGGACCTGCCTCTTCAACCCTTACCAGAACATGGATCCGGACCAATGGAAACAGTACAACTTCCATTGCCATTCGCGCCGATACATGGGCCTCACCAACGGCAGGATGAGCCGTGAGACGGATATCGACAGCATCTATCAGGTGTTGGGCTACGACCATTACGGCATCTCCGACTACATGAGCATCAACCCCTACGGCAGCGAGCGTCCCGACTACATCCCCGCCTACGAGCACGGCTACGGCTTCTTCCGCAAGACGCACCAACTCTGCATCGGCGCCAGCGAAGTGTGCATGATGGACTTCCCATTCGTGCAGAACATCGACATGAAACAGCACATGCTCAACGTGCTTCAACAGCACACCCGTTTTGCCGTCCCCGCCCATGCCTCGTTCACCAAAGGTTATAAGGTGAGCGACATGCATTACCTCAGCGACTACCGGCTACTCGAGGTGGGCAACCCCTACGGATGCGCCTTTGAGCATTGGGACGCCGCCCTCTCCACGGGGCACCGAGTGTATGCCATCGGCGACGACGACACCCACCGGGTGCTGAACCCCAACGAGGTGGGACGCTACTTCACCATGATCAACACCCGCGATAGGAACGCCGAGAGCGTGTACGACGCCTTGGAAAACGGCTGCGCCTATTTGGTCGAATTCCATTCCTACTACAACAAGCCCTTCGACCTGAAAGTGGAACGGATGCATGAGCTGCCGCACCTCACTCGCTGCGAATTGAGGGGCGACACCCTTATGGTGGAAACCAACACCTACATCGAAATCGCCGAGTTCATCGGACAGGAGGGCAAGGTGCTACAACATCAGGAGAACTTGACCCAAGCCTCCTATGTCATCCAACCTACCGACACCTACGTCAGGGTGAAATTGCAACTCCCCCACCTGACATTCTTCTATCTCAACCCGATCACCCGGCACGTCACCCCCACCCCCATCGACCAAAGCACCGCTGAGATCAACTGGCCGATGACGGTGATGTGTTATGCCCTTTACCTCATAATCATCGTTATATGCATCAGGAGAATCATAAAAAGACACTGATCCTCCTCCTGGCGGTAAGCGCTGTGGTGCGTGCGCTGCTGGCCGAATGGATCGAGTTGGGAACCGACGAGGCCTACTACTGGACCTTCGCCAAGTACCCCGACTGGAGCCATTTCGACCACCCGGGCATGGTGGGATGGGTGATGCAGCTCTTCACGCTCAACCTGCTGTTTCAGAGCGAGTTCTTCCTGCGACTGGCCTCGGTGGTGTTCATGACCCTCAACACCTGGATCATGTACCGCATCGGACGTGAGCTCAAGGACGAGGCCACAGGACTTTGGTCAGCCCTACTCTATACGGCCTCGGTGTACGCCTTCGTCGTCACAGGCATCTTCATCCTTCCCGACACGCCGTTGAGCCTCTTCTGGATGCTGACCTTCCTGATGTTCATCAAATACCTAAAGGACAGCCAAAACAAGCATCTGATTTTAGCCGGTCTCTTCATCGGCCTCAGCCTCCTCTCAAAATACACTGGAGCCTTCCTTTGGATCGGCTTCCTGCTCTACATTTTGTGTTTCGATAGGCGGCAATTCCGTAACCCATACCTTTATCTGGCGATGCTCATCACAGCCCTTTGTTGCCTTCCCATGCTGATATGGAACATTCAAAACGACTTCGTCAGCTTCCGTTTCCATGGCGATCGCGTGGGCTTCTTTGGACCGCTCCATCCGGCCGGTTTCTTCACCGAAATCGGAGGCGAAATCATTTACAACAACCCCGTCAACGTGGTCATTGCCATCATTGCAATAATAGCGGCCTGCCGTAAGAAGCTCCCCATCGACATCAAGCACCAAAGATTCATCCTCCTCACCGCACTCCCATTCATCGGGCTGTTCCTCCTGCTGTCGCTCACCCGTCCCACCTTGCCTCACTGGTCGGGCCCGGCCTACGTCATGCTCATCCCACTGAGCGCCGTATGGCTCAGCAGCGCCGAGACCCGCAAAGCACGACGGATTACTGCGACAGCCTTGAGCGTTCTAGCCTTGACATTAATACTGGGCATCGCCGAAATCAAAACCGGTTTTGTGCCCCTCGACCATCATACCGAACCCACTGAATTGGGCCGCGACGACATCACCCTCGATGTATATGGCTGGCGTCAAGCTGGAGAAAAATTTGCCGAAATCCACCAACAGGAAGTTGCCAAGGGCAATATGCAACCCGACGACGCCATCATAGGGCACAAATGGTTCCCCACTGCCAGCTTTCACTATTATGTGGCACGACCGCTGGGCCTCAAGATGCTTGGCTACGGTTCCCTTAAAAGCATACATAAATACATGTGGATCAACGATATCGATGGCGGTTTTGAGAAAGGCCGCAACTATTGGTATCTGGCCGACAGCCATTTCTTCTTAGACCCCAAAGAGATTTATAAATACACTAACTTCTTGAATATCAAACAAATAGCTATAATCCCCATAGAACGCAACGGAAAAACGGTGAGAAACATCTACGTGTATGAATGCGAATCGCTCGTTTACGTTCCCAAACTCCGAGAATATTAATCTTTAAAACATAGAATATGGAAAAACTGCTTGACAAATTCCTGCGTTACGTGGCCGTGGAGACGACCTCGAACGAAGACTCCGACACCCAGCCTTCATCGGCCAAGGAACTCGACCTGTTGCGCATGCTTCGCGACGAGTTGATCCAAATGGGCATCAAAGCCGAACTCGACGAATATGGCTATGTGATGGCCACCATCCCGGCCAACACCCGTAAAAAAATTCCGCCCATCGGATTCATCGCCCATGTCGACACCGCTCCCGACGCCTCGGGCAAGAACATTCATCCGCAGATCATCCGCAAGTGGGACGGCAAGGACATCGTGCTCAACAAGAAGAAAAACATCGTGCTGCGCACCGCCGAGTTCCCCGAGATGCTGCAATACAAAGGCCAGACCATGATCACCACCGACGGCACCACACTGTTGGGCGCCGACGACAAGGCGGGCGTGGCTGAGATCATGTATGCCGCACAATACCTCATGGAGCACCCCGAGTTCAAGCACGGCGAGATTAAAATCGGATTCACCCCCGACGAGGAAATCGGTCGCGGCGTGGTGAAGTTTGACGTGAAGAAATTCGGCGCCCGCTATGCCTACACCATGGACGGTGGAGAGATTGGCGAGCTGGAGTACGAGAACTTCAACGCTGCCGGCGCCAAGATCCATATCCAAGGCAGCAACATCCATCCCGGCTATGGCAAAGACAAGATGGTGAACTCCATGCTCATCGCCATGGAACTCGACGCCATGCTCCCCGAGGAACAGCGTCCACGCTACACCCAAGGCTATGAGGGCTTCTTCCACCTCACCAGCATCAGCGGCACCGTCGAGGAGACCAACATGAGCTACATCATCCGCGACCACGACCGCGCCAAGTTCGAGGAAAAGAAGGCTTTGATGACTTCCATCGTCAAGTTCCTCAACCAAAAATACGGCAAGGTGGTGAAGCTGGAGCTCAAGCACCAATACTACAACATGCGCCAAGAGGTGGAGCCGCACTTCTTCATCGTGGAGAAGGCCATCAAGGCCATGGAGATGGCCGGCATCAAGCCCAAAGTGCAACCCATCCGCGGCGGCACCGACGGCGCCAACCTTTCATTTATGGGCCTGCCCTGCCCCAACATCTTCGCCGGCGGGCATAACTTCCACGGAAAACTGGAATACGTGCCGCTGGAAAGCATGGAGAAAGCTTCAGAGGTGATCCTGAATATCATTAAATTGTTTGCCGAATAACAAAAAAAGTTCCGCTCACGCGGAACTTTTTTTTAACCCTCGGCTTGAATTCTGCCGTGGCAGTTCTTGTATTTCTTGCCTGAACCACAGGGGCAAGGCTCGTTGCGGCCCGGGTTCTTCTCCACTCGGATCGGCTGGGTAATCTCGCGCTGCTGGGTGTTGCTATGCGACTGCGAGAGCAGGTCGTTGCGCTGTTCGCGCAACTTGGAGCGGTCGACCATATCCCTTTGCAGGTTGCGGCGATTGCCCGTCTCTTGCTGGGCGATATCGGCACACATCAGGAACGAGATGACATCTTCGTTGGTCTTCTCGATCATCGAACTGAACAGGTTGTACGACTCGAGTTTGTAGATCACCAACGGGTCTTTCTGCTCGTAGGTGGCATTCTGCACCGACTCTTTCAAGTCGTCGAGTTCGCGAAGATGCTCCTTCCATGCATTGTCGATAATAGCCAAGTTGATGGCCTTCTCAATGGTGAGGTTCACCTCATGGGCACCATTCTCCAACACCTTGGCGACATTGAGGATAATAGTCATACCCGCCTTACCATTGGTAAGAGGCAATCTGATATACTCGGGTGAAGCTTTCTTGCACATCTCCTTCACTCCCTCATAGACCTTCTCGCCAAGGAGGCGCGATTTCTCACGATAGTGTTCCTGAGCGGCTTCGAAAATCTTCTGGGCCAAGTCGTCAGCCTTGCCACGGTCGAACTCCTCTTCGGTGAACGGCACGTCGATACCCATGGTGGCCAGCATGTTCATCCTCAGGCCTTCGTAGTCTTTGTCTTCACGGGCGTCGAGCAGCAGCTTCTCACCATAGTCGTACATCATATTATTAATGTCGATGGAGAGGCGCTCTCCAAAGAGGGCGTGTTTGCGCTTGGCGTAAATCACCGTACGCTGGGTGTTCATCACGTCATCGTATTCGAGCAGGTGCTTACGCACGCCGAAGTGGTTCTCCTCGACCTTCTTCTGTGCCTTTTCGATCTGTTTGGTGATCATCGGATGCTGGATGACCTCACCCTCCTTCAGGCCCATACGGTCCATCAGGGGAGCGATACGCTCTGAACCGAACATACGCATCAGGTCGTCTTCCAACGAGACATAGAACTGTGAGCTACCCGGGTCGCCCTGACGGCCTGAACGACCGCGCAACTGACGGTCGACACGGCGCGAATCGTGACGCTCGGTGCCGATGATGGCCAAACCGCCAGCCTCCTTCACACCAGGTCCCAGCTTGATATCGGTACCACGGCCTGCCATGTTGGTAGCGATGGTGACGGTACCGGCCTGACCAGCCTCGCGAACGATCTGGGCCTCGCGGAAGTGCAACTTGGCGTTCAACACATTATGCTTGATTCCCTCACGGGTGAGCATGCGGCTCAGCAACTCGGAGATCTCCACCGAAGTGGTACCCACCAGCACAGGACGTCCCTGTTCCACAAGGACCTTGATCTCATCAATCACAGCTTTGTACTTCTCACGCTTGGTCTTGTAGATCATGTCCTCTTGGTCGATACGGGCAATGGGCTTGTTGGTCGGGATGACCACCACATCGAGTTTGTAGATGTCCCAGAACTCACCCGCCTCGGTCTCAGCGGTACCGGTCATACCGGCCAGCTTGTGATACATACGGAAGTAGTTCTGCAAGGTGATGGTGGCGTAGGTCTGCGTGGCGGCTTCCACCTTCACGTTTTCCTTGGCTTCCACAGCCTGGTGCAGGCCATCGCTCCAACGGCGGCCTTCCATCACACGGCCGGTCTGCTCATCCACGATCTTGACTTTGTTGTCTTGGATGATATAGTCCTTGTCTTTTTCAAACAAAGTATAGGCCTTCAACAGCTGACGGACAGTGTGCAAACGCTCCGACTTCTCGGCGAAGTCGCGCATCAACTCGGCTTTTCGGCGCACCAGCTCATCGTTCGAAAGACCCGCATGTTCCAGCTCCGCGATCTCTGCACCCACGTCGGGCATCACGAAGAAGTCGGGGTTGCCGTAAGCGGTGCACAGGGCGTCAATACCTTTTTCAGTGAGGTCGACGGTGTTGAGCTTCTCGTCGATGACGAAGAAGAGCTCATCGTCTATCTCGTGCATCCGCTCGCCCCTGTTCTGCATGTAAATACCCTCGGTCTTCTGGAGCAGGGTCTTCATGCCTTCCTCGCTGAGGAACTTGATGAGAGCGTTGTTCTTAGGCAGACCGCGATAGGCACGGAAGAGCAGCTCGGCGCCGTGGATCTTTTGCTCCTCGGTGGCGTCGGGGTTGTTGAGAATCTGCTTGGCCTCGGCCAGGATGGAGGTGACCAGACGTTTCTGGTTGTCGTAGAGGCGCACCACATCGGGCTTCAGCTGGTCGAACTCCTGAAGGTCGCCACGCGGTGTGGGACCGCTGATGATCAAAGGAGTACGGGCATCGTCGATCAACACGGAGTCGACCTCGTCGACGATGGCGTAGTGATGTTGGCGTTGCACTAGCTCGTCGGGGTTGCCGGTCATATTGTCACGCAGGTAGTCGAAACCGAACTCGTTGTTGGTACCGTAGGTGATGTCGCACATATAGGCCCTGCGGCGCGCTGCCGAGTTGGGCTCATGCTTGTCGATGCAATCCACGGTAAGGCCGAGGAACTC
>CAMYVD010000044.1 GCA_947302205.1 uncultured Bacteroidales bacterium
TGATGCGCCTCAACTACGACCGCGTAGAAATTGAATGGTACAACATCGAATACGTCAGTGACCTCCAACGCCAGCCTGACGGCACCTATGTGGGTGTCATCACCATCTTCCAGACCTTCCGCGGCTACGACAAGGAAGGCAACCTGGCCTACAAAGACACCACCAAGAAAGACATCACCGTCTACGTCAAACGCAAGGAAACCCAGATCGGTGGCCGCATGATCGGCTTCTGGGACGTGATGCTCGGCGACATGAGGGTGAAGGAGACCGCTAATAAATGAGAAGACAAAAGATAGAAGACAGGAAAAAGAAGAAAGAAGGGTGGAAGTCCGCCCTTCTTATTCTATTATTATGCCTATTGGTTGCTCCTGTTCAGGCCCAGTCGATCGGCGACGTCCAAATGGATGAAGCCAACCTCTACGCCATGACCAAACAGATGGGCCAGTTTATCCGTCGCTTCAATTACGAAGAGGATCAGTTTGGCTACAAAATCAACCCGAAAAGCCCCGACTATCGCAACAGGCAGAAAAGACAGCAGTCGTTGGGCATCCTCTTTGACCAGGAAACTTACGGCAATCAGCCTGATCTCCAACGCTTCTTCATCGAGGATGTCACCGCTACCGACTCCACCTTCATGACGTTTCTAGGCGGACGGTGGTATTCAGAGGTGTCGGCCACTTTCAAGTACAACGGAAAATCCGTCAATCTGGTCATGATTCTCAGTGTGGAGCAAGAGGGCTTGGGGTCGAAATGGGTACTCAACAACATCTATTTCTCTGAATTCAACAAGCTTTTCCCCACGGGCGAAATCACTGAAAAGGAAAAGCACTTTCTGCATCCCATGAGCCACGAGCTCGACTTCATGAACATCTACAAGATCTTCAAGGAGCCTGAAATCATTGAGTATTACGCCTCCAAGAGGTTCGAGCCCGATTATCTCACCCTGTTTTTCTACGAAATCAAAAAAGGAAATCTTGTTTTCCAACACGTGGACTCAGTGAAGTTCCACGTTTTCCAGATCAAGGACTGGTATTTCGAAGTGTCGTGGTTCAACCGCAACGGCAGCAATGCCGGATGGCTCATCTCCAACTTGATTTACCTCCCTGAAAAGGACAAAAAAGACCTCATTAAATTCTACGAACCATGAAAAAAACTGTCGCACTGGCCATTTTGCTGTGCTGCATCATCGTCAATGGCACAGCCCAAAAGAAAAAACAAAACACCGGTGGCTTGACCAAGGAAGAATTGGCCATTTACGAAGTGGAAATCCATAAGATGGTGAACTATTTGCAGGAAACGCTGAACTTCATCGGCGATCCTACGCAAACGGCTCAAGAGAAGGAAATCATCTTTTCACAAACTTATGCCAAGATCTTCCAAAACGACAAGGTGCAAATCGAAGACGACCTCGACACCAAGCGCAACACCAACCTCAGCAAGGACGTCCAGGCCTATCTGAAAGACATCGACTTTTTCTTCCAGTATGCGACATTTACTTTCGACGTGCAAAGCGTAGCCAATCTCATCAAGGAAAACGGCGAGACTTACTTTAAGGTCACCATGAACAGGAAACTCACCGGTGTGACCGTTACCAACGACACCATCAACGAGGTGAGGATCCGTTACATGGAAGTCAACTTCGACAAGAAAAACAACGACCTCAAGATCGCCAGCATGTATACCACCAAAGTGAATGAACGTGAGTCGCTGCGCTATTGGTGGAACTCCATGCCAAGCCCGTGGAAGAATTACTTCGGAAAAGAACTCCGAATCAACGACACCATTCCGTTGCATGCCATCATTCAAGTCAACGAAAACGATTTCATCTATTTCTATCCCATCACTTCCGTGATTGACGGCGATACCGTTGCCTCTGACTGGAAAGAGTTGGTTGTGAAAAACGGCTTGGATGAGTTCTACGCCAAGTTGAAAGGCTTGGTGATGATGCAAACCGTGGATGTTTCGAACATCAGGACCATCACCACCTTGGAACCCCTGAGTGAGCTGTCGGAACTGAGCGTCCTCAATATCAGCGGTACCAACATCAACGACCTTTCCCCGCTTCGCAACGCCAACAAACTTAAAGTGCTCAAGGCTTCCGATACCCATATTGAAGACCTGACACCCTTGAAATATGACATCATGCTTGAGGAACTCGATGTTGCCTTTACCGATGTCAACACTATCGACGTGACGGAAATCCTCAACAAACTGGTCAAATTGAACATCGGCCACACTCCAGTAAACAACTTGAAACCGCTTGAGAATTGCCCGAATCTGGAATACCTGTCGATTGAAGGCTGTCCGATTGACAACCTCCAATGGATTGGCGGACTGGAGAAATTGACCAGACTCAACATCAGCGGCACCGCTGTGCGCGACCTTTTGCCGATTCAGAACCTGACTTCGCTGCAAAGCCTCAACATTTCCAACACGGCCATCAACAATTTGAATGTGCTTGGCGCCATGGAAAACCTTAAGGAATTGTATTGCAGCAACACGACCATCAGCGACCTGGCACCCCTGAAGAACCATCGCCGTTTAAGCAAGGTCTACTGCGACAACACACGCATTTCCGTCAATCAAGCCAGTGAATTCAGCAAGGAGAATCCTTTCACTTTGGTGATATACGACACCAACGCCCTCAGTGAATGGTGGGACAGCCTTCCCATTTATTGGACCGCTGTCTTTTCAAAACAAACCAGCATCGAAGGAAAGCCTACCACCGAACAGCTTCACGAGGTGATTAACATGACTGATCTCGACATCTCAGGAAACCAATACATCCAGAACCTGATTCCTGTGAGCCGCCTCACCAATTTGGTCAACCTCAACATTGCCAATACAGAGATCACCAATCTGGGCGCTTTGGCCGGAATGGCTTATCTCGAAAACCTTGATTTGTCCCATACCTTTGTCAACAGCTTGGAGCCATTAGCTCAGACAAGGAGTCTTAAGATACTGAATATCAGCAATACACCTATTGATAATTTAGAGCCGCTCGTCCATAATGATCATCTTGAAGTGGTTTGGGCTGATGAAAGTGGCATTGGCAAGGAAAAGGCGATTCTCCTGAAAACCGCACAGCCTAACGTTACCGTGGTGTATCAAACCAGTGGTCTCCACAGTTGGTGGGATATGCTTGACGCTTCATGGCAAAGCCTGTTGAAAGCACAGATCGTATGCGCTAACTATGATCCATCCGACTTGGAACTCCAGAAGATTCAGGATATCACCGAATTTAAGGTGGAACGTGAAAACCAGATCCAAAACCTTGATCCGCTATGGTACTTCCATTGGCTGGAATCTGTCTACATCGCCAACCAAGGGATCCGTAACATTGAACCTTTGGCCAATAAGAGATATCTGAAAGAATTACAACTCCAAAACAATCCCATCAATGATTTGGAGCCTTTGGTCAACGACACCTTGATCACGGTGCTGAACATTGAAAACACCCAAGTTTCGAACCTGTCCAAGCTGGAGAAAATGAAACACCTCCATACGCTCAACGCCAGCGGAACAAATGTGAAATCGCTCAAGCCATTGGCAAAGATGACCGAACTGGAGGAATTGTTGATCAACAATACCAGCGTCAATAACATTACACCAATCGAAAACATCCCTTCGCTGAAGTTGTTGAAAATCTACAATACCAAGATCAATAGGAGAAAGGTTGAAAAATTGCAGCAAAAACGGTTCGATTTGAACATCGTTTATTATTAAAAGAAGACAGGAGGCAGAAATAAGAAGATGAGAAGAGTATTTTTATATATTCTATTGGTATTTTTGGTGGCATGCGAAGGCCATAAGCCGACGGAACCCAAAGACAACCCACAGCCAAAAGCCAAGGTGGTGGTTCCGGTGTTCAATGCAGACTCTGCTTTTGCTTTCGTAAAGGCCCAAACAGATTTCGGTCCGAGGGTACCGCTATCCACTGCCCACGAACAATGCTGTGAATGGTTGGTTGCAAAGCTTTCGGAATATGCCGACACCGTCATGGTCCAGCCGTTCCGCACCAGACTTTACAACAACCAAGGCATCGACGGAAAGAATGTCATCGCCAGCTTCAATCCAAACGCTACCAAACGTATCGTTTTGTGCTCCCATTGGGATTCACGGCCTTTTGCCGATCACGATTCAGACGAAGCCAACTGGAACCATCCCATCGACGGTGCCAATGATGGTGCCAGCGGAGTAGGTGTACTCATTGAAAGTGCCCGTTGTTTCCGTAATCAAGCATTGCCCGAAAAACTAGGCGTGGATATTGTGCTTTTCGACCTTGAGGATTATGGCCCACGACACGACCAAGCTGAACAGTATTACGATGACAGGCGCAACTATTGGGCCTTGGGATCGCAGCATTGGTCAGCACAGCCTCATATAGCAGGTTACAAGGCCAATTTCGGCATCTTGCTTGACATGGTGGGTGCCAGCGAGCCTAATTTCATGAAAGAGTACTATTCACAAGGCTATGCAGCCTGGTTGAGCAACAAAGTTTGGCACGTGGCGCAAGATTTAGGCTATCGCCAGTATTTTGTCAATGAGTTAGGTGACCCTATCAGCGACGATCATTTGCCCATGAACGAAATTGCCGGCATTCCAACCATCGATATCATAGACTTGCGCCCGGAAAGCTCCAATCTTTCTTTCCCAGAGCAATGGCACACTCTCAACGACAATATCGAACACATTGATGCCAACACGTTGGGAATGGTAGGGAACGTATTGATGCATGTGATTTACGAAAACAACCAATAACCACGATATATGCCAGAATTCGACAACTATCAGGACTTGAAGGCAGAGGTTACCGAAAAGGTAACTGACAAGAAATGCCCGAACTGCGGAGCTACAGTAGTGTACAATCCCGCATTGAGAAAAATGCATTGCGAGTATTGCGGCTATGAGAGCGAGATTATCATTGACGATACCCAAAAAGAAGTCGTTGAACTCGATTTCGAATCGGCTGTCAATAAGCAAAGCTGCGAGTGGGGTGTGGAGAAAAAGTCTGTGGAATGTAAGAATTGCGGTGCTGTTTCCATCTACGATGCCCTTGAAACGGCAGCCGTGTGTCCTTTCTGTGGATCCACCCACGTGATGCCGGCAGCCACTGAAAACACCATCTCTCCTGGTGGCGTGTGTCCGTTTACCGTCACGAAGGAAACTGCTGTCGAAAACTTCACAAAATGGCTAAAAAGGCAATTGTTTGCGCCACGTAAAGCAAAAAAAACCGCCAGTCCTGAAGCGTTTAAAGGCGCCTATCTGCCTTATTGGACCTTCGATACCAACACCTCTTCCGAGTTTTCGGCCCGTGCCGGTTATGACAGTACCTCAAGAGACAAGGACGGCAAAACCACCACTACTACCACATGGCGCCGTGTGTATGGCGATTATGATGAGTTCATTGACGATGAAACCGTGATGGCCTCCAAACGCCATGAAGATTCCGGTGTAAAGAAATGCGAGCCCTTTCAATTATCGAAAGTCATCCCATACAATCCCAAAGTGTTGGCAGGCTTCGTAGCCGAACGCTATTCCATTGGATTGCAAGAAGGTTGGGAAATAGCCCAAAAACAAATCCATGACAAATTGGATCGTAATATCAGAGACTATGTAAAACACCACTGGAGCTGCGATCGCGTTGACAGACTCAAATTCAACACACGTTTTGCGGATATCACCTATAAATATATCCTGGTTCCAGTTTGGATTTCGTCGTTCAAATACAAGGAAAAGACTTACCAGTTTGCTGTGAATGGACAAACAGGAAAAGTCGGCGGTAAGACCCCTATCTCAGTTTTCAGAGTGATTATCGCCATCCTATTGGCAGCGGGAATCATCTGGGGTTTGATGGCGTTAAACAACTAAAATTACTATTCCTTGCTCAATTGATTGAACGACTTGGGGGCAAGTTCAGGCATCGTCCGTTTGGTAAACGCACTTTTGCTAATCATTTGTTTGATTTCCAATTTTTTAAGCCATTGTGGACAATCCATCTTCTTTCTGGATTTGCAATGACTGATCATGGATTTGACCAAAGCTTCGTATTTAGCGTTGCCAATGCGTTTTTCAGCAATGAGACGCCTGTTTTCGATGACCAGATTCTCTATCGGGATCTTCACCGGACAAACCTCAGTGCATCGTCCACAAAGCGAACACAAGGAAGCAAGATGCTGATATTCTTCCAATCCAAACATCAAAGGTGCCATCACTGAGCCGATGGGACCAATGTAAGGCGTATTGTAGGTATGTCCACCGATATTCTTGTATATGGGGCAAACACTGATGCAAGCTCCACAGTGTATGCATGACAATGATTGACGAATCACTTCATTTTCAAGGATGTTCGTACGGCCATTATCCAGTAGGATGACGTACATCTGTTCAGGTCCCTGGCGATTTTTTGACGGACCTACCGTAATGGAATTGACTGCCGTCATGCCATGGCCGTTGGCGTATGCTGACAGCAAAGGCAACATGATACTGAGATCCTCAACCGACGAAATGACTTTATCAATGCCAGCCACCACAATATGGATTTTGGCTGTGGCACAAGACTTCAAGACGTTACCTTCATTCTCAGCCAATACCACACCACCGACATCCGACAATAAAAAGTTAGCCCCTGTGACACAGATATCCACCTTCTTCAAATCCTGATTGATTTGATGACGGATGAAACTGATCATTTGCTTTGAAGTGCTGCCTAATTTAAGCTTGAAGTTTTCATTCAAAATCCCATTGATTTCTTCCTTCGAAAAATTCAAGGTATGGTAAACCGGGTGGTATGGCGCCTGACCGGCAGCTTTAAGGATGTATCGAGCTACGGAACTTTCGTAATACGGGAATTTCTTCTCGGCAAACAAACCATCCAGTTTGATTTCATCGAGAACCGCTGAATTGGAACGCATCACGCCTTGATTGTCGCGTTTGTTGACAATCTCCCAAATCATTTCCTGGGCATCATTTTCATCACGAGCCCAAAGTACATTCCCACCATTATCCGTGAAATGCGTTTCAAAGTCCACCAACAGTTTTTCCAAGTTAAGGAGCGACTTGTTTCGCAATTGAAAAGCACGCTGGCGCTCGAGTTCCAAGTTGTCATAATGATCCTGACTATTGGCAAAGCGTCTTTCATAACACCCAGTGTTATAATTCATCTTTTGCCAATGCTCCTCATTGAAAGCAATGTTGCTATCGCTATTGAATTTGATACTCTGTTCGCTCATAAGCATCAATCTATCTGTTCGATTTTCTCCACTCTACGAATATGACGTCCACCCTCGAAAGGCGTGGTCAGAAACAATTGAACCATCCGCCAAGCCTGATCAAATGGAATGAAACGACCAGGTAAAGCCAAAATATTGGCATCGTTGTGCTGACGCGCCAACTTGGCAAGCTCTTCGTTCCAACATAAGGCGGCTCTCACATGAGGATGCTTGTTCGCTGTCATTTGGGCACCGTTGCCACTGCCGCATAGGATGATTCCAAGGGGATATTCACCTTTTTCAATGGCTTTGGCCAAAGGATGAATCATGTCGGGATAATCCACGCTGTCGGCACTATGTGTACCAAAATCCATCACTTCATAACCTGCATCTTTCAGTCTTTCAATCAAAAACTGCTTCATTTCGTAACCACCGTGATCGGATGCTATAGGAATAATTCGGTTCATTTTACCTCTGTTCATAATTATTTCGCAAAGGTACTTTTTTATCTCATGGCATGCAATAATAACCCTTTATTTATGAGCCTATTAACCTTTTGCCATTAGCTGTGAATTAATTCTAAATTATTAATTTTTAATAAATTACAAACTTATCAACAAAATAATTGTTGATAAATTCTGATAAAACGGCCAAAGGTTTTCATTGGCTGTTCATTGCTGTTCCAAATCCATTTTTCAAACTCAAAAACAAAATTTATAAACAACCAAAACTCAAAAATCGCTGACAATAATTGGCTCAAAAACAACAACTAATGACACTGAAAAAAAAGTTATGCAACAATTCACCAACCTGTTAATTATTCATTTACCAAATTTTTATTCAAAAAATAATGGTTGATTAATGGTAGACGGTTGAAAAAATGGTGGTCACGGCACCTGGTATTTTATTAGTTTTGCATTATGAAATTTTTACGCCAAACCATATTGTTTTCATTGCTGTTGTTGTCCGTCAAACTTTGTTTGAGCCAGACTGAATACAAAGTATTCAGGTATGCCAACGACAGCGTTTCAAGTGAGGGAACCTTGCGTGACGGCAAGCCAGACGGCTATTGGAAGACCTATTATGAAACGGGCCAGTTGAAATCGGAAGGCAACCGTGAAAATTTCCTGTTGGAAGGTTTGTGGATCTTTTATTCTGAGGAAGGTGACACTACCTTAACCATTACCTACCATAAGGATCTTAAGAATGGTATCAGAAAGACTTACCTTTCCGATGAAATCCAGGAAGATTGCTTTGAAAACAATGTCCGTAGCGGTGTTAGCCGACGTTATGACAGGCGTTATCATCTGTTGCAGGTCATTCCCATCAAGGATGGCTATGAGCATGGAGTTTCACCTGTGTACGACACTACAGGTTTATTGATAGAAATCATCACTTATAAGAAAGGATTCTTGAACAGCCGTGAAGTCATCAACCGTTATGATGCCCAAGGTCGGAAAAACGGTTATTGGAAAGCGTTTTATGACCATTTTGAGTTGAAGTGGGAGCAATATTACAAGCACGGACTTCGTGAAGGCTATTACAAGGAATATGACCAGAAAGGCAATTTGAAAGTCATCAAGAAATATGTCAATGACGTGGAGCAAATTGTTGAAAGTGAGACCAAGCCGCTCCAGATGCAGCATGAATATTATCCCAATGGCCGGATCAAGAGGGAAGCTTCGTTCCGTGGGGGCAAGCGTGAAGGCACCTGGCGTGAGTTTGACGAAAACGGCAATGTGATCAGTTCGCAAATCTACCAGAACGGCAAGTTGGTGCAATCAGGGGTGATGGATACCGATGGCACCCGTCGCGGTGAATGGGTGGAGCTTTATCCTGATAGCACGTTGCGTGCCCAAGGGCTTTATTTGAACGGCAAACGTTCAGGTCAATGGAAATTCTATTATCCAGGTGAAATATTGGAACAAGAGGGTGAATACCGTAACGGTCAGCTCGAAGGCACGTGGACTTGGTATGATCTAAATGGAAAGATTCAGAAACAAGAAGACTTTTTGGCCGGTGTACCTGAAGGAAAGTATGTGGAATATGACGAGAAGGGCAATGTCATTGCCTCTGGAAGCTATTTTGAAGGCATGAAGACGGGCAAGTGGAAAGAACAGTCTGGCGATGTGTTGTCGGAAGGGGAGTATCGCAACGGTCGTCAGGTAGGGGAGTGGATGTCCTATTATAGCAATGGCAAGTTGGCTTTCAAGGGTACTTTCAAAGCTGGCTATCCTGATGGGGAACATTGTTTTTACTACCGTAACGGCCGTTTACGTGAAATCCAATCCTATTCAGGCGGCATCCGCAATGGCGTTTGGAAGAAGTTCCTCGATACTGGTGAGCTATTTTTTGAGGAGAAATACGAACAAGACAAAGACGAGATTCTTTTAGAGCCATGAAAATTGCCATAGCAGCTCCAGCCCGTAAAGTGAGTCCGGAAGAGATGGAATATGCCATCCAATGGCTCCACGACCATGGTTTCGAGTCCGTGTTCGACAACCGTTTGTATTCCGTGGAAAACATCGCCGCCGGCAGTGACGAACTCCGTGCTTCCATTATCCAGGAATACATGGACCGTGATGACATCGACGCCATCTGGATGGCCCGTGGTGGTTATGGCAGCATCCGTATTATCGACAAGCTTGACTTCGGGCATTTCATCCAACATCCCAAACCCATCATTGGCTTCAGTGATGTCACTGTATTTCATGGCAAGTTGAGCCGGTTGGGCATCCCATCCATCCATGCGTCCATGCCGCATATCTTGGCCAACAAGACTCCGGAAGCCCTTCAGTCGTTGATTGACGCCTTGACGGGAAAGCCATTGCATTATGAATGGCCGTCCAATTCTTTGAACCGTCAAGGTGAGACCAAGGGGGTGATTGTAGGTGGCAACCTATCCGTGTTATGTGGCATGTTGGGTTCCGATTCCTTTCCTGATACCAACGAAAAGATACTATTTATAGAGGAAGTCGATGAATACATTTACCATGTGGAACGCATGATGTATGCCTTGAAGCGTGCCGGTCATTTGGCCCGTCTGAAAGCTTTGGTTGTCGGTGGCTTGACGGATATCCACGACAATCCCGATCCTTTTGGCAAAACCGCTGAGCAAGCCATTTTCGATGTGGTAAAGGAATACGATTATCCTGTTTATTTTGGTTTTCCGGCTGGTCATCAGCCTGACAATAGGGCGATTGTTTTCGGGAAAGAGGTTGATTTGAGGAGTACTTGCCATAGTGATGCCATACTGTTGCCATACTGATGCCATACTCTTGCCATACTTTAAAGTATGGCAAGAGTATGGCTACACTATGGTATCACTATGGGTAGACTATGGCTACACAGAGAATAGACTGTGGATAGACATGTGATTCGAAAAAGAAAGAAAAAACTCAAAACTGCTTCAGCAGTTTCCGGAACTTCTCCTCTTTGGTGAGGGTATCATAATCACAAAAAGTGATATCCATGTATTTGGCAATCTTCTTCAAATCACCAGTCGGATCTTTCTTCAAAGAGAAAATGTAAGACCGACAGTCAACACCCAACAGCACCTCCTTCAAGGCACTGACCTTATAGACGATTTCATTGAACATGCTCTCCGAGCTGATGCCACTCTTGCATTCAATCACATAAAACTGGTTGTCTTTGATGAAACATACGTCCAGTTCGTTGTTGTGCTTGATTTCGGTGATGCCGTCAATATGCACCCCTATGGCAATCTCATCGGGCTGGAGCACCGTTTTGATGAGATGATAGACATATTCCTCAAACCATCCTCCCGTCAGGTAATCCAATTCCGCAGTATTCAAAATGCCTTTTTCAGCTGGCTCGAACTTGATGTAATTCAAAAACTTACTCAAGTTGGGAATCGGAACCATCCGATCATTGACAGTAGTCTCAACCTCTTTGATATTAATAAATTTCCACCCACGGTATTTCTCACGAAGTACCTCCATCACCTTATAGTCGTTGCTGTTCAACAGTTGTTTCGTGAATAAGTTGAACGCATGTTGAACTTGCGGTATATCGCTAACCAAAGCTTTTGGCGTGTCAAGGTCATGGGTCAGGCCATAAACCTCGAAATATTCAGCAAGCGACATCTTGTAGCGAATCGGCAGGATGACATCATCATTGTCGTAGATGCTATTGTCGAAGATGGTCTTGACAATGAGATTCTCCCTTGTCTGGATATAATAAAAGGTGGCGTGATAGTTGGAAAACACATGCTGCACCGAAAGGGCCATATAACGGGTGCCGCCGGCCAGATTCACACAATATTCGGTTTCCTGATCAAGCTTGGAATTAATGGTCCGGCAGATGCGCTCATAAGTGTATTTGTCGGCATCGCGGCGCAACACGATACGTACTACGTCGTTGCTGTCGCAATGAAGCAACTTAACCAGCGGGGTAATACACTCAAAATCCTCGTTGGCCGCAATAAAGAGCAACCTGTCGCCCGGTTGATACATCTCCTTGATGAAGAGGTAGGCGGCGACAGGATGCTCCGGAGTAATAATATTTACAATGGTTTTACCCATTACTTCTTGATGGCTGCGATGCCAGGCAGTTCCTTGCCTTCGATGGCTTCGAGCAGAGCGCCGCCGCCAGTGGAGACATAGCTCACTTGGTCGGCCAAACCGAACTTGTTGATGCAAGCCACGGAGTCGCCACCGCCGATGAGCGAGAAGGCGCCGTCCTTAGTAGCAGCTGCAATAGCCTCGGCGATAGCCTTTGAGCCTACCGCGAAGGTGTCGAACTCAAACACGCCGCAGGGACCGTTCCACAAGATAGTCTTTGAGCCTTTGATGACGTTGGCGAACAGCTCGCGGGTCTTGGGACCAATGTCCATACCTTCCCAACCATCGGGAATGTTCATCGGGTCAACCACTTGGGTGTCGGCATCGTTGGCGAACTTGTTGCCACAGACGCAATCAACAGCCAGCACCAGATTGACGCCTTTTTCCTTGGCTTTGGTCAGGATGTCGAGAGCAAGGTCGAGCTTGTCCTCTTCACAGATGGAGTTGCCGATCTTGCCACCCAAGGCACGCTTGAAGGTGTAGGTCATGCCACCGCAGAGGATGAGGTTATCGACCTTGGTGAGCAGATTCTCGATAATCTCAATCTTAGTGGAGACTTTCGAGCCGCCCATGATGGCGGTGAAAGGATGCTGGATCTCGTTCATCACCTTGTTCACAGCGGCCACTTCCTTGCCCATCAGGTAACCGAACATCTTGTGGTCGGCATCGAAATAATCGGCAATCAGGGCGGTGGAAGCATGAGCGCGGTGTGCGGTGCCAAAAGCGTCGTTGATGTAGTATTCACCGTAACCGGCAAGGGTCTTGGTGAACTCTTTCTGCGAGGCTTTGACGGCTTTCTTGGCTTCATCATAGCCTTCTTCGCCTTTTTCAATGCCACGCGGCTTGCCTTCTTCCTCGGCATAGAAGCGGAGGTTTTCGAGCACCAGCACCTCACCGGGCTTCAGGGCAGCCACTTGGTCGGCAGCCTTCATGCAGTCCTCGGCAAATTGCACGGGACGACCCAACAGTTCTTCCAGATGCTTGATGATGGGCTTGATGGAGAACTTCGAATCGGGGTTCTTCTTGGGGCGACCAAGGTGCGACATCAGCACCACCATACCGTTGTCGTTCAAGACCTTATTAATGGTAGGCAAAGCGGCACGCATACGGGTGTCGTCGGTGATATTGAAATTGTCGTCCAAAGGGACGTTGAAATCCACGCGGATCACCACACGCTTGTTTTCAAACTTTACTTGATCGATGTTTACCATGATACTTATGATTTAAAATTGTGATTTTCAGGAACGATCATATTAATGGCCTGAGGTAGCATCTCGTAGTCGAAAGGCGAATTGTTGAGGTTTTCGCCTTCGGTTTCCACCAATAAGGAATGGGGAGGAATGGAAACGATTTTGATATGCTTGCCTCGGAATGTCTTTACCTCTTTGATTTTCTTGGTGAAACTGCCATCGTACAGGTTTTTCACATTGGCTGCAAACTTGAAGAGAGACACTTTTTTGATTACCGTGACATCAAACAATCCGTCGTTAGGGATAGCGTCGGGCATCGTCATCATGCCGCCGCCGTTGAAACGGCAGTTGCCGATGGAAAGGTTCAGGATATAGTCGTCAAAGACCATCTCATCATCTATGGTGAGTTGGATATGAGTGATTTTGTAGGTCAACAGACACTTGACGAGACTGATCAAATAGCGAATTGTGCCGCCCTTGCCGTTGCGTTTCATCATGTTGGTCGTGTTGCACACCATCTCGTCCAGACCCGTTCCGGAAGCATTCAGGAAATAGCGTGTCTTAGGGTCGCCGTCATTATAATAAGTCAGTTTTCCAATATCATGGGCAAAGGTATGTCCCGCCTTGATGATTTGAATGTTCGTCTCATATTCCATAGGAATATCGAACGTTCTGATCCAATCGTTACCTGTTCCTACGGGAACGACACCCATGGTGATCTCAGTGGTGGCAAAACGTTGTTGAGAGAAAATACCGTTGATTACCTCGTTGTTGGTGCCGTCGCCGCCAATCGAAATGATTTTTTGATATCCTTTTTCTGTGATGTTATCCCTAGCGATGTCTATGGCATGGCCTGGGTGAGTGGTCAATATGGCATCGTAATCGAACCCTTCCTTGATGAAGATCTTTTCGATTTCCGGCCAGTCTTTTCCGCAATTCCCAATAGAGGCGGCCGGATTGACGATGATCAACCATTTATTGTTTTTATCTTGTATCATTCTGTTTCCAAAAAATTTGCTCCAAAGATAAGAATAATTGTTGTATCTTTGACGCTTTAAATATGAACTAAAAAAAATGAAGAAAAATTGTTTTTTGTTTTTGTCGTTGATAACGCTGGTGATGCTGTTTAACGCTTGTAGTACTGACGTTGACTTATATGCTGATTATAAGGATATTACGGTTGTTTACGGATTGCTTGACAGTGATAAGGACACCAACTATGTCAAGATCAACAAGGCTTTTTTGGGTCCCGGCAACGCCTTGGAAATCGCCATGATTGAGGATTCATGCAATTATCCCTATAAATTGGATGCAAAAATCGTGGAATACAGAGCGACTTCCGGAGGCAACAATTTCCAAAAAACCAGGGAATTGGTGCTGGATACCATGACCATTCACAACAAGGACACAGAAGGTTTCTTTTATGCCCCCGACCAGTTGGTTTACTATACCGCAGAACGTATTAATAACAATACAAGCCAATACAAGTACAGGTATGAATTGCTGATTGATCGCGGGGATACCATTCTGAGCGCCGTGACCGACATGGCGGGCGGCGATGCCTTCAATATCAATAACGGTAGCATGAGTTTTGCGGGCGACAACGGTACACCGGTGAAATGGAATCCCTGCCCCAATGCTTCCATCTATGAGATTGTGATGAGGTTCAATTACATGGATCTTCGCAGTCCCGGCGATACAACGCATGACTACATTGAATGGTCGTTGGGAACCTATCCGGAAACCTCGTTGGAGTTGGATCATAACCTGTTTGTTGTCTCCCATAAGTCGGAGGCTTTTTATACGAAGCTTGCCGAACATCTCAAGGGCGATACCATCGGTGTCGATCATCTCGTAGCCAATCCGGCCATTTGCATTTCCATCGCCGCGGGAAACGAGGAGTTGTATAACTTCATTTCCGTCAACGGTCCTTCAAGCAGCATCGTTCAGAGTATCCCGGAATATACCAATGTCAAAGGCGGTTACGGCGTGTTTGCGTCTCGCACCATGAAAGAGAAGATGGTTCGGTTTACGAGCATCACTGACATTACCAAATGGGGTTTTAGGGAGATTAAATGATTTGAAAGAATAACACTAACTAACTAATAATATGGAAGAAAACAAAAAACTCTTTGAGGAATTTCCACCGGTGAGTACCCAGGAATGGGAAGCCGTCATCGAAAAGGACCTCAAAGGTGCCGACTACAACAAAAAGCTGGTTTGGCGTACCGCAGAGGGCTTCAACGTGAAGCCTTACTACCGCGCTGAAGACCTCGCCAACATTCCATGGAAGGATGTGAATCCTGATGAATTTCCATACGTTCGCGGCAATAAGGCCGAAGGCAACGAATGGCTCATCCGTCAGGACATCACCGTGAAGGATGTCAAAGAGGCCAACAAGGTGGCTCTGAACGCCATCGGACGTGGCTGCAACAGCATCGGGTTCAAGCTTGAGATGGACAAAGCCTACACCGCCATTGAGATTTCGAACTTGCTGAATGGCATCGACCAAAAGGCTGTGGAGATCAACCTCTACAACAACAAGTACCACCTTCCACTGTTGGAGATGCTCTCCAAGATTCCAGGCATCAAGGGATCGTTGAATTATGATCCTTTGACCCGTTATCTCCGTCGCGGCGTGTGGTACGTGACCGAGAACACCGACATGGAATTGGGCTACATCATGGTGAAAGCCGAGATGCCTGAGTTCCAGACTATCGGTGTCAATAGCCATGTGTTCACCAATGCCGGTGCCACCATCGTTCAGGAAATGGCTTTCAGCTTGGCAGTGGGTGCTGAGTATCTCGACAAGCTCACTGACAAAGGTCTCACCGTCGATGAGATTGCACCCAAGATGCGCTTCAACCTTGCCGTGGGACAGAACTACTTCATGGAGATGGCCAAGATGCGTGCCTACCGCATGCTGTGGGCCAATATCCTGAAGGCCAACGGTGCCAAGGAAGAGCATTGCAAGATGCACATCCACGCTACCAATGCTGAAATCGGCATGAGTCTCTATGACGCATACGTCAACATGTTGCGTACCACTTCAGGGACCATGTCGGCTGTGTTGGGTGGTGTCGATTCATTTACCGTGATGCCATTCGACGTGCCGTTTGAACTGCCCACCGACTTCGCTGACCGTATCGCCCGTAACCAACAGCTCATCCTTAAGGAAGAGTCACACTTCGACAAGGTGGCCGACCCGGCTGCAGGTTCCTACTACATTGAGAACCTCACGCTGTCATTGGCCAACGCCGCTCAGGAACTCTTCACCAAGATTCAGGAAGAAGGCGGTTATCTCGCCGCTGTGCGTAAGGGAATGATCCAAGGCCTCATCAAGGAAAGCGCTACCAAGAAATTCAGCAACGTGGCTACCCGCCGCGAGACCATCTTGGGCACCAACCAGTTCCCGAACTTCACCGAGAGCTTGAAGTTCACGCCCGAAGCATGGGTGATGGAAGCCGACAACCGTCGCGACGAAAAGGCAGACATCGACACCATCGTCACTTTCCGTGCCGCCCAGCAGTTCGAGAAGTTGCGTTTCGCCACCGACGTCTATGCCCAGGATCACAAACGCCCCGTGGCTTGGATGTTCACTTACGGCAACCTGGCCATGCGCAAGGCACGCGCCAACTTCGCATCGAATTTCTTCGCTTGCGCCGGTTTCCAAGTGGTGGACAACCCTGGCTTCAAGACCTTGGACGAAGGCATTGCTGCCGCCCGTGAGGTGAAGCCCGAGATCTTGGTGATCTGTTCATCCGATGAGGAATACGGTGAAGGCAACGCCCTCAAGATTTATGAGGAGTTGAAGAACGAAACCATCGTGGTGCTGGCCGGTAACCCGGAAGGCACTGCCGACATCCTCAAGGAAGCTGGCCTGAAGCATTTCATCCACGTGAAGAGCAATGTGCTTGAGACGCTGCAAGATTTCCAACGTCAATTAGGTATAACGAAATAAGAAAGGAGCATTACGATGAAACCCAACTATAAAGAAATGTGGGAAACCCACGAGCACATCATGGTGAAGCCTGCCTACAGCGCCGAAGACCTGGAAGGCATGGAACACCTCAACTATGCCGCCGGCATCGCTCCCTTCCTCCGTGGACCTTATTCGACAATGTATGTGATGCGTCCCTGGACCATCCGTCAATACGCCGGTTTCTCCACTGCTGAGGAATCCAATGCCTTCTATCGCCGTAACATTGCTGCTGGTCAGAAGGGTCTGTCCGTGGCCTTCGACTTGGCCACCCACCGTGGCTACGACGCCGACCATGAACGCGTCATGGGCGACGTGGGTAAGGCTGGCGTGTCCATCTGCTCCGTCGAGGACATGAAGGTCCTGTTCGACCAGATTCCGCTGAACAAGATGTCCGTCTCCATGACCATGAACGGCGCTGTGTTGCCGATTCTGGCCTTCTATATCGTCGCTGCCTTGGAGCAGGGTGCCAAGTACGAAGAGCTGCAAGGCACCATCCAGAACGACATCCTGAAGGAGTTCATGGTGCGTAACACCTATATCTATCCGCCTGAGTTCTCGATGCGCATCATCGCCGACATCTTCGAGTTCACCTCGCAGAACATGCCGAAGTTCAACAGCATCTCCATCTCGGGTTACCACATGCAGGAAGCCGGCGCCACCTCCGACATCGAGATGGCTTACACCTTGGCCGACGGTTGGGATTACCTCC
>CAMYVD010000045.1 GCA_947302205.1 uncultured Bacteroidales bacterium
AGGTGCTCTCCGAGGCTTTCGTGGCCAACCGCAAGAACGGCGCTGAACGCCGCACTTACGAGGAGATCCTCACCAAGCGCGTGTTCGACAGCTACATCGTCAAGGAAGAGAACATGTATGACCGCTACATCAATTCCTACGCCCTGAACATCGACGCTCTCTATGAATCAGAACGCATCAAAGACGAAATGTTCGACTTCGAACAGAGCTTGTGGGAGTACTAAACTCATCGGGCATCTATCCGTTTTAGGTGCCTACACGATCTTCGGATTCAACATTATCATTTGCAAGGAGCTGACCAATGCCCATTTGGTCAGCTCTTTGGGTTTGTTCTGCTTCAGGTCGGTGGGGGCCTGTCTGCTGTTCTGGCTGATTTCACTGTTCCTGCCCAAGGAGAAGGTACCGTTCAAGGACTTGTGCGGCATCTTTGCAGCTTCCATGCTGGGTTTCTTCCTCACCCAACTCTCCTATTTGGAATCCAGCCGTTTCACGACTCCTTTGGACACTTCCATCATCACCTCCACCACCCCGATTTTTACCATGTTCATTGCCGCCATCGCCCTCAAGGAGCCGATCACTTTGAAAAAGGCCGGTGGCGTGGCCCTTAGTTTTGCGGGGGTCATCCTGCTGGTGCTGAATACCATCAACATCCGTAGCGGCAGCGTCAATGAGACCAAGCCCATCGGCATCCTCCTGATGATCGGCAACTGCCTTTTCTTCGCCTCCTACCTCGGCATCTTCCGTCCACTCATCCAACGTTACCATGTGGTCACCTTCATGAAGTGGATCTTTTTGTTTTCCACCATCGTGGCCGTCCCACTCGACATCAGGGAACTGACCCATCTCCCCATTGCGGAGATGAGTACCAGCTATTGGCTCCAGCTGGGCTACATCATCGTTTTTGCCACCTTCATCGCCTATTTCCTGCTGCCCATCGGGCAAAAACAGCTGCGACCCACCGTGGTGAGCCTCTACACCTACGTCCAGCCCTTGATCGGCATGGTGACCGCCATCGTCTTGGGAATGGACCGGTTGACCTGGCAGAAGGTCCTTGCGGCGGTGCTGGTGTTTACCGGAGTCTTCCTGGTGAATAAGAGCCGGGCAAAAAATAATTCTTAACTTTGCAGCATGGAAGTCAACTTGCTGCAAACCAACATCAGCTACCTGAAAGGCGTAGGGCCCAAAAAGGCGGAGATCCTCAACAAGGAGTTGAAGGTGTCCACCTATATGGACATGCTCAACCAGTTCCCTTTCAGGTATATCGACAAGAGCCAGATCCACAAGGTGGCGCAGGTGAACGACGACCTAGTCTACTACCAGCTCATCGGCACCATTGACCATGTGCAGCTCGTGGGCGCGCCACGAGCCTCTCGCGCCACGGCACGGTTCACCGACGAGACCGGCTCCATCGAGCTCGTCTTCTTCCGTGGGCTGAAATGGATCAAGGACCGATTCAAGCCCGGCAAGAAATACGTCCTTTTCGGCAAGGCCAGCGAGTTCAACCACAACTATAACTTCGTCCACCCCGAGATTGAGGAGTTCAACCCTACCGATCCGCTCATCGGTGAAGGCCTGCAAGGCGTCTACAACACCACCGAAAAGATGAAGGACCACGGCCTCGGCACCCGGCAAATCGCCAAGATCCAGCGTCAAATCCTCCAACAGGTGATGGATTTCATCCCTGAGGTCCTGCCGCAACAGCTGCTGCAGCAAGAACAGCTCATCGCAAGAAAATACGCTTATTACCAAATCCATATTCCGGCCAACAACATCGAGATACAACAAGCTACCAGAAGGCTGAAATACGAAGAGCACCTGTTCTTCCAACTCAAGCTGCTACGCGCCAAGAAACGCCGCGAAAGCCTCAGCCGGGGCTATGTCTTCAGCCAAGTGGGCGACTACTTCAACACCTTCTACAAGGAGCACCTCCCCTTCCCTTTGACCAACGCCCAAAAACGAGTCATCCGTGAAATCAGGATCGACATGGGCAGCGGCCACCAGATGAACCGGCTGCTGCAAGGCGATGTGGGCAGCGGCAAGACCATCGTCGCCCTCATGGTGATGCTCCTGGCCCTCGACAACGGCTATCAGGCCTGCATGATGGCACCTACTGAGATTCTGGCGCAACAGCATTACGCCACCCTCAAGGAACTGCTCAAGGACATGCCTGTGAAGTTCGCCCTGCTCACCGGCTCTACCAAGACCAAGGAACGCCGCGAGATCCATGGCGGACTGGAAGACGGCTCGTTGCAAATCATCGTGGGCACCCATGCGCTCATCGAGGAAAAAGTGGCCTTCAAGAACCTCGGCTTGGCCATCATCGACGAGCAGCACCGCTTCGGTGTGGCTCAACGTTCCCGTTTCTGGGAGAAGACCGAACGGCCGCCGCACATGCTGGTGATGACAGCCACCCCCATCCCCCGCACCCTGGCCATGACCCAATACGGCGACCTCGACGTCTCCAAGATCGACGAGCTGCCCCCCGGACGCAAGCCCGTGGAGACCTACCATGTGTATGACGACGACCGTTACCGCATCATGATGTTCATGAAGCAGCAGATCGCCAAAGGGCGCCAGATTTACGTGGTTTATCCTTTGATCAAGGAATCGGAGAAAACCGACATGATCGCCTTGCAGGAAGGCTATGAAGCCCTTTTGCGGGACTTTCCCGAGCCACAATACAAGATCTCCGTCTGCCACGGCCAGCTGAAGCCCGAGGACAAAGACTTCGAGATGCAGCGTTTCATCACCCGGAACACCCAGATCATGGTGGCAACCACAGTGATTGAAGTAGGCGTGAACGTGCCCAACGCCAGCGTCATGATCATCGAGAACGCCAATCGTTTCGGGCTCTCGCAACTGCACCAGCTCAGAGGCCGTGTGGGGCGTGGCGCGGACCAATCCTACTGCATTCTGGTCACCGACCACAAGCTCACGCCCGATGGCAAGACCCGCATGAAGACCATGTGTGCCACCAGCGACGGCTTCCAGATCGCTGAAGTCGACTTGGAACTCCGAGGCCCGGGCGAGACAGGCGGCCTGCGCCAATCCGGGCAGATCGAGATGCTCATCGGTGACCTGCAGAAAGACGGCACCTTGATCCCCCAAGTGCGTGACGCGGCCCTCCGCATCCTCAACGACGATCCCAAGCTCATCAAGCCTGAGAACCGTATGCTGCGTGAACATTACAAGGAATTGTTCGCCCAAACGTTCGACTGGAGTCAGATTGGATAAAAATCCGTATTTTTGCAAAAATTCACATCGAGATGCCAATCCCAAGGGAAACAGTCGATCAAATCCTGCAAGCCGCCCGCATTGAGGAGGTGGTGGGAGAGTTCGTCTCGCTCAAGAAACGCGGGGCGAACCTGTGGGGAAACTGTCCCTTCCACAATGAAAAGACACCCTCGTTCAGCGTCAACCCCGCCCGAAACATCTTCAAGTGCTTCGGTTGCGGCAAGGCAGGCGACTCAGCCAAGTTCCTGATGGAGCACGAGCACTACACCTATCCCGAAGCCCTGCGCTATCTCGCCAAGAAATACAACATCACCATTGAGGAAAAGGAGCTGTCGCCCGAAGAGCGCATGGCACAGACCGAACGCGAGAAGATGTTCAACATCAACGCCTTCGCTGACAAGTTTTTCGTGGACACCCTCTGGAACACGGACGAAGGCAAATCCGTCGGTTTGGAATATTTCCGCGAACGCGGCTACCTCAACCCCATCATCGAGAAGTTCCATCTGGGTTACAGCCCGTCCAAATGGGAAGCTTTCACCGAATACGCCAAGCAAAACGGCTACGACCCTGAGTTTCTTGAGAAAGTAGGCTTTTCCATCAAGCGACAGAATGGCGAGTATTACGACCGTTACCATGGTCGTGTGATGTTCCCCATCCATAACCTCACAGGCAAGGTCATCGGCTTCGGAGGCCGCATTCTTCAATCCGATCCCGAGAAAAAACTGGCCAAGTACCAGAACTCGCCCGAGTCGGAAATCTATCAGAAGAAAGAGACGCTCTACGGCATCTACTTCGCCAAATCGGCCATCGTCAACAAGGATGAATGCATCTTGGTGGAAGGCTATTTCGACGTATTGCGCATGCATCAAATCGGCATTGAGAACGTCGTGGCCAGCTCAGGCACCTCATTGACCACTGAGCAGATCCGCCTTGTCAAGCGCTACACCAAGAACATCACCATGCTCTATGACGGCGACGCGGCCGGTGTACATGCCGCCTTAAGGGGCACCGACATGATCCTTGCCGAGGGCATGAATGTCCGCGTGGTGGTGCTGCCCCCCGAACACGATCCCGACACCTTCGGCAAGGAATATCCCACCGAGGAAGTCCTCCGTTACCTGAAAGACAACGCCAAGGACTTCATCCGTTTCAAGACCGAACTGCTGCTGAAAGACGCTGCCAACGACCCCATCAAGAAAGGCCAAGTGGTGCGCAACATGGTGGAGACCATCGCGGTGGTGCCCGATCCCATCTTCCGCATCGCCTACGTCAAGGAGACCAGCCGACTGCTTGACATGCCCGAGGAGACCCTGATGATGGAGCTCAACAAGATGCTCCGCGCCAAGTTCAAGAAGTCGCTCGGCGTTGAAGGCGAGGTCATCCCCGACGAGCCCATCGTCACTACGCCGACTCAGGAGCAGCCTCAGGAAGAGACGCTGCCCCCAGGCTATTACCAGGAACGAGAGTTGGTGAAGCTGATGCTGCTTTACGGCAGTAGAATCCTCACCTTCAAAAAGCAAGACGAACTCGGTCAAGAGATCGAAGAGCAAATCCCTGTGGCCCAAATCATCGTTGATGACTTGATCAATGACAATATCCTGTTTAACGATCCAGTCAACCAAAAAATCTTCGAGATCTACGACCAGGCGCTTAATACCGAAGAACTCCCCAACGATCAGTTTTTCACCTCTAACGAAGACGAAAAGGTGTCGCAAGTGGCTATCGATTTGGTGACCACGCAATATAAGCTTGACGGTTGGGAACGGCATGGGATTTTTGTTAAAAAAGAGGAAGACATCTTAAAAAAAGCGGTCCAATATGCCATTCTGCGTTACAAAGACCAAATCATCGACGCGCGGCGGAAAGAGATCCAAGACCAAATCAAGGAAGAACCAGACCCTGACAACCAATTGATCCTGTTGAAGAAGAAAAAGCAATGGGACGACCTCAGGGTGCAAATCAACAAAATGTTAGGAATCGTAATTGCAAAATAAGAGATACAAATGGGAATGTTCAACAATCGCAAAAGATGGCGTGTTCCAGCAGGTGTGGAACCCACCGAATTGGACAAGAAAGTGATGGCTTTTGAGAGCCGTGGCGCTTTGGTGCCGAAACGCTCCCTGATACGCACCCCCGAAGAAATCGAGGGCATCCGCAGGAGCGGCGTCATCAACACCGCCATCCTCGACCTGGTGGGTGAAAAGATCCATGCGGGCATGAGCACCTTGGAAATCGACGAAATCGTTCACACCTACACCATCGAGCATGGCGCCATCCCAGCCACCTTGGGCTACGAGGGCTATCCCAAGAGCGTGTGCACCTCCATCAACGAGGTGGTCTGCCACGGCATCCCGTCGGCCAAGGAAATCCTGAAGGAAGGCGACATCATCAACGTGGACTGCACCACCATCCTCGACGGCTATTATGCCGATGCCTCTCGCATGTTCATCATCGGCAAGACCACGCCGCAGAAGCAGAAATTGGTGGAAGTGGCCAAGGAATGTCTGGAGATCGGCATGGAGGCAGCCAAACCTTTCGGCTTCGTGGGCGATATCGGCAACGCCATCCAGCAACACGCCCATAAATACGGCTTCAGCGTGGTGCGTGACCTCTGCGGCCACGGCGTGGGCATCAAGTTCCACGACGATCCTGAAGTGCTGCATTACGGCAAAAAAGGGACTGGTATGTTGCTCGTTCCGGGCATGGTGTTCACCATCGAGCCGATGGTCAACATGGGCACCTGGAAGGTCTTCATCGACAGCGCCGACGGCTGGACCGTCATCACCGAGGATGAACTGCCTTCAGCCCAATGGGAGCACACCTTCCTGATGACTGAAACAGGATTGGAAATCCTTACGCACTAACTTTCGGAAGCATTACCGCACAACGGTCAATGATTTCGTTGGCCATACGGAAACAGCTATCGCATACATCTTTATTCTGATCACCATGCTCAACCAATAGGGTTTTGGCGTTTTCCACATAACGTCTTGCTTCTTCAACAGGGTCTTTCTTTACCATAAATTGCTCAGTAAAGAACCTTTCATGCGAGGCCTGTATACAGGCTTGGAACCTCTGGTGGGGGTACTGGCTTTGGCGTCGTCGATGCGCTTCATATAAGCTTTCTCAACGTAGTTGTTGTCGTACTCATTCACATAAATGAAGCTGTTGGTGGTGATTTCCGGAATCTTCATCTGATAAGTGAAGGGGTGAAGCACTTCCATGTTCATGTAAAGCGTGGCGTCGTCCTTGTGATAGGAGTAGGTGAACTTCGTGACCAAGGTGGTGTCTGGGCAGTAAATGTAAGTGGAGTCGGTCAAATAGATGGTGTCGCGGCTGCGGTCGCGCATCTCGCCACTACGGTCGGCACGGAAAATCAAATCGATGCCATCGTTGGGGTCTCCGGGAGTGAAATGATATTTCTTAATGGTATTTTCAATGGGGTTTCCCCAGTAATCAGTGTTATAATACTCGATTTCTTCGACCCCCCAAGTACCGATGAACATGGTATAGTCTTTACTGCATGAAGCAAGGCCGAGGGTGATCATGGCCAAAACCAAAACAAGCTTTATTCCTTTCATTTGTTTGTGTTTTTTGGGATTACTCCGCAAAAATAACTATTTTTGCATATTCAAAGAGATAAAATGAGACGTTTTTTTGTTTTTCTGTCGCTCCTGCTGGTTTCCCTGGCCGTGATGGCTCAGGATACCATTACCGTAATGCAGTACAATTTGCTTCAATACGGCAATTACCAAGGCTATGGCGGTTGTTCTGAAACCACCAACAGCACACAGCGTAAGGACGAATGTATCCGGGACCTTCTAGGTTATGTCAAACCTGATATCCTTGGCGTGTGCGAGTTTGGCGCTACCAAGCAGCTTCAGGATGCTTTCTTACGGAACAACCTCAACATCAACGGAGCCAATTACTGGAAATCCGACAACATCATGAATGGCATGGGTAGCAACATCATCAACCATATCTTTTATGATTCCCGTAAGATGGAGCTGAAACAACACGTGTCACTGCCTACCAGCCCTCGCAACATCGATGTTTATGAGTTCTACATGAGGACCTCGAGCCTCCTTTCGGGCGACACCATCAAGTTAGTCTGCATCGTGGCCCATCCCAAGGCGGGTAACAACTGCGAATCGGAGCGATTGGCCGCCATGACGACCGTAATGAATTACGTCAGCGCACACTATGCCAATGACAACGTGCTCATCATGGGTGACTTCAACATGTATCGCGCTTCGGAGAGTGGCTATCAAATCCTCACCAAGACCTATGGCAACACTTCCGCGCTTTTCATCGATCCCTTGGCCTCGGAAGGCGGCGTGGGATCCTGGAACAACAATGCCAGTTTTGCCCGATTCCATACCCAATCCACCAGAACGGAAGGCACGTGCTTTTCAAGCGGAGGGTTGGATGACCGTTTCGATTTCATCCTGATGTCTGACGAGATTTTCATGGGCTCCGAGCAGATGAGATACCTCAATGGCACGTATAAGGCGATTGGCAACGACGGATTGCACTTCAATAAAAGCATCAACCAGAATGGCAACAATGCGGTGTCCCCACAGCTGGCCCAAGCATTATACGACTGCTCGGACCATCTGCCTGTCACCATGAAGCTGCGGGTTCAGGCGCATTTGGGCGTGGAGGATCATACGATGGCTGAGGGATACAAGGTTTATCCCAATCCCGTCAAGGATGTGCTGTACCTTGATGTCGTAAGTTCGGTAGCCTATAGGATTTTGAATGTGATGGGGCAGACCGTGATGATGGGTGAGACCAGTAGGGAAATCAATGTTTCGGATTTGCCTGCTGGAATTTATTTCATCAATGTTAATGGTTTGATTTCAAAGTTTGTGAAATCAACAGCGTTATATTAATTGATATTTTTTCAAAAAATCCATCTTAGTATTGAATTTTTATATTAATTTTGTAGCGTAAATTTAAATTAATGTAAAAATGGAAAAGAAAAATCCCGTTGAAGAGGCTCGGCGTTATGTGGAGAACGCCAAGACGCTCATTACAGAACATGGTGAATTGGATACCGAAACCAGACTATATGGAGATCGAAAATATGTCAGAATGGCTGGAGACACTTTATGGAAAGGCGTCCTGTTAATCCTTGACTCCGTGTTCAATGTCAGGAAAGACCGCCGTACCCGAGTTCATATAGAAGACTATCAGGAAGCTGTTGGCAAGCGGGACAAAAAACTGGCGAAACTTGTCTATACAGGCTATGATGTCATGCACCTTTACATGGGATATGACGGAATTCTAGTAAAAGACACTTGCGATGCCGGATTCCGCATTGCCAATGACATCATTGACCGGTGTGCGGTGATGCTCTCCGCTTAATCCATCGTCAAGGTGGTGAAATCAAACTGGGCGACATCAAACAAGCCCTTGTCACTTAACTTCAATTCAGGAATCACCAAGAGCGCCATGAACGACAGCGTCATGAACGGGTCGTTGAGCTGGCTGCCGAATTCATGTGCCAGTTGGTCGACACGCTCGTAGTCCTCAACCACCCGGGCACCTTCCTCCAAACTCATCAAGCCGGCAATCGGCAAGGGCAGCAAGGCAAACTCCGTCTTGCTGCAAGCCACCATGCCGCCTTGGGTAAGCACCAGCATGTTGACCGCACGGGCAATGTCCTCGTCACTACAGCCCACCGCCACAATGTTATGGCTGTCATGCGACACTGAAGTGGCAATGGCGCCCCGTTTCAGGCCGATATTGTTGATGAAGCCGACAGCAGGCTTGGCCGGAGCGTAACGGTTCAACACCACCATCTTCAGGATGTCGCGGTTGGTATCGCTCACGATGTTGCCGTCCACCACCTTGGGAGAGGCGATGATCTTGTTGGTGAGCAAATTGCCCTCCATGCAGGCAATCACCTTGATATTCTTGCCCTCGTCCGCGATGCGGAGGTCTTCGGGCTTGATGATCGCCGCATGGAAGTTATTGCGGGCTTCCTCCTTGCGCCGCTGCATCAACGACACGCCGTTTTCAGCCAACAGCCTGCCTTTGATGTAGGTTTGCAGTACATTGAAATCGTTGAGGTTATCCACCACGATGAAGTCGGCATCGTCGCCCAGTTGAAGCAGACCCACGTCAAGATGGTAATGCTTTACGGCGTTATACGAAGCCGCCCTGAGCACATCCATCAACTTGTAGCCCTTTTTCAAGGCACGTTTCACCAACACGTTGATATGGCCTTTGACCAACTCGTTAGGGTGCTTGTCGTCAGAGCAGAACATCAACATCTCGGGATACTCTCCCATCAACGGAATCAACGCGTCGAAGTTCTTGGCGGCGCTGCCCTCGCGGATCTGGATCTTCATGCCTAGACGGATCTTTTCCAAGGCATTCCCGACGTCGTTACATTCATGATCGGTGCTGACACCCGCCTCAATGTATTTCCGAATGTCGTCGCCTTCTACCATAGGAGCATGTCCATCCACGGGCTTGCCATGTCGTTTGGCAGCCTCCAACTTCTTTAGGATCTCCGGGTTGTCGGCCAACACTCCGGGATAGTTCATCATCTCGGCGAGATAATAGATGTCGTCGCGGGCCATGAGCGCTTCGATGGCTTCGGCGTCAAGGGTGGCTCCCGATGTCTCGAAAGGCGTGGCCGGCACGCAACTCGGAGCGCCGAAATAGAACTTGAAATGGCCTCGATTGCCGCTTTTGATCATGAAATCGATGCCTTCCACGCCCAACACGTTGGCAATCTCATGAGGGTCGCTCACCGTGGCCACCGTACCGTGGCACACCGCTATTCTGGCAAACTCCGAAGGCGGCATCATCGAACTCTCGATATGGATATGCGCGTCGATAAACCCAGGCATGATGAAACGCTGCTCCGCCGAAGGCAAAGGCGTAATGGCCGTAATCTTTCCGTCGTCGACGGTGATGGAGCCTGGAAAAATGTTTGAATGAACCACATCAACGATCTGGCCGCTCAAGGTGAAGGTGTTGTCAATCATGATGGATGCTTTTTCTTTCGGCAAAGATAATCAAATCCCGGTCCGATTCACACATGATTCAAGTAAATAATCCTCCGCATTTGCCATACCGATGCCATACTGATGCCATAGTGATGCCATACTGATGCCATACTCTTGCCATACTTTAAAGTATGGCAAGAGTATGGCATCAGTATGGGTAGAGTATGGCAACACTATGGCTACACCATGGGAAAACCATGGGAACAGCCTCTTATTCCACCATCAAAGCCAATCCTTTCAGGTAGGCCCCTTCGGGATGGAAAATGTTGATGGGATGGTCTGCCGGTTGTGAAAGTTGGTAAAGAATACGCACATTGCGTCCCGCCTCGATGGCAGCGGCGGTCACGATGCCTTGGAACGTGGCCTTGTCAACCGCCTGCGAGCAGCTGAAGGTGAACAGGATGCCGCCTTTGGCAATGCGCTTGATGGCTTCGGCATTGATGAAACGGTAGCCTTGAAGCCCGCGGTGACGGTCCTGGTGACGCTTGGCGAACGCTGGCGGATCCAACACAATCAAGTCGAACTCGCCGTCGCCCATTTTCAGGACATAGTCCTTCATGTCCGCCGTGAGGCATGGATTCTCCTCCGTTGAGAAGCCGTTAAGCTCTAAGTTGGCCTTGGCGGCCTCCATGGCCTTGCCTGAGGCATCCACCGTGACCACCCGTTTGGCGCCGCCTTTCAAGGCCGCCACCGTGAACCCGCCCGTATAGCCGAAAGCGTTGAGCACCGTCTTTCCCTGTGAAAGTTGGCGCACCAATTCCCGATTATCGCGCTGATCGATGAAAAAGCCCGTTTTCTGCCCGCTCTCCCAATCTACATGGTAAAGGCTGTCATGCTCCATGATGGGCTCATCGATGCGTGAGCCGAAGAGATAACCGTCTGAAACGGCATCTTCCTTGCCCATGCGCTTCATCGCCTCGGCACTTTTGTTGTAAATGGCCTGCAGCTGCAGTTCAGGAATGAGCTTCAACGCTCTCACGATCTCCTTCAGGTGCAAGGCCATACCCTCCGTCTGGGCCTGTACCACCGCCGTGTGTCCATAGACGTCGATGATCAGGCCGGGCAAGCCGTCACCCTCGGAGTGAACCAACCGATAACAGTTGGTGTGGGGATCGTTGGTGAGCCCCATCGCATTCCTGACCTCGAAGGCATGCTTGAGCTTCTCCAAAAACAGCCATTCGTCAACCTTGCGGTTCTCAAAGCACAGCAACTTGACGGCAATGCTCTCCGATTCGCAGAAGCCCGTGCCTAAGATGTTTCCCTTGGAGTCCGTCACCGTGACGGTGTCGCCCGCTTGGAGCCCTTCAGGACCCTTTTCGATGGCGCCTGAGAAGACCCAGGGGTGAAAACGGAGAATGGCGTTCTCCTTGCCTTGATGAAGGCGTATGACAGGATATAAAGGCGTGTCGTGCATAATGATCAAGTTTTTTGCAAATATAGAAAAAAAGGCCGCTCGATTGAGCGGCCTTTTTTCATTTCCGGTTGTCAAGGATTATTTGACAACTGTCACGCGTTTCACAACGGTGCCGTTTTCGGTAGCGATACGGACCATGTAGAGACCAGCCTTGAATTGGCCGAGGTTCAACTGGGTCATATCAGCCTCGATTTCGGCGTCGTAAACCACTTGACCGAGAGCGCTCACCACAGTGATGCGGCGCATGCCCTTAGCCTCGATGGTCACGTTGTCGTGAGCCGGGTTAGGATAGATCACGGTGTTGCTGGAGATCTCATCAACAGCGGTCGGAGGAGCGACATAGTCAACTTCGTCCATGCATGACATTGCATAGTAAGTAACGTCATATTCACCACCGTAAACAACTCTCACACCGTAGGTTGCATCGACGTAAGCAGCGCCTTCAACCACATATTGGGTAGGATTGCCTTCAACGAATGCGATAGGTTCACCATCCATGAAGATCATAGCACCGAGGATACCTTCAACAGGTGTTGGAGGAACCACGCCAGCTTCAAGCTCGTAGATACCAATGAGGTTAGGATCCTGCTGTGAGTTACCGAACCAGCAGAGCTTGTCACCATAGTTGCCAATGAAGCAACCACCGGCGATACCATTGAAGCCAGGAGTAGCAGCGAAGTCAAACACTGGGCTTGAACCAAGTGAACCAGTGGTGATGTTGTAGTCATAGACCTTAGCATCGCTGTTGGGCTGGCAGAACAGGTAGAGGTGTTCCTCACCGTTAGCATCTTCGTAGTAAGCTGAACCGTAAGCGCTTGTGGTGGCAGGACCGTTCTGGAGCAAAGCACCTGTACGGCTGTACAGAGCCAAAGTTGTCCAGTTGCCTGACCAGAAGCCGTCGCGGACAGGATCGTAAGAGATGTGACGTGAAGTCAAACCTGAGCAGGTGATGGTGCTGACCAGGGTCTTGTTAGCGAGGTCGAGGCAGAAGATCTGAGCACCGCCTGAGGTACCATAGAAGTACTGACCGTCAGTGGTGAGGTCGCGGATACCAGTAGCACCGGCAATGTCGAAGCCTTCGACGAAGTTGCCTTCGAGGTCATACTTGTAGAAGGTGTAACCACCGGTAGGAGTGGCTTGCCAGCTTGCAGTGTAGATGAACTCGCCATCAGTTGCAACAGCCTGCTGGCCAGCGCTTGTACCGCTGAAGTAGCTTACGAGATCCCAAGCGTCGCGATCGTTAGCCTTGTTGGCAACACCGAACTCGATATCGTCAACGCACATGATGTATTGGTCAGTGCAGTTGAAGTGACGGATAGCAATGTACTTGTTGCCAGCGAAAGCGCTGAGGTCAACGGTGTAGTTGTACCAAGTACCGAGTTTGGCACCCTTGGCGTCGCGTGATTCGCGGCCACCGTTAGCGGCACCTGACTTGGCAGTCAAAGTCCATTCTTGGACTGAGGTCCAGGTAGAAGCATCGTCGGAGACGAACACACCGAAGTGGTCAGCAGGATAGCTGGCATCGGTAGCTGCAGCCCAGAATGACAGGGTTGAACCAGCGCCAATAGCCTGCTGTCCCATTACGAGATACTCGTCAGGAGTGAGAGCACCAGCACCATTGATATAAGAACCACTGCAGATAGCGTTTGTACCAGTACGATACCAATCAAGGGTCAAGCTTGCATAGTAAGTCCAGGTTGAAGGAATAGCACTGGTCAAGCACCATGTGTAACCGTCGTTGTTATCGTCAACCACAGTCCAGCCTTCAGGCATGCCGTTTTCGAAGCCTTCTGACCAACCGGCACCAGGTTGTGGGCCAGGACCAGGAGCACCAGGCATAGTCCATGTGAGTTTCACATCGTCGCCCTGCTGAGCAGCTGCGAGGTCTTCCACGCCAGCGAAGTGGTCGCATGCAGTGTAAGTCCAGGTGTACTCCATCCAGTCGCCGTTACCATTGATGTAAACAGGACGAACTGCAGTGGTGTGGGTTGAACCTTCTTCCATGCCGTCAACATTGTGCTGGAAGCCGTTGAAGGTGGTTTCGCCTTCGACCACGCCGTCAAGTTTCACGATGTACTTGATAGGAGTATCTTCGTCACCCTTGTTGGCGATACCGAGTTCAACGTCGTCGATCCAGACTTCATACATGTCGTAGTTCACATCGTGGAATGCAATGTAAACTTCCTGACCAGCGTATGCGCTCAGGTCGATGTTGTGTGAACGCCAGTTGTCATAACGGTTGTTGTTGTGACGAACCAGAGCACCGCCCTTGCTGGTACCCTTGGCACTACCGCTCCAAACTTGTGTGAAGTCAGCAGCAGTCGGGTTGTCAACGGTAGCAACGCACACTGAGAAGCTCTCAGGATAGCTGTCGTTGGCGTTGTCAGCCCAGAAGGTCAGGGTTGAACCATTTTCGATGGCATACTTTTGAGCAGTGTAGAGGTAGCTGTCGGTGTTGAATGAGCCAACATAGTCAACGAATGAGTAGCACACTGCGAAGCCAGTGCCACCGTGAGCATGAGTGGTGTAGTCATAACCACCGGGGTTGTCATCGCTGTGGAGCCATTCGCCACCATCAGCATTGACCTTCAGGACATTCCAGCCGTTCAAACCGCCTTCGAAGTCTTCAGTGAAACTGTTGTTGCCGGGTTGTGGACCAGGACCAGGAGTCACACCGCCACCGATGCCATCCCATTTAGCCCAACCGGTAGGTGATACGTAGAGACCTTCAACAGGAACGATCTGTTCATTGAGGGTGATGTTGAAGGTTTCATCAGCTTCAACAGCGCCTGAATAAGTCCATGAGGTGTAACCGTCCAAAGTCACAGTCATATCGTAGGCAGGAGCCTTGCGAACCACGATTTCGGTGGTAGCGCCTTCAGCTTCTTCAGTGTAGGTTTCTTCACCAACGATCTCGATGAGAGCACCGACAGGTGACTGACCATTGTTCAGGGTGATGTTGAAGGTCAAGGTAGCTTCCATTTCCTTCTCGATCACGTTGGACCAGAGGATCTCTGACAGACCAGCGCAAGTTGGACCTGGGGTCGGAGGAACAGGAGGAGTAGGAGTGCCACTACCAGCAGTAATGGTAACATCGTCAATCCAGATCTCATACTGATCGTAGTTCACATCGTGGAATGCAATCCAGATTTCCTGGCCTGCGTAATCTGCCAAGCTAATCTCGTGTGAACGCCAGTTCTCATAACGGTTTTCTGAATGACGTACTGCTGCCTTTTCAACGTTTGCACCCTTAGCGCCACCGTTCCAAATCTGGACAAAGTCGCTTGCTGTTGGGTTAGCTGCTGTAGAAACGCAAACTGAGAAGTTCTCAGGATAGCTGTCGTTAGCATTGTCTGCCCAGAATGAAATTGATGAGTTAGCATCAACACTGTACTTCTGAGGTGATACGAGATATGCGTCTGTATCGAATGAACCAACATAGTCAACAAATGAGTAGCACATTGCGAAGCCTGTACCTGTGTGTGCAAGTTCTGAATAGTCATAACCACCGAGGTTGTTATCACTGTGGATCCATTCACCACCGTCTGTGTTGACGACGATGCCTGTCCAACCTTCTAAGCCACCTTCGAAGCTATAGGTATACTCATCGCGAGTGGTTTCAGGTTCTTCATTGGCATAGCCGTCGTAGGTGGCTTGGATACCCCACTGGTATTCACCGAAGGTGAGGCCGTTCCATGCATTGTCAGTGTACTCCATCACGTCGGAAGCGAGGCCTTCAGCAACCAAAGTCACTGTAGTATCGGCATAGTTGTTACGACGATAGAGGTTGTAGCTCACCAAAGAACGGTTGCCGCGAGCATCGATCTTGGAACCACCGGTAGCCAAGGTGATGTCGTCAACGTTCAGGATGAACTGGTCGCTGCAGTTGAAGTGACGGATAGCCACATAGATATCCTGACCGGCATAGCTGCTGAGGTCAACGGTATAGAGATACCAGTTGCCTTGATCTCTAGTGCCACGGATGTCGAATTCGGTATCAGCGGTCTTACCCTGAGCGCCCTTGGCAGTCATTGTCCACTCTTGGATGGTGGTGAAGTCAGCTGCGGAGGTGTTACCAGAGGTAGAAACAGCCACGCCGAAGTGCTCAGCTGCGTAGCTGGCATCCTGAGCGCAAGCGTAGAACTGGATCTGAGCGCCGTTTTCAGCGGAGATCAGAGGTGAAACGAGGAAGTTGTCAGGAGTAATAGCTGACTGGGTAGCGTTGCTGTAGGAACCTGAGCAAACCATGTCGTTTGATGCGTTATGAGCGCTACCTGCGAGGCTTGCGCCAGAGACGAGGTAAACACCGCCGATTTGTGAGCCCATGACCCAAACATAGCTGTCATTGTTGGCATCGATGTTTGTCCAGCCCTGCATGGTGCCGTCTTCAAAGTCGTAAGTGGTAGCACCAACAACTGGTGGCAGCGGAGCAACGTATTGGTACATGGTGATGTCGTCAACGTAAGCGCAGTCGTCGCCGCTGTTGACAGAGCTGTCCTTGGCATATTCCCACTTGTAGGTATGAGTACCTTCGGTGACATCATACTCCTTATAGGTGTAAGCAACAGTGCCGCTGAGGGCAGCGCCTTGTTCAACACCGTCAATGTAGAAGTGGAACTTGTCGTAGTTGCTTTCTGAAGAAACGCTTACCCAGAAGCCCATCTTGCCGTCGTAAGGAACGTCAACGGTAGCCTCAACAACTGAAGAACCGCTGGCAACGCCTTCGCAAGTTGACTTGATGGCGTAGCTGCCATCGTGAGTGTTGCTTGAGGTGATAGCCCAAGGATAGGTAGCGGGCAGTGTGAAGTCAGCCTGGCTGAAGTCGCCGGTTTCGAAGTCGACGATCATTTCAGCAGGAGTCCATGACCATTCAACCAACACGTCGTTTTCTTCCTCGGTAGCAGTGATCTGCTCGAGAGGATAGTAGAACTCGTGAGTGTAGAGGTCGATGCCTTCAACTGCTTCTTCGTAGGCAACCGGAACAGGAGTTTCGTAAACAACAGGTTGATAACCATCCAGTGTTGCAACCGGCATCACTGAACCGGCGAGCACCTGACAGGTGTAAGCGCCTTCTTCGTCAGTGACGGTTTCAAGCATCTGAGGCTCGCCGTATTCATCGAGACCAGCGCAGATGATTCTTGCACCGGCAACAGGATGAGTTTGATCGGGATCTTCAGGATCGTAACCGTTAGGAGCGTCGTAGACGTGGCCGCTGACGGTACCGTAACCGGTCATGTAAACTGTGATAGGCTCTGAATAATCTGATTCGCCAGCGTCATAAACTGCTGTAACTGCGAACTGATAACCAGTCATATTGTATTCAAGACCTTCAACTGCATATTCTGTTGCTGTGATGAGGTTCTCGTTAACTTTAACGATTCCATTGCCGTCTGACATATAGAGGTTGTAACCCTTGAGTGAACGGCCGTTAGCATCCCATGAGAACATTGCTGCATCGCCTGGATAGAGTTGATCGTCTTCAACAACAAAACCTTCAACTGGGTCGATAGGAGTTGTGAAAGCGATGACTTCGCCCATGGTAGTACCGGCGGCGTTACGCTCGTTCACCTGCATGAAGTAGCTCTGGTTAGGCTCGAGGTCGGTGATGAATGCTGACTCAACGAGATAGTCGGTCCAGTCGATCAAAGCGGTTTGTGGAGGATACTGAGTACCGACCAACACCTGCATTTCAGTGGTGTAGTCACCAAGGATCCACTCTGCGAGATATGGATCTGACACGTTGGTCTCACCGTCGTATG
>CAMYVD010000046.1 GCA_947302205.1 uncultured Bacteroidales bacterium
TGAAGTCCAACAACTTCAGGAAGTTTCTGTTTCTGAGGTTAAAAGCCATGTTTTTATGAATTAAGTGTTTGATGTTTCAGAAATTCGCCGCAAAATTAGTCTTTTTCTTTTATCTTTGCAAGCATGATTATTTTAGATAACATTGTTGTATCTGACGAATTCCTGAACGCCAAGTTCTGCTGTGACTTGCCGCGATGCAAAGGCTGGTGCTGTGTGGAAGGTGATGCGGGTGCCCCACTCGAGCCTGATGAGATCGCGCAAATCGAGGACAACCTTGAGGCCATCAAGCAATACATGCGTCCAGAAGGGCTTGAAGTGATTGAAAATGGTGACGTGTATGACTATGACGAAACGGGTGAATTGGTCACGCCTTTGGTTAACGGTGCCGAGTGCGCTTTCGTTTATTTTCATGAGAACGGCACGGCCCTCTGTGCCATCGAAAAAGCTTATTTAGAGGGCCAATGCGACTTCTGGAAACCGATTTCCTGCCACCTCTACCCTATCCGGTTGGTTGAAAAAGACGGTTTCACCCATGTCCTTTATCATGAATGGAGCGTATGCGTCCCGGCCAAGCGCAAAGGCGAAAAGGAAGGCATCCCGTTGTGGAAATTCCTGAAAGGCCCGATGGTCAGGAAGTTCGGTGAGGATTGGTATGAACGCTTGGAGCGTCAGATCACGGCACAGGCTCTTGGCCGCCCATAAATGCAAATCCCCATTTTTCTTCGGCAATCAGGTCGGGCACGGTGGTGTCACCTAACCTCATCCGTAGGGTTTTGGTTATGGTGGATGAAAATACGCCTTTGGCCCCAGGAATGGTAGTGAAATCCGTGTCGTTGGGGTTGGTTTGGTTGACAGCGTTGAGGTAATACAGGTATTCCCTTAGGTTTCCGCCTCCGGCCGTGATGGTGATGGATGCCGGATAGTCGGTAAGGAAGCGCTTCAAACCCGGGACTGTGGTGTCACTACCGATAAAGTCTTCCAATGCTTCGTAAAAATTTCCAGGGTAATAATAGAATTTATAGTCGTTTTCCGATTCGACGCTGAGATCACTTTCAAAGAAAGTGCCGACGTTCCACTTCATGGTATGTGGGATTGTATCTGAAAGCGGTGTCCGCCGCTCATGATAGGTGAAACTCATTTCCACGCTGTAAACGGAGGCGTTCAGCGCAGGATGGAAGTGAAAAGGCAGTCGTGTACCGATGGCGCTTTTGGCGAAGTTCAGTGCCAAGCTCTTTGGACCAAACCCACTGGTTCCCACGATCTTCGCTTCAGTAGTCAGCACCTGGTCGGGGAAAGCAATCGTGAGCTTGTATTTGTATTTGTTTTTGCCTTTGTTGATGTTCAAGGGCTCCGTGGTATAATACACCTTTTGGTTGGGGGCGTAAAAGATTCCAGGCTTTTTATTGTGCAGCGTGATGGTGTCGAGCACGATTTGGCGGATGGAATCGTTGTTACGGAATTCGGTGAGTCTCACATCGAGTTTGCCCGGATATTCGCTCAAGGAAGGGTTGGTGGCATCAAGCAAAGGGTTGTCGGAGGCATGTACAACACGGGTAATTCTGATGAAATTGGTGTCGGCTTGGCAATCCAGGAGCCCATAAATGACGGGAATCTCCTCGGGGTCGGCATAGAGGTCTACGTCGGTGGAGCATGAAGCAAGCCACAGTGCCAAAGCACCGAATAGCAGAAAAAATCTTGTTTTCATAATGCAAAAATAAAAAATTCATTTGTTCGTTATGGAATTGTTGTAATTTAGCCGTTCAAACCCAATCACTTGAAACATCATTTACTGGTCATAGCATTGCTGTTCCTTGCCTTGCGGTCGTTCTCGCAGGCGGATCCTTCGGTGTTTAAGGACAAGGTGCCGATCTTGGGTAAGGTGGTCGCTTCGGACAGCCTTGTCCCTATACGCAATACCCATGTGATCAGTAAGTTGGCGCATTGCGGCACCATCTCCAACCTTGATGGGGCCTTTTTGGTTCCCGCCAAGCCAGTGGATACGCTTTGGGTGAGTTGCTTGGGCTATAGTCGGCGGCTGATTGCGGTGGATTCGACCATGGTCAACGACACCTTGCTCATTGTGCTTTGGCGTGACACCATCACCTTGAAGGAGGTCACCATTTTGCCGTTCTACGATTACAAGACCTTCAAGCAGATGATCATTGACATGCCTTCGAAACCTTTGCCGAAGGAGATTCAACGGCTTAACGAGGAGTTGGCGGGCATGAGAACCGGTCGCAAACGCGATCCTTATTTCAATTTTGAAAACATGGGTATTACGGCCAGCCCCATCCAGTACATGTACGACAAGTTCAACGCCAGTGCCCGTCGACAAAACAAACTGTTGCGCAATCGGCGGATGTTCAACGAAATACTTCGTGAGCAAGGCCGTCTTGACGAGCTCCTCCCCGACTCCATGGACTATCTGATCGATTATGACGTTTACGAACATGATACAATAAAATAATTTTCTATATTTGCTGACTTATTTAGCAATATATGAAATTTAATTTTATCAATTCTATTATTGGATTATTATATCCTTCGGTTTGTGCTGCATGTGGCAATTCGTTGTTCAAGTGGGAGAACTTGGTGTGTACACGTTGCCGGAGCCTGTTGCCCCGAACGGGTTATGAGTTGAATGAAGACAATCCCTTGGCTCGTATGTTTTACGGCAAAGTTCGGCTGAAGGCGGTGACGGCTTGTTTTTTCTTTTCGAAAGAAGGCAAGGTGCAGCATCTGATTCATGAGTTGAAGTACAGGGGTAATAAGGATGCGGGTGTGTTTTTGGGTCAGGAGATTGGGAAAAGCATCAAGGAAGCGCCGTTGTTTGAGGGTATCGACTGGTTGATTCCCGTGCCGTTGCATCCTAAGCGGGAAAAGGAACGCGGCTACAACCAAAGCATGATGATTGCCCAGGGTATTTCGGAGGTGACGGGTATCCCTGTTGGCGAGGTTTTTTTGATCCGTTCGGTGAATACGGCTACGCAGACGCATAAGACCAAGGATGAGCGTTGGGAAAACGTGAGGGATATCTTTGAAGTGCGGCATCCAGAGCGGCTTGAGGGCAAGTACGTGCTATTGGTGGATGACGTGCTCACCACGGGAGCCACTCTGGAAGCTTGCGCCCTGAAACTGTCGGCCATTCCGAATATTGTCATCAGTTGCGCTACTGCCGCATGTGCGGGTTAAGGGGGTGCGTCACTGTTTAACGATCTTGTCGGAATAGGTCTTTCCGTTGTCCAGCGTCACGTTGATGGTGTAGGTACCAGAGGGCAGGTTCTGCATGTCGATGCTTTCGAGGCTATTGACTTGTGTACAGATCAAACGTCCTTGAAGATCGTAGAGTTCAATGTTTATGGGTTTCAAGTCGGGGGAATAATCCAGATGGAGTTGGTCGATGACAGGATTGGGATAGGTCTCAATCTTGGGGCCGTTTTGTTCGTCGATGGCATTGTCGATAACGAGACGCGCGGTAAGATGACGATCTTCCTTAATCTTGAAGTAATAACTGTAACTTAATGACACCCTTGTGTCGTTTTCAAACCAACCTATAAACCTATAATTTTCAATGGGATCCACATTCACGTTTGCGGTTTCACCGTAGATATAGGATCCGCCTCCAGTGACCACCCCTCCTTCCTGAGGATCGGCATCAACGGTGACCGTAGGCGTCTGTATGGTGAAATGGGCTTCGTAAACGGCATCTTCAGTGACTTCAAAAGTGTAAAGGTTGTCACTTGAAACCACGTTGCCGTTGTTGGTCCAGTTGACGAATTGATATCCTTTGTTGGGCTTGGCGGTTATGGTGCATGGAGTCCCTATCAGATAAGAGGCGCTGCATCCTGTGGTTAGGGTAATGTCGTCTATATCAAGGAAAAACTGGTTCGTACAGTTGAAATGGCGTATGGCAACCCAGATATCTTGCCCTGAATAGTCCTTGAGATCGACCGTATATTGATGCCAACGGCCTTGTGTTTTATTGCCGGAATCCTTGGCCGTCAAGGTCCATTCTTGGATAGTTGTGAAGTCTGAAGCGTCAGGTTCGGTTGTGGAAACCGCAACGCCGAAATGTTCATCAGGCCATGTATAATCATGAGCGCAAGCATAAAAGCTGATGCTGTTGTACTTGCCCTTGACAGGCGAGACAAGATAATTGTCGGGGGTCAATGGATTATTATAATAGGCATAAGAACCAGAGCATACAAAACCATAAGAGTCATTATGCCCCATTTCATTAAAGTTAAGATTCCAGGTAAAATACGGATAAAGGTTTGTACTTGAATTCCATTGAAAGCGGTCACCGTCGGCATCGATGGAAGTCCAACCCATCCTGGTGCCATTGTCGAAATCATAAAAAAACACACTTTTGGCATTGTTGTCGATGAAGGCCGTCGATCCACCAACGATTGAGTCTTCTGAAAGGGTGATGGTACATAGTCCTTCGATGAAATGAGCCACCAGGTTACGGTTGCCGGTGACGGTGAAGTTGTAGTTGGCCATAGTGGAAACCACCGAGTCGTTCTCCGTCCAATAGGTGAAGCCATAACCGCTGTAAGGCGTAGCGCTCACGGTGCATAGCCTTCCTTCGTAATAGACGGCGCTATCATCTTTTTCGCCAAACGACACCGTGCCACCATTGGAAGGGTTGGCCGAAATGTTGACTTCGAAAGCTTTGCTCGGATGAATATTGACGATGGCTCCATTGCCTAAGTTAAAAGCAAGTGTACTAGGATTTAAGGCACCATAGACGAAGTAATTGTTGTAATGTCCACCCCAGCCCCAGTTGAAGTGGAGATAGTTGTTGTCATCGTAGCCGTCACAAACAAAAGCATGTCCACTGAGGGAGTTTTCATCATAGCCACTGTATAGGACTGGGTAACCCATCTTAATATTATACTTGATCAGAGTCAACCAGTCCTCGGTGCTATATTGATATGACTCTTCGTAGGAGAGTTCCTGGGAATAGTTGAAATAGTGTACCAAAGCAGGTGCGACCTTTTGGGTATTAGATCCCGAACCATTAGGTCCGTAGTTCATATCAACAGCCACACCGCAATGCCACATCAGAGTAGCCACAGCGTTGATTTGTTCTGGCGTTGATGAGGCCGAAAGACTATCGGGCATGTTGTCCCATTGGTAAGTGGTCGCTCCAAAATCGGCCGTTTGTTGAGGATAACCTTGGGGTTTATAGGTATGTGAAGCCGTTCCTCTTTCGGGGAAACCCCAATAGTGAAGGATTTGGGCAAACGCAGTGGCTACACATCCTGTGTATACATGTCCGCATTGGCCATTCGGATCGGAAGGACAAAGTTCATTGTAATAGCAGTCTTGGCTCCAAATATCAGTCAACAGGGGGCCTACCCGATCATTATCCTTTTCTTCGGTAATATCGCCTGTGCTGCGCACAAGCTCCCATTGACGGGCTATGGTTGCGTCGGCCGACAAATGATGGTCAATGCCGTATTGCATCTGCTTTATGAAACTTTGAAGATAGTCTTCCATCTGGATGGGAATGTCGTTACCCGTGAAGATACTCTCGGTGGAATAGCCAAGAATCGGTATGGCAAAATCGTCGGCTGAGACGATGACGAAGCCTTGGTCTGAATTGAATATATAAAAGGCAGCCTCGCCGCGGGTTGTGCGGTAGGTGCTAGCCAAATCAAGATGTGCCGGGTTGGCTGACTTCAACAGTGCGTTGGCATGAAGGAATTTGGCACCCACTGCACGGGCGGCATCTTGATCGACAGGATTGGCTTTGGCGATATGTATTGCGCTAAGAAAGAGAAGAAGTATAAAGCTTCTAATGGCTCGAATAAACCTTTGATAATACATAATATGACGTTTTGCGATAACGTGTTTCATGTGTTGTTAATTTTTTAATCAGATGCTACAAAGTTAAAAAAGTTTTCTAATACTATGTAAAATTGCTAAAAAGTGGATTAAAAGCTATGCAAAGCTTGTTCAAAATAGATTATGTATCAAGAAAAACATGGTACGGAATAGTACGGAATAGATTAATAATTTGACAATCAGATATTTCTGATTTCATCAAACAAATCCTCTTTTATGTTTAATTCCTTTTTCAACTTTCTATTTCTGTCACAAACGGCCGTATAGGATTTTTGCAACAAGCCTGAAATTGCAGCTTCTTCCAAGCCAAGCAACAGAAGACAGCAATGATTTAAGTCGTCGTCTGTTAACCCCGGATACCTGCTTCGTAGTTTTCTGGCAAAACCATGATAGTGTTTGTCGGCAGACAACCGTAATGCCAGCAACTGCTCTTTGTTAAGAGCAATGTCGGTGTATAATTTATAATCCATCTTAGCTTTGAAAGCAGTGTTGTTGACAATGTTTAAGATGTGTTGACAAACAGGTTCTTTTAAAAATGTCGTTTTATCATGTTGCTTTTTCCATAAGAACCTAGTAATAGTCATGCCGAGCAATACTACAAATAGGATTATCCCCATCACATATACAAAAAAGGAAGTCGTTTTCTTTTCTTGATTCTTACTGAAATTGTTTTTGTTTAGCAAAAAATCAGAATACAAGAGGTTTAGGGTTGAATGTAGCGTTGCTTGTTCTACTCCCGTTGTTGTATGCTGCGCTAAATATTCAGTATACATATTTGTTAGAAAGGATTTACCATTCATTATATATATATCTCGGAGTCTTTGTGCGGTGTGTATTTTCAATTTATTGTCGGAGAAAGGAGAATCAGAGTCAAAAACCATGCTTAAATAGTATGCTGCGGAATCCAAACAATTGTCTAAAAAATAAATCTCGCCGATGATTTGAGCACGCGCCAAACGCTCCTCTTCACTCTCTGAATCTCGGTAAAGCTTATTTAACCTTACTATAGCAGAGGGAGCGTCATTGCTCATCCGATATGAGAGATAGGCTTTTGTTGTACTAATGTCCCGATAGGCCAAACTGGTTGAATCCTGCAAAAAAGCCATTGCTTTGTCGTAATAGAACGAAGCGCTATCTGACTGTTCCATCATGTCGTAATGCAAGCCTATTTGGTACAAAACCCAAGTGATATGCCTTGGCTCGACATCATACTTCAAATAATATGATAGAGCTTGCTTACTGAAATAGATGGCTTGCTCGTGGAGATATTGGTCGGAGAACAGTACGGTCAACCTGGTATAAGCCAGCGCCAAGTATTTCGCCTTCAGTCCCACCAACTCTTTCTCGGTGTAATGTTCCTCCATGATTTGGATGGCCTTCATGTACTCCTCGCAGGCTGGGACCACACTGTCCATCTCGTAATAGCCCACGCCGTCCATGTAATGGCAACGGGCGGAGAGGAAGGAGGTGTGAATGGAATCGAAATAGGCCATGGCTTTCAGCAGCTCATTGCGGTTGGCCTGGGCATAATCGTTCTTATACAACGCCTCTGAGAGCAACAGTTGGTAATAAGGGTCCTCCATCTCTTTGTCTAACAGCAGAGTCAAGGCGCTGTCGGGCTGCGACTGCATCAGGGTGTCGATAGCCATTAAATCGGATTGTAGCGAGAGAGCAAGCTCCGTTTCTACGCCGGGAGCAGGCCTGTCGCATCCGATCAACGCCACTGCGATCAACAGAACCCATATTTCACAAAGGTGTTTCATAAATCATTTTTGCAAAGTTAGGAATAATTTATCTAAATTAAAGTAAACCTCACTAAAGGGCAAGAAAAACATGGTACGGAATAGTACGGAATAGATTAATAATTTGACAATCAGACACTTCTGATTTTATCAAACAGTTGCTTCGTGTTAGCCTCGTAACTGACTCGTAGTTGCCCCATGTTTTCTCCGTCATTTACTATATTGTTATTCGTTTGTTGTTCGTTTTTAAATCGAATAACAATCGAATAACAATATAATAGCAATCGAATAAAAACCGAGGAAATCACCTGTTTGGTTCGGAGCAATCACGAGGCTAACCATTTCCTTTCCACGCAAAGGAGCATGGTGGTTTTACCTGAAAATAATAACAATCCCGCCAAAAGGAAGGAAATAATTTGTATTTTTGCTTCCAATAATATGTCCGAGCCTTTATTACAAATACGAAACCTGAAGATAGACTTCCGCCAAGATGATGAATGGCGTGAAGTGGTGCATGGCATAGACTTCGACGTGTATGCAAGCCGCACCTTGGGCATCGTGGGGGAATCGGGCTCAGGCAAGTCGGTGAGCAACCTCTCGGTGATGCATCTGCTCAACTCCAAGGTCAGCCGCACCAAAGCCGATGCCATGCTGCTCGATGGCGTGGACATCAAGGACTTCAACGAAAAGCAGATGGCCGAAGTGCGTGGCAAGCGCATTGCCATGATCTTCCAGGAACCCATGACCTCACTCAACCCCGTGTACCGCTGCGGCTATCAGGTCTCGGAGATGATCCGTCAACATGAAAAGGTGACCAAAAAGGACGCTCGCGACCGGGTGATTTCGCTGTTCACCCAGGTGATGTTGCCGCGGCCTGAAGCCATCTACGACAGCTACCCACATGAGCTTAGCGGTGGACAGAAACAGCGCGTGATGATTGCCATGGCCATCGCCTGCAACCCACAAATCCTCATTGCCGATGAACCCACCACCGCCCTCGACGTCACGGTACAAAAGGAGATCCTGAAGCTTTTGCGTAAACTGCAACAGGAAACCGGCATGGGCATGGTGTTCATCACACACGACCTCGGCGTGGTATCGGAGATTGCCGACGACGTGGCGGTGATGCACAACGGCGAGATCCTGGAAAAAGGAAGCGTCAAACAAGTGCTGGAACACCCCCAACACCCTTACACCAAAGGCCTCCTCGCCTGCCGTCCCCCGATGAAGATCCGCCTGAAAAAACTCCCTATCGTCAAGGAATTCCTCGATGGACAATGGGCAGGTGGCAAAGAACAAATATTAAAGGAGTTACAAATCACTCCAGAGGAAAGACGGGAACGTCTCCAAAAGATGTATAATCAACAGCCTTTGTTGAAGGTGGAACATCTTCAAACTTGGTATCCTTTGAAAAAGGGTATTTTCGCCAAGGTTTACGACCACGTGAAGGCCGTGGACGATGTCAGCATAGAGGTGTTTGAAGGCGAGACCTTAGGTTTGGTCGGTGAGTCAGGATGTGGCAAGACGACACTTGGGCGAAGCATTCTTCGCTTGTTGGAGCCTACTGGCGGCAAGGTGTTCTTCGACGGCACTGAAGTAACGGCGTTGAACGCCAAGGAACTACGTGAGTTCCGCAAACAGGCCCAAATCGTGTTCCAAGACCCCTACTCTTCCCTGAATCCTCGAATCCGCATCGGTGAGGCCATCGCCGAACCCTTGAAGGTACACGGAATCGAGACGGACCGAAAGAAGTGCCGCCAGATGGTTTGTGACTTGTTGGAACAAGTGGGACTGGAAGCGGCGCATTACGACCGTTATCCCCATGAGTTTAGCGGTGGCCAGCGGCAACGCATCTGTATCGCCAGGGCCTTGGCGGTCAACCCCCGCTTGGTGATTTGCGACGAGTCGGTGTCGGCCCTGGACGTCTCCGTGCAAGCTCAAGTGCTCAACCTGCTGAACCGCCTGAAAGAAGAACGCCACCTCACTTATATTTTCATCTCGCACGACCTCAGCGTGGTGCGTTTCATGAGCGATAGAGTGCTGGTGATGTATAACGGCAAACCCGTGGAATACAACGACGCTGACGAGCTTTTCGACCATCCACAAAACGATTACACGAAAAAATTGATCGCGGCACTACCCGGTATCCAATGAAATCATTATTTTTGCACTCAAGATAACAATCTCATTATTAACTAATAAACAAATATCTATGAAAAAAGCGCTACTTTTTATTGCGGCAGTATTGATGTCAGCATCGATGTTTGCCCAAACAAGAACCACTTTCATCAGTGAGCATTTCGACGGCACATCGGCACCAGCCGGATGGACTGTCATGGGATCAGGTACAAGCAACTGGGGTATCTCAGCAACTCAAAACGCTGGCGGCGAAGCCAACGAGCTCGTTCTCGTTTGGTCACCACAGTTTAACGGCACCTCCCGCATGGTGATGCCAGCCGTTGATCTCGCAGGCGTTTCAAGCGTCGTGGTGAGCTTCAAACACGCTCTCGACAACTACACAGGCAGCCATACCCTTGGCATCGCCACATCATCAGACGGTGGCGCCACATGGAATGTGGGTTGGCAACAGAACTACAGTTCAAGCAACTCATGGAGTGTAACAGAAAACGTTACCACCGCCGATATGGGTAATAGCAATGTTCAATTCTGCATCTTCTACACAGGCAACAGCTACAACATCAACAACTGGTATTTCGACGACATCGAGATCTTCTCAATGGAGAATCTCGACCTTGCTTTGAACAGCATCAACATGAACAGCACTATGGGTGCCGGAACCGCTGAAGTCGCCTTCACAGTTCAGAACAAAGGCCTTGACGCAATCAACCAGTTCAAGATGGGATACCAGATTGACGAAGAAGAAATAGTTGAACAAACATTTGACGTGACATTGGCATCATTGGCAACCCAGCAGTTCAGCTTTGCAGTACCGGCATCATTTATCCCTGGCTCATACAACATTACAGTCGGCATCACGGAAGTGAACGGCGGCGATGACGACGACCCTTCAAACAACGTCTTGGAAAAAGTCATCAACGTGGCTCTTGGCGAGACTCAGAAAATAGCTATGATCGAGCACTTCTCAAGCTCAACATGCGGACCATGCGTCAGCGTGAACACAGGCATGAGCAACCTCACAAATCAGGCACAGAATCAAGGTAAATTCACCTACACCAAATATCAGATGAACTGGCCAGGCAACGGTGACCCATATTACACAGAAGAAGGCGGCGTGAGAAGACAGTTCTACGGCGTGAACGCAGTGCCTAATGTTTGCCTCGAAGGCACAAATTTAGGCGCTACAACAATGACTCAGGCCCAGTTGGACAATGCCTACAACACACCTTCATTCGCAGATGTGAGAGGTTCATTCAACGTTGACGGCAACAACATCACTGTTAAAGTCGATTTCATGGCATATTATGATATGACCGTTGAAAAAGCTTTCGTGACAGTCAATGAAAAAGAGACCCACAACAACGTCGGCACAAACGGCGAAACCTCATTCCACCATGTCTTCATGAAGTTCTTGACTTCACCTTCGGGCGACGCTCTCAACATCCCAGCCGGTGAATATCAGCATTTCGAATGGACACAGAACATGTCGACCACACACGTCGAAGAGATGAGCGACCTGGAAGTATCAGCTTGGATCCAGAACATCGCTTCACATGAGGTTATCAACAGCCACTTCCTCTATGAATATACTGACATCCACCCCTATCCGGTGCGTGATCTTGCAGCCGGCACCGAAGCAGGCACGCTGACTGCTACATGGACAGCTCCTGAAGGCGGCAACGCATTGAGCTACAACGTGTACGTCAACGGTGAATTGGCCGAAAACGTCACTGCACTTGAATACACTGCTCCTGTCGCGGCAGAGTTCAATGTGGTTCAGGTTGAGGCTGTTTATGAAAACGACATGACTTCCGTGAAAATGGTGAAAGCCGCTTCAGGCGACGCTCCCGTGTCCTGTGATCCTGTGACTGACTTGGTGGCTGAATACGCTGAAGAGTCGGGCGAGCATGGAGCCATGATCTCATGGACAGCACCTGCTGGCGCAATTGAATTCATGGTTTATGCAGGAGAGTATCTCTATACAACAAACGGTACTTCAGTTTTCGCCGGCTTTGATGAAGAGCCAGCCGGCACCTATACGATCAGTGTTATCGCCGTTTATAATGAATGTGAATCAGATCCTGTTACCGTTGACTTCGAATGGGCTGGTACCACTGCCGTGGATGAGGCTGCTATTGCCACTGCCATTTATCCCAACCCAACCTGCGGCAACTTCACCATTGAAGGCGCTGACATGGCAAGAGTTGAGGTCTATAACCTCGTTGGCCAGAAGGTTTATGAAGCCCAAGGCAAGACGGTCACTGTTGACGCTTCCAATTGGAACAAGGGAGTCTATATGATCAATATCATCGATCAGAACGGTTCCTCTAAGACACAAAAATTGATGGTGAAATAATTCGTCATTGCGAGCGAAAGCGAAGCAATCCACATAGCCAAGAAATGGTCTAAGTGGATTGCTTCGTCGTTTTACTCCTCGCAATGACGAGGAGGCCGTTACTTAGTGGTAGCCTTTTCTTCTTGTGTTTGTTTTTGAAACCGGCTTGTGATGTCTTTCACCCGGCCGTCAGCCAGGCGTTTGATCATCCGTTGGTTGGTGGTGAGGGAGTTCAGGGGGCCGTACTTGGCGTCGTACCTTCCCGTCTTGATGTAGTCGAAAGTCTCGGCATGGAAAGCTTCTGGCAATTCGTTCTTGCCAGAGTACCAAGCCGTTTTCATGTTCTTGTACTTGTTCTTGATGTGCATGGCGAGATTAGCTACGTCATAGGGTTCAGCGTCGCCTCCCATGAAACACACACAGGTGATGCCCGACTGGTATTTTTCAACCAACTCGTCTAACGACTCTTTGTCGAGCGCATATCCAACATCATTCCAAAGGTATTGACTATGGCAACCAACGCACTGATTTGGACAGTTTGAGATGTTGATTGCCAAGGTTACCTCATCGGGAACTTCTTGGAAAACAATATCAAAATTGGCATATTTTAGCATCTATCGATCTCCTTTTTGCTGTAATACCGTCTGTGAGCCTCTTCTTGACGCGCTTCAGAGAAGTTGCTGATGCGTTTCAAATAGCCAATGATACGGGTGAGGTAATCTATGTCGTGACTGTGGCACTCGGGACATTCCTTGAGGTAACGTTTGTCGATGTGTCCACAGTGGTTGCAGATGGTATTCGGAATGTTAAATGTGAAATAGTTGCAGCCTTCGCGGGCAGCCACGCGGAGGAGCTGCCTGTACTGCTCCTTGCTGAGGTGTTCCTCTAAGTTGCAGTGCAGGGCTGAGCCTCCGGTGAGGTGCTTGATGTATTTCTCACCGTGCAGGCGGAACTTGTCAAGCACATTGGTGTTGGGGTCCTCTACGATGTAGAAGTAGCTGTTGTAGCAGTCGCGATGCACCTCGTAGCCGTCTTCCTTGTCCCATTTGGCGTGCTTTACGCCCACGTTCTCGGCGGGAATCATCTCGCAGTTGAACATCAGGCCGTCCTTTTTCGAGTAGTACTTCTTGTTGTATTTCTCGATGAGGCCGAGCACGTCTTGTACGAACTTCTCGTAATCGGGGTTGTCATTAATCGGGATCTTGAGGAACTCAGCGGCTTCTACTAAGCCGTTTACACCGATAGTGAGATACTGACGGCTCAGATTGATGTAACCTGCGTCGAACAGCGGTAACATGCCCTTCTCTTGCAGTCCTTTGAGGTTCTCGTTATAGCAGATCTGCACTTTGTGACAGAGGTCAACAATTTCTTCAAGGAAGGTGAGATAGTGCATGTTGTTGCGTGCAGCATACTGGATACAACGGTTCAGGTTGATGGTAAGCACGCTCTTGGAACCAGTGGAAACACCACCAGCACCGAGGGTGTAGCTGAATCCGTTGTCCTGAATTTCGTTGCGCAGACGGCAGCACGATGACAATGAGTCAGCGTTGTCGCTGAGATAGGTGAAGAACGAATGGCCTTCAGCATACATCTCTGCGGTGAAGTCGCCCCACTCCTGGTCAATCACGTCTCCATCTTTCGAGAGTAGGGCCATGGTCTCCACAGGGAAGGTCAGCACACTCTTCAACCTTTCGGCGTTGAACCACTTCATGAAGCGTTTCTGAAGCCAGCTCAGTCCCTCCCAGTCTGGTTGTGATCCATCGGGGAAGTAGAAGTTGCCAAACAACGACTCAAAGTAATACTTGTCGTAATAGGCAATATTCCAGAACACGGATTGGTAGTTACGTGCACCTGCGGGTTGGTTGAGCGAATAAACGATCTGCTGGAAGCAGTCGGTGATGACCTTGTCAAGGGTACGTGGTTTCAGTGAATGATCCACCACTTCGTCGGCACGTTTGTAATAGTCCTTGCCGTAGTCGAGACCGATGAAGTAGTTCATGTACATCAAGAACTCTGGTGTGGCGCAAGCGCCGGAGAGTTGTGATGAAACCATGAACACCATATTAATAAAACCTCCGCAGAACGAACGCAGCTTGGTGGGTGCCGTAGAGTTGCCTCCGATTGAGCTGGTACCCTCGTTGAGCCAAGGATACATTGTAATCGAAGCACAATAGTTGGCGAGCGATGTCTCGTCGTTCTTGTAGATGAAGTGGTTGTTGAGCAAGTAGATATAACGATCGGCAAGCTCTTTACCAAACATCTCCTTGATACGGTCGGTGAGCAGACGGCGGTTGATTCGGATGAAGCTCGACTTGGGCAACTCACCCATCAACGTGGCGATGTTTTTCTTCTCCACATTAGCGTTGGCGTCGAACTTCGAGCCGGTAGCGGCGTTCGAAGCGTTGACGTAGTTGCTTAGAAAGTCGATCTTTTCACGAATCTCACGATCCTCAGTGTGCTTTTGGCGGTAGAGGATGTAGTTCTTCGCCACGGTGTAGTACTGTTCGGCCATCAAAGCGGTCTCCACCTGATTTTGGATCTCTTCTACCGTGATACCGTTGGTCACACGGACTCGACTCAAAATGGAGTTGAGGTCCTCGTCAGTGGCATAAAAGCCAGACGCTAAAAAAGCCTTGCTAATGGCTACTTTAATTTTCTCAAGAGAGAAGGGCTCTTCTTGCCCATCCCTTTTTCTAATGTACAATCCACCGTTGCTCATATAATGTGCTCGTTTACAAAGGTTTGTAAAAATATGTATCTCGTGATTTCCCCTTCGGGCCTTCTTTTGCAAAGGTATAATAAATTGATTGTTCAAATTATTAATGCATACCGTTTTTTATATCAACAAAATTATCAACACACTAATTCGCTGATTTCATTATTTTTGCACGACCAAAAATCCTAGATGAAATAAAACAAAAAATATTTTAAGAAATTAATATGGGAAAAAGAAAGACAATTGAAAATAAATTAAGTGTTTTTACCAACGCCATTCTCAGCATTTTCGGGGAGAACCCCTTCAAGCCGATGAATTACAAGCAGATATGTAAGGTTCTTGCTATTCGTGATGCCGCAGGGAAAGACGTGGTCTACCATATCCTGATCGACCTGTTTGAACAAGGTATCCTGATGGAAGAAAGGCCATTCAGGTATGTGCTTAATCCGGCCTACCTGGAGGAATACGGACCGAAGAAGGAGTATGTGGAAGGTACGGTTGACATGAAGTCTACGGGCAAGGCCTATGTGGTTCTCGATGACGATTCAGGTGAGGATGTGTTCATTTCATCCAACAACACCGGCCAAGCCCTGCATGGCGATCGTGTCAAGGTGGCAATGTTCCCGAAAAGGAAAAACAAGAAACCCGAGGGAGAGATTGTGGAAGTGCTCCAACGCAAGCATACCGACTTTGTGGGCATACTGCACATCTCGCATGGCTATGTGTTTGTGGTGCCTGACATGGAACAGATCCCGGTGGATATCTTCGTGCCCAAAGGCGAGTTGCATGGTGCCAAAAACGGCCAGAAGGTGATCGTTCACTTGGTGGATTGGCCCGAAAACTCCGGCAATCCCTTTGGCGAGATCATCCGTGTGTTGGGTAACCCCGGAGAGAACGACGTGGAGATGCAATCCATCCTGCTGTCGCATGACTATCCTTTGGATTTCCCGAAGGAAGTGGAGAAGGAAGCTTCGGCGATTCCAACCAGAATATCGAAATCGGAAATCAAAAGCCGAAAGGATTTCCGAGAGGTGTTCACCATCACCATCGACCCAGTGGACGCCAAGGACTTTGACGATGCCATCTCCTTGCAGAAACTGCCTAATGGCCATTGGGAAGTGGGTGTGCATATTGCCGATGTGTCACATTACGTGAAGCCGGGCTCCGCCATCGACGAAGAGGCCTACAACCGCGGCACCTCCGTATATTTGGTGGACCGCACCATCCCGATGCTGCCCGAGAAGCTGTGCAACAATGTCTGCTCCTTGCGTCCTAACGAGGAAAAACTGACGTTTTCCGCTGTTTTTGAGATGGACGATGATGTCAACATCCTGAACCATTGGATTGGCAAGACCATCATCAAGTCGTGCCGCCGCTATGCCTACGAAGAAGTGCAAGCCATGATTGAAGGCGGCGAAGGGGATTATAAGGATGAAATCTTAACCTTCAATCGTTTGGCCACCAAGCTTCGTGAGAAACGCATGGCCGAAGGCAGCCTGAACTTCCATTCGGAAGAGGTCAAGTTTGTGCTTGACGAAAAGGGCAAGCCTATCGATACCTACATCAGGGTGCAGAACGAAAGCCATGAGCTGATTGAGGATTTCATGCTGTTGGCCAACCGTACCGTTGCCGAGACTTTCGGCAAACCTGACAGCAAGTGGAAGAACCATACCTTTGTTTACCGTGTGCACGACGAACCCAACCCCGAAAAGCTGAACAACTTCATGCGGCTGATTTCCCGCTTGGGCTATACCATGGACATCAGCACCCGTTCGAAATTGGTGAAGTCGTACAATAAACTGTTTGAAGACGTGGAAGGCAAGGGTGAGAAAAACCTGGTGGAATCGGTAGCGATCCGAACGATGGCCAAGGCGGTGTATAGCACCGAAAACATCGGGCACTACGGCCTTTCATTCGACTATTACACGCACTTCACCTCCCCTATCCGCCGTTATCCCGACCTGATGGTGCATCGCCTCATTGAGCGCTATTTGATCGAGAACCAGGGCTCTGTGGACAAGAAGGAATATGACGAGTATTGTGTCCACACCAGTGAGATGGAGAAGCAGGCCGAGGAAATGGAACGCCAGAGCGTGAAGTACAAGCAGGCTGAATATTTGCAGGACAAGATCGGTCAGGTGTTCGACGGCTTGATTTCAGGCGTGAGCAAATGGGGTTTGTATGTTGAGTTGAAGGACAGCAAATGCGAGGGTTTGGTGCGTTACGACGATCTTCCGGATGATTATTACTATCTCGACGAAGACAACTTCCGGGTGGTTGGTCAGGAGTCGGGACGTGTGCTGCAGCTTGGCGATGAGGTGACGGTGATGGTGAAAAACGTGAATCTGCTGAAACGCCAGATGGATTTCGAGTTGATCATGGAAGGCATGAAGAAGAAAAAAAACGTGCGGCGCGGCAGAAGATGAAAAAAAGTGTTATCTTTGCAGCCGCAATGCAAGCCACTTTAGCTCAGTTGGTAGAGCAACGCATTCGTAATGCGTAGGTCGTT
>CAMYVD010000047.1 GCA_947302205.1 uncultured Bacteroidales bacterium
GGCACACATCGCCATACAGCCCCTCGACATCAACCTGTTGCTGCAGTTCGTTCATATAATATTGTGTATTAGGTTTGTTATTCCTCATTTATTGACTTTCTTCTTTCCGCTGGCGGTGAGGGATTATTTTGGTTCGACGAGCTCACCATAAATCCTCGGCCTATGCTTCGCCTACGCTACGCCTATGGTACGCCTATGGTACAAATCACATTTTCCTTCTTACTTCTCAATCGCTTCCTTGATGCAATCCACAATGTAACGGACATCCTCATCCGTGACATACGGGCCTGCGGGCAGGCACGAGGGACAGGGGACAGGCACCTGTCACACGGGGGCGGTGAGGGATTATTTCTCGTAATAGCCCTTCTTGCTGTATTGCGTCCAGCGGAGGTACATTTCCTGGTAGTGTTCCTTGATATCAGGCATAAGCAACACGCACGTTTTTAATAGGTTTGAGGAATGAGGCCGGGTCAATGTAGAGACCTTCGAGGATAGGCTTAAGGTCGATATAATCCTCCTCGGGTTCGGCATTGTGGCTGTACTTGGCCAGCACCACCAGGTAGCCGTCGTCCCACCTGAGCACATCGACATACCGTTCCAGGCTGTAAGGCGCCCGGAAGCGGATGTTGTACCCCCCGAAGCTGAAGGCCGTGAAGCCCTCCGCACTGCTGAGGAGCGCCTCGTTGCTCGTTGATTGTCTATTACTCTGGTTTCTCATCATCTTACAATTTCTTACAAAAATAATGCTTTTTAATCTACTGTCGTGTTGAGGGGTTATTTTGGTTCGACAGGCTCACCTTGAAATTCCTCACAGGGAGGTCTTTTGCCACACAGAACTTTTTCTTTTGTCACACAGATAGCACAGATATTGCACTTCGCGCTTTTTGCTCGGGCTTGGTTCGGCTAGCTCACCATAAATCCTCGCCAGCCCTACCGGCTGCCGCCGGAGGGGTTCTTCTTCAGCGGGGCAGTGGCGTACACCTTGTCGGGCGATTCGGTCATCTTGATGATGCGCTTCTCCTCGGCCGCGAAGTCGAACTGGTAGCCCAGCATCCGGATTTCGAGGATCAGCATCTCGTCGATGTCGCCAAAGTAGATGATGGCCTTGTCGGCCAGTTTGCTTTGATTTTATTCCCTCACGGCTACTGTATGTTTCGCTCGATAATTCCGTTGGCGGCGGCGGCGAAGCGGGAGAGGTCGGCTTCGTGGAGGGGGTAGTACATGGCTACCACTTCGTTGATGCCAAGACCTTTGCCTTGCATATCACCGCAATCCATCATTACGGCAAGGTTACGCATGGCACCGTTGAGGTATGTTTTCTTATATGTTCTGGCCATTTTTCCAATTGTTTCTGGATAGGTTGAACATATGATATGTATTTTATTTCCACAGCCCCAAGCCGTAGCCTAAGCCACGGCTCAGGGTGGATTCTTTAGAATGGTACTTCGTTGCCTTCCAGCCAATCGGAATCAACCTGAAAGGTTGCCGATGAGGTACCGGCCGTAAAGACCTGTCCGGTGAGGGTCGTAACACGGTTTCGCCTCAGAGGGACATTAGGTACTACCTTTGTAAATAATACATTTTCGCCTGCGTCAAGCGCTTCGATGGTAATGTCCATCGTCTGCTCATCAGTAGCCAGGAACGCGTAGTTGCCTACATCGAGGGTCGTCACGGCACTACTAGGAGTGTTGGTGACCGCAAACCCACTGTTGACCGTGGCCAAACCCGTGGTTGGATTGAAACTCTTGCCACCGGCACCGTAGGTGGTGCGGATTTTCGTCACGCTGGCCGTACGTTCATCGGTAGAAACGATGTGAAGCTTGGCTATGATACGACTCAACGTGATAGTCAGATCGAGTGGCGTTGAGCTTGTAACCGTCACACTCTGCGTCGCGCAGAACGTTTCACGAGCACGCTCAGATGTGTAGCCTGCCGACGTTGGACTGTTTAACTCAAACACATCTCCTACCGAATATCCGCGACCGATAACTACCATAGTATAGTTGCCAATAGGCAGGTCGCATTCAAACGAACCGAACGTAGTGTAGGTGCTACCGTCGTCACGCATTTGCGTGTGCTTATACACCTCGGTCGTCCCTTCATAGAACGCCAAGTCGATAGCCTTGACACCAGCGTAGTCGACTACCGGCTCTTCACCTCGAGTGGGGAACATCCCTTCGGTAATGGTGAAGTCGTTCACATTAACACGAACCCTTGAGGTTCCTTCCTGTTTTCTGCAGCCCGCTACCAGCAGTACTGCAGCCATCAAATAAAGCATTTTTTTCATTTTGCAGTTGTGATTAATTAAGTTAATTATAAATGTAGTGGATAAATAGCGCTGCAAAAATAATCAAATTATCACAAATCCTACAAATATTTTTAAAAAAATACAATAAAGATGGTTTTATTATTAATAACGATTTTTACTTTACGATTTCAAAAAACGTGTCTGGCTTATTGGGGTTGAACACCTCGTTGCAGTACATCACCGTGACGAGGTCTTCAGTATCGCTCAGATTGATGATATTGTGAGTGTAGCCAGGCAGCATGTGTACGACTTCTATCTTGTCGCCTGAGACTTCCCATTCCAACACCTTGCCCTCGGGGTCGTTGAGGTTGCGCTGCTGGATGAGGCCGTGACCCTTGACCACGATGAACTGCTCGAACTTGGTGTTGTGCCAGTGCTGGCCCTTGGTGATGCCGGGCTTGGAAATATTGATGCTTACCTGACCGGAATTCAGCGTGTGGACCAACTCTGTGAAGGAGCCTCTGTCGTCTACGTTCATCTTGAGCGGGAAGGCGGTCTTCTCATACGGGAGATACGAGAGATACGTGGAGTACAGTTTTTTGGCAAAGCTTCCGGCCGGAATCTCCGGAATCATCAAGGTCTTGGGCTGCTCAGCAAAGGATTTGAGCAATTCCACAATCTCGCCCAGCGTTACATGGTGCGTCACGGGGCAGTAACAATATCTCCACGTATCGCGCGTATCTCGAGTATTATTATCCGCGAGACACGTGTGATCCGTGGCGGGAATCACTTCGAGACCGTTGAACTCGCAACGATGCTCTTTGCCTTCGAGGGCTGCCATCATTTCGTCGACGAGGTCATCGATATAAAGGAGTTCCAACTCCACAGAAGGATCGTTCACGGTGTAAGGCAGGTCGTTGGCGAAGGCGTTGCAGAAGGTGGCCACGGCACTATTATAATTAGGTCTGCACCATTTGCCAAAGAGGTTCGGAAATCTGTATATGAGAACACGAGGCTCTTTTCCTTTTGAACACGAATTGCACGAATCTGACGAATTATTTTTATTCGTGTCATTCGTGAGATTAGTGTTCGCTTTAAGGAAGTCTCTTTCGTAGTCGAGGAAGAGGTCTTCTCCAGCTTTCTTTGAGCGGCCATACTCGCTGTTACCAAAGCGGCCAGTCAGAGAGGCCTGCTGGCTGCTGGAAAGCATCACCGGACAGCGGTTGCCATATTTCTTTAGGGTGTCAAGCAGGGTGCTGGCAAAGCCAAAGTTGCCTTGCATGAACTCCTCTTGGTTCTGTGGACGGTTCACACCTGCCAGATTGAACACGAAGTCGCAATCACGGCACCAAGCATCCAATTCTTCAGGCTTGTTGTCGATGTCGTATTCATAAACGGCCTCAATGCTCAGCCCGGGATGGGTCTTGTCCTTGCCGGCCTGTATGTTCTTCAGCGCCCAGCAAAGGTTCTTGCCAACAAACCCCTTGGCACCAGTAACCAATATCTTCATCAGAATTTCCTCCAAACCATTTTATTGACCACACCCACGTAGCTTTGGATGATGCGGACCACCTTGGTGCTCACATTCTCATCCACATAGTCAGGCACCGGGATGCCGTGGTTGCCGTCCTTAATAAGACTTACCGCTACATCGACGCTCTGGAGCAGACCTACAGTATCAATACCGCTCAACACGAAGCAGCCTTTGTCCAAGGCTTCGGGACGCTCGGTGGAAGTGCGGATGCACACAGCTGGGAAGGGATGACCTACCGAGGTGAAAAAGCTACTTTCCTCGGGCAGGGTGCCGGAGTCAGACACCACGCAGAAGGCGTTCATCTGCAGACAATTGTAGTCGTGGAAGCCTAATGGCTCGTGCTGAATCACACGCTTGTCTAATTGGAACCCACTGGCTTCAAGGCGTTTGCGGCTGCGCGGATGGCAACTGTACAGAATGGGCATATTGTACTTCTCTGCCATTTTGTTGATGGCGTTGAAAAGGCTCAGGAAGTTCTTCTCGGTGTCAATATTTTCCTCACGGTGAGCGGAGAGCAGGATATACTTACCCTTCTCCAGTCCCAAACGTTTATGAATGTCGCTGGCCTCAATTTCTGCGAGGTTGTTGTGCAGCACTTCGGCCATAGGTGAACCTGTAACGTAGGTACGTTCCTTAGGCAGGCCCGTATCGGCCAAATATCTTCTGGCATGCTCTGAATAAGCCATGTTCACATCGCTAATGATATCCACGATACGGCGGTTAGTCTCCTCAGGCAGGCATTCGTCCTTACAACGGTTACCGGCTTCCATGTGGAAGATCGGGATGTGGAGGCGCTTGGCGCCAATCACGCTGAGGCAACTATTGGTGTCGCCCAAAACGAGCACTGCATCCGGCTGCACCTCCACCATCAGCTGATAGCTCTTGGCGATGATGTTGCCCATGGTCTCGCCCAGGTCGTTGCCCACGGCTTCCATATAAATATCCGGATCAGCGAGCTTCAAATCTTTGAAGAACACGCCATTGAGGTTGTAGTCGTAGTTCTGACCCGTATGTGCCAAGAGGCAATCGAAATACTGCCTACATTTATTAATCACCGCAGCCAGGCGGATAATCTCCGGGCGAGTACCCACGATGATGAGAAGCTTCAGCTTCCCGTTATTCTTAAATTCAGCCATAATTACACAAGATTTGGAATGCCATTCAGTTCATTCTGGATATACTCCAAGCTGGCGATCTTCGCCTTTGTCTCTTCGAGGTTCAGGCGATAGGTGTTGTCGGAGTTGAATTCCTCGATGGTGGCACGCTTCGTATCACCTTCCTTGAAGTACTTATCATAGTTCAGGTCACGGTTATCAGCCGGTACGGCATAGAAGTTGCCCATGTCGATGGCCTTGGCAGCCTCCTCCTTGGTGAGCAGCGTTTCATACATCTTCTCGCCGTGACGGATCCCAATCACACGAATCTCAGGCTCTTTTCCTGCTGGTGCCTGATGCTTGAACAGGTCTCTTACGGCTTCAGCCTGGGTCTGGATGGTGCAAGCGGGAGCTTTCTGCACGAGGATGTCACCATTTTTGCCGTGCTCGAAAGCGAACAGCACCAGGTCGACCGCTTCAGCCAAGCTCATGATGAAACGCGTCATCTTGGGCTCGGTGAGGGTGATGGGGTTGCCCTTACGAATCTGGTCGATCCAAAGCGGAATCACAGAACCGCGGCTGCACATCACATTGCCGTAGCGGGTGCAGCAGATCTTGGTGTTGCCGGAGAGGCGACTCTTGGCGACGGCAATCTTCTCCTCAATGGCCTTGGTGATACCCATGGCATTAATGGGATAGGCGGCCTTGTCGGTCGAAAGGCAAATCACGCACTTCACATCAGCGGCGATGGCTGCATCCAGCACATTGTCAGTACCTATGACGTTAGTTTTGACGGCCTCCATGGGGAAGAACTCGCAACTCGGCACCTGCTTCAAGGCAGCTGCATGGAACACGTAATCCACGCCCTGCATGGCATACTTCAGCGTGCTCTTGTTGCGGACGTCACCTATATAAAACTTGATCTTGTTGGCCACTTCGGGCATACGGGCCTGGAAGTCGTGACGCATGTCATCCTGCTTCTTCTCGTCGCGGGAGAAGATGCGGATCTCACCGATGTCGGTGCGCAAAAAGCGGTTCAGCACCGCATTACCAAAACTGCCGGTACCTCCGGTGATGAGGAGGGTTTTGTCTTTGAATACTGACATATTAGTTATTTTTTATTCTTGTATCGTTCTTCAACAACCTTCCAGTCGACGATCTTCCACAACTCGGCCAGATGGGCGGCACGACGGTTCTGGTAGTCGAGATAATAAGCGTGCTCCCAAACATCGAAGGTCAGAAGGGGCTTCAAACCTTTAGTGACAGGATTGGAAGCGCCGGCTTCCTGTGTGATGACCAAACTGCCGTCCTCCTGGGCGGAGAGCCATACCCATCCGCTGCCGAAGAGGCTCACGCCCTTGGCGACAAACTCATCTTTAAATGCATCGACACTCCCCCACTGCTTCACGATTTGATCAACCACCTTGCCAGCCGGAACTGCCGGTTTAGGAGCAAACTGTGTGAAATAGAGGTTATGGTTGAGAATCTGACCTGCGTTGTTGAACATGCCTCCGGTGGCTTGTTTCACAATCTCCTCAAGGGGCAACGTCTCAAACGGAGTGCCTGCGATGAGTTTGTTGAGATTGTCGACATAGCCCTGAAGGTGCTTGCCATGATGGAACTCGAGCGTCTGGGCACTGATGACTGGCGCCAATGCGTCTTTAGCGTATGGAAGTTCGATTAAAGTAAACATGGTTTATAGATTTTAATTGTTAATCTCTTTTAAAAATATCTCTGGTGTAGACTTTGTCGATGACATCGTCGAGGCAACTGTCGTAGCGGTTGGCGATGATGGCTTGGCTTTGGGCCTTGAACTTGGCGAGGTCGTTGACTACAAGTGAGCCAAAAAACGTTGATCCGTCCTCGAGGGTGGGTTCGTAAATAATGACTGTAGCGCCCTTGGCTTTGATGCGCTTCATCACACCCTGGATGGCCGATTGGCGGAAGTTATCACTGTTGGATTTCATCGTCAAGCGATAAACGCCAATGGTCGGGGTTTGCTGCTCGGTGCCGTAGACATTGTTGGTGGTATAGTCGTAGTAGCCTGCCATCTTCAGCACTTGGTCGGCAATGAAATCCTTGCGGGTGCGGTTGCTCTCCACGATGGCGCTCATCATGCATTGAGGCACATCCTCGTAGTTGGCAAGGAGTTGCTTTGTATCCTTGGGAAGGCAATAACCGCCATAGCCAAACGAAGGATTGTTGTAATGCAATCCAATGCGGGGGTCAAGGCCGATGCCATCGATGATGGCTTGGGTATCAAGGCCTTTCATCTCGGCATAGGTATCAAGTTCGTTGAAGTAGGAGACTCTCAGTGCCAGGTAGGTATTGGCGAAGAGCTTCACCGCTTCGGCTTCCTTCATACCGATAAACAATGTCGGCACATCCGTCTTGATAGCAGCCTCCTGAAGCAGATGGGCGAAGGTGTGGGCACGCTCGGTGAGCCACTCGATATTGGTCAAAGCCTTGATGGCCTCATTCTCCTCTTGGTATTCGGCACCTGTCATCATCTTTGGGATGCCCACGATGATACGGCTCGGATAAAGGTTATCGTAAAGGGCCTTGCTCTCACGCAGGAACTCGGGCGAGAACAGCAGGTTGAACTTCTTGACGCCTTTCTGGGCATACTTCACGTAAAGACCGCGAGTGTAACCCACCGGGATGGTGCTCTTGATGACCATCACGGCATCTGGATTCACCTTCAGGACAGCATTGATGACGGCTTCCACCGCACTGGTATCGAAAAAGTTCTTCTGGCTATCATAGTTGGTGGGAGCGGCAATGACCACAAACTCGGCATCTTTATAACCGGCCTCTTGATCAAGAGTGGCCTTCAGGCTCAAGGGTTTGTTGGCAAGATATTCCTCAATATAGTCATCCTGAATGGGCGACTTTTTGTTGTTCACCAGATCAACGCGAGCTGGGACGACATCAACAGCGGTAACGTCGTTATGTTGAGCCAATAGAGTGGCAATTGAAAGACCGACATAGCCGGTACCTGCAACTGATATCTTCATGATTTAGCGGTTTTTATACATATCGTCGTAATATTTCTGATAATCACCTGAGGTGACGTTGTCCATCCATTCTTGGTTGTCCAAGTACCAGCGGACGGTCTTTTCGATGCCTTCCTCGAACTGGAGGGAGGGTTCCCAACCGAGTTCACGTTGGAGCTTGGAACTGTCGATGGCATAACGCAAATCGTGGCCGGCGCGATCGGTAACATAAGTGATGAGGTCCATGTCGGCGCCTTCAGGACGACCTAACAGGCGGTCGACAGTGTTGATCAAGACCTTGATAATGTCAATGTTCTTCCATTCATTAAAGCCACCGATGTTGTAGGTCTCCCCTATCTTGCCTTTGTGGAAAATCAGGTCAATGGCACGAGCGTGATCCACCACATACAGCCAGTCGCGCACGTTCTCGCCCTTGCCATACACCGGCAGCGGCTTGCGGTGACGGATATTGTTGATGAACAAAGGGATCAGCTTCTCAGGAAATTGGTACGGACCGTAGTTGTTGGAGCAGTTGGTCACAACGGTGGGCATGCCGTAGGTATCGTGGAATGCACGCACGAAGTGGTCGGAACTGGCCTTGGCAGCACTGTAGGGGCTATGGGGTTGGTATTTGAGGTCTTCTGTGAAGAACTTCTCGCCGTAAGCCAGATGGTGTTTGCCTGAACTAGCCTTGGTAGTGAACGGAGGCTCGATGCCTTCGGGGTGGGTCATCTGCAGGGCACCATAGACTTCGTCGGTACTAATGTGGTAGAAGCGTTTGCCATCCCACTTCTCGGGAAGGCTTTCCCAATACAATTTTGCGGCTTGCAACAAGCTCAGCGTACCCATCACATTGGTTTGCGCGAAAGTAAACGGATCCTTGATGGAGCGGTCCACGTGGCTCTCGGCAGCGAGATGGATGATGCCGTCCACGTGTTCCTCTTGCATCAACTTATAGACACCGTCAAAATCACAGATGTCCATCTTGACAAAGCGATAATTGGGCTTGTCCTCAATATCCTTCAGGTTGGCAAGATTGCCAGCATAGGTCAGCTTGTCAAGGTTGATGATTTGGTATTCAGGATACTTGTTCACAAAAAGGCGAACAACATGACTGCCGATGAAACCGGCTCCGCCAGTGATGATGATAGTACGCATAAGATTGGATTGTTATTGATACAGCTTCGCCCCGTCAGTCACGGCATAGTGATGACAAGAGGCTATGTTTGAATGAGTTATAGCAAATGAAATGATGGAATCAGACTAGTTCATTTGTACGCTCAATAAAACATGCAAAAATAATAAATAAGTAGAAGCGAACAAAATTTTTTGTGATACTTTTCAACAAAATAATCAACTACCCGTTAGGTAATGACTTTTTCCACTTGAAATACCCGAAAACGGCAATGATTACATACAGCCCATAAAGGCTTGCCTTGAAAGGAATATCTTTATAGAAATATAGTGCACATGTCACGATATCGACGATAATCCATACAAACCATTGTTCAATATACTTTCTCGCTAAAGCCCAAATTCCAACGATGCTAAAAGCAGTGGTAAAGGCATCGGCTACAGGCACCCTCGAATCAGTGAAGTTCGACAAAATGAGATAAATAGCCAGCCAAAACGCCAACCCCAACCCTACCCAAACCAAAGCGGTCTTTCGAGGCATGTGCCTGATAGGCAAGTCTTTTTTCCGGCTTGAATGCCGCATCCAAGCTATGAAGCCATAGACCGTCATGGCCAAGTAATAAAACTCCATACCGCAGTCGGCATACAGGCCTTTTTGATAATAAAGCACAATGCCCAAACTCTGCATAAAGAAGCCTACGACCCACATCCATACGCTGGCCTTATACTCCAAAAGAATATAGGCCAAGCCAAGGGCGGTGGTGGTGATGTCGAGCCAGTGGTTTTGAAGGAATTCCATAGAGAAGATAAAAGTTAACAGATACAAGATAAGAGTTAACGTCATTGCGAGGAGCGAAGCGCAGCGGAGCGACGCGGCAATCCACATGTCGCCTGATAGGCAATTATCACCATATATGTGGATTGCTTCGCTTCGCTCGCAATGACGTATCCGACGCAACTACTCATAGTCTTGAATCAATGACGTTACGTGGCAAAACACCTTTTACATCGTAAATAACTCCATTCGGCTTCACTAAAGCCTTGACATCGAGGTCTTTAAACTGATCATGAGCGACAGCAAGTATTACTGCGTCAAACGTTCCACTCTCATCTCTCAACTCTAAACTCTTAACTCTAATCCCGTATTCCTTTTCTACCCTAGTGGGGTCGGCCCAGGGATCGTAAACGGTGATGTTCCGTGTGTATTCCTCAAGGCTGCGATAGATGTCAACCACCTTGGTGTTACGGATATCGGGACAATTCTCCTTGAAGGTGATGCCAAGGATAAGGATCTTCGCATCCTTCACCAAGACGCCTTTCTTGTTCATGCACTTGATGGTTTGGTTAGCCACATAAGCTCCCATGCCATCGTTCAAGCGACGGGCAGCACGCATCACACGAGGCAACACACCATAAACCTGGGCTTTCTCAATCAGATAATAAGGATCGACCGAGATGCAATGTCCACCTACCAAACCAGGACTCAGCTTGATGAAATTCCACTTGCTGGAAGCGGCCTCAATGACATCGTGGGTGTCGATACCCATGGCGTTGAAGATCTTGGCCAACTCGTTCATGAAAGCGATGTTGACATCACGCTGGGAATTCTCAATGATTTTGGAAGCTTCAGCCACCCGAATGCTCGGGGCCTTATGCGTGCCATTCACCAAAACGGAGTTATACACCGCATCCACATAATCAGCGATTTCAGGGGTACTGCCTGAAGTGACTTTCTTGATCTTCTCCACGGTATGGAGCTTGTCACCAGGATTGATACGCTCTGGGCTGTAGCCAGCGAAAAAGTCCACATTGAACTTCAAGCCTGAAATACGTTCCACTACGGGTAGGCACTCTTCTTCGGTAACGCCAGGATAGACAGTGGATTCATACACGACCACATCGCCTTTCGAGATGACCTTGCCCACCGTTTCGGAGGCACCGATCAAGGGGGTGAGATCAGGACGGTTGTTGACATCGACTGGGGTAGGCACGGCGACCACATAGAAATTGCAGTCACGGAGTTTCTCAAGACGGGTAGTACATTTGAATCCGTGGATACGCAGGGCATCCTGAAGCAACTCGTCGGCCACTTCAAGCGTGGCGTCATGGCCGCTCATCAAGGCATCCACTCGGGCCTGGTTCATGTCGAATCCTACAGTTTCAAACTTCGTTGAAAAAAGGCGTGCCAAAGGCAGTCCAACATAGCCCAAACCAATGACACCTATTTTAGTTTGTTTCATTGCTAGAAAAATTTCGGCAAAGATAATAAAAATTCCTCTTCCTATCCTCAACCCCCATCTTTTATTTCTTATCTTTTTCTCTTATCTAAATAATGCTTATCTTTGCGGCCGAATGTCAGAATACTCCAGCATATTATTGGAAAACGCCGTGGAGGCGCTGTCGAAACTGCCCGGAATTGGCAAGAAGACCGCGCTGCGACTGGCTTTGCACCTGCTCAACGAAGACACGATTCAGACTGAGCAGTTGGCCGATGCCTTGCTTAAGATGAAGCATAACATCATGCTGTGCGAGCGCTGTTACAACATCTCCGACACGAAGGTGTGCGCCATCTGCAGCAATCCCCGCCGCGACGAGAACACCCTCTGTGTGGTAGCCGACATGCGCGACGTGCTGGCCATCGAGCATACGGCCTCGTTCAACGGCCTTTACCACGTGTTGGGCGGCGTGATCAGCCCCATCGAAGGCATCGGTCCAAACGACCTGAAAATCGCCGAGCTGGTGGAACGAGTGCAAAAGGAAGACATCAAGGAGATCATTCTGGCCCTTCCCGCCACCATTGAAGGCGACACCACCAACTTCTACATCTACCGTCAGCTCAACGACTTCAAAGGCAAAGTCTCCGTCATCGCGAAAGGCATCGCTGTTGGCGACACCTTAGAATATGTGGATGAGGTAACCTTGGGGAGGTCCATACAGAATAGGGTTTCTTTTAATTAATTTTTTTACCCCTTTTGTCTTGACACAAAAGGGGCGGAAAAAGTCAAGGCCAAAAAAATTGGCCTGCCGCACAGCCTTTCTAAGTGGGTGAGCCTCAAGGCGGGGAGTGCTTTCTACGAAAGCAAACGCTTCACGCCTCGCTTCGCTCGCGTTCAGCGCCCCGCCCTGAGACTCATCCCACTTAGTTCGGCTTTTGGGCGGGCGCTGCTCCGTTTTTTGGCCTCGGCCCACGCACCCATCCCAGTAAGGCAGCGACCAGCTTTAAGAACGACAAAGCCCTACTGGGCTGGGCGGGCAGGAACGGCCGACATGCGGGGAAGCGGTGGCCAAGAGGGTGGACTAAGTGCTTGAGCGTCAGGAGCGGCGCGACGCTTTAGCGGAGCGTTTGCCTTCGGAACGAAGGCACCCCGCGACATGATGCTCAGGTACTTAGGACAACCGTGGGAAGGTCCGATAATGTCGGCCTAGATCTTTTGGTTACTTTTCCATCAATGGGAAAAGTAACAAAGGAAAAAAAGAATTATCTTTGCGCTTTGAAAAAAGAAGGAAAGAAAGCGTGTATACTGACAATGACAATTCCTGGGAAGAAGAAGACGATGACATGACTGGCGAAGCCGTGTCGCGTTTTGAGGACATGCTTGAGTCGCAGCGTCCCGTGTATTTCGACGCTGAGGAATTCGAGCTGATCATTGACTATTACATGCAGCAAAACAACCTGAAGCTGTCGCGTCAGGCGGTGGACCTTGCCCTGACCCAGCATCCGGATGACATCAACCTGAAGATCAAGAATGCCCGTCAGTTCCTAGTGGAAAACGACCCGAAGAAGGCTTTTGAGTTGCTCGACCAAATGGAGATCAACTACGACGAGCCGGACTATTTCCTCACCTTAGGATCATGTTATGCCGCTTTGGGCAAGCACCAGAAGGCCATTGACACTTACACCACCGCTCTGAGCTATTTCGAAGAGGACGAGAAAAGCGAACTCTATCACGCCATCGGCTTTGAATACCAGAGTTTGGGCTTCTTCAACAAGGCCATCGAGTTCTACAAGAAATCATTGGACGTCACCACCGAGGACGCGCTCTACAACAATACCTACAGCGATTTGGTCAACTGTTTCCTTTCGGCTGGGCAGACCAAGGAAGCCATCGCCTATTTCAACCAACGCATCGACAACGACCCGCACGAGGTGGAGTCATGGTCGGCCTTGGGTGACATCTACCGCAGGATGGACCGCTTAGAGGAAGCCATCGAGATGTATGAATATGTGCTTGCCATCGACCCGACCCACCAATGGGCCAACATGCACCTCGCCAATTCGTACTACGACCTGAACCGTTTCCAGGAGGCCATCGACTCGCTCCATGAAGCCATGGCCCACGGCTTGGAGACTTCCATGCTTCACGCCTCGCTGGGTGACTGCCACTATCGGCTTGAAAACTACATCGACGCACAGCAGGAATACAACAAGGCACTGAGTATCAACGAATACCTCACCGAAGCTTGGTCAGGACTCGGCTACGTTTACAGCGACACGGGGGACAGCCGCACGGCCATCAGGTACTTCGAGAAGGCCTATGCACTGGAGCCGTTCAACGACGACCATCTGTACAACCTCGCGGCTGAATACCGTAAGCTGAACGAAAACGAGAAGGCGTTGTCGTATCTGTTTGAGATTGAGAAACGCGAACCCAACGACCCGGACCTCTACTTTTTCTTAGGCGACCTCTTGGCTGACATGGACCGTGGTGACGAGGCCATCTGTTACCTCAACCTCGGCCTGCAACGCACGGAGAACGACCCCACCCTGCTCTATCTGCTGGCCTACCTGCACCTTGAGCGCAACGAACGCAACCTTGCCCTGCATTACCTTGAGGACGCCCTGGCAGCCAATCCCGACTATTACAAGGAGTTTATCGAATACAATCCGGAAATGATTACGAATGACTTGGAAGTCATGGAACTTATAAAAAATAAGATAAAAGAATGAAGAACTACCTATATGTATTTTTAATCGCGATGGTGCCGCTGATTGAGCTCAGGGGTGCCATTCCGGTGGCGTATGGCATCAAGGCGGCCATGGCCAATCCTGAAGAATTCAATTTGTTTTGGGCTTACGTGGTGATTGCCATTGGCAACATGCTGCCGGTGCCGTTCATCTTCTTCTTTGCCCGCCGCGTATTGGAATGGGGCAAGGACAAGAAGGTCATCGGTGGATTTTTCAACTGGTGCCTTGAGAAAGGCCACAAGGGTGGCGAGAAGCTTCAGGCCAAGGCCGGTCGTGGCTTGTATGTGGCGCTGTTGCTCTTTGTGGGCATCCCATTGCCCGGCACCGGCGCCTGGACAGGCACTTTGGCAGCCAGTTTCCTCGACATGGACTTCAAGAAAAGCATGCTGGCCGTTGTGGGTGGCGTAGCCCTTGCTGGTGTCATCGTCGGGGTGCTTTGCACCTTAGGTTTCGGGGCTATCTTTGGCATCAGCTGATGAAACGCTACGGACTTATCGGGCATCCCTTAGGGCACTCTTTCTCCAAGGCTTATTTCACGGAGAAATTCGAGCGGGAAGGCTTGGACTGTGAATACCTGAATATCGATATCAATGAGATTTCGTTACTTCGGCAATTGGTTATCAATCATCCTGATTTAAAAGGATTGAACGTAACCATTCCTTATAAAGAAGCCATCCTCCCCTATCTTGACGCACTGGATGAAACGGCCAAAGGAGTCGGGGCGGTGAACACCGTGAAAACCCTGCCTGACGGGCGATTGAAAGGCTATAATACCGACGTTATTGGCATCGAGCGTACCCTAAAAAACACTTTAGCGAGTCCAGCGCTCATTCTTGGCACTGGTGGTGCCGCAAAGGCGGTCCAGTATGTCCTTCGCCATAATGGAATCCCTTTCCATCTGGTGAGCCGTGACCCCAACAAAGGCCATTTCACCTACGAAACCTTGACTCCAGCCGTTATCAGGGAACACCTGCTCATCATCAACGCCACCCCCGTAGGCATGGCACCCCATGTCTCTGAAGCCCCTTTGATCCCTTACGAAGTCCTCACCCCACAGCACGTCCTCTTCGATTTGATCTACAATCCCGAAGAGACTCTATTTTTACGTAACGGCAAAGCCCAAGGAGCCCTCACTTGCAATGGCCTAAGCATGCTTCATGCGCAAGCCGAGGCCGCATGGAAAATTTGGAATCAAGAGGAAAAGCAATAATTTTAGCCAACTGTCGTTAAATAGTTGTATTTTTGCCCAACAAGATTGATGAATCATGAAACTACATAAGCTATTATTGATGGTCGGAGCGCTGCTGCTGACTTCGTTGTGTAACCCCGTGAAAGCCCAACTGTTTAAAGGTGAGGTGTTTGGCGGTGTCGGTTTTGCCCAAGTGGACGGCGACGACTGCTATGGATACAAACGCATCAAGGGGCAGGTTGGCGCAGGCGTATTGCTCTCGCCCAAAGACTGGCTTGACATCAGCATGGAAATCGTCTACAATCCCAAAGGTGCCTTCAAACGCGACTCCATCTCCTATTCGAGTTACAAAGCCGGAAGTTACGACTTGAAACTCAACTACATGGAAATTCCAGTGATGGTTTACTTCGTGGACAAATACAGGTATTCCATTGGCATCGGCGCCTCCTATGGCAGGTTGATCGGTTTCTCAGAAAAGGAATATGGTCAGGAGACCGATTCGCACATCGGCGACGGCAAACTGCGCTGGAAAGAAGGCTATTCAGGCAAGGACCTGGGTTACATCCGCACCTTGGCAGACCTCAACGATCCGGATTTTTACGACAGCAACGGCAATCTCCTGATTGAGAACTCCAACTCCTATAAAAAACACGACTTCAGTGTCTGTGCCGACCTCCGTGTGCGCATTTGGAGAGGATTGCACGCCCAGTTGCGATACCAGTATTCCCTCGCACCCATCCGAACCAGGCTGCTGTACCAAGACGCGGCCGGGAACATCCCCAGCAAGATCAGGATGCAGTACAACAACCAGATCTCCCTTCGCGTTACCTACATTTTCGGTGAGGACCTCACCAAGCTGAACAAGGAGATTCAGAAGATGGAAAATCAGCAGAACAAAAAGTAATCAGCCTAAGTAATAAGGCATGACGGCCTTATTGTAAGCCTCGGTAAAACCATTGTCGGCCTTACGCATCACCAACTCGGTGACTCGCACCGTTTCCGGCTTTCCAAAACGCAGTTCCAGATTGACACGATTGGGTTCCTTCCCTTCCATAGGAATGATATTCTGACGTTTATGGACATACAGATGGTACTTCTCGGCAATGGGAATAAAGTCGTGCGACTCCCGCTCTGGCAGCACCAACACGAAACGTCCCTCGGGCTTCAACAGGCGTTTTGCGGCACTGGCCAACTCCATGAACGTCAGCGAGGTATCGGTATGACGGGCTTGGTTCTTGCGGTCAGTATCGCTTTTGTAGGAATTAATGAAAAAAGGAGGATTGGAGATGATGAGGTCGTAGGTGCACTGCATGGTAAACTTGCGGATATCCGCATGAAAAGCGAACAACTGACGGCTCCACTGCGATGCCTGAAAGTTCTCTGCCGCCTCCAAGGCCGAGGCCTCGT
>CAMYVD010000048.1 GCA_947302205.1 uncultured Bacteroidales bacterium
CATCTGTCGACAGGACTATACGTTTCTGGGATGCCGAGACGGGCCTGCAGATAGGGAAGCCGCTGGATGAGCACTATAGTGATGTGAATTCCGTCTCGTTCAGTCCTGACGGCAAGCGGATTGTTTCAGCATCAAGGGACATGACCGTACGCATCTGGGACACCGAGACGGGCCGGCAGATAGGACCGCCGCTGAAAGGTCATACAAATTATGTGAAATCCGTCTCGTTCAGTCCTGACGGCAAGCGGATTGTTTCAGCATCATTGGACAAGACCATACGCCTTTGGGACGCCGAGACGGGCCAGCAGATAGGGCAGCCGTTGGAAGGTCACACGGAAGCCGTGTATTCCGCCTCGTTCAGCCCTGACGGCAAGCGGATTGTCTCAGCATCTGGAGACATGACCATACGACTTTGGGGCGCCGAGACGGGCCTGCAGATAGGAAAGCCGCTAAAAGGTCATACGCAGGGTGTGTGTGCTGCCTCGTTCAGTCCTGATGGCAAGCAGATTGTTTCAGCATCCGCTGACAAGACCGTACATATCTGGGATTATTCCCTCCAAGACCTCATCGACCAAACCCGAGAGCGATTCAAAAACCGCCGGCTTACTCCTGAGGAACGCCGCCAATATTACTTGGAATAATATCATTTTTTTTATTATTTTTGCATTTCCCGATAGACCATTCAAGAAAGGTCCATTGCTTAAATAAAATAGCACTATGAAACGATACATTATCTTATTTGCCTTGTTTGGGGCGTTTTTGATATCGAATGCGGCTCCCGTGAGTCGCGAAGAAGCCTCCATGTTGGCTGCTTCATTCCTGAATCAACGCTCTGTAACTGAGATGAAAACCCCGTTTGAGCATTTTTATGTCTTCAACGGAGAACAGGGGTTTGTGATCATCGCCGCCGACGATAGGGTACAGCCTGTGTTGGGCTATTCGCATGAAGGGATTTTCCAGATGGACATGGCTGAAAGCTCCTGGGAATGGCTCTTGGCTTACGACCATCAGATCCAAGACTTGTTGGATGCGGACGTTAAGGCTGCCGACGAAGTTGAAGCGGCATGGAAATCGTTACGGAACAATGGTCGTCTTTTGACCTTGAACCGCAGCGAGGTGTATCCGTTGGTTTACACCCGTTGGAGGCAGAGAAGCCCCTATAACATGTATTGCCCTGAGCAGTGTGTGACGGGATGCGTGGCCGTGGTGATGGGGCAACTCATGAAGTATTGGGAAAGTCCAGCCCGTGGAACCGGATCCCATTCCTATTACCATTCCCCTTATGGTACGCTGAGCGCCAATTTCGGAGCGACGGAATACGATTGGGACAACATGCCGGTGACGGTTGACGATTATAGCAGTGATGCTGAAAAGGAAGCTGTTGCCACGCTGCTCTATCATTGCGGTGTGTCGGTTGAGATGAATTATAGTCCGGATGCCAGTTCGACGCCTTCGTCAAAAGTGGTTGAAGCGATGCCGGCCTATTTCAACTATGCTTCCTCGATGTCGATGGTCTACAAAAGCAATTACACGGATAACCAATGGAAACAGTTGCTGAAAAGCGAGCTTGACGCCTTGCGGCCCATGTATTATGCCGGCCAGACTAGGGGCGCTCATGCCTTCATCTGCGATGGCTACGACGCGTCGGATCTTTTCCATTTCAACTGGGGTTGGGGAGGCACCAACGATGGCTATTATGCCATTGGCGCCTTGAATCCAGGCTCGTATGGGCCATTCAATGCCTACAATTATGCCATTATCGACATCAAGCCTGCTGACGGGGGATTGCCTGCCATTCCGGCTCCGGTCCTTTTTGACGGATACACTTCGGATTATGACATGGTACTCTCATGGCTGATGCCTATCGACAATCCGAATTATACTTACAGTGTTTCCCGCAATGGAACTTTGATTGCTTCGGGACTGACGGAAACGGAATTTGTCGATAGCGACGTCCCGTCAGGATCTTACACATATCAGGTTTGGACGGTTTCAAATGGCGTGGAATCGAAAAAGACTTCGTATGACATTGATTTGGCTCGCATAGATGTGGTCTCATCCGACCCGTCAAAAGGTACGGTATGGGGCAGCGGATTGGAAGAGCTTGGCTTTGTCCATTTGGTGGAGGCCATCCCTTATTCCGGTTACGAGTTCTACTGCTGGATGGAGAACGGTCAAGTGGTGAGCAGAGACCAGGAACTGGTCATTGTTGCCGATGGCGATCACTATCTGACGGCTTGCTTCTCTGGAGCTGGCGTCGATGAGCATGAGGATTTGAGCACCATTCGCAAGGTCGAGGTTTTCACTGTCAGTGGCGTGAAGTTGGAAACCCTTGATGACATGAATCCGGAGGCTCTTGAGCGCTATGCCAAGGGCGTGTATCTGTTAAGGATCACCACCGATAAAGGCGTTGTTACGAAAATAATCATTCGTTGACCATGGAAAGGTTTTTCGGCCAAGTGGCATCAGCTGTAGCGCAAGGCTCCATAGTGAAGATGACGCTGAGCAAGCCCGCCAACAAGCGTGATGAGTTGCGTAATGTTTATGTGAAGCCTGTGCTGATCAAGGAAAAGCGTTTGTTTGCCTTTACCTATCGTTATGAACGTCGCGATGAGGTGAAGAATTACGATGCCGAGCAAATGCTGGAGGTCTTGAAGGAGCTCTTGCCGGCACGATTCCTCAATGCCGTGTTGTTCACCGTGAATGAGGATGTCACCTTGCTGGTCTCCAGTAAAGGCAAGGCGACGATTCAAACCAAGAAGGTGCAGGAATGTCGGGAGCAGAACCTCGATCATGACAAGCAGAAAGTCCGTTTGATCAACCCCGCCAACCCGTGGTGGTACCAGCTTGGCTTGACCACCCGTGAGGGCAAGATCACGGCTGACATGCAGCACAAGTTCAAGCAGATATACAAATATGCCGAAATTGTGGAAAGTCTCGTCAAGCCGATGAAGTTTGACGGCACGGTGCATATCGCCGATATGGGAGCAGGGAAGGGGTATCTCACTTTTGCACTTTACGAGTTGCTGACCCAAAAGCTGCACTTGGATGTCGATATCAAAGGGGTGGAGATCCGTCCTGATTTGGTGCTGAAAATCAATGAAATCATCAAGTCATCAGGCTTGAAGGGTCTGGAGTTTGTGGAGAGCAGCATCGATGCTTTCCGCCCTGAAAAGTTGGATGTGCTGATTGCCCTCCATGCCTGCAACACCGCTACGGACGATGCCATTGCCAAAGGCATCCGGGCCGGGGCGAAGCTGATTGTGTGCGCGCCGTGTTGCCACAAGCAGATCCGTCAGGAAATGGAACGTTCAGGCAAGGTGGATCCCATCACGCGTTACGGCATCTTTCTCGAACGTCAGGCGGTGATGGTCACCGATACCATCCGTGCCCTGATGATGGAGTATTACGGCTACAAGACCCAGGTCATGGAATTCATCGAGATGGAGCATACGCCGAAAAATGTGCTCTTGGTGGGCCAAAAGATGAATAAAACTCCTGATAGACTGATGATTAGCAAGCAAATAAGTGATTTGAAACAGCGTTATGGCATCCAGAATCACTACCTTGAAACCATCTTGTAAAATAATTCGTTGAGAGGTGGCTTTTATCCAAAGAATCTTCGTATCTTTGTGACCAAACAAAACAACTAACAAAACAACAAAAATATCATGCAAAACATCGATTGGGGAAGTCTCCCATTTGGTTATTATCCAACGAATTACAACGTCCGCTGCTATTACAAGAACGGTCAGTGGGGCGAATTTGAAGTCAGCTCAGAAACCACCATTAACATCCACATGGCTGCTACCTGCCTGCACTATGGACAGGAAGCATTCGAAGGCCTGAAGGCTTTCCGTGGCAAGGATGGCAAGGTGCGTATCTTCCGCATGGACGAGAACGCCAAGCGTTTGCAGTCATCCTGCCGTGGTATCATGATGGCTGAATTTCCTATTGAGAAATTCGAAGAGGCCGTCGTGAAGTGCGTGAAACTGAACGCTGAATTCATCCCGCCATACGAAAGTGGCGCTTCGCTGTACCTCCGTCCGCTGTTGATCGGCATGGGCGCCCAGGTGGGTGTGAAACCTGCCAGCGAGTACCTGTTCCTCGTCTTTGCTACACCAGTCGGTCCTTATTTCAAGGGCGGCTTCATGGCTAACCCCTACGTCATCACCCGTAAGTATGACCGTTCAGCTCCTCTGGGCACCGGTATCTACAAGGTTGGTGGCAACTACGCCGCTTCCATGCGCGCTCACGTTGAGGCTTGCCACGGTGGCCAATATGCTTGCGAGTTCTATCTCGACGCCAAGGAGAAGAAGTACATCGACGAAGCTGGCGCTGCCAACTTCTTTGGTATCAAGAACGGCACCTACATCACTCCGTTGTCATCATCCATCCTGCCTTCCATCACCAACAAGAGCCTCATCCAGATCGCTGAGAGCCTTGGCATGAAGGTGGAACGCCGTCCTATCGCTGAAGAAGAGCTCGCTACGTTGGAGGAAGCTGGCGCATGCGGTACCGCCGCTGTCATCAGCCCGATCTCACGTATCGACGATCCTGAGACCGGCAAGTCCTACACCTTCGGTGACGGCAAACCAGGTCCTTGGAGCCAGAAGCTTTACAACAAGCTCCGTGGCATCCAGTATGGCACCGAGCCTGATGAATTTGGCTGGATCACCATCGTTGAGGGTATCTGATAGATGCTTTCTTGATTGGATTAAAAAATGCGCTACAATGTGGCGCATTTTTTTTGTTTTTACTATTTTTGTACCGAAAAAGAAATCATTAATAATTCAAACTCAATAAACTATGAAGAAATTTACCCTTGTCGTAATGGCTTTGCTGGCTCTTGCATACAGTGTGAAGGCCCAGCAGTATGTATCAACGGAGCCTTCCAACAGGAACGTCATCCTTGAGGAGTTTACAGGACGTACATGTACCTGGTGCCCATCGGGTCATGTCATCGCTAACAACATAGCCGACAGTCATCCTAACAGATTTTGGTCGGTGAATATCCATTCTGAAGGCTATTTTTCAGCCACATCCTATCCTAACCTGAATACAGCCAAAGGCAATTCCATCCGTGCGGCTTTCAGTGCCACTTCATTCCCAAGCGGAGTGGTGAACCGTTCCACTGCGTCGGCTGTGGGACGTGGAGAATGGTCAGGTCAGGCCAACACCCAGTTCAATCAGGCGGCAGAGTGCAATCTGGGCGGTGTAGCCAAGGTGAATCCGGACACACGCAATGCGGAGATTACCGTTGAGGTGTATTACACGGGTAATAGCTCTTCTGACGAGAACTACTTGACCATCATGATGCTGCAAGACAGTATTTGGGGCAGCCAGACGGGAGGCTCGGACAACCCGGCCCAATATGTGAACGGACAGTATTGCCACATGCACATCTTACGTGACATTATCACGGCCAATATGGGAGATGTGATTGCTCCAACTACCCAAGGCACGTTGATTACAAAGACCTACAATTATCAGATTCCTGAAATCATAGGAAGCCCTAACGGTGTTGAGGTTGACCTCGACAACATCCATTTTGTGGCCTTTGTCTCAGAACGTTATCAGGGCACACCCACACGTCCGATTCTGAACGCTTGCGAACTGGTGAAGACCACGATATCCGACCAACCCATCTATCCTATCATCAGTGAGGTGGCTCAGGTGGTGAATGCCTCCTGCAGCCTGGAAAAGGATTTCGGCTACACGCTCACGAACATCGGAACGGATCCTTTGACTTCCGTTAGGTTTAACGCACAGGTCGCCGGTGCCACACATGAATTTGAATGGACTGGCAACCTACCGTCAGGTGATAATACCAAGATGGAATTCTCGATGGAGATTCCTTTCGGTACTTCCAATGGAACGCTGAATATCTTAGAGGCCAACGGACAGCCATTTGAGGCATCCAAGGGCTTCGCCACTGAGTCTCAGGAATGGGCGGTGGTCGAATGTGAAGGCGAAACAACCTCCATCAAGATTTATATCATTCAGGATCAATGGGGTGACCAAACCACATGGGAACTCATCAATTCGGCTGATGAGGTTGTTGCCCAAGGCGGACCTTACCAAAATCTCGCTGGATCCGGATCGACACAGGCTAATGTTGAAAACGTGAACGATCTTCCCGCAAACGAGTGCTATCTGTTCAGAATCTATGACAGTGGCAACAATGGTATCTGCTGCAACTACGGTAATGGCCGATATTACATCAAAGATGCCAATGGCAATAAGTTTATTGAGGCCGACGGTGACTTTGGTAGCGAAGGACATAACCTGTTCTCCATCCAGAGTAATACGACAGCAGTTGAGTCGGTGGCTCAAGAATCGCTGAAGGTATATCCTAATCCGGCCAATGATTATCTGACCGTGGAAGGCGAGATGACCTCCGTTGAGGTATACAATACCATCGGCCAGTGCCTGCTCTCCAAGACGGTGAACGGAAACAGCACCCGCATCAATCTTTCCGAGTTCAATAATGGAATTTACCTCCTCCGTGTGAACAACAACGGCGAGGTGGTTACCCGTAAGTTCTCGGTGAATCGTTGATCCCGAAAATGAAGCATGAAAAAGGCGACCCTCAGGGTCGCCTTTTTTGTTGGTTTACAATACGGCTGCCATCTGCCGTTGTAGCTTCTGGGCTTCTTCAGCCGCTCGATCGGCGAAATCGAATCCGTTGGAGGCGTAGATGATGCCTCTTGACGAATTGACAAGCAAGCCGCAATCCTTGTTTAAGCCATTTTTGGCCACGGCCTGAAGGTCGCCGCCCTGAGCGCCTACGCCGGGAACGAGGAAGAAATAGTCAGGCAGCATCTTTCGGATCTCGCCCAACTCCTCAGGATGGGTGGCACCGACCACAAACATCATCTTTTCAGACGAAGCCCAAGTGGTGGCAGTTTGCAGCACCTGCTGGTGAAGCATGCGCTCACCGACGTTCAGGTACTGGAAGTCCTGTGAGCCCTTGTTGGAAGTCAAAGCCAACAGAATCACCCATTTGTCCTCGAATCCCAGGAAAGGCTCCACGGAGTCTTGGCCCATGTATGGAGCCACCGTCAGGGCGTCAGCATTCAAGGTGTTGAAGAAGGCCTTGGCGTAGTTGGCCGAGGTGTTGCCGATATCGCCACGCTTGGCGTCAGCGATGATGAAGATGTCAGGGTGGTTCACCTTGATGTATTGGATGGTGCGTTCCAGACTCTGCCATCCCTTGGCGCCGTACACCTCGTAGAAAGCGGTATTGGGCTTATAGGCTACGGCAAACTCAGCCGTCTTGTTGATGATCTGTTTGTTGAATTCGAAGACAGGGTCTTCCAATGCCAACAGTTCTTGCGGAATCTTGTTGATGTCAGTGTCCAAGCCAACGCAGAGAAAAGATTTCTTCTGGTGGATTTGATCGATGAGTTGCTGCTTGTTCATATTTATGATTCTATGTTTTCTTTCAGTCTTTCAGCATTTTCAGCCATCTGCAGACGGTTGATGATTTCATTCAGGTCGCCATCCATGACAGCGGAGAGGTTATAGACCGTAAGCCCTTCCACACGATGGTCGGTGACACGGCCTTGAGGGTAGTTGTAGGTGCGGATCTTGGCCGAACGGTCGCCGGTGGAGACCATGGTCTTGCGCTTGGCGGAGATGTCGCTGATGTATTTTTGGTATTCCATGTCGTAGATGCGTGTACGCAGTCGTGCCAAGGCGCGTTCGCGGTTCTTGGGTTGGTCGCGGGTCTCGGTGCACTCGATGAGGATTTCCTGCATCTCGCCCGTGTTGGGGTTCTTCCACATATAGCGCAGACGCACGCCTGATTCCACCTTGTTGACGTTCTGTCCACCGGCACCTGAGGAACGGAAGGTGTCCCATTTGATTTCACCCTCGTTGATCTCCACGTCGAACTCTTCAGCTTCAGGCAAAACCGCTACAGATGCGGCAGAGGTGTGGATGCGGCCTTGGGTTTCGGTCTTGGGCACACGTTGCACGCGATGCACGCCTGACTCGAACTTTAAGATGCCATAACAACCATTGCCCGTCACAGTAAAGTCGATTTCCTTGTAGCCGCCGCTGGCACCTTCGCTCACACTGGTGACTTCGGTCTTCCAGCCTTTGGCTTCGCAGAACTTAGTGTACATGCGGAACAGGTCTCCCGCAAACAGACAGGCCTCGTCGCCGCCCGTGCCGGCACGGATTTCCATGATGGCGTTCTTGCTGTCCTGCGGGTCTTTGGGAATCATCATCACGCGGATGTCCTGCTCCAGTTGCTCAATACGCGTTTGAGCCGAATCCAACTCTTCCTGAGCCATCTTCCGCATGTCTTCGTCCTTCTCGGTAGCAAGGATTTCCTTGGCTTCCTCAACGTTGGCTTGCAAGGTCTTGTATTCCTTGAAGGCCATCACGATGGGCTCCAAGTCCCTGTAGTCCTTGTTAAGCTTCACGAATCGCTTCATGTCAGAGGCTACAGTGGGGTCGGCGAGCTGTTCGCCCATCTCCTCCCAGCGGTGACGTATGGTCTCGAGTTTTTCTGTGATGTCCATGGTTTAGTATTCAAAAGTACCAAACTCGCTCTTGATGGTCAATTGCTTCTTGTCGGAAGCCTCCACATGACCGATGATCTGGCTGTCGATGTTGAAGGTCTTGGCGATGGCCCTCATTTCGTTGGCGGCCTTCTCGTTGGTGTAGATCTCCAGACGGTGACCCATGTTGAAGACCTTGTACATCTCGTGCCAGTCGGTGCCTGAGGCTGCCTGAATCATGCGGAACAAAGGCGGTAAGGCCAGCATGTTATCCTTCACAACGTGTAGTTTGTCAACGAAATGCAGCACCTTGGTCTGGGCACCGCCGCTGCAATGGATGATGCCGTGAATCTGTTTGCGGAACTCCTTCAGGATTGGGATCATCAGCGGGGCGTAAGTGCGGGTAGGCGAGAGGATGAGCTTGCCCACGTCCACTCCGGGAACTTCGGTGGGGTCAGTCAACTTGTGGGGACCGGAATAAACCAAGTCCTCAGGGATGTTGTGATCGAAACTCTCATCGTATTTATCTGCCAAATAATGGTTGAGCATGTCGTGACGCGCCGAGGTGAGGCCGTTGCTGCCCATGCCGCCGTTGTAGCTGTCTTCGTAAGTGGCTTGACCATAGGAAGCGAAAGCCACGATGACATCGCCGGGCTGCAGATTGTTTTCAATCACTTCATTGCGGGTGATACGCGTGGTAACGGTGCTGTCCACAATGACGGTACGCACCAAATCGCCCACGTCGGCAGTCTCGCCACCGGTCAAATAAATGCCAATGCCAAGCTTGCGCAGCTTCTCCAGGAAATGCTCCGTACCGTTGATCAAAGCGGAAATCACTTCGCCCGGAATCAGGCTCTTGTTGCGTCCGATGGTGGACGAGAGCAGCATGTTGTCGGTGGCACCCACGCAGATGAGGTCGTCGGTGTTCATCACCACGGCATCCTGCGCCACGCCTTCCCATACACTCATGTCGCTGGTCTCTTTCCAATAGAGGTAGGCTAACGACGATTTGGTGCCTGCTCCGTCGGCATGCATGATGTTGCAATACTCGGGATCACCACCGAGAATGTCGGGGATGATTTTGCAGAAAGCATTGGGATACAAGCCTTTATCAAGGTTCTTGATGGCGTTGTGGATGTCTTCCTTTTCGGCGGATACACCGCGCAGACTATAACGTTGGTTATCCATTATTTGAAAATAAGTTTTCTTTCTTTGGTGTCGAATTCAAAGTTGCCCATCTGGTCGAGGGTCTTCTTGCCGATGACCCATTGTTCAACCATCTTTTGCATGACTTTCACCTTCACATTCATGAGGCTCTTGTTGGCGACGCGGATCTCTTTCAGGGTGAGGATGGCCCCGTTGGCCACGGTTCCTGTGCCGAGGATCTTTTCGACATCGCCTTCAAAGTTTTCGCGCGTGATGCGTCCGTCCTTCAATAGTCTCAAAGCCGTTGCCTCTGACATGCAGAAGTCGGCGTTTTGGCTGTAAGTGAAGAGTTCCTTGTAGCCATCAACGTTGGCATCGAAGGTGAAATAGCCTCTCTTGTCGGTGGCGAAGACAACGTAGTTGACCTCGGCGGGATTGATGGCGATATTGACGCTGCCACCATCGCCAATGATGTCACGTGGCACATAGTCTTTCGACAGGATGCGGAACTCGGTGCGACGGTTCATCTGATGAGCGGCTTCCTTGACCTCGTTGTTGGGCAGCTTATTGATGAAGTCCTCAGTGAGTTGGGTGCCGGCCTTGAAGTTGTATCCCTTCACGGTGATGTCCTTCTGGAGGGTACGAGGCACACGCTCGCCGTAGCCCTTGGCAGTCAGACGCAACGGGTCGATACCACGGATGATCAGGTAATCGACTACGCTCTGGGCACGCTTCTGCGACAGGATGTCGTTGTGTTCGTCAGTATCACGGGCGTCGGTGTGCGAAGCTAGCTCGATAGTAATGGTTGGGTTGACCTGCAGGGTCTCGATCAAGCCTTGCAACGAATCCTCAAATTGAGGCTTCAGATCCCATTTGCCTAAGTCGTAAAGGATATCAGGCAGCATGATGGGCTCTTCGGGGATGGGCTGTAGGGTGAATTCCTTCACGAAGTCCTTGCTGAATTCCAGTCCCACGGTGGTCTCAGTGGCGTTAAGCGTGAAGTAGTTCTCCTTGTCGATGGTGATTTCGTAGGTGGTGTTTTTGTTGACTTGCGACTCGCTGAAGTTGAAGTAGCCCTTGTCGTTGGTGCGGGTGCTCATCACAGAGCCGTCGGAGCCTACAAAACGCACGGTGGCGTTGGACACGAGTTGCAAGGTGTTCTCGTCCTTGACGGTACCCGAGAAGGTGAATTGGATCTGTGGCTCCTCGAAGTAGTAGATGTTATCGTCACCTCTGGTATTGCCACGGTTGGAAGAAACGAAGCCCTTTTCCTGATTGGGATGGAATACAATGGCAAAGTCGTCACCGGTGGAGTTCATGGGGTATTTGAGGTTGACGGGCTTGCCCCAGTTGCCGGCCGTGTCGATGGTAGAGACGAAGATGTCCAAGCCACCCATGCCGCCGTGACCGTTGGAAGAGAAATACAGCGTCGTGTCATTGCGCAGGAAGGGGAACACCTCGTCGCCGGCGGTGTTGATGTTCTCACCGAGGTTGAAAGGTCTGCCAAAGGCCTCGTTGGCACTATTGCGGGTGGCAATCCAAAGGTCTTTGCCGCCAAATCCGCCTTTACGTTCCGCTGAGAAATAAAGTACCAATTCATTGTCCGAGAGGGTAGGGTGCCCCACGATGTCGAGCGTATCGACTGTGGCAATCTCAACGGGACGGGCCTTTGAGAAAGCACCTCCCGACTTCGATGCAACCATGATCATGCAGCCGTTCTTTTTGTGTTCGCCAGCCTCGCAGCGGGTAAAATAAAGCTTGGAATAGCCGGAACTCATGAATCCAGTGCCATCGCTATCGTCGGTATTGATGTTTTCGTTTTCGTCGGCCAGGACGGGGACGCTCCACTCGCCTTTACGGTCTTGTTTTGAAGTCCAGAAGTCGGTGAAGTCCTGCCCGGTAATGCCTTCCTTTTCGCCACCAGTGGCACCGTTTCGCGAGGAAGTGAAGATGATCTCGTTGTAGTTGTTATTGGTCCACAGGGCACCAAAATCGGAAAACCTTGAGTTGATTTTCTTGAGTTCGGTGAGTTCGTAGCGCGATGGATTCTCAATCCAGCTCTCAATGAGTTGGGTGGTCTCAAGTCCCACTGGGCCTCGCGGATCATCGGGTACCGCCTGGATGTAGGACTCGTAGCAAGCAATGGCATCCTTGTACTTTTGGTTCATCTTGTAGGTCTCAGCCAGGTTGAGATAAACCTCGGGATGGGTGGTTGGGAAATCCGTCTTAAGTACTCGGGCGTAATACGGTTCCGCACGCTTGGTAAGCCCGATGAGGCGGTAGCATTCACCCATCTGGTAGCTGATGCGGGCGCGCTCGGCCTTGTTGCGTTTGCTCTTCTTGTAAGCTTTCTTGTACAAGTCGACGGCTTCGGTATATTGCTTCCGGCCAAAGGCCAAATCAGCGTTCTTGGCGGGGTTTCTCCTTTGCGCATACAACTCGGTATCGAGGCAGAGGCACAGGAAGGAAAGCAGAATGATGATATATCTTTTCATGATCATGACGTGATTCGCATTAATTATGCAAAAATACGAAAAAAAAAGAATCCCGCTGTTTCCAGTGGGATTCTTTTTAGCGATCAATTAACCTGTAAGGGTTATTTCTTCTTGCCGTTTTCTTCAGCCTCGGCGAGTGCCTCTTCTTGCTTGTGACCCTTGAGGAGGTTGTAAGCGATAGGTGAGGACAGGAACACTGAGGAGAAGGTACCAGCCAGGATACCAACCAACAGGGCGAAGATGAATCCGCGGATGGTGTCGCCGCCGAAGAAGAAGATGGCGAGCAACACGACGAAGGTGGATCCTGAGGTGTTGAACGAACGGGTCAACGTGCTGTTGACGGCGTTGTTGATGTTCTCTTTCCAGGTGGCCTTCGGATGCAGGTTGGTGTTCTCACGCACGCGGTCGAAGATAACCACGGTAGCGTTGATGGAGTAACCGATGATGGTCAACACGGCGGCGATGAAGGCCTGGTCAACTTCCATGGTGAATGGCAGGATGTTGAAGAACAAGGAATACATACCGAGCATGATGACGGTATCGTGGGTCAGAGCGGCGAGAGCCGACAGACCGTACTGCCATCTGCGGAAACGGATGGCGATGTAGGCGAACATCAACACGAGTGACACGGCGATAGCCCAAACGGACTTGCGCTTGACGTCGCTGGCGATGGTGGCACCGACCTTTTGTGTACTCAGCACACCGATGGTCTCGTCTTCTGAGGAGAACTGCTCAGCGCTAATGCTCTGGTTGAACAAACCGTTCAAACCTTGATAGAGGATGCCCTGGATCTCAGTGTCCACATCAGGATTGTTGTCTTCGATCTTGTACTTGGTTGTGATCTTCACCTGACCGTTAGGACCGTAGGTCTTCACTTCAGGAGTCTCCCAACCTTCAACATTGACAGCTGACAGAGCTTCACGGACTTGGTCAACCTTCACATCTTGGTCGAAACGAACGATGTAGTTACGGCCACCCTTGAAGTCGATACCGAGGTTCAAGCCCTTGAAGGCGAGTGAACCGACGCTGATGACGATCATGACGAGGGCGATGATGTAAGCGGTCTTGCGGAAGTTGATGAAGTCGAAGTGGGTGTCCTTCAGGAAGTTCTCAGTGAACTTGGTGGTGAAGGAGATTTCCTTTTCCTTATCGAGCATTCTCGTGAAGATGAGACGGCTGATGAAGATGGAGGTGAACAGAGAGGTGAGGATACCGATGCAGAGGGTAACAGCGAAACTGTGAACAGGGCCAGTACCCAAAACGATCAGCACGATACCGGTGATCAAGGTGGTGACGTTACCGTCGATAATGGCGGAGTATGCGTTCTTGTAACCAGCGTCGATGGCGGGACGGAGACCCTTGCCGCCACGGAGCTCTTCCTTGATACGTTCAAAGATAATCACGTTGGAGTCCACTGCCATACCGAGAGTCAACACGATACCAGCGATACCAGGCAAGGTCAGCACGGAGCCGAGGCAAGCCAGCACACCGAACAGGAAGAACACGTTGACGATCAAAGCGATATCGGCAACCAGACCGGCTTTCTTGTAGAAGAAGACCATGTAAACCAGCACCAATATGAAGGCGAACACCATGGACCACATACCCTTTTGGACGGATTCCTTACCGAGTGAAGGACCAACCACTTGTTCTTCAAGGATACGAGCGGGTGCAGGCAACTTACCAGCCTTCAGGATGTTGGCCAAGTCTTGAGCCTCTTCGATGGTCATGCCACCGCCAGAGATGCTTGAACGGCCGTTCGGGATCTCGTCGTTGACGACGGGATAGCTGTACACGTAGTTGTCGAGCACGATGGCCACTTGCTTGCCGATGTTCTCACCGGTGAGGCGCTTCCAAGCCTTGGCACCCTCAGAGTTCATCTGCAGGGAAACTTCCACTTGGTTGTTCTGGCCGTAGTCCTGACGGGCGTCGGTGATGACTTCACCGCCGAGGGCGCACTTGTTGTCGCGTGACATCTTCAAGGCAACGAGTTCGAGGAACTCAGTTTCGCCACCGTAATTCTTGGTCTTCACGCTCCAAGCCAGTTTCAAGGTACGTGGGAAGATGCTGGAGGTTTCAGCCAACATGCGGTTGATGGTGGCGGTGTCCTTCACCTGGGCGATACCTACGCAAGCACCTTGTGCAGGGCCGTTTTGAGTGTAGGAGGGCTGCAGCAGGGCATACAGCGGGTTCTCAGTGCGGAACTTGGCCATGGCCTCATCCTCGTTGAGGTTTTCCTCGTTGTTTTCTTCAGCCAGTTGCTCCAGCAAACCTGTTTCTTCTTCGGTTTCAGCTTCAGCTTCAACGGCTTCTGCCACTTCCTCGCCTTCAACGGCAGGTGTGTTCTCGGCAACTTCTTCCTCAGCAGGAGTCTCTTCCAAAGCCTTGGCGGCCTTGCTCTTCTCAGCTAACTTGGCGTTGGCTTGGTCGAAGTACATGTAGATCTCGCTGAAGTTGTAGGTCTCCCAGAACTCGAGTTGTGCAGTTCCCTGGAGGAGTTTGCGAACACGCTGTGGATCCTTGATGCCAGGAAGTTCGACCAAGATACGGCCACTGCCTTCCAGCTTCTGGATGTTAGGCTGTGCGACACCGAAACGGTCGATACGGGTTCTCAAAATCTGATAGGAACGGTCGATGGCGCCATCGCTTTCCTCCTTCAAAACCTTCAGCACTTCGCTGTTGGTGGAGTTGACGGTGATGCCCTTGTCCTTGAACTCAAACAGGAAAATCGAGGCTAACTTAGCGTTCGGGTCAACTTCTTCATAGGCCTGACCGAACAGGGTTACGAAGTCGCCTTCGCTCTTCTGCTGGCGCTCGGTGGCGAGCTGCATGGCCTGCTGGAAGGTCGGGTCGCTGGCGTTGGCACCTGCCAAAGCGTTGACGATGTCCTTCACTGAGACTTCGAGGGTGACGTTCATACCGCCCTTCAAGTCCAAACCTAAGTTGATTTCTCTTTCTTTAGCTTCGCGATAGGTGTATTTCTTCACCAACAGATTGTACACCGGGGCGTTGCTCACAGAGTCTAAATAGTAGTTTTCCTTGGCTTCATCGCCTTGGGCGTACTTGGCAGCTTTCTTCTCGACGACCTTAGTCACCACGGTGAAGGAAAGCTGGTACAAGAAGATCAGCCCGAAGATGATGGCTAGCGTCTTGATTGCTCCTTTGTTTTGCATTGTAAAAACGATTTAATTATTTGACTTTT
>CAMYVD010000049.1 GCA_947302205.1 uncultured Bacteroidales bacterium
ATCCAAGGCTGTGAAATCCATGAGAACATGCCGCCGATGGCACCGGTAGGAGCACCTGTTGAGTTGTTGGTGGCACGGAGCCATGACTCGCCGAAACATTCGCCAACGTCAAACTGGCCGTTTTCGCAAGCTACTGACCACACGATGGGGAGCTTGTAGTCGTTTGTCAGTTGGTTGACGTTGCTGGTGCTGTAGTTGGCCACACCCCAGCTGGTGGTGGAACCGTGGTTGCAGTAGTTGATGATGCTGATACCTTCGTTGGTGGTACCGCTGATGGTTGCCACGCTGGCATCGCCGCCGCTACCGCCATGGTGCTCGGTAACTGTTGCATAGGTGTAATGTAACAAGGTGTCACGTATAAGGTCGATGTGCTGGTAGTCATCCTCTCCGAAGTGACCGTTACCTGCGCCATAATAACCAATACCCATACCTTTGTTAACCCATGTTGCGTCAGCTTGGACATCGCGCTCGTAGTAGATCACCTTGTTGATATGGGTCTGCAGCTGATTGGCGTTCTGGACAGAGAAACGGCCTGTGAGCGCTTCAAGATAGTAGTCCGAGCCTTCCAATTGGCCGAACCAGTTGTCTGAACGGCCACCGTTCATGGAGTGAGGTGTAAGGTCGGTGTATTCACCAATCAAAAGGATGAACTCGAGGTTGTGGGCCGGATCATTGTAGAAGTTGGAGATGTAGTTCTTGATGTTGTTGTCGTTATTGCCACCAGCGGTGGTGAGGCTCACCAATGTGGTAGGACGGCCTGACTTGTTCTTCCAAGCCACGAACTCTTCCATTTGTGACATGTATTGGTCGGGGCAAATGATCAGCAACTCACCGAAGTCCTCGTCGAAAGTGTATTTGGCACCAGCCTCGCCGAAGTTGATGAAACGGCGGCTGTATTGAGCCTTCACTTCTGGGTCAACCTTGATGGTGTTGCTTCTGCGGGTAGCCTTCTGGTTTTCGCCGTTGTTGCTCACCTTGGTCATGGCGATGGTCATGTTGGTGTAAACACGCAAGGTCTTGGTCACAGGGTTGTAAGCGAAGGGGCGAACCATGATGTTCTGGCCACGGAAGTCTCTCAAGATGTAAGGCTTCTCGAGATAGGCTTGGGTGGCAGGCCAGAAAGCATCCTGCTGATACATTTCACCATAGGTGTAAGGAACATCTTCAGGATTGATTTGGCGGCTGAAGTTGCCCTTTGAGGGGGCAACTTCAACGTTAGCGTAATCAGTGTATTGTGCGTCAATGACGTTGACGGTCATTTCAGCCTGATCGCCGATGATGGCCGGAATTGGGAACATCGGGAGGTCAGGAGCGCCAGCTTCCAGCATGGAAGCCATCTTGGGGACGTTGACAATGAACTGCTCACCTTGAGGGGTCTGTACCTTGGCGGTGGTGTAGCCATTGAGTTGGAAGTTCACCACGATCTGGTCCTCAGAGCTGGAGATCAGTTTCGTTGTCGGAGCTTTTTGTGCGAAACCCATACCTGCAACGAGGAGGGCGAGCACTATAAACAAACTTTTTTTCATTTCTTAATAATTATAGGTGTGTCTTAATGATTATTCAACAACCACTTTTTGAACACTGACTTGGTTGCCAGCGGTGATGGTCAGGAAGTAGATACCCTGGTTCAGATCGTTGACGTTGACAACGGCCTTGTTGGTAGCTTCGCCATTGCGGACCACTTGACCGAGGCTGTTGACGAGCTGATACTTGAACGAGCCGTTGACGTTGATGTTCACCATGTCGTTGGCAGGGTTCGGGAACACGTTCACCTTGACATTCTGATTCTCGGCAACGCCGGTGAATTCGAGCTCAGCGATGACGTTGACAGGAGCTGACATGGAGCCGTTGGCATCCACGGCATACACTGAATACTTGTAAGTGCCGCCTTCTTCAACGGTGTCGGTATATTCAGTTTCGGGCACATTGGCGATGGTTTCACCGTCGCGTTTAACCACATACGTAACAGCATCGGGAGTGCCATTCCAAGTCAAAATGACATCGTGGCCTTCAACCGTTGCTTCGAGGTTTGAAGCAGGAGTGATGAAGGAGAAGACACTGACAGGCGGGAACTTGATATCGTCAACCCATGCGCAGTCGTCGCCGCTGCTCACTGAGCCGTCCTTGGTGTATTCCCACCTGAAGGTGTGTTGACCCACGGTCACCAACTGTGTGCATTCTGTCCAGTCAATGGTGCCTGACCAAACTTGTTTCTCCTGGCTGTCCATGTAGAAGTGGAGCTTGTCGTAGTTGGATTCAGATGAAACCTTGTACCAGAAGGAGAACTCGCCCTCTGCCACTACGTTGACTTGCAATTCCATGTAACCAGATGAATTGTGATTGCCGTGGTTGTTTGCCTTAGCGCAGTAATTACCTCTGCCGCCTGAGACAATCTCCCAAGGATTGGATGAACTCACGCTCCAGTTATCGCCGAAGGAGCCTGATTCGAAGTCTTCCATGATGTCGCCGTAGTTCAATACGAAAATGGCTTGGAGTTCGAAGAGACCAGTGGAGAAGTCGTAAGCAACTTCAAAGGTGGAGCCGAGTTCAACGCTTGCGTCAACCGTGTAATTGGCAGTGAGGGTGAGGGTCTGGCCACCTTCAACCACTTCTTCAGAGGTGATGGTTTCAGGATCGAACACCAGGTCAGGTGAACAGCTGGTGAAGATCAGGCTGCCGCCGTAGAAAGGAGCGGTACCCGTGTTCTTAAAGGTGAGAGCAACAGAGTTGTCGGTCTTTTCAATAGCGTCGAAAGCGAGGACGGGAGCATGGAGGGTGATGTTGATGTTGGCTTCCCAAACATCAGTGCCATCGGTCACAGAGAGCACGAGCTGGGCCTTGGTCTTGTCCGGAACGTTTTCAGCCACTGCAAACTGGATGCCTTCCATGGTAGCGGTCTGTTCAGGATCGAGGACGCTGACGCTGCCAGTGCCGTTCAGGATTTCCACATATTCACAATTGGAGGTGAGGGTGGCGGTGATGTTGTTTGCAGCAAGGGTACCGACATTCTTCAGGGTAATGCTCATGTCAACGGTCTCGCCGTAGTTGGCTTGGTCAACACCCAGTAATTCATAGCTGTCAACAGCAACGTAAGCACCAGTCATGGCTGCAGCAGGAACAACAGCGATGTAGGGCTGACGCTGTGGGTGAGTCACCACGATCTTGACGTCGCCGCCAGAGGTGATAGGAGTGATCGGGATGTCGGCTGTACCTTCTTCACCGATTTCACCAGCACCGTAAAGGACGCCGTCCTTGGTGATACCGACGTATGAACCTGGGTCGGCAGCCACAGTGTAGAAGTCCATGCCAATAGGAAGGGTAGGCATGTGTGAGACGGTGTTTTCAATAGGATTCACGTGGAAGGGGCAGATGGAACCGTCACCGAGGACGTGGTAGGACTCCCAGTAGTACTGGTCAGAGACACTGCCTTGGTAACCATTGGCGTGTGAGAAAGCTACAGCGAGGTTGCCGACGAACGGAATGGCTGAAATGCTGTTGAAGTCATCCCGGAAGTTTGAATCATAGCAACCCATGGAAGACTCTTCGTAGGTAGGAGGAGCATAGAAGGTGTTGGTGGCACCTACTGCGAAGTAGTAGTCCTCATACCAGTAAGAGCTCGGGCAGGAGCCGATGTAAGCATAGGCGCCCTTGTTGGGAGCGACGATGAAGGTTTCGCCCAAGCACTTGCCGGAGATACCCCAGTCAGCAGCCTGGCAGCAGTTACCCATGGCCAGGAAGTACTTGTCTTGGTTGGTCAATGAGTTGACGTTGCTGTTGGTGAAGCTCGGGTCAGCCCAGCTGGTGTTGCTGCCGTGAGCGGTGTAGTTCACGAAGTTGACACCGGTGTTCATCGGTTCGTAGCAGCCAGTGTAAGGCTGTTCCAGCCAGTTGTGCACAGTGTTGAAGCCGTGTTCGGCATTGTAATAGTAGTTCATGGCATACTGGATGGTGGGCTTGCCGTCTTTCGGGTTCCAAGTGGAATCCCAACCAGCGATGAGGAGGACATTGCTCAGATAGGTAGGATCAGGCATCTCATATTTCTCATACATCAAAGACTTGTCGCGAACGATTTCAAATTCAGCGACGGTTTCGCAAGTGAAACGGCTGTGGTACATATCTGCGAAGTAGTCGTTGCTACCACCGGCCACGGCATAGTAGTAAAGGTCGGTCACGCAGTGTGAAGCGGAACCTGTTTGGGCAGCGGGAACCTGTTGGTTGTCGCCAACGATGATGAGGAAGGTAGGAGTCTGGCCAGCTGTAACACCTTCGTTGTACTTGTTGGTGATGAAAGTCTTGATGGCTGAAGCGCTGGTGCCGATTTCATCGGTATAGTTGACATCCATGACGAAACCTTTTTCGGTCTTCCATTCGAGCCAAGGCTGCATGGCGTCTTCAAACATACGGTTGGCAACGACCAAAACCTTCACTGGGGTAGCCCAGAGGTCCGGATGGTCGTCGTAAACGTCGAGGATAGCTCTTTCGTTGAACAATGCGGAATAAGCGGTTCTGAAATAAGGGCTGTAGGTATTGACCAAAGTCTTTTCGGTCAGGGCGAGATCAGCGTTCTGGAATGACACTTCCACTTCGATGTTGTTGTAAACGCGAATGGTGTTGGTGTAAGCATTGTATCTCAGGGTGTTGAGTTGCAAGGCGCCAATCTGGATGCCACGCATGGTACCCATCACGGTAACTTCAGCGATTGGGCGACTCTCGTCGAAACCTTTAGTAGCGTAAGCAGCTTCGTTGTAAGCAAACTTCACTTCCTTCTCGCTCTTGCTTTGTGAGGGCTGTTGAGGATAGAGTCTTTCGATGCCATAGTCGGCGAGGTTATACTCTTCGACAGTGTAGTTCTTGACGGTGACCACTGGAGTTGCACCGAAAGGAACGGCGATGAGTTCACGGGTCACAACTACCTGAGGCTCGCCAATGTTACCGGCGGCGACTGAGTTGCCCATGTTGATGATCGAGAAAACACCCTTTTCGGTGTTAACTGTTTGGCTCTCAATGGAGCTGTAAGAGAATGATGCGGAGAAGCCATTCATGGAGGCGTTTCTGCATTCTTGAGTTGTCCTAGCAGCGTTCAGGTTGATGCGACCTTGGGCCATAACCTGTGTGCTGAACAGTGTTCCGATAAGGAGGACTGCCGACAGAAGTAAACTGACTCTTTTCATTTGTTGTTGTTAATTAGTTAATGAATATGTTTGTTAAAATTATGATTTTTGTTGGTAAATCCCATAAAAACGGCTCCAAAGATAATAAAAAATTATTTACAAGGTGTGGTTTGAGAGGATTTTTTTGTATTCCTTGTTGTTGCCAATCACCTCAAGAGCCTTTGTAATGGTGGGGTCTTCAGTTAGGGTGACTTCGTAATACTGCTGCATCTCCCAGATGTTTCTGGCGATCAGAGCCTTGATTTGAAGCTTGATGTACTTCTCGGAGCGGAGATACTGCTCTTCGTTCCATTCCACTTTCTCGTTCTTGGCGATTTCCCTGATGGCGTTGACCATGTCGTTGGTAACCGTGAAATTCTTGTTGAATTGGCTGAATTCAGGATACTGGGCCTTGACCTTCTCTCGGTTGGCCATTGCGTAATCGACGGTGTATTTGTTGAACACACCTTTCCTGACAAGGTTGGTGTAGAGCTTGCTGCTGAAGCTGGTGTCAACGGGCATGAAAATGTCTGGCATGATGCCACCGCCACCGTAAACGGTGCGGCCGTTGTCAGTCTTATATTTCAGTGAATCAGGGAAATGGATGCTGTCTGCATGGAAATACTCACCACGTTCCAATCGCTTGTTCAGATCTTTGTAATAGTCCTCGGTACCGCCTTCGTAAGGCCTTTGGATGCAACGGCCAGTGGGAGTGTGGTAGCGCGAGGTGGTGAGACGTACTACTGATCCGTCAGGAAGGTTGAAGGGGCGCTGTACCAGGCCCTTGCCGAACGAACGGCGTCCGATGACGACACCGCGGTCGTGGTCCTGGATGGCGCCTGAGAGAATCTCGCTGGCTGACGCAGAGCCCTCGTCAATGAGCACGACAAGTTTGCCTTCGGTGAACGTGCCCTTGTCGCTACTGTTCCATTCCTGTCTGGGGGAGTGAATGCCCTCGGTGTAGACGATCAGCTGGTTGGCTTTCAGGAACTCGTCAGCCATGTCGATGGCGGTGTTGAGATATCCTCCGGAGTTGCTGCGCAGGTCAAGGATCAGGTTTTTCATTCCTTGTCCTTGAAGCTTCTCCATGGCGGCCTTGAATTCCTTGTCGGAGTCCTGGGCAAAACGGTCGAGCTTGATGTAGCCGATGTTTTTGTCCATCATAAAGGAAGCGTTGATGCTGTTCAGCGGAATCTTGTCGCGGACAATCTCAAAATCGATGAGTTCCTTGTCCTTGCCGCGTTTTACGCTGACGGTCACCTTGGTGCCCTTCTTGCCGCGAAGGTGCTTCTGTACGTAGTCGTTGTTGACTTTCTTGCCAAAGGCGTCCTCGCCGTCAATCTTGATGAATTGGTCGCCAGCCATGATGCCCACTTTCTCCGATGGGCCTCCGGGAACGGGACCGATGACGGTGATGGTGTCGCGGATCAGCTGGAAAGTCACGCCAATGCCGTCAAAGCTGCCCACCAAGGGCTCGTTGGTCTTCTCCACATCCTTCTTCGAGATGTAGGCGGAATGCGGGTCAAGCTCCTTCAAGGCGGCCACTATTGCATCTTCGGTAACCTTTTCGAGGTTGACCGTATCGGTATAGAAATTCTCGATCAGATAGAGCAAGGTTCCCATTTTTTGGGCGCTCATCTGGGTTTTGTTTTGTGCGTTTAAATGGAATGAAATTAAGCAAAAACAAAAAATACCAATTATCGATAAATACCTAAAAAACTTCATGATTCTATATTCTAATTTCTTACAATCTCAAAAGTGTTGTCTTCAAATAGTCGGATAATGGTTGAGCTTTTGGGTCGGGCCATCACGTCGTGATAGAGCTGGACGGTATAATCGACGCTCTGCTTCATTTCCTCGGTGATATCGTGGTAAGTCAGGGCAGAGGGCTGTCCTGAGAGGTTGGCCGAGGTGGAGGTGATGGGCTTGCCAAGCCGCCTGATAACCTCCTTGCAAAAATCGTGCTCAACTACCCTGATGCAAACGGATTTGTCGGCCGAGACGTTTTTGGCCAGGTTTTTTCCTTCGGCATAGATGATGCTCAGTGGCTTTTTGGCAGCTTTGATCAGGTCATACGCAATGGCGGGAACGTTGACCACGTAGTCCGAGAGGCGTTCCACGCTATCGACAAGCACAATCAGACTCTTGGTCGAGGGCCGTTTCTTGGCGATGTACACCTTTTCGCAAGCCTTGTTGTTCGTGGCATCACAGCCCACGCCCCAGATGGTGTCGGTAGGGTAGAGGATGGTCTTGCCAGCCTTCAGGAACGCCACGGTGCGCTGTACTTCTTCTTCAAATTGCTTTTCCATTGGTTATCTCGTTTTCTTTGGATTTTGCTCTCAACAAATTGTATTTATGGCGATTCGCCTGCATCATGGTTCGGCAGATGCTGAACCCCGTGCGCCCATAAAGGAAGCCGCCCTTAAAGACATAGGTACGGATGAAATTGATGGAGGGGCTGAACAACCAAGGCAGGATGCCGGTCTTCTTGCCACGCTCGTAGTACGATTGGGCGCCTAACTCCGCAAAGTGGAAATACTGTTTGCGGAAGTCATCCGGCGTTGCCCAGGAGTAGTGCAGCAGGTCGCCTTCCAGGAAGGTGATCCTGGGCTTTTTTTCGTAGACGAGCCATTCGTGGATGAGGCCTTCCCATTGGGCAAATCCTTTTCTCCAAATGCGCACCTTGGTGTCGGGGTACAGGCCACAGCCCTTGATCCAGCGGCCGCAGTAGTTGTTAAGCCGTTTCATGGCAAAGACCTCGTTGTCGGCAATCTCCTTTTCTTTCAGCGCCTTGATGGACGCTATCAGCGTCTCCGACAGGACTTCGTCCCCGTCGATGGAGAGGATCAAGTCATGGGAAGCCAAGCTGTCGGCGAAGTTCTTCGATCCAGTGTAACCTTCCCAAGCGTGACTGACGAACCGCACTTGGTAACGGGCGCAAATTTCTTCTGTGGCGTCGGTCGAAAACGAGTCAACCACCACCACCTCGTCGGCGATGGGCATGACGGAATCGAGGCAACGCCCAATGTTGCGCTCCTCGTTCATGGTGATGAGTACGACGGAGATCTTGTTCATGCTATTCTGGTTGGAGGTGCAAATTTACATTTTTTTTGTACTTTTGCATCCCCTAACAAAATATTTGAATTGAACGTAGGAATCCCCGTTTGGATGTTGCTGATAGCGTTGGCAGTAGGTGTCGCCTTCGCTATGGTTTTGTATTTCCGCAACCGCAAGCAACACTACGGCAAGTCTTTGATTATCACGCTTTTCGTTTTGCGCGCCTTGATCGGTGGCATCGTCACAATGCTGCTGTTCAATCCCTATTTTCGCCAGCGTGTCAGCACCTTGGAACAGCCTACGATAGTGTTGGCGCACGACAACTCTGCCTCCATCGCATTGTCGAAGGACTCGACGTTTTTCAAGACGGATTACCTTCAGCTTTTTGCGGATTTCCGCGAGGAGATGAACGGCGATTTTCAGGTGGATGAATATCTGTTTGGACAAAAAGTCAGAGAATTTGATCAGCTTGATTTTACTGATCAATTGACGGATATCTCCTCGGTGCTTCAAACGGTGGATCGCCGTTATTACAAGCGTAATGTCGGTGCGGTGGTGCTCTTTTCCGATGGCGTCTATAACCGGGGGTTCGAGCCTTCGTTGTTGGTCGAGAAGTATCCTTTTCCCATCCATACCATAGTCCTTGGCGATACCTTGTCCTATCCCGACTTTTTTGTGAAGGACGTGCACTATAATAAAAAGGTGTCGTTAGGTGCGGCTTTCCCTGTCCGTGTGGTGGTGGGAGCCCATGACTGCGCAGGCCGAAAGGCAACGTTGACCCTTACCGAAGAAGGCCGGGTCATTGCTTCAAAAGAGATGGAAATCAGCACCAACCGCTATTCTAAGGAGCTGGATTTTATGCTGGAAGCCGATCAAAAGGGCGTGCGGCAAATCGACATTGCCATTCAAGGTTTGGACGGCGAGGCGCAGTTGCTGAACAATGTGAAGCGCATCTTTGTGGAGGTGCGTGACGAAAAATATCGGATCTTATGTCTTGCCGAGGCGCCCCATCCCGATATGGGCGCCATTAAGAGCGTGCTCAACGACGATTGTGAAATGGATTTTGTGTTTGGCCGTGATGAGATTCCCGACCTCTCGAAATACCAGCTTTTGCTGTTGCACCAAACCCCTTCACAACGTACCGATATGTCGGCATTGTATGATCAATTGGAGAAGAATCCTAAGATTCCGATGCTGGTTGTGGTAGGTAGTGCCACAGATCTTGAGGCTTTGAATAAGTTGCAGCGATCCGTGGAGCTTCGTCGAGGAGCCACCAACGCCATGCTCGACGTGAGAGGCACGGTGAACACCGCCTTTTCGACGTTCACCATTGGTGACAGGTTGCGGGATCAAGTTGGGAAATATCCGCCTTTGGCCTCTCCTCATCTTGAGGTGAACCTGTTGTCGTCGCATGATGACCTGTTGCTTCAGGATGTGCTTGGCGTGAAGTCGGGACTGCCGCTGATGACCTTTGTGAAAGGCGACCGCAAGATGGCCTTCCTTTTTGGCATCAACGTTTGGCGCTGGAGGCTCTACAACTATTATCAGGATCATAACAGCCTGGTCTTTGACGAACTGTTCTCGAAGACCTTGAAATACCTGATGTTGAGCAGGGATGACGGTTCGGCGGTGTTCTGCAAGGAAGAGTATTACAGCAATGAACTGGTTGTGATGACGGCGGAGCTGCGCAACCCGAGCAACGAGCTGATGACGGAACCCGATTTGAGCATCCAGATTGTCAACAAAAAGACGGGTGAAACATACGATTACCTGTTCTCGAAGCGGGAACATGACTATGAGTTGAACGCGGGCATTCTGCCCGAAGGCATCTATACCTACCGTGCAACGGCGGAGTGGGGAGACAGGACGGTTGTATTGAACGGTTCGTTCTCGGTGGTATCGGTCGGCATTGAGGCCCAACAACTGACGGCGGATATCGCAAGGATGCGAAGCCTTTCGGCGGCCACCAACGGCAACTGCTACACGGTGGATCAGCTGCCTCAGCTGCTTGAAGATCTTGGGAACGACCCCCGTATCACCTCGGTTGAGCATCACGACACCCGTTTCGAGGACCTGATCCATTCCAAGTGGATCCTGTTCGTCCTTATCGGCCTTGCCGCCATTGAATGGCTATTGCGAAAAATGTTTGGAACATATTAAATATCAAAACGATGAAAATTCAAGATCAGACTGTCGTAACGATGACCTACATCTTACGCGAAAAAGACGAAAACGGCCGTATCATCCAAGAGGCCACCAAAGAGAACCCCTTCACCTTCATCTGCGGCATGCAGCAGGTGCTGCCTAAGTTCGAAGAGAACCTGATGGGTAAGGAACCGGGTGATCATTACTGCTTCTACCTGACCCCTGAAGAGGGCTACGGTGTGCGTGACGAGAACTATGTGATGGATCTCGACAAGTCGATGTTCATGCAGAACGATGTCCTTCACGAGATGGTGAAGGAAGGCGCTTCGCTGATGATGCAGACCGCCGATGGTAGACCGATCATGGGTATCGTCCGTGAAATTGGCGACAAGCATGTGAAGATGGACTTCAACCACGATCTGGCAGGTGTTCACCTCTGCTTCAGCGGCGAGATCCTCGATGTCCGTGAGTCCACCGACGAGGACTTCAGCGACAGTTGCGGCGGTAGCTGCGAGACTTGCTCAGGATGCCATTGATGTAAAAAAAGAGTTGCCCGAAAATCGGGCAACTCTCAAAACCTGGATTCTTTAGGGACGGCGTCTACCATCCCTAAAGACCAGAAATAAATCATTTCTTCAGCCCAGCCAGTTGTTGTTCGATGACGGCGATTTTGGCTTCGGCGTCGGCTTTCTTCTTGCGTTCCTTGTCGACAACGGCAGCGGGTGCCCCGTTTACGAAGCGCTCGTTGGAGAGCTTGGCCTCAACGCTCTTCAGGAATCCCTGGGCGTATTTCAGTTCCTCTTCGAGTTTCTTGATCTCAGCCTCTACGTCAACGTTGCTGGTGAGCGGCACGAAGAACTCGGTGCTGCCCACGATGAAGCCGAATGCACCTGCGGGAGCCTCAGCCACATAGCTTACTTCACTCACGTTGCAGAGTTTCGAGATGACGCAGTCGAAATCCTTGTTGGCATTGCCCTTCACAACGAGTTGGATAGCTTCGCGGTTGGCGATGTTCTTGTCGGAACGGACCTTGCGGACGTTGTTGATGACCTCTTGGGTGAACTCCATCTGCTTGAGGATCTGCGCGTCCACTTGCTGAGCCTTAGGCTGCTGCGCGATGATGATATCGTCGCCGTCCTTGCGTTCGGCAATGGCGTGCCAAATCTCTTCAGTAATGAACGGCATGAAGGGATGCAGCATCAGCATCAGGTGCTCGAAGAACTGGATGGTGGCGGCGTAGGTCACGGGGTCGATGCCCTGGCCTTGCGGGGCCTTCACCATCTCGAGGTACCACGAGCAGAAGTCGTCCCAGGTGAGTTTGTAGATGCCCATCAGAGCATCGCTCAAACGGTACTTGTCTATATTGTCGTTGGTCTCGGCCAGCACTTGGTTGAAGCGGGCTTCAAACCACTTCACGGCCATCTTGGCAGCCTCGGGCTGGGCGGCGTTTTCGTCCACGTTCCAGCCTTTCACCAAGCGGAGGGCATTCCAGATCTTGTTGCAGAAGTTGCGGCCTTGCTCGCACAGCGATTCGTCGAAGAGGATGTCGTTGCCAGCAGGGGCGCTGAGCATCATGCCCATACGCACGCCGTCGGCGCCGAACTTCTCGATGAGCTCGATCGGGTCGGGTGAGTTGCCCAACGACTTGGACATCTTGCGGCCCAACTTGTCTCTCACGATACCGGTGAAATACACATTCTTGAACGGCACTTCGCCTTGGTATTCCTCACCGGCCATGATCATGCGGGCCACCCAGAAGAAGATGATGTCGGGGGCGGTGATGAGGTCGTTGGTGGGGTAGTAGTACTTGAATTCTTTATTGTCGGGATCGAGGATGCCGTTGAAGAGCGACAAAGGCCACAGCCAGGAACTGAACCAGGTATCCAAAGCATCGTCGTCTTGGCGCAGGTCGTTCAAGGTCAGTCCAGCGTTGCCTGTTTTGGCAATAGCAAGTTTCAAGGCTTCTTCAGGGGTCTCGGCGACTACGAAACCGCCTTCGGGAAGGTAGTAGGCGGGAATCTGATGGCCCCACCATAGCTGACGGCTGATGCACCAGTCCTTGATGTTCTCGAGCCAGTGGCGGTAGAGGTTGACGTATTTCGCAGGATAGAACTTGATGTCACCGTTGAGCACGGGTTTCAGCGCGATGTCGGCGAGGTGTTCCATCTTGAGGAACCACTGCATGGAGAGCTTCGGCTCGATCGGCACGTTAGTGCGCTCGGAGTAACCCACCTTGTTGTTATAGTCTTCAATCTTCTCCAGCAATCCAGCCTCCTTCATGTCGATGATGATCTGCTTGCGCACGTCCTCGCGGGTCATGCCGATGTACATGCCGGCGGCCTCGCTGATGGTGGCATCGTCGTTGAAGATATTGATGCTTTGGAGGTTGTGTTTCTCACCCAACATGTAGTCGTTCACATCGTGGGCGGGGGTAACCTTCAAGCAACCCGTACCGAACTCGATGTCGACATAGTCGTCCTCGATGACGGGGATCACGCGGTTGACCAGCGGCACCACGACTTTCTTGCCGCGCAGCCATTGGTTCTTCGGGTCAGCAGGATTGATGCACATGGCAGTGTCGCCCATGATGGTCTCGGGACGTGTGGTGGCCACTACAGCGTAACGGCGACCTTTCTCATCGGTGTGGATGATCTCACCTTCAGCGCCTGTGGCGCCCGTGCCGTCGTCCTCATGGAGGTAGTAACGGAGGTAGAACAGCTTGCTGTGCTCATCCTTGAAGATGACTTCCTCGTCGCTCAAGGCGGTCAGGGCCTTGGGGTCCCAGTTGACCATGCGTACGCCTCGGTAAATCAAGCCTTTGTTATACAAGTCCACGAAGGCGCGGATGACGCTCTTCGAGCGGATTTCATCCATGGTGAATGAGGTGCGTTCCCAGTCGCATGAGCAGCCGAGGCGGCGCAACTGCTTGAGGATGATGCCGCCATGTTCATGGGTCCAGTCCCAAGCATGCTTCAGGAACTCTTCACGGCCGATGTCAGTTTTCTTGATGCCCTGCTGCGCCAAGCGGTTTACCACCTTGGCTTCAGTGGCTATGGAGGCATGGTCGGTACCGGGCACCCAGCAGGCGTTCTTGCCTTGCATGCGGGCGCGGCGGATCAGGATATCCTGAATCGTGTTGTTCATCATGTGGCCCATGTGAAGCACGCCGGTCACATTCGGCGGCGGGATCACGATGGTATAGGGTTCGCGTTCGTCGGGAGTGGAGTGGAAGTAGTTCTTGTCCATCCAGTGTTCGTACCATTTGCCTTCAACTTCCTGAGGGCTGTATTTGCTGCTGATTTCCATAGTCATAATAAATGAGGTGCAAAATTAGGATTTTTTTTCGTGAAAAATGAATACCTTTGCGAAAAGTTTAGTTTCTAATTCCGAATACCAGTGATTAGTAGAGAAAAAATCTATAGGATACTAGAACAGGGTAGAGAAGACAGCAATTCAGGCACTGTTTACGATTCCATCATGTTTTTGGCGATTTTGGCCAGCATCATTCCACTTATGTTTGTCAATGTGTATCCCATCTTTCGGTACATCGAGTGGATTACCTGCGGTTTGTTCATCATGGATTATCTGCTCCGTTGGGCTACCGCTGATTTTCGTCTTAAGAAAGGATTCTGGTCTTTTGTCCTTTATCCATTTACGGCATGGGCAATTGTTGACCTGTTGTCCATACTTCCGTGTTTCAGCCCCATGTCAAACGGGTTCAAAGTTTTCCGTGTCACAAGGCTGATGAGAGTACTGAGGCTTTTCAGGTTCCTTCGTTATTTTGAGCAGATGCGGATGCTGAACAAGGTGCTGAGGAAGGAAAAGGTTGTCCTTCTTTCCGTCTTGGGCATTGCCGTCTTTTATGTCGTGATTACGGCCTTGGTCATGTTCATTGTTGAGCCTCGCATTAATCCGGTGACGGGTGAGGTGACTTTCGAGAGCTTTTTCGATGCTTTGTATTGGGCCACGGTCACCCTTACCACTGTTGGATATGGCGACCTGACTCCGGTTACTAATTTCGGAAGACTTGTAAGTATGTTCTCGGCTTTGTTTGGCATTGCTGTCATTGCACTTCCTTCGGGCGTGATCACGGCAAGTTATATGGAAGAGTACAAGAGTATGAAAAAGGAAGCTGAAAACGCAAACACTAAGACCGATGATTAAAAACATCATTTTCGATTATGGCGGGGTGCTGTTGGATTGGAATCCCCATTACCTCTATGACCCTTATTTTGGCGATAAAGACAAGGCCGAATGGTTTTTGACGAACATCTGCACTTACGAGTGGAATGCCCAACATGATAATGGTAAACCTGTTGCTGAAGGCACAGCGGAATTGGTTGCCGAGCATCCCGAGTGGGAGAAGGAAATCCGTATGTATTACGATGGCTTCATGCAGATGATGGGCGGACAGATTCCAGGGATGGAAGATTTAATCAAGGATCTGAAAGCGAAGGGATATCGTATCTTTGGCCTCTCTAATTGGTCGGAGGAGACTTTTGCTTTGGTGCGTCATGTCTATCCTGTTCTCGACCTGATGGAAGACATGGTGATCTCTGGCATTGAGCATGTAATGAAGCCTGATCATCGTATTTTTGAGTTGGCATTGAAGCGTTTTGGCATCAAGGCTGATGAGACCGTTTTTATTGACGACAATGCCGCCAACGTCAAGGCTGCGTGTGAGCTTGGTATCGAAGGGATTCTTTTTGATTCCCCGCAAGCTCTTTTCAGAGTTTTATCATGCAGCTTTATGGGTACGGATTAATAATTTGTTGTTTTCGTATTTGCGCTCTGGGATTTCGTTGTCAATTCCCTTCCGCAACTCAAAGGCGTTATCACAAGGATTCAGGTAGATGTACTCGCGTTTCGGTACGCCCGAAGAGTTGATGGAGCTGATTGACACAGCCCACGGGTTGGGTTTGCTGGTCATCATGGACCTAGTGGCGACGGTGTATCAGAAATTGTAATAGATTTTAAATGAAGGTGCGACGGTC
>CAMYVD010000050.1 GCA_947302205.1 uncultured Bacteroidales bacterium
GCACCAGGTTCAAGGTCTTGAACGAAGCCGGTTGCACGATAGGCATGTCGTTGGTAGTGCAAAGTGTGGGGCAAGCCACGTTGCTGCCAGCGCTCCAACCGATATAAGGAACGCCAGCCATGGCGCGCTCACGGATGGCATCCATCAAACCATATTTGTGCATCTCAGCCACCAGATGGAAAGTGTTGCCACCGCCCACCACGATCAGGTCGGCCTCTTTCACGGCCTTCACCTTATCGTCGAAGTGATGCACCGAAGTGAAGTTGGTGAAGCCGAACTTCTCAAGGAAAACCTTCTGCACTCTGGCTTCGTAAGCATCGTAGCTTTCCGGATAGGCTTTCCCGGCGATGTTAACGCCGGCAAAGGGGACGAAAATGACACGGCTATTGGGTTTGAGGTTGTTCTGCAGGCAGAAATATTCGATCTGGTTGACTGCCCAAGCCAGATAGGTCTCCCCGAAATTGGTGGAGTTGCTAATCAATAATAGTCTCATGATACAAAGTGTTAAGTTTGCGCAAATATACGGAAATCCTGAAAAAAATTGAAAGAATTTTGCATTTTATGCCAAAACCGCCTATCTTTGCACTAATTATCGTTTAACCCTTAAATTCTAAGATAATGAAAAAAGTTTTGTTAGCTATTGCTGTTATCGCACTGATCGGTTGCGCTTCATGCTCAAAGGAAAAAGATTGCAAATGCCAAGCCAATCTCGGCACTGTCACTATTGACTTAGGAACGACCCACATTACAGAAGGTAACTGCTCTGATCTGGAGACCACTTTCTCTGGCTACGAACTGGTCACTTGCACCAAGATTTAACCGGTCTTTCGCGTGAAATCGTTTAAAACCATTGGGCCCATCATACTAAAAGTATTGTTGGGCCTGATTTTTATTGTTTCGGCGGTCTTAAAGATCGTCGACATGGATAAGTTTGAGATCTATATCTACAGCTACCACTTTTTCAGCCTAAACTTCTGCTTTTTGGTGGCGAGGGCTGCTATTATTTTAGAGGTAGTGTTAGGCATAGGCCTGGTTTCCAACTGTTTCCACAAGCTAATGTGGTGGGGCTGCATAGCGATGCTTGCAGGCTATACCCTTTTGTTGGTCTATGCCCAGATGATCGGCCGGACCGACAGTTGCCATTGTTTTGGCGAGCTGTTGCCATTCAATCCTTGGCAGAGCCTCTTGAAAAACTTGGTCCTGATGGGTCTTCTCGCTTTGACATACAACGTCAAGGGATTCCAGTTCAAAGGCCAGTGTCTGGCTTTGATCGGTGTGGTAATTGCCTCATCCGTAGCGGTGTTTACGATCTCACCGCCCGATAATTTCACCCCAAGTTACAACGCCGAAAGGCATGTGGATGAGGCCTTGTTTGCCGAAACGATAACCACTCCGCCTTTGGATGCATACCATCTGACTGAAGGCAAGCAGGTGGTGGCCTTTTTATCGACCGCTTGCGAGTTCTGCCAACTGGCAGCGCACAAACTCTCGCTCATGCAACAGCTATACGGCTTTCCTCCCGAACGGGTTACCTATGTCTTCATCGGCACCAACGAAGGCATCGGGAAGTTTTACGAGAAATCGGAATCGGCAGAATACCGCAGTGTGTTGTATGAGGATGTCATCAGCCTCCTGAAGGTCATTGACGGCAATTTCCCAACCATAGTCTTTGTGGACGGCGGAACCATCGTCCATGAATACGGCTTACGAAACATGAAAGAGGACGAGATCAAGGCGTTTTTCACTCAGCCTTGAAGTTGGTTTCCATTTCCTTCAACCTTGCCATCTCGTCACGATAAGCGGCAGCGGCGATGAAATCCATCTCCTTGACGGCCTTTTCCATATTGCGCTTGGCTTCGAGAATGGCTTTCTCAATTTGTTTCTTGGTCTTGTATTCAACTTGTTCGGCGACTCCGCTTGAGAGGCGTTCCTCTTGCTCAGGATAGGCCACGAAGCCCTTTCTGCCGGTGGCTTCGGAGAGCGACACATCAATGGCTTTCACAATGGTTTTGGGCACGATGCCATGCGCCTCGTTGTAAGCGATTTGCTTGGCACGGCGACGGTTGGTCTCGTCGATGGTCTTTTGCATGGACTCAGTGATGGTTGAGGCGTACATGATGACCTTGCTCTCGGCGTTACGGGCGGCACGGCCTGCCGTCTGAGTCAACGAACGTTCGGAGCGCAGGAAGCCTTCCTTGTCCGCATCGAGGATGGCCACCAAGCTGACTTCAGGAAGGTCCAAGCCCTCACGGAGCAGGTTCACGCCCACCAGCACGTCGAACTCGCCCAAGCGAAGTCCACGCAGGATCTCCACACGCTCCAAGGTATCCACGTCGGAATGAATGTATCTTGCCTTGATTTTCAGGTTGTTGAGATAGGTATTCAGCTCCTCGGCCATGCGTTTGGTCAAAGTGGTCACCAGCACACGCTGCTGTTTCTCCTTCACCTTACGGATCTCTTCCAGAAGGTCATCCACCTGATTGACGCTCGGCCTCACCTCGATCACAGGATCGAGCAGACCCGTGGGACGGATGATTTGCTCCACATACACGCCTTCGCTCTGTTGGAGCTCATAATCGGCAGGGGTAGCGCTGACATAGATTTTTTGCCCCGTAAGCGCCTCAAACTCATGGAATTCCAATGGTCTGTTATCCAATGCGGAAGGCAAACGGAAGCCATATTCCACCAAAGTCTGCTTGCGCGAGCGGTCGCCGCCGTGCATTCCCCTGATTTGGGGCACCGTGACGTGACTCTCATCGATGACGGTGATGAAGTCGTCAGGGAAATAGTCGAGCAGGCAGAACGGCCTTGTTCCCGGTTTACGACCGTCGAAATAGCGGGAATAGTTCTCAATGCCAGAGCAGTAGCCCAATTCCCGCATCATCTCGATATCATAGTTCACACGGTCCTCCAATCGCTTGGCTTCCATATTTTTGCCAATCTCACGGAAATAATCGGCCTGCTTGAACATATCCTGCTGAATCTCGTCAATAGCCGATTTCAGCTTGGCTTGGGAGGTAATGAAGATATTCGCCGGGAAAATGGTGACCTCCGAGATCTCCTCGATACGGCTGCCCGTCACAGGATTGAAGCTCTCGATAGCATCGATTTCATCGTCCCAGAACACCAGGCGGTAAGCGATATCAGCATAGGCAGGAAACACATCGAGGGTCTCCCCTTTGATCCTGAATTTGCCAGGCGTGAACTCAATCTCGTTACGGGTATAGAGGGAGTTGACCAGGGCCTTCGCTACATCGTCGCGCTTGATCTGTTGTCCACGGGCAAGGTAAATGACATTTTCGGTGAAATCGTCGGGATTGCCGATGCCGTAGAGGCACGACACTGAGGAAACCACAATGATGTCCCTCCTCCCCGACATCAAGGCTGTAGTAGTGCTCAGGCGCAACTTCTCAATGTCGGAATTGATGGAGAGGTCTTTCTCGATATAGGTGTTCGTCGAAGGGATGAAAGCCTCCGGCTGATAGTAGTCATAATACGAGACGAAATACTCGACGGCATTTTCGGGGAAGAAAGCCTTGAACTCGCCATAAAGCTGGGCTGCCAGCGTCTTGTTATGGCTCAACACCAAGGCAGGACGGTTGAGTTGGGCCAACACATTGGCCACGGTGAAGGTTTTGCCTGATCCCGTCACGCCAAGCAACGTCTGGGCGCGGTCGCCACGTTGCAAACCCTCCACGAGTTGCCGAATGGCTTCCGGCTGGTCGCCCGTAGGCGCAAAGTCCGATACCAGTTTAAAGTCCATGGTTCACATTGAATTCCATCATCACTGGGAAATGATCCGAGCCTTTGAATTTCAGGCGTTTAAACGCCGTAGGCTGGATCTGGCCATTCCCCCACACATAGTCGATTCGCAGCATGGGCAGTTTGCCTGCATAGGTACGTCCCACGCCCCTTCCTGCCTCGACGAAGCCGTCGGCGAATCCTGCCCGCTTGATCTGATGGTAGGTATAGGACAGCGGTGTATCGTTGAAATCGCCACAGAGCACTATGGCGCGACCGTCGTTCGGGATATCCTCAAGCATCTTGCTAACTTCCTGACTACGTTTCTCATAGGCATTCTTCAGTTTCACAAGAATAGACTTGCTTTTGGTCTTCACTTCTTCCTTACTGTTGCCGGTATCCGAAAACACCGTGATCTCATCATTGGTCAGCTGGAAAGAAGCGAGATGGCAGCAAACCACGTAAAAGACGCCTTTTTTCCCCGCATCCACTTTAGCCACAGCGCCATATTCATTCTCTCCACCCATGACATCGTCAACATCCAAGGCTGAGAGTGGGTATTTCGAGAAAATTACGTTACCGCCATAGTGCTGCTTGGTATGGTAATACTGGTAGGGCATCTTAAGCAACTCACCATATTGGGCAATGCAGTCTTTCCTTCCCAACTTCGGCATAAATTCGGAGAACTCCTGGATACAAAGCACATCAGGATTATTCTCTAAGACGAAGTTAGCCACACGATTGGCAACCTCTTCGCGGCTCTTCCCTAATCCATGATAATCACTGAAATTCAGCACGTTATACGACATCACACGTAACTCTCCTCCTTCTTGAGCCGAACCAGCTGAAAACGACTTGTAAACGCCTGGTATTGAAATGATTAATGCTATAATTGAGAAACATGCCATTCTTGACCACAACAATAGCAAAAACATGAGTATCATGATGTTATACAGGAAAATCACCCAGAATGCCAAACCAAAGTAGGCCATCCACGGGAATTTGACAGGATCCACATAGCTGCTCAGCACGCTCATGGCCATGGCCATCACACCGATAAAAGCCAAGATAGTCAGCAGAAACACGAACAGTCTTCCAAAAAAGCCTCTTTTCCTACTACTTTTCTTGCTGCTTTTCTTCTTCGATTCTTTCTTATCCTCTTTTTTCATCACGCATCAATATAAACGGCCTTTCTTTTTCCAAACCAAAATGATGATCAAACCCACCAGCATACCGCCAAGATGGGCAAAATGAGCCACATGGTCACCAGCGGAGAAGAGGCCCGTCATCAACTCAATCACCGCATACCCCACCACAAACCATTTGGCCTTGATAGGCATCACGAAATACAAGTAAATCAACGAATTGGGAAACATCATGCCGAATGCGAGCAACAAGCCGTAGATGGCGCCCGAGGCTCCCACAGTTGTCATGTAATTGAGATATTCCGACATTGGGATGATGGCCGTGCCCATATTGACATTCTGATAATGCGACAGGTGGGTGACGTATTCAATGTATTGAACCCCTTCCTGCATCAAACCTGCGCCCAAACCGCACAGCAGATAATAGATCAAAAAGCGCTTCGTACCCCAGATGTTCTCCAGTGTGTTACCGAACATCCAAAGGGCGAACATATTGAAAAACAGGTGGGAAAAATTGCCATGCATGAACATGTAGGTCAACAACTGCCACGGCCTGAAGCCTGAAGCCATAAAGAAATGGAGACCCAGTATATCGCTCAATTGGATGCCAAAACGCACTAAAACGATGTCTGCTAAATACAATATACCATTGATAATCAATAAGTTTTTGACTACTACTGGCAAAAATGAGAAACCGGTTGGACTATATTGGTCGTTCATAGTTTTTGAGTTAATTCTTCGAGGGTTAATAACGTGTAAATCTTTTTGCCGTCAGGGGCGATTTCAGCCACGCTGCATCCAAACAACTGGTCGGCAATGTTCTGCATCTCCAGTTCTGACAGCGGCGTTTGCGCCTTGATAGACAGTTGCAAAGCCATGGTTTTGGCCATGCACAGCTTACGGTCGAGCTGCAGGTCGGTACGGTTGATCTTGTAGTTTTCGAGCATCTTCTCCAACAGATCAGCTGGAGTGCACCCTGAGAGGTCGGCCGGTGTGCCGTTGATCATGAAAGTGGTGGCGTTGACCTGCTCCAAAACAAAACCCAAACGCTGGAGTTCGGGCATCATCTCATGCAAGACGGAAGCATCGTTGGCGTTCAAGGTAAAAGGCTGCGGGAACAGCTCCTGCTGCGAATGGCCCAAGTCGCTCTCCAACTCTTTCAGGAACTTCTCAAAGAGGATGCGGTAATGCGCCAAATGCTGGTCAATGACCAACAAACCAGACTTAACCGTTGTAATGATATAGGACTGATTTAATTGAATATACTTTGATTTATCTAAAGTATTGCTTGAAGTATCTTGAGAGTCATTTTTTGAGGGCTCATCGGTTCGTTCACCATAAAGCAAACGCCAATCACCAACCTCATTTTTCTTCTCACCAGAGCCATAACCGCCGCCAAAAGAACTCTTCGAAAACTCCTTTTTCTGATGGAAAGGATTGTAGGTCGGATCAATGGGAATGGATGGCTGCACAATGGGATTGGACGACTTGACCACCTCACCGAAATCGAAACCGAGATTGGTCGGCTCATCGAAATCGATCATTGGCGAGAGGTTGTTTTGGCCAATGGCTTTGCGCACGGCAGCATGCAGAATGGCATATACCAACTTGACATCCAAAAAGTTAACTTCCGTCTTCGTGGGATGGATGTTGACATCGATATCCGCCGGATCGACCTCAATGTTAAGGAAATAGCCCGGGAAGCTGTCCTTGGGAATCATCTCCAGGAAAGCGTTCTCGATCGCGTGATGCAGGTATGGATGCTTGATAAAGCGCTTGTTGACAAAGAAATACTGCTCGCCACGGGTCTTTTTGGCAAATTCCGCCTTGACAATGAAGCCGTGGATGCTGACGCGATCGGTTTCTTGATTGACAGGCAGCAACTTACCGTCGTAGTTGCTCCCGAAAAGCCCCATGATGCGTTGTTTGAGGTTGCCCGGATAGAGGTGATAGAGTTCTTTGCCATCGCTGGTGAGCGTGAAGCCCACCTCGGGGTTCATCAGGGTCACCCTGGTGAATTCCTCCACCACGTGACGCATCTCGGCGGCAGGCGATTTCAGGAAGTTGCGCCGGGCCGGGACATTGAAAAACAGGTTCTTAATGGTAAAGGTCGTCCCCACAGCCATCGGGGCCAGCGTCTGTTCCTTGATGACGGAGCCTTCGTTGACGATCTTCACCCCCACCTCGTCCTCCTTGCGGCGGGTCTTGAGCTCCACCTGGGCAATGGCCGCGATGCTGGCCAGCGCCTCGCCACGGAAGCCCATGGTGCGGATGGAGAACAGGTCCTCGGCCTTGCTGATCTTGGAAGTGGCATGGCGCTCAAAGCAGAGCTTGGCATCCGTTTCCGACATACCACAGCCGTTATCGACCACCATGACCAACGCCTTACCGGCGTCTTTCACGACGAGGTCAATCTGGGTGGCACCCGCATCCAACGAGTTCTCCATCAACTCTTTAACCACTGAAGCGGGCCGTTGCACAACCTCACCCGCAGCGATTTGGTTCGCCACACTGTCAGGAAGTAATTTGATGACGTCAAGCATGGCAGCGGTTATTTGCCCATTAAACCAGAGACGATATTGGTGAACATCGGGGTGCAGAAAATGTAGTAGAACGCCACCACCACAATACCAACGATGATGATGGTTCTCAGCATTTTGGAACGGCGCTCGCTCGGGTCTTCCTTGTCCTTTTCCGTCCCCCATTTCTTGCGCATCTCAAGGCGCAACTGCTCCTCATGGCTCAATTGGGAGTCGTAGCCTGCCTCGGCCTTTTTGCGCTCCCATTCTTCCTTTTGAGGGTCGTAATATCTTGGAATATAGTTGAATCCCCTTGGTTTGTGTCGATAAAAGAAACCCATTTCCCTTAGTTTTGAATTAACTTGCAAATATACGTTAAAAATCCCAATCCCGCATGAGAAACGGGAAGTTTTCTTATCTTTGCACCGTCATGAACGAGAGGAGACCCACACGGACTTGGCTGCCTACCCTGCTGATACTCTTGGCGGGGATGCTGCTTTTCGTGCTCAACCTGATCGTAGGCAGCGTGAGCGTGCCCTTGTCGGAGTTTTGGGCCGTCGTGACGGGTGGAGGCGATGAAACTTACCGCACCATTATCCTCGAATACCGTCTGCCACAGGCGATTACGGCATTGTTTGCCGGTATCGGGCTTTCCATTTCCGGTTTGTTGATGCAGACCCTTTTCCGCAACCCTTTGGCCGATCCGTCGATCCTGGGTATCTCCAGCGGCGCCAGCTTAGGGGTCGCCATCGTGGTACTGCTCACGGGAAAGCTCAGCGGCATGGCGGTCAGCGCCATGCCGGGATGGTCCACCGTAGGGGTGACCATCGCCGCATTTGCGGGAGCTTTCCTGGTACTGTTGCTCATTTTGGCCTTGAGTTCACGGCTGAAGAGCATGGTGAGCTTGATCCTGGTGGGCATTATGATCGCCTACATCGCCGGTTCGGTGACCGACGTGCTGAAATTCTTCAGCCAAAAGGAAGATGTACACACCTTCGTCATTTGGGGATTCGGCAGTTTCTCCAATGTCGGAAAGAGCCAATTAGGCTATTTGGCAGCCACAATTTCACTTGGAGTAATACTTTCATTCTTATTATCCAAATCACTGAATTTATTACTTTTAGGAGATAGATACGCAGAGAATCTTGGACTGAATTTAAGGAGGGCGAGCCTGCTGACCATCTTGGTCTCCGGATTCCTGATGGCCGTCATCACCGCCTTCTGCGGCCCCATCGCCTTCATCGGTCTGGCAGTACCCCATCTGGCTAGATTCACCTACCACACCAGCAACCACTTTGTGCTGACACCCGCCACTGCCGTCATCGGCATGGACCTGGCCTTGCTTTGCAACCTCATCGCCAGGCTGCCCGGCTTCGACGGCAACCTGCCCATCAACTCCGTCACCGCCCTAATTGGCGCTCCCATAGTGATTTACGTCATTTTCCACCGTCAAAAAGTGTTGTCGAAATGAAAGAAGTGCTGCGTACCCTCGGACTCGAAATCGGCTATAAAGGCAACGCCTTGATGCCCCCTATCGATGCGGCTTTGCACGAAGGCGAGGCTGTGGCTTTGGTAGGTGCCAACGGTAGCGGCAAGACCACGCTCTTCAAGACCCTTACAGGCAACCTGAAACCTATCGGCGGCAACGTGGAATTGTGCGGGAAACCTCCGGCAGAATATACCCCTAACGAGCGCGCCAAGCGCTTCAGCCTGGTGCTCACCGAAAAGCCCGACGACCTCTTTTTGAGGGTCTTCGACATCGTCGCCGCAGGCCGTTATCCCCACTCAGGGCTAATGGCCAAGCTCCATGATGAGGACTATTCCATGATTCAAGCAAAGCTTCAAATCATAGGAATCGAACCATTGATTGACAGAGATTTCGTTTCATTAAGTGATGGCGAAAAACAAAAGGTGATGATCGCCAAAGCCTTGGTGCAGGACACCCCTATCATCTACATGGACGAACCCACCGCTTTTCTCGATTACCCCAGCAAGGTGGAACTGATGCTTTTGATCGATCGCCTCGCCAAGGAGGAACACAAAACCATTCTCTACAGCTCCCACGACCTGGAACTGTTGATGAAACACGCCTCAACGATGTGGGTGGTGGCCAAGGGCAAACCCCTACTTTCGGGCACGCCAAAAGAACTTGACCAAGAGATTGAATCTTATCTGAACATCCATAAACCATGAAAAAATCCGCTTTATTCATCCTGTTTTACGCCCTAATCGTGTCCTCTTGTACCCATAAAACACCAGTGGACCTTATCGTCCACAACGCCAAAATATACACCGTAGACGCTGATTTCAGCATGGCTGAGGCCTTCGCCGCAAAAGACGGCAAGTTCGTCGCCGTTGGCTCTGAAAACGACATCATGAGCCATTATACAGCATCGGAAGTAGTTGACGCTCAAGGCCGTGCCGTCTACCCTGGCTTCATGGACGGCCACTGCCACTTCAGCGGGTACGCCGAAAACCTTGTCCGTTGGGCCGACCTGAAAGGTTGCCAATCCTACGACGAGGTCATCGAACGGCTGAAAGTCCACGACAGCCTCCATCCCGCCGAATGGCTTCTGGGTCGGGGCTGGGACCAAAACCTTTGGAATCCAGCGGAATTTCCTGACAACCAACGTCTTGAAAAAGAGTTCCCGGGCCGTAAAGTTCTGCTTACCCGTGTAGATGGCCACGCTGTGCTCGTCTCCAAGGAGGTATTGGACTTGGCCGGTATTGACAAAAACTACCGTCAAGACGGCGGCATGGCCTTGGTAAAAGACGGCCGTTGCACCGGCATCTTGCTCGACAACACCGCCGACGTAGCCAAGGCTTTGATCCCCCCGATGACCCGTGAAGAGAAGATCCATGCCCTATTGGCGGCCCAGGAAAAATGCTGGGAAGTGGGTCTGAGAAGCGTTACCGATGCTGGTTTGGATATCGAAACCATCACTTTAATTGATAGCCTACAAGAAGCTGGTTTATTGAAGATTCACGTCAATGCAATGGTCAATCCAGATGATGAAACCATGGACTATTTCATGGGTCAAGGCATCATCGACAAGGACCTTCTCACCGTCCGAAGCGTGAAGATCTATGCCGACGGCGCCCTAGGTTCGCGAGGGGCAAAACTCATGGAGCCTTACAGCGACGCTCCCGAAACCAGCGGAATGTTTTTGGAAAGCGACGAGTTTTACCGCCACGTCTGCCAAAAGGCCTTCGATGCCGGCTATCAGGTCTGCTGCCATGCCATCGGTGACGGAGGCGTGCATCATATCATCGACATCTATTCGGAATTCCTGAAGGGCCAAAACGATCTGCGTTGGCGCATTGAGCACTCGCAAGTCGTTGATGAAGAGGATTTTAAACACTATCAGGACTACTCAATCATCCCCTCCGTCCAGACCACCCACTGCACTTCCGACATGGACTGGGCTGGCGAACGACTGGGACCGGAACGCATCAAAAACGCCTATGCCTACCAGCGTCTGCTCCAACAAAACGGCTGGCTCATCAACGGCACCGACTTCCCCATCGAGGACATCAGTCCCATCTACACCTTCTATGCTGCCATAGCCCGCAAACATCTGGATGGCACATCCGTTGAAGGCTTCCAAATGGAAAACGCCCTCACCCGAGAACAAGCCTTACGGTCCATCACCATCTGGGTGGCCGAAGGCTGTTTCCTCGAACACCGCAAAGGCAGCATCGAAGTTGGAAAAGACGCTGATTACGTGATACTTGACAGGGATATGATGACAATAGAAGAATCAAAGATTCCTGAAGCAAAGGTCATCCAACCCGTTTCCTGGTAGTCTGTACAGCAGAGTGCTTGGTAATGAACTTTCCACCGCAACGCATGCAGGTACGGTCCGTGTCATAATTGAACGTGATCGTCTCCGTATTATAGGTTTCGTCGTGGTAATGCTTGGTTATAACCTTTGTATTATCCCTATGACTTACAGTAGTTCCATCATAAACCGTATCTGTCTCAGTGTCGTATGACACATCCGTCCCCGTTAAACGCCTATCTCCCCTTTTATGACTTGCGAAATAACCGCAATGCGGGCAAACATCCTCGCTGTTGCCATTCGTAAGATAAAAGATGATCACGAAAGAGATACCCGCCATCAACACCCACAGCACCAGACGCATTAAGCCGAAGCCGCTTTCATCGACAACACCCACGTAAGGCCACAGATACAAGGCTGAGGCACCTACCGCAAGAACACCGGCAATCCACACATAGGAACGCGAAAGGCTTGTATACAGGAGCGGATAGCAAACCACATAAGCCATGAAAGGAATCGCAATCATCATGATCCAAGTGGGCATGATGCAATATTTGCCCACGAGGAACAACAGCCCCGCATAGAGAATCATCAGGGCCAGGTTCCAGAATTTGGAACGCCGGATTGTCGGGTAAAGGAACACCACAAACATCACAAGGGCGATCACTCCCAACCAGATGCTGGCTTTGCGAAACGCCGGATGCAATTTGGCCATCAAGGGAGAATAAGCCTCCTCCATCGTAGACAATGCAACAGGATTGGATTCACTATAGCTCATCGTGGCAATATCCTTCAAGGTCATCCCCACTTCCGCAGTTTGTACCGTAGTTCTAACAGCGGTGACTTTTTCACGCTTTTCGCCGCAGCCCGTAAAGGCCAGAAGTGCCGTCAAGAGCACTGTGTAGAGGTAAATTCTTTTCATCATGAGAGGTTTAGTTTGTGCAAATATAGCAAAAAAACTGTATTTTTGTCAAAAATCGGCAAAAAAATGACAGACCAACATACCTTCAGCCTGCAAATCGCACAGGAGCTTAACCTGATGCCCACCCATGTGGCCAACGTCGTCAAACTGCTTGGCGAAGGCGCCACCATCCCCTTCATCGCCCGTTACCGCAAGGAGATGACCGGCACGATGAACGAGGAAAACGTGGCCGCCGTGCAGAAACGCCTGGCACAACTCATCGAACTGCAAAAACGCAAGGAAAGCGTCATCGAATCCATCCGTGAGCAAGGGAAGCTCACCCCTGAATTGGAGCGGAAAATACTGGACGCCAACACCTTGCAGGAAGTCGAAGACCTCTATCTCCCCTACAAGCCCAAGCGTCGCACCCGAGCCGCCATCGCCCGCGAGAAAGGTCTGGAGCCTTTGGCCGCCCAGATCATGGGCCAGAACGCCAGCGACCTGGAGCGACTCGCCAGCCGCTATGTGAACGCACAGAAAGGCGTCAACGACGTGGACGAAGCCCTGCAAGGCGCCAAGGACATCATGGCCGAGTGGATCTCCGAGCACATCAACGGCCGCAACCGCATCCGCAAACTCTACCATGCGAGAGGCGAGCTCAGCGCCACCGTCATCAAGGGCAAAGAGGAAGAAGGCAAAACCTATCAACAGTACTTCGACTTCAGCGAACCCATCGCCAAAGCCCCCTCACACCGCATCTTAGCCCTGTTCCGCGCCGAAGAGGAAGGCATCGTCAAGCTGAAGGTCAAAGTCGATAACGAATACGTCATCGACACATTGGAAAAGATCTTCATCAAAAACAGCAACCCCTCATCAGAGCTGGTGCACGAAGCCATCGCCGACTCATGGAAACGCCTGCTGGAACCAAGCATCGAGACCGAGATCCGGAACTTTTACAAAGATAAAGCAGACGAGACCGCCATCCGTGTCTTTGCCGAAAACCTCAAGCAACTGTTGCTGGCCGCCCCGATGGGCCAGAAACGGGTATTAGCCATCGACCCAGGATTCCGTACTGGATGTAAAGTGGTGATACTCAGCGAGATGGGAGCCTTGTTGCACAACGAAACCATCTACCCTCACCCACCCAAGTCGGACGTCACCGGCGCCATGCGCAAGGTCAAGAGCCTTGTGGACGCCTATAAGGTAGAAGTCATCGCCATAGGCAACGGCACAGCCGGACGCGAGACCGAGGACTTCATCCGTTACATCAAGTTCGATCGTGACCTTACCGCCGTGATGGTGAGCGAGAGCGGCGCCTCAGTGTATTCTGCCTCCAAGATCGCTCGCGACGAGTTCCCCGACTACGATATCACCGTGCGTGGTGCCGTCAGCATCGGCCGCCGCCTGATGGATCCGTTGGCTGAATTGGTGAAGATCGACCCGAAGAGCATCGGCGTAGGCCAATACCAGCATGATGTAGACCAGAAAAAGCTGGGCGAGAGCCTCGACCAGACCGTGATGAGTTGCGTGAACGCCGTCGGCGTGGAGCTCAACACCGCCAGCCAGCAGCTCCTCTCCTACGTCAGCGGTGTGGGGCCAGCCTTAGCCGGCAACATCATCGATTACCGTGAGGCATTAGGAGGTTTCAAGAGCCGCAAACAGCTCAAGGAAGTGCCACGGTTGGGCGACAAGGCCTTTGAGCAATGCGCAGGCTTCCTCCGCATCCATGGCGGCAACAACCCCTTGGACCAGAGTGCTGTCCATCCCGAGAGCTACCACATCGTGGAGAAGATGGCCAAGCAGCTGAACGTCAAGGTAAACGAGCTCATTGGCAACAAGGAACTCATCGCCAAAATCACCCCCAAGGATTACGTGGAACAGGACTTTGGCTTGGAGACCGTCAACGACATCCTGAAGGAGTTGGAAAAACCCGGCCGTGACCCCCGCAAGACCTTCGAGGCCT
>CAMYVD010000051.1 GCA_947302205.1 uncultured Bacteroidales bacterium
AATTGGGATGAATGTCTGCCAGCAGGCTCTGTCCGAATGATGAATAACGAAACAGTCCATCGCCGAAGGGATGGTTTTCAGCCTTGGCAATCACAGGGAAGAAGAGCATGAAAGCCATCAAAAGCAGCTTCCACCTTGACATCATGGCAAATTTGTATGCTTTCATCGGCATAGGGTTTTATAGTCATCAAAAACGTTTCGCACGACATCGTCCCAATTGAGGTAAAGGTCACGGCGGGCGGCAACAGAGATGCGTTCGTAAGCCTCTGGATCAGCCATGATGTCCATGATCATCCGAGCGTAACTTTCCTCGTCAGGAGGGCACACATAGCCATTGATGCCAGGCGTGACGGTGGCTGCCGTGCGGGCGCCTTCCAGGAATAGGGTAGGAGTGCCCTGGCAGGCCGCCTCGATTTGCACTAGCGAGTTGGCGTCATAAAGCGACGGGAACAGGAAGAGCTTCGCCCGTGAATAGAGGTTTTCCAGCATCTCTTTATCCGTCAGGCCGCACATGACTACTTCCTCCGTCAGTCCTTGTTCTCGCACAAGAGCGGCAAGTTTTTCCTCGTCCTGTCCCTTGCCGGCAAACAGCATCCGGAAGTTTTTCAAGCCCATGGCCTTGGCTTTCGCCAGAGCGCGCACGGTGAAGTCAATGTTCTTGATGAAATTGATCCGTCCCACAAAAAGGAAGACCGTGGCGTTCGCGGGGATGCAGTAGGTTTCGTTGACAATCTGAGCGGCTTTGGTGGGATCGGGTACCGGATGATGGTCGGTAGCGTTGAGGCGCACCTTGCAGGTAGCGGTCAGTCCGTATTCGTGGACATAAAGATCCTTGATGCCGCCGTTCACAGCCCAGCATTCGTCGCAGGAATTGAACACCCGCATGATGGTGTCCATCGCTATGTCCATGGTCAGCTTAAGTTTGAGCGACTTCTCGAAGTCCTGCTTGTATTGCGAATGCAGGGTAGCCACCACGGGAAGCTTGTGAATCTTGGCATACAGGACTCCAGCCAGACCAACCGCGAACGGAGAATGGATATGGACAAGGTCAATGCCGCTCTTGATCAGTTGCGCCTCAAACTTTGGATCCAAAACGGGCGTGGGTAGGTCATAATCGCTCGTAATGAGCGGTAACGAAGTACACCTCACCACCTTGTACGGCAGTTTCGCATCCTCTTTCTTGTTGCTGTTCCGTGCCTTTGGGCAGAACACCACCACATCACAATAGTTTACCAATCGGCGGGCGTAATTGTCCACCACTTTGATGACCCCGTCAACCATGGGGTACCATGTATCAATGAAAAGACCTACTTTCATGGTTTTATGCATAGACTGCAAAGATACAAAAATTGGTTTGGCATTTCCATTTGTTTTTATAACTTTGCACAAGTTAATTCGGAACAATGGCAAAGTTTGACATCAAAGACGTATTTTATCCCAAGTTTTTCAGTGTTTTAAAGAAGGGATACACCAAAAAGCAATTCACCAAAGACCTGTTTTCCGGCATCATCGTAGGCATCGTAGCCTTGCCGCTGGCCATCGCTTTTGCCGTGGCTTCTGGAGTGTCGCCTGACAAAGGTATCGTGACCGCCATCATCGCAGGTTTCCTGATTTCCTTATTGGGTGGCAGCCGTGTGCAGATTGGCGGACCTACTGGCGCTTTTGTGATCATCATTTCGGGAATTGTAGCCCAATATGGGCTCGACGGACTGATGATTTCCACCATCTTGGCCGGTATTTTCATGATCATGTTCGGTTTGCTAAAATTGGGTTCGTTGCTGCGTTTCATCCCCCATCCTCTCGTGGTCGGATTCACCAGCGGCATCGCTTTGACCATTTTCTCCACCCAAATTAAGGACGCTTTAGGACTTGAAATCGCCGAGGTGCCCGCAGAGTTTATCGACAAATGGGCGGTCTATATCCAAAGCCTTGGAACCATCAACTACTGGGCCTTGGGCATCACCGTGGTCACCATCGTCATCAGCCTGCTCTTCAACCGGCTGACCAACAAGATTCCGGGCTCGTTTGTGGCCATCATCCTAGTGACAGCTGCCGTCACCATCTTCGACATCCCCGTGACGACCATCGAGAGCCTGTTTGGCGAAATCAAGGGAAGCTTTTCCCTTAACATTCCCGAGGTCCATTGGGAAAACTTCAGCCATTACGTACAGCCGGCCATCACCATAGCCTTGCTGGGTTCCATTGAATCGCTGCTGTCGGCGGTCGTGGCCGACGGTATGATCGGTAGCCATCACCGCAGCAACACGGAGTTGATAGGGCAGGGCATTGCCAATATCATTACTCCGTTGTTTGGCGGCATTCCTGCTACGGGTGCCATTGCCCGTACGGCCACCAACATCAAGAACGGCGGTCGTACGCCGATTGCAGGTATTGTCCATGCCATCACCCTGCTGCTCATCATGCTGTGCTTGGGCAATTACGCCAAACTGATTCCCATGTCGTGCTTGGCAGGAATCCTCATCGTGGTGGCTTACAACATGAGTGAATGGCGCAGCTTCAGGTCCATCCTCCGCGGCTCGCCTTACGATATCATCATTCTGCTTGTCACTTTCTTCCTCACTGTGCTGGTTGACCTCACGGTGGCCATCGAGGTCGGCATCGTGCTGGCATCGCTGATGTTCATGAAACGCATGGCCGACAATGGCGAAGCCATCCTGATGAACGATCTGGATACCAACACCATGGAAAACTACGACGACATTCCACAAGGAATCGAGATTTACGAAATCAGCGGTCCGTTCTTCTTCGGTGCCGCCAAGCAATTCAGTGAGGTATTGAAAGGCCGTCCCGATTCAACCAAAATCTTGATTATCCGAATGAGACATGTTCCTTTTATGGATGAGACCGGTGAGCGAAACTTCCTGGAAGCCATCAAGTCGCTCAAAACCGACAACAAGACGATAATCCTTTCAGGCGTGCAGCCCAATGTGCGCAAGTCGCTCGACAAGAGCAGCATCTCCGCGTTGATCGGCGACAGCAACATCCACGACAACTTCGACGCGGCTTTGGCTCACGCAAAGGAAACGTTGGTAGCGTAGGGGAACTATAATCGATTATAGTTCAAAATCCAAACATGCCCTCTGGACCGTGTAAGGACGCACCTTTGTGTTGGCCACCGCCAGATGATCAGGATGCGAGGCATAGACTTTCAGGGCCTCGGCATTTTCCAACGAACAATCCAGCATCAAATCGGCTGTCGATGAGGCCAGCCGTCCGTCAACAGTAACCTTCACGTCAATCAGTCCCGGTACTTTGCCGACCAAACCTTCCAGGCCTTCCTTAATGCCAGCCTTCACTGCGTTCTTTTCATCTTCAGACAATTCCGGATTCAATGTCCAGAGAATAATGTGTTTTACCATAATGCGTTCAATCAGATGGAAAAAGGAGTCACGAAAACTCGTAACTCCTTGATTGTTGTTGGTCGGGGCAAAAGGATTCGAACCTTCGACCCCCTGCTCCCAAAGCAGGTGCGCTAGCCGGACTGCGCCATACCCCGAAAAAAAAGACGATGCAACCATCGTCTTCTTTCTTTCGCGGAGAAGGGGGGATTCGAACCCCCGGTACCCCTTGCGGGATACGACAGTTTAGCAAACTGTTGGTTTCAGCCACTCACCCACCTCTCCGTGGTGCGAATTGCGGTGCAAAAATACGCTTTTTACCCGTATGCGCAACCTTTTTTTGTATTTTTTTCAAAATTAATTTGCAGATCCCTGAAAATCAAGCTCTTCATCAAACAAGGCAAGTTGGTTCTCAGTCACATACAGCTCAGGCGGCACCTCATATTCATAGTTGCTGATGAAACGCGAAATACAACGCTTGATCAACTTGATGGGCGTGGTGCGACGTGCCTTGCAATAGTTCCTGAGGGACCGGTACTGCCCCTGTGAGAGCTTGAAAGTCACCGCATGGTACTGGTAACTCTTTCGCGACCGCTTGTTTTTCTTTGCTTTCATTGTAATATGTCTTTACAGCCGAGGATCATCTGGGCGAACCGCTCCGCTTCAGCCTCCGATTTGCCTTCGGAATAGATGCGGATGATGGGCTCGGTGTTCGATTTGCGCAGATGGACCCAGCCTTCCTCAAAGTCAATTTTGACACCATCAATGGTGGTGACTTTCTCGTTCTTGAACTTCTCGGCAAACTTGGCAAGGATACCATCCACGTCCATACCCTCGGTGAGTTGGATCTTGTTTTTCGACATGAAATAGGAAGGATACGTCTTCTTCAGCTCGGAACACTTGATGCGTTTTTCAGCCAGTTGAGTAAGGAAGAGCGCCGTACCCACCAGAGCGTCGCGGCCGTAGTGGATTTCAGGATAGATGACGCCTCCATTGCCTTCGCCACCGATCACGGCATGCACTTCCTTCATCTTTTCCACTACATTCACTTCACCCACAGCGGCGGCATGATACTCTTGGCCATGGCTACGGGTCACGTCACGCAAAGCGCGGGTAGAGGAGAGGTTCGACACGGTTGAGCCTGGAGTGTGCTTCAGCACGAAGTCGGCCACCGAGACCAAAGTGTATTCCTCGCCAAACAGTTCTCCGTCTTCTTTCACGAAGACCAGACGGTCCACATCAGGATCGACCACCACGCCAAAGTCGCAGCCCTGCTCTCGAACATAACGGCAGATGTCGGTAAGGTTCTGGGCCAAGGGTTCCGGCGTATGGGCAAAGTTACCCGTGGGTTCGCAGTTCAGCTCCAGGATGTCGTCCACACCCAAGGCACGCAGCATTTTGGGGATGGCAATGCCACCGGTAGAGTTGACGGCATCAACCGCCACTTTGAAATGGGCTTGCTTGATCACCTCTTTATTGACCAAAGGCAGCTTGCAAACCATTTCCACATGCTTGTCAATCCAGCCGTCAACTTGCTGATAACTGCCAATCTTGTCAATCGTGACAAACTCAAATTCATCCTTGGCGGCCACATCGAGCAACCATGCGCCTTCAGCGGCTGAAATGAACTCGCCCTTCTCGTTGAGGAGCTTCAAGGCGTTCCATTGGGCGGGGTTGTGGCTGGCGGTAAGGATGATACCGGCGTCGGCCTTCAACCCAGTAACTGCGATTTCCGTGGTAGGCGTGGTGCTCAAGCCAATGTCAAGCACATCAGCGCCCATGGCCTGCAGCGTGCCGCAAACGATCTGGTTCACAAAGAAACCAGACATGCGCGCGTCGCGACCCACCACGATACGGGGGCGCTCAATGCCCTTGCGTTGAACGAATTTTACAAATGCAGCGGTGAATTTCACCATGTCGATAGGAGTGAGGTTATCGCCGGGAACGCCACCAATGGTGCCGCGGATGCCCGAAATGGATTTGATCAGTGTCATCTTATAATAAATTGTTTAATTGTCCGTTAAGTATAAAACAAACTGCAAATTTAGTATTTTTGCAAATAAAAAACAAATGATGAAAAAAATCATTTTTGCAATACTGTGTTTTTTTCTTCTTGGAAATCTCTCGTTGAACGCACAAAATCAGAACCGCGTGGACGACAAAGGCCGTAAACAAGGCAAATGGGTGGGTTATTACGCTAATGGAACCATACGCTATGAAGGTAGTTTCAAGAATGACAAGTGCAAAGGTACTTTTACTTATTATGATTCGAATGGAACGCTGAAAGCCACGAATACTTTCGACAAGTCGGGCACCAAAGCGCTCAACAAGACGTATGCACCCAACGGAACCATCATTGCCACAGGTTATTACATCAATCAGAAAAAGGAAGGCGAATGGCGATTCTTCACGGAAGACGGCAAACTCAACACCGTGGAGGAATATAAAGACGGTCTTGCACACGGCCCATCGAAAACCTACTACGAAACCGGAATCCTAATGTCGGAACGTCAGTATGAAAACGATGTGATGGAAGGACCGGCAAAGAACTACTATCCTTCAGGCGCTTTGAAGGAGGAAGGGCAATTCCACAACGACAAAAAATCAGGCATTTGGAAGACCTACAACGAGGATGGAGACGTCATCAGCGTTGAGAACTTCACCGCTCCTGAACTCAACGGTTTCGATTAATCGGGACAAGCCTTGAGATAATCGTCCATGTTTGGCCTACCGTCACGTTTCGCGGCTTTGTAGTAGTAGCACGACATCTCGTGGTCATTGAGGAGGAAGTAGGTGTTTCCTAACGAAAACTCAGCATCCGCATAGTTCGGTTTGACCTCCAACGCTTTTTCGAAATCAGCGATGGCTTTGTCGTATTGTCTCCTGTTAAACCTGGCGCATCCACGGTAATAATATGCCTCGTAGTTGTCTTTGTCGTATTGTATGGCGAGGGTAAACTGCTCCTCGGCTTCAGAAAACCTTGAATAACCGAACATCAGCTCCACACCTTTGTCAAAGGCTTTTCTGGATTTCTCCACATTGCTCCCACAACCTGCGAAAAGGATGCAGAACAGCAACAGGCATCCGAAAGTCTTGACGATATCCGACACCTTCTTGACGATATCCTTGAGTTTTTGGCCATCCTTGGCTTCCGCCAAGAAACGCAAGTAAGGTTCCGTGTTCGAGGGCCTGATGTTAAACCACCAATCCAGATAATCCAGGCGGTAGCCGTCAAAATCGAGGTAACGCTCCGGCTTTTCAAGACCTGAATAATAGTCGCGAACGGCGTCCATGGCTTCCTGCTTGCGTTCCAGCTTGAAGTTGATTTCACCCGAGTTGTGGTACTGCGAGATCTCCTTGACGATATCGCTCATGGTGCGCCCTTGACGCTTGAACTCAGCCAACAGCCTCAACACAATGGAAGCGGCCATTAATGCGGAATCGGAATAATAGAAATCACGGAAGTAATAGTGTCCAGCCAACTCACCGCCATAAACGCCATCCAACTCACGGAGTTTCAATGCAGCGTATGCACGTCCCACACGCCAGGTTTCCACCTTGGCCTGATAACGGTTGAGGTATTCCTGGATGGCTCTGGAACTGCGGATATCCTGCAACACAATGCCTTTTTCATGTTTCTCACCCATGAAATAATTGCCCAAGAAGGCGATCATCAGGTCGGGAGAAATAAAGTTGCCCTGATCGTCAATGAAAGTGATGCGGTCGGCATCACCGTCAAACAGCAGGCCAATGTCGCATTTTTCTTTTTTGACCAAAGCCTTGATTTGTTCCTGGCTTTCAGCCTCCAATGGATTCGGTTCATGGTTGGGGAAGTTGCCATCGAGCACATCATTAATATAATGTGCCTTGCCGATGAGTTCATGGACAAAGAGGGAGGACATGCCATTACTGCAATCCACCCCGATATTGAGATTGGTAAGGTCACCGACAAATTGGCGCTGGAATTTCAGGTAATCCTCCTTGACCTCCTTGTGACGGATGACGCCTTTCTTAGCCACAGGCACACAGACTTCATCGCTCTCCACAAAAGCCTCAAGCTTGTTCAGGCCAGTATCATAACCAACAGGTAACGCATTGGTCTTTGAGATCTTCAATCCATTATGGTTTTTGGGATTGTGCGAGGCGGTGATCATCACCGAGGCATCGTAACCGTATTTGGCAGTACTCCAATAGACCATGGGAGTGGTGGAGAGGCCTATCTCATCCACATTGACGCCACTGTCCGTAATCCCTCGGGTAAGGCAATCGAAAAAAGTGTCCGACGAAAGGCGCATGTCGCGTCCCACCAACACTGTATCCACGTTGAGGATTCGATGAAGGAAAAATCCGATTCGGTAGGCGATTTCCTCGTTAAGGTCCGAACCCCATTCTCCTCTGATGTCGTATGCTTTGAATGCTTTCATGATTTCAAAATTCCAAATTTAAAAATTTAAAGATTTAAAGATTGTTTAGGGCCCTTTGATACCGTTGTGCGTTGCGATTGTGCTCGGCCAACGTCTTGGCGAAGTTGTGATAGCCCGAAAAGTCTTCTTTGGCGCAAAAATAATAATAATTATGTTTCTCAGCGTGCAAAACGGCATTAATTGATTCCAAAGACGGGATACAGATGGGACCTGGAGGCAGTCCTGCGTATTTGTAAGTGTTGTAGGGCGATTCCACCTCCTTGTGAACGTTGAGGACACGTTTCAGTTCAAAATCACCCACGGCAAACACCAAGGTAGGATCGGCCTGGAGCAGCCATCCGCTTTTCAGGCGGTTAAGATAAACGCCGGCAATTCGGGCCATCTCATCGGTCTTGTTGGTCTCTTTGTTGACGATAGAGGCCAAAATACTGACTTGGACAGGGGAGAGGCCGATCTTTTTTGCCAGCTCAAGCCGTTCGGCATTCCAGAACTTATCGTACTCACCCTTCATTTTCTCCACGTACTTCTCGGCACTGGTGTTCCAATAAAATTCATAGGTATTGGGCAAAAACATCGCCGGAATGGTCTGGGCGTTGAATTCCAACCACTCAAGCGTCTGGGCGTTGCCAAGATAGTTGGCAATGGATGCCGAGTCGGCCTCGATTTGGGATCCGATGCGACCAGCCAGCATTTTCACGTCGCGCATGTTGTTGAAAGTCACCTTGACAGGCGTTTGCAGGCCACCCCGAAGCATGTTGACCAACTGGTTGTTGTTCATCCCGTCTTTAAGGATATAACGTCCCGGTTTCACAGCGTCCGGATAGTCTTTTTTATCCGCAATCCACTCGAAAGCAGAGTGATCGTGAATCAAATCGTTGGTGTAAAGCGAATCCTTAACCTGCTCGAAATCAGCCCCTGTTGGGATATAAAGTGAAAAGTCCTTCTTGCCAGGCGTAGTGACATTGGGTTTCACCGCCCTGTTATAAAGCCAGTAACCTGCCAAAATGGCAATGACAAGAAGAATGCTTACGGTAATCAATCCTTTTTTCATGATGCTTTAACGTTTTGATAGAAAACAGCGTCGATATAGCCCTCTGGGGTTTTGATCCAATCCTTTCGGCGACCGCAAGGCTTGAAGCCAATCTTTTCAAAAAGACGTTGGCTCTCGGCATTCCGTTCGTCGATAAGGCAATAAACCTGATGAACCATGACGTTATTAAATAGGTAATCCAGACAAAGTTGGACAGCTTTTTTGGCAAATCCCTGATTGCGATAGGCTTTCTCTAGCAAGATGCCAATGCCGATACGCCCGTTGATGGGATCGTATTCAAAGAGATCAATGCAGCCGATAGACTTTCCTGTTTCTTTCAGGTCAATCATCAGGCGGAGCTGGCGGTTGGCCGCCAAATCGCCATTGCTGAGCAAGAACTGTTCGATCTGGAACATCGATATCGGGTTGCTGGTTTCGCTCACCCTCCATAGGCTCCGGTCGTTCTCCCAATCATAAATCGCTTGGGCGTCTTGAGGCTCCGCCGCACGTAGTGAAATTGTTTCTTCAGAAATGAACATCATGGCATGCTTTTTGATAATATCACTCTGTCTATTTTTTGACAAAAATACACTTTTCGACGCAATAAAGTTGAAAAAAGTGCATTAATAAGTAGACCGCTTGATTTTAAGAATTAAAAAACCAATAGATTAGAAGAATGATGGTAAAGAAAATGATGATGACCACCATGATGGTGGCCGGGGTTGTTGTCGCCCTGATTGGTATGGCATCCTGTGGAAGCAAGTCCAATAATGATGCTGTTGAACAAATGGTTGAAACTACTGAGATTGAGGAGGTGCAGCCTACACCCCAAGTGTACCATGCCGCGTTCCTTCCAACTGAGAATACGCCTGACTTTGTCGATGCTGCCGAAGCGAGCGTCAACGCCGTGGTCCATATCAAGACCACAATCGTCAGAAAGACCACTACATACAACGACTTTTTCGGGGCTTTCCTTGAGCATCTGTACGGCATTCCCGGACAAACACAAAACAACACCATGGTGGCATACGGCTCTGGCGTGGTGCTGTCGCCAGACGGTTACATCGTTACCAACAACCATGTGGTTGAGGGCGCTGACGCTGTGGAAGTTACCTTTAACAACAAGGTGATTCGTGAAGCCACAATCGTTGGCACCGATCCCACCTCCGACTTGGCCTTAATCAAAGTGGAGGGTAGCGATCTCGACTACTTGGTGTTTGGCGACTCTGACAAGGTAAAGGTGGGTGAATGGGTTCTTGCCGTTGGCAATCCCTTCAACCTGACTTCCACGGTGACCGCTGGTATCGTCAGTGCCAAAGCACGTGACATCAGCATCTTAGGTGAAGGCAGTAACGTGGAGTCGTTCATCCAGACTGACGCTGCGGTGAACCGTGGCAACAGTGGTGGCGCCTTGGTCAACACGCGAGGCGAACTCATCGGCATCAACGCAGCCATTGCCTCGCACACAGGATCCTACGAGGGCTATTCCTTCGCCATCCCGTCAAACATCGTCCGTAAGGTCGTTGACGACTTGCTGATGTACGGCGAAACCCAACGCGCCTACATCGGAGTCAGCCCTAAGGAGATGAATGCACAATTGGCTGAACAGGCAGGAATGAAGGACATTAAGGGCGTCTATGTGGCAGGAGTCACACACAACGGTGCTGCCGAAAAGGCCGGCATCCAACAAGGCGACGTGCTGACACGCATCAATGGCAACGACGTGAATACCGTCACACAACTTTTGGAATCCGTACGCCAATACCGTCCTGGGGACGAAGTAAAGATCCAGTTGGTTCGAAACGGACATACTGAAAATTACAAGGTTCGTCTGCTCAACGAATCCGGCTCGATCGAAATGGTCAAAAGAGGGGAGAGCTTCTACAACAGCACTTTCGGACTCGTGCTGCAGCCCATCAGCCAAAAGGACATGAAGGCGTTAGGCATCAATGGAGGACTCAGGATCGTTGAGATCCGCCAAGGCGCCTTCCAAGGGGCAGGTGTTGAGGGATTTATCATCACCGCCGTGGCCGGAAAATCCGTTGCCTCAAAGACCGACCTTGAAAATGCACTGGCAGGAAACCGTTCGCGCAAAACCTACATTGAAGGTATCTATCCGAACGGCATGAGAATGACATTTGAGTATTACAACTAAAACCCAAAAATAAGATTATGAAACAACTGAAAATCACAAAATCAATCACCAACCGCGATGTCGGGACCTTGGAGAAATACCTTCAGGACATCGCCAAGGAAAGCCTGATTTCTCCCGAAGAGGAAGTGGAACTGGCACAGTGCATCAAGGAAGGCGACCGGCAAGCCCTTGACCGTCTGGTAAAAGCCAACCTCCGCTTCGTGGTATCCGTGGCAAAGCAATACCAGAACCAGGGACTGTCGCTGCAAGACCTGATCAACGAAGGCAACCTTGGCCTCATCAAGGCGGCACAACGTTTCGATGAGACCCGAGGCTTCAAGTTCATCTCCTACGCCGTGTGGTGGATCCGCCAATCCATTCTTCAGGCGGTGGCCGAGCAAGCCCGAATCATCCGCCTGCCCCTCAACCAAGTAGGCGCCGTGAGCAAGCTGAAAAAGACCGCAGCCATGCTCGAACAGGAGTACCAGAGGAAGCCTTCCACGGCTGAACTGGCAAAGGAACTGGATCTTCCAGAGGCCAAAGTGCAGAGCCTGATGGGCATGAACATGCATCAGATTTCCACCGACGCTCCATTGGATGATGAAGATGAAGGCAACTTCCTCGACGTGTATGTCGATCAGGATTCGACTGCCACCGACGAGGCCGTGGAGAATGAATCTGACAACAACGCCATCAAGCGTGCGTTGAGTTCGCTCTCCGACAAGGAACGCCAGGTGATCAACATGTATTACGGCATCGGCACCTCCCGTGAGTATTCGCTTGACGAGATCGCCCTGACCATGGGCATTTCGCGTGAACGGACGCGCCAAATCAGGGACCGTGTACTGAAAAGATTGAAAACCGGAACAAATTCCGCCTTGTATCAGATGTATTTGAATCAATAAAAGTTTTATCTTTGCCGAAGATTACGACAAACACTTAAAACTTTTATCATGAGCAAAGGAGGAAAAATAGGCTTAGGCATCGGGATTTTTGCCGTGCTAGGCTTGGCCATTTGGTTTTTCATCAAGTTCTACTTCGTCTTCGGCAGCGGCGTGAAAGCGGGAGAGTTGAATTTCTTTGTCTACAAGGGTTATGTCTTCAAGACCTATGAAGGACGACTCATCCAAGCAGGATACAACTCGAAAAACAACGCAGGCACCATCCAGTCGAACGAATTCAACTTCTCTGTGAAGAATGAAAACGTAGCCCGTCAGTTGGAACGTTGTGCAGGCAAGCGTGTCGAACTGCACTACAAGGAGTATTTCGGGGCCTTGCCATGGCGTGGCATGAGCAAATACGTGGTTGACAGCGTCCTGTCTATCGAAAATGTTTCGGGGCAGTTACCATTCCCAATCACTAACGGAGACGAATGAGAAAAGTGGGCAAAATAATATTTGCCCATTTTTTTTTGTTTTTCACATATAATTCATAATTTTGCATCAAGAATAAATATTTACTCATCAAAAAATAAAAATCATGGATAATTACGAAAGCTCACTCAAAGCATGGAATGAGAACGAAAAAGCCGCCAACGAACTCATTAATATCGTCGGCCGTTTGTGGTACGACAAGTCAGTGGAACTGATTATGTTGCGTTCGCTGTTGGTCAACCGTGGATCAGGCAAGATCCTCAACAAGCACCTTCGTGCTGAAGCCGTTTTGGGCAAACCAGTCCGCGTTCAAGACTCCCTGCTGATCGCCAAGGCACTTCTTGCCGAGAACCTCGCACCCGCACGTATTGACATCGGCCGTCTCAATTCCGAGTGGACGGACGAGAAAGAAAAGTATAACAACAATGTCACCGCTTTCGTCCGTGACAAGCTCAACTATATCATCGACGCCAATCCTCGCAGCAACAAGGTGCAGGATGTGATTCTCTACGGTTTCGGTCGTATCGGCCGTATCCTCTGCCGTGAGATGACGGAAATGGCTGGCAATGGCTCCGCCCTTCGCGTCCGTGCCATCGTCACCCGCAAAAACTCACCCGAGGACATCGCCAAGCGTATCAACCTGTTCCGCACCGACTCCGTGCACCGTTATTTCCACGGTGTTTGCCGTCCGCTGATTGAAGAGAACGCCATGATAGTCAACGGTCAGAAGATCCTCTTCCTGGAAGCCAAGAATCCTGAAGATCTCGACTACACGCAATACGGCATCAATGACGCTTTGTTGATTGACAATACCGGTGCTTTCCGTGACCGTGAGAACCTTTCACGCCACCTCCAAGCCAAGGGCGTCAGCAAGGTGTTGCTCACCGCTCCCGGCAAAGGTGACATCCCGAATGTGGTTTACGGTGTCAACCAAGACACCCTCGACCTCGAGAACGAACACATCTTCTCAGCTGCTTCCTGCACCACCAACGCCATCGTTCCCGGTTTGCAGGTCATGCTCAACAAGTTCGGCATCATCAAGGGCCATATCGAGACCATCCACAGCTACACCAACGACCAGAACCTCTTGGACAACTATCACAAGAAAGAGCGCCGTGGCCGTTCCGCAGCCTTGAACATGGTGATCACCGAAACTGGCGCCGGCAAGGCCGCTGCCAAGGCTCTGCCTGAACTGAAAGGCAAACTCACCAGCAACGCCGTGCGTGTTCCTACACCGGATGTTTCATTGGCTGTTCTGGCTCTTGACCTTGAGCGTGAAACCACCGTTGAAGAAGTCAACGAAGCCTTCCGTATCGCTTGCCTTGAGGGTAACCTCATCGAACAGATCCGCTTCAGCAACAACACCGAGTTTGTGTCGAGCGACGGTATCGGCGACA
>CAMYVD010000052.1 GCA_947302205.1 uncultured Bacteroidales bacterium
CCGCATGTTGACAATAACACGCCACGGAGTCAAAGGATGTTCGTCACGGAATTCTTTGGTAAGCATATTAGCAGCTTCACCAATAACCACCAGCTGATAGGCAATGGCGAAGAAGCACATCTTATCGTTTTCAATCTGCTCAAAGGTTTTCCTCTCGGAAAATTCATAAATATTGTCGATACTCTCAAGAATATGGAGAAGCCTTGCTATGTCTTTAACTTGCTCTCTCATAGATCAAAACCTTGTCTTTTTCAGCGGATTCCTTGACAAAAGGCAACAAGGTGCCATCAGTAATCAGATCGACTTTCTTACCCAATAGTTCTTCCAAATCCAAAGCAATACCGATATGTTTCAACAGACTCACGCCCTTGCCAGTTTCTTGGTCGAAAACCACGAGAATATCCACATCACTGTCTGGATGCTGCTCTCCTCGGGCATATGAGCCAAATAGCCAGGCCTTCAACACCGGTTGGGTCTTGAAGTACTCAGCTATTAGTTGAATCATTATTAAGGTTTGCTTGCTCATGGCGGTCGATTATCGAATATTGATAGCGCAAAGATAATCATTTTTTTATATCTTTGCGCAAAATCCTTTGACTATGAAAAAACTGTTTCTCCTTTGTTTCACGGTGCTATTGCTCTCCGCCTGCACTAAGCAATTACCTGAAGCCAATTATGACGTTATTCCTCAACCGAAGGAAGTTGTGTTGAACAACGACAAGCCTTTTGTACTTGACAAACAAACGAAAGTCTATTACGAGGAAGGCCTCCAACGGGAAGCGCAGTTCCTCAGCGAGTATGTCAGCGACATCATGGGGTACGCTCTTGAAACAGCGGCTTACACCGACCAGTTCGACGGCATTGTGCTGAGACTGGCACCAGATGATTTCGAGCAGGCCGAGGCTTACCAAATCGACATCAAAACCAAGCAAGTCGTGGTGAAAGGCTCCGATGCCGCCGGCGTGTTTCACGGCGTTCAAACTCTCCGTAAGAGTCTCCCCTTAGAGCAACTGCCAACTCCCAACTGCCAACTCCCAACTGCCGTCATCCGCGACTGGCCTGAATTCCCCTATCGCGGCATGCACCTCGATCCCTGCCGGCATTTCATGGACATCGACTCAGTGAAGATCTACATCGACATGCTGGCGCTGCACAACATGAACCAGTTCCACTTCCATCTCAGCGAAGACCAAGGCTGGCGCATCGAAATCAAGAAATACCCTGAGCTGACTAAGGTCGGGGCCTACCGCAACGGCACGGTCATCGGTCGTAATGGACGGCTTTATGACAGCATCCGCTATGGCGGTTTCTATACCCAAGAACAGCTCCGCGACTTGGTGCAATACGCCGCCGAGCGTCACGTGAACATCGTCCCGGAAATCGACCTCCCAGGCCACATGCAGGCGGCTTTGGCCTCCTATCCTTGGCTCGGTTGCACAGGCGGGCCCTACGAGGTGTGGAAGCGCTGGGGCGTGTCGGACGACGTGCTCTGCGCCGGCAACGAGGCCACCATGCAGTTCGTCGAAGACGTGCTCAACGAGGTGATGGACCTCTTTCCCTCGCCCTACATCCATATCGGTGGTGATGAATGCCCCAAAGTGAGATGGGAAAAATGCCCGAAATGCCAAGCCAAGATCAAGGAGTTGGGCATCAAAGGCGACGAACGTTTCTCCAAGGAGGATTACCTGCAGAGTTATGTGATGAACCGCATGGCCAAAGTGGTGGAAGCCCGTGGTCGCCGCGTGATCGGCTGGGATGAGATCCTCGAAGGCAACGTCTCTGAGTCTGCCATCATTATGAGCTGGCGTGGTACCGAAGGCGGCATCGAGGCGGCTCAAAAAGGCCACGATGTCATCATGACTCCGGCTTCACACCTGTATTTCGACTACTACCAAAGCGAAGATCCCGCTACCGAGCCCTCGTGCGTGGGCGGCTACCTGCCCGTGTCGAGGGTATATGATTTCAGGCCTTTACCCAGTGTGCTGACCGAAGAACAGCAAAAACACATCATCGGTGTGCAGGCCAACATCTGGACGGAATATATCACAACATTCAAGCACGTTCAGTATATGGCCATGCCTCGCATGGATGCCTTGGCAGAGATCCAGTGGAACAACCCCGATCCCGAGAGCCGCGACTTCGACGCCTTTGTGGAGCGTTGCCGCCGGATGGCCCAATTGTACGATCTGTACCACTATAATTACGCCAAGCAAATCTTTAGCCCGCAGGTCTATACTGACACGGTGGTGCCGAACCTGGCTACCCGCAAGCCCATCTATTTGCGTGAGCAGCCCAACGAGAAATACGCTTCCAAAGGTGCTGTGATTTTGAACGACGGTGAGATGGGCCGGATCGCCTATACCTCAGGCCGTTGGTTGGGCTTCTGGGGACAGCCCATGGATGCCGTCATTGACCTCGAACAGCCTGCTGCAATGAGCCACGTTCGTTTCCGTGCCTTGGTGAACAAAGGGGCTTGGATCTACAACCCGAGCCATGCCAGCGTACTCGTTTCCGACGACGGCGAAAACTTCCGTGAGGTGGCACAACTCGACATCCCCATCACCACTTGGATGGACAACGATGGCAATTTCACCTACGAATTGGAGTTTGAGCCTGTTACGGCCCGCTACGTGGAAGTGATCGTCAAAGACCACATGCTGCCCGAAGATCATGATGGATACGGCTATCCGGCTTGGATCTTCATCGATGAGATTGAAGTGTTCTAAAGGAAAATAGCCAACAGCACAACGACGATGAGAAGAATGATCACCGCTATGCCGCAGCCTCGGCTGCTGCGGCTACGGGCCTCTTCTTCCCTGTGTCTTTCCTCTGCGCTTGCCTTGATCGATTCGGTCAGGTTTTCCCTATAGCTTTTTTGGGTTTGGCTACTAGAGGCTCTCCTCTGGGTAGGCCGAGCCTGAGGCTGATACTGAGGCTGATACTGGGGCTGCGCCTGTTGCTGGACCTGAGGTTGTGGCGCAGGCTGGGGATTGGGATTCTCCCAACTGGAAAGCACCACCTCTCCGGGCTCAGCGGCAGCATTCCAGAAACTTTCATTCGACTGCCCTTGAGGTGTATTCACCTGATGGCCACAATTAGGACAAAACCTGGCCCCATCTTTCATCGGAGCACCGCAATTTGAACAATAACTCATAACTTATAGACAATCATTAACTTCCTTGATAATACTTGCACATTCCTTGATCACTTCCTCAAGGGTGGTGTTGAACTGGTCCTTGAGCACCAACCGGGCTTCCTCGACGGAAGCGAGCGGCAGCACATCCTTCGAAGGTGGTACACTCAACCCCTCCAGGATGCGTATCTTCTGGTACAGCGCAGAAAAGTCCTTGCCTTTCACGCCTTTCGCCACAAGCGCCTGGATGCGCGGGTCGAGGATGCGCTTGAACTGCTTCACATTCTGGCGGATGCCTTCCTGTATCAACTCTTCGCCATAGCCTATCAAACTCTTCGCCCTGTATTCGAAGCCTTCCAGGAAGAGCTGTTCCGCCTCGTTCTGCAGTTGCTTGCCCGCGTTGATGAACTCCATGCATTTGTGCTCGAAGGTCTGGGCCACCCGCTCGGGGTCGATCAGCTTGCTGGTCTGCAGTTCCTTATTGATGATTCTTCCTAAATCATCGCCATACGACTCGAGGCCCGTCGCGCCGTTCACCACGGCCTGGTCGAACTTCTTCAGGAAGTCAAGGGCACGCTGCTTGTTGGCCGGGAGCGAGCCGAAGTAGTATTCGAAGAAGGTTTCCCCATAGACCTCTTCCATGATGTCCTCCTGGATATCGACCCATTTGCCGAACTTGTCGCGAACCTGATAGGTCACATCGCGGTCGGCGGCGATCTTCTTGCCGAGGTACAGGTCCGCCCCTGCATTGCCCGAGGCTTGGGGGCCTATCCTGACATCGCCATCGGCCACCTTGAGGCGGCTCGCGAGCTTCTTCAAGGTGGGACCGTCGACTTCCTTGTATATCTGCTCGATGTTCTGGTTATAGTTGGCCCTCAGCAGGTCCGAGGGGCTGTTGCGCAAGAGGTTCTGGGCTGACTTGTTGCCCTGGATGGCGAGGGTGGCGCGACGCACCTCCTCGGGGCTTGCCGTCGGGTTGTTCATCACCTTCTTGAAGTTGTCGATGATCTGTTGGGCATCCTCGCGAGCCTGTTTCGAACATTCCTCCATCAGTTGCGATTTCTGGGTATACACCGCGTCGCCTTTCATGCGGGTCTTGCGGATGGCGTCGTTGGCCCGAGGCACCGAGGCATTTTTGACCTGTGCGACCTTCTCGCTGCCTGCCTTCACTCGCTCCGACAGCTGTCGGGTGCTGTATTCCTTGGCCGAGGCAAGCTCCTTCGTCGCCGCCTTCCCGTTCTTGGCCTGCATGACAGATTCCTTCAGCTTGGTGTAGGCCTCCTTCAGCTTCTGGCTGCCCTTGCCTGCCAATTCCTTGATCTTCTGGCCAGTTGCGGTACTGTCGAGCAGGTCCTTGGCTTTGCCGGCACCCCACTTGACCGCCTTGCCGCCAACATAAAACACGCCTTCCCAAAACAGCACGTCCACACTGGCAATCACGAAGGCCTTCACTGCGCTGTCGCCGCCCTTGTCGACATATTCCTTCATATGCCTCGTGGCGCTGAGCGGCGTGAACACCAGCTCCGACGCGCCCGCCGTGAAGAATCCGAGGGCGATTCTCGTTACGATGCCCGTGGTTGACTTCTCCATTTCACCGAAGGTGGCCAGGAACGCGTTGAAGTATTCCTCCGAAAGCGTCCATCGCGGCTGCCAGGCCGTCTCGTTCACAAAGTAGTTTCCGATCTCGCCCCTGCAGTACTTGTCGAACACATCCATCAGCTTCTCATAATCGGGTTCGTACAGACCGAATCTGGCATCATAGCCGTCAATCATGGCGTCCACCTTATAGTAGAACGGCGTCAGCTCAGCGAACCTCGGGTCACATTGGATCTTATAGCGAAGGTCCGACAGATGCCGAAGCTTTTCCTCGTCCTCCTTCAGCGCGCGGCTGTATTCCCGCTCGTCGTTGATGATGCGGTAGGGCTGTGAGGTGACCGCCACGACCTCCGTGTCGGTGTATACCTTCCCGTTGTAGCTCACCCGGACGGTCACTTTGGCCTTGGAGCGGTTTGGCGGCAGCAATCCGCCGACGGTGGAGTGAGTGACACCTAAGATGGTATTGTCGTCCAGCACCTCCATGAAGTCGTATTTGAATTGCACCGAGTCGCACACCGACTGAATGATGTTGCCGTTGCGATCGGCGAAGAGCACGTTGCCTTCCTTGACGTCCTCGAAGGTGAACACCGGATCCGCATCGGGGATGACCGTCCTGATTTCACCTGTTTCCTTGTCTTCTGCAAAGACCTTCAGGGCCGTGTAGCTCTCGCCCCATTTCTTCTGCCGCTTGGGGTCGGTGGCCAGCACGTCATGTTTCCAGTCGCTGCCGTAGTCCACCAGATAGGCTTTGAGAGCGTGCATGTCGAGGCGTACGCCAAGGTGCATGCGGTAAAGCTGGAACGATTCGGTGACGGGGTGGTCCATGCCCTCCAGCTGCACCTTGACCGTGCAGTTGTAGCACTCCGCGTCGCCAGCCACCACTTTCTCCTGCTGCTGTGCCTGACCTCCGGGAGGTTCCGGCAATTTGCCACGCTCGGTGATGTTGATGCGGAACTTCAGCGGATTCTCCTTGTCGGGCTCCAATTTCGACGAGAAAAACTCCAAGCCTGCCTCTTCGATGGCCACCTTCACACCCAACACCTGGCCCTGGTAGCGGTTGATGCCGAATTCGATGTATTGCGTCTTGCCTCCCTCGGCCTCGAAGGTGAGGGCTTCGGGGATGACGATCTCAGGTTGGTCGATGACATTGAAAAGCACATGGTTGACAAGCACGCCCCGAGGCCCGTTGAAGGTTAGCTTCACCTTGGCGTGGTCGGCCACAGAGCCGTCTTCGTTCCGGGCTACGGTGACGTTGGCCATCATGTACTTGCCATGCTGTTTGGTGCCATCGGCGACACAGCCCTCTTCGGCTGCAATTCCGATACGCCTGGTCAGATCCAAGCGCTCAATCTTCTGGCCTTGTGGGTTCACCTCTTCGATTCTGGCACCCACCTGTTTCCATTCACCTGCCATGAGCGTGCTGCCGAAATCCTTATAAAGAATCATCCTGAAGCTGCTTTGAGGCTGTTGCTCCTCCTGTTTTTCCTCGACATCCTCTTGGTTATTGGACTTCTTACCACCGCTCTTGGGAGGGTTCTTCTTGGAGTTGCCGTGGTTTTTAATGATTCGGGAACCGGCTCCGATGACCGCCACTCCAATTGCTCCACCTACAATAAAGTCCCATGGGATCTCGGTACTTCCGCCCGATGATTCTCCGCCATGGCCGGAACTCCCCGAGTGGCTTCCGCCACCTGAGTTACTTCCACCACCCGTGCTTCCCCCACCGGTGCTTCCCCCATGGTCGGAACCACCGCCTACAGGGGCCTCCCCCACATCATCCGATGCAACGGTTGTCACTTCCTTGAATTTCGGAACGCATTTGTATAGATAGGTTAAGCCATCCGATTGACTTATACCATCATTCCAAGCCCCATCGATGCAAATAGTGAGCTCGTAAAAGCCTAAATGATCACAAGGATTTTTTAAAGGATGATCATTCTCCCATAAATGTTTGGCTTTAACGCTTCTTTCGCTGCCACATTCCAGGTAAAAATACTCCCGACCAGTAGTGGGGTCTTTTCTATCAGGCTGAGGATATTTGCCGCAATCCATCATCTCCATAGTGAAAATAACCTTGACCCCGTAATTGTTTTCACAATCCTCGTCTATTTCGGAGAGTTCAAAAGTGGCATCCATTGTTACCTTATTTTCTTCGCCAATTTTAATTTTGTGGGGAGGTTCTGACCAAGTGACTTTAGAGCCATGGGGGCCAACAATAAAGCTGTTTCCTCCCGTGAATCCCTTGGCGCGTCTTGCAATTTCTTCAGCATCAGTCACCGGATCCAATTCATAACTTGCAGCTCTTTGCCTCAATTCCTCAGAAACCACCCCATCAATTGTAGCTATTTCATCCCATTGAGTACTGTGTACAATCTTTCCTGTAGAATAATCCTTCACATACCAATAGCCTTCACTTTTACCTCTTCCCGCATGATATGTTACAGATTCCAATATCCAATAACCTTCTTGAGCAACAATAGCTTCGCTCCAAAAAAACAGGCAAGTCAATAAAACAATAAATCTTCTAACTGTTTTCATGGCTTTTGGGATTATTGTTGGACAGGACGAATGGAAAAACCATATTCTCGATAAATGACAGGGCTTCCCCCTTCATAATACTGATATGACAAATCGGGTTGAATCCGTTTCTCAGAAAAGCCCAAGTATGAGGCTTGAAGAGGGTTTTCCAACCAGAGTGAGGAAAACCAATAGAATCCCAACAATCCCGAACGCAAGCAATAGATGCTCTTCATATATCCTGCTGCTGGAAGGAAAATACTATTCCCATTCTTCTTGCTGGTAACTTCATAACCTTTTACTCCCTTTTGTTCCTTCCATTTCCATTCGCAATTCTTAATCAACTCATCACGTTCCTCCCATGTGGGCATACGCCATTGGCCATCAGTAGCCACCTGCGCAGGATCATCCATGGTTTCAAGCCGAGTTTTGCCGTCAACCATTCCGCGCTTATTGTCAGTGCAATACTTAGTGACCTTTTTATAGCCGTCGGAAGCATAGGTAGTGGAACCATAAGAGCAATAGCGGTTGGTCTCCCAGGCATATTCCGTTTTCGGTTCCACTTCTCCCCATGCGTAATAGGCTCCAAATTCATGGGGCTTGGAGGCACCCAGGTTGCAGGAGGCCCATTTCACAGAGAGCCCCAGGTCAACAGGTTTCATTTGGGCGTTCACCCGTGCCAAAGGCCATAACAAGAGAAAAAACAATAGGGCAAGATGATTTGTTTTCATGGCGGAATTTTTCATTTTGCAGATGATTACTTGACGAATTCAATTACCTCTTGTTTTTCACTTGAAGAGAAAAATGTGACATATCGGTACCTTCGATGAAACTATCGCTGAGATACTTAACTACAACATGCAGTCCGTTGTAATCTCCAACGCACAGTGTCATCATCTTTTCGTTGTAGTCTTTCGGGAAATGGGCGACATTGTCTTTTTCATGAGCCACCCATCCAGGAAGCGCTTCAAGCATTTCGCAGTACTCAATAAACTGTTGATAGCTTATTTTGTCAATGTAATACGCCTGAGTCCCAAAATCCGTAAAGTTATTGGTAATTACGCCCATATCGGGGAATGGCAGCGTCACGCCGGAGAAATCTTCGTCTTTGACCGCGATCTTTTTGCCTTCTTTTTCCTTCTTAACTTTGTTAGGCTTATCGACCTCTTCTGAGGTGACAACCGGCTTTTCGAGTTCTTCCTTGTTTTCAGAACTTATGATGGGAGAGAGAGGTCCTCCGATGGTTTCCTCAATCATCTTCTTGGCATCCTCGAACTTATCTTTGTTAAATTTATAGAAAAAGTAGCCTCCGATGCCCAATGCCGCCAGCATTACCAGAAGCACGACAAGAGCCACCAAGCAGCATCCTCCTCTCTTCTTTCGGGGTTGTTGGTAAGGGGGTTGTCCGCCGTAAGCGTAAGCCTGTTGAGGCGGTTGCTGGGTGTAGGTCTGTTGGTTGGTTGTGTTTTGTGGTTGGCTAGGCTGTGAGGGCTGGGCCACGGGATGTCCACAGCCCGTGCAGAACTTGGCTCCTTCTTCCAGCGGCGTGCCGCAGTATTTACAAAATTTTGGCATAATCTTTTCTTATTCTTTTGAAAGTTTAATTATCAGCAATAAATCCAATCTCTATACTGCCTTTCTCTTCTCCTGAAATGGGCTTGGAGTAATCGGAGTCATACGAAGCTTTCCCTTTGGTGTGGGAGTAGGTGCCATTTCGTATACATACTGCGTGACCGTAGAATTTGGGGTCGAAGGTTCCGTCTGAACCAATATCTCCTCTGATTTCGCCATCCTGAACATTAAACTTGTATGTAGCGCTATAATGGTCATTGCCACTATAACTGTCTTCATCAGACCTTTGAAGATTTACCATGGCTTGCATTGTGAAAGTGCCATCACCCGTGCTTTTGTCAATGTGTCCATTGATGGTCAGATTAGCGGTGGAAGTGGCATTGATAGTAGTGTTAGGAAAGGTTTCATTATCTGAAATAGAAGCACGTCCTGTGGATGAAACACTAAAATCACCGTTTCCTTTAAGCTTGATGTGTGCATTACGAATGGCATCCTTTATAGCATCATTGACTGTTCCATATGGAGCTGTTCCGCAACTAACATATGAGTACCAACTATAACCTGTGAACCGATCCGACTTTGCTTGTCTTAGGTTGAGTTCCACCTCTGTGGTAACACCAAACGTATCCACAACGAAAGTAACAATATTCATAGGCTCTTCACCGCGTTTGAAAGCCTTTTCGTTTTCATAGATCAAAACTTGATTCGGCATACCCATCTTCTTATATTGGCTTAAGAAGCAGACGGAATCCTCGTCAGGGAATTCCGTACTCCAGCCATAACCCTCGAGGTTGTTGGGAATGTTGCGATGCCAGCCCTTGTATGGCTCCCCATCGGTGCCCAAGCAGATGGTTCGGCCCATATATTGGGGACTCTCCCATTCCTCTTCGATGGTTTCTTTTATTAGAATCATGACCTTCGGGTCTTGCTCTTTCCACAACATTTCATCCAGCCTATAATAGTTCTTCTCCAACTTGTCATGATAGTAACCTTTGTCCGCAAGCCATTTATAGAATGCCTTCTGGTCGGGATAAAGAATGAGGTATTCTTGTATGACTTCCAACAAAAAACGATTTCCAGATTCAGTCCCAACGAGCACCCTATCACTCAGTTCTTCCTCGAATCTTTCCTTAAGAATAAGCACTCTTGTCAAACGTTGTGCGAAATCAAGCTTTCTTATGGATTTTATTGTTGTCTCACACCTGTTGGCCGAAACAGGATCAAACTCGGAAAGTATCATGGTTTCTTCCTGAATCATGTTGACCAGTTTTTCGAGCTCAATTTTTCTTTCTTTAATTTCCTGCTCTTCCTGATAGCGTTCCTCAAACATGTCTCTCATCTGACGTTCATCCATGCCATAATAGGATTTGCGTATGCCAAATACATAATCATAATTCAAGCCCCACAAATCATCATCAAGCAAATTGCCCTCATTTTGGTCACAAAGGTTTTTGTACTTTTTATACAACTCATCCAATTCCTTAGCAACCACATAGTTAGTCGCTACACTCATCGCTTTGTAAGCTATTTGAACCGTCTTGACATAAGGCACCATTGCTACCGTCTTTGACTTCAGATAGTCTTTACCCTTCTCCACAAGAGCATCGCAAGCGGCGACATAGCATTGCTCCAAGCTGGGCCCTTCACCCAACTTCTTACTCATTTCCTTCACATTATCAAGGGAGAATTGATCCTCGCAGACTTTTATTATTTTGTTTCTCCTGCTTTCTATTTCTTTCAGTTCCTTTTTATAGGTGAAATCCGAGGGATTCTTCTTTGATTCATCCAGCACTTTCACCTCCTTCTTTTCATCCTCTTTCAACTTGCTGAAGAGATAGCCCAACGTCTCCCTTCTGACGATCTCAAGAATCGTCTTGGAGGCCACCTCGGCACGTTGTTCAAGACTCGCTTCATCCAAGTCGTGGGCGTCAATAATATCATTGCCTATACTGACAATCTCAGTGCCGATTTTCACCAGATTCCCAGTCAAATCAAATTCGGTCAACAACTCAGTCGCGACCTGACTGGCCAGGTTTATTTCATTTTTATACGTCCCGTTGGCAAAACCAGTCAGTTGTTCCCTCCATGTGGGTTCCAAGTCTTTATCCTTCATACCACATTGATACCCATAGTATGCCACGAAATTGATGTACTGCTCCCGCAGTTTTTTCGGGTCTTTCTCAACAGCCGTTCCACTGAAATGACTCGTCTTGAATTTTACCACACCTTCCTGTAGGGCTGCATAGTCGGGAATACAATACTCCGTTTTGTTGTCGGAAATAAGTACGCCCACCAAGTCAACGTATTCTTCCTTTGGAAAGTCTTTAGGAATCTCTATGCTGACCGTAGCCAAGCCATCCAGATTAACATGCTCATTGCCGTTGCTGGTCACCATGATGGGCTTGGTGATAAAGTTGTGTCCTTGCCGCTCCAGTTCAGCCACACGCTCATCACTCATCGGAACACATTCCAGATTGCCGTTGCTTTCAGGCACTTCCAGTTTATATCCATCGCCTTCAATGGTGACTTTGGGATAATCGATTACCTGAGGCTCCTCTTCTTCCTTCGGCTCCGCTGCTACCTGTTTCTTCTGCCTTTCTTCCAGATTCTTCTTCAGCTTATCACGGTCCTTCATGGTCTCTTCATACACCCTTTGGGCATGCCTGTCGTTTAGGTATTCCGACACTCCGTACCCCAGCACGGCCACAAGAGCCACAATGAGAAACACCTTCAGGCCAATTCTCTTCTTCTCGGGAGCCGGCCTTTGGGCATTGGGATTGGGCTTCGACTTGGCTGTGTTTTGTGGTGGGCGGGGTTGTGAGGGTTGGTCAATGGGATGTCCGCAGCCCGTGCAGAACTTGGCATCTTCTTCCAGCGGTGCACCGCAATATTCGCAGAATTTTGGCATAATCAATGGTTTATGGTTTGATCACTTGATTAATGGCATTTACGACCATCTCTTCCATCAGGTAGTAGGTGTCGGGATTGGGATGGCAACCATCGTCGCTGAGCGTCTTGGGAAGCCCCATGTTTTCATCAGCCATCGCCGTGTGATAGTCCACATAAACGATGTCGTTCGCCTCGGCATAGGTTTTCAAGGCCTTGTTGATGTTGACAATGGTCTGTGCGGCATTTTGGATTTCAGGCCTCCAGACAAAGCTCGTGCATGGCGTGATGGAGCTGATGATG
>CAMYVD010000053.1 GCA_947302205.1 uncultured Bacteroidales bacterium
CTTTATAACAGGAGTATGTCTCGCTGTAATCAATGCCCAAGGCCTTGCCGTGTTCTGCGATTTCCTTCTTACTGAGATTGGTATAAGGAGCATATACAGTTATATGGTCATATGTTCCATTCGACATCGCTTCCGACATCGCATTGACGAAACTCGGACGGCAGTCGGGGTAGATGGAATGGTCGCCCGAGTGGTTGGCGATCATCACCCGTTTCAGTCCGTTGCTCTCCGCAATGCCAGCGGCGATGGCCAGCATGATGCCATTGCGGAAAGGAACCACCGTGGATTTCATGTTTTCGTCGTCGTAGTTGCCTTCCGGAATATCGTCAGCCGTCATCAGCAGGGCACTCTTAAAGTAACGGTGCATGAATTCCAGCGGCACCACGATATGTTTGATGCCCAAACGTTGGCAGTGGGTGATGGCACACACCCGCTCACGTCCATTCTGGGTGGACCCATAGTCGAAGGTGATGGCCAAGGCGATTTCGTCCTTGAACTCATAAAGCATGGTGGTTGAGTCCATGCCGCCGGAGATGATGATTACTGCGTCTTTCATTTTTTTAAGAAGTCAGAAGACAGAGGTAAGAAGTAAGAATCAATTACCATGAAAACATGCCAACAAACGAGCCTTGACCATATCCTGATGATCCGCATCGCCGTAGTTGGCGAAAGGCTTGATGGAGATTCCCCCACGGGGATTGAACAGGCCGATGACCTCCAAATACTTGGGATCCATCAGCTTGACGAGGTCCTTCATGATGATGTTCACGCAGTCCTCGTGGAAGTCGCCGTGGTTGCGGAAACTGAAGAGGTAGAGTTTGAGGCTCTTGCTCTCCACCATCAGCGTGCGTGGAATGTAATTAATAATGATGTGCCCGAAGTCGGGCTGACCTGTCTTGGGGCACAGCGAGGTAAACTCGGGACAGTCGAGGGTCACCAGGTAATCGTTCTCCGGATGCTTGTTCTCAAAGGTCTCGAGCACTTCGGGCGTATAGTCGTAACTATACTGGGTATTTTGATTACCCAGTAAAGTTACGCCTTGCAATTCTTGTTCGTTTCGTGACATAGTCGTTTGTTTTTAACATCCTGAAGTAGCCTTTTCGAGGCGTTTCATGATGGAGAAGATGAACACTGCAGAGAGCAGGCAGAGCACCACAAGGACGCCCCAGACCATCCAGAGCGGCATGCCAGTGCCCCAGATGCGGGCGATGACTGAGGTGAGGTAGTTGCCGATGGCCGTTACGCAGAACCAGAGGCCCATCATCATGCCCTTGTATTTGGGCGGGGCCACCTTCGTGACGAAGGAGATGCCTATGGGACTCAGCAACAGCTCGGCGAAGGTCAGCACGAGATAGGTGCTGATCAGCCAGTTGGGAGAGACCAGCGTGCTGCTCACGCCACCTTGCGCCTTCAGCTCGGCCGGGCTGGCCAAGGGGAAGGAACAGACGACCAAGATGAGGAAGCCCAACGCAGCGACAATCATGCCCATTCCGATCTTACGCGGTGAGGACGGCTCCTTCCCTTTCTTGGCAAGTGCGCCAAACACCGCCATCGAGACGGGTGTCAGGGCCACCACGAAGAAGGGGTTGAACTGCTGGAACTGCTGCGGCAGGATGTTGATCGGGTCGGGCATCACATGATAGACCGTCCATGCCATAATCCACAGGAAACACGTCACACCGCACAGGATGCCGCGGTTGAGGGGCTTGGTGGCTTGGATGGCGCCGAACATCGTATAGATCGAGACCGCCACCAAAGCCAGCGACCAGATGTTGAATCCGAAACGGGTGAATCCGCTTGCCGTGCTTTGCGTGTAGTCGCGGGCGAAGTAGGTCAAGCAGAGACCAGCTTGCTGGAACGACATCCAGAAGAAGATGACCACTACGAACACCAGGGCCAAGGCCGTGATGCGCTCGCGGGTCTGCTCCTTGGAGAGCTCTTGGACATTCACTGTGGTGCTTGCCATTTGCTTGGCCTGTTTGGCGTTCACGTCGGCGTGTTTGTACCACTTGCGGAAGCCCAGATAGATGGCCATGGACAGAATCAACGAGATGCAAGCCACACCGAAGCCGTAGTTGTAGGCACCCGAAAGGGCGTCGATATAGCTGTTGGCAAAACCAGCCAGGTCGTTGACGTTGCCTCCTTGCTGCACGGCCAATGCCTCAAAACTCGACAATGCGTCGGCTGAGATGGTTCCATCCAGATACTGGTGTGCCAACGAAGGAATCTGCGGAACGTAGGTAAAGCCAGCCTTTCCGAGGAAGAGGTCGGTGACCTTGGTGGCAGCCATGGGTGCGAACATCGAGCCGATGTTGATGGCCATGTAGAAAAGGCTGAAGCCGTTGTCGCGGAAGGCGCTGTACTTGGCCTCGTCGTAGAGGTTGCCCACCATTACCTGGAGGTTGCCTTTAAACAAGCCAGTGCCAATAGCGATAAGTGCCAAGGCCGAGAACATGGTGACCTTGGCCGTGGTGGTGGCCATCGGCACGGCTAATAGCAGGTAGCCGAGGAACATCACGATGATGCCCGTGCGGACCATCTTGCCATAGCCGAAACGGTCGGCGAGCATGCCACCTATGAGTGGCATGAAATAGACGCAACCGAGGAAGATGCCGTAGATCTGGCCTGCTTGTGCTTCGTTGTAGCCGAACTTGGCTTGCAGGAAGAGCACGAAGATGGCCAACATGGTATAATAGCCAAAGCGCTCGCCCGTGTTGGCGAGGGCGAGCGCATAGAGGCCTTTAGGATGTCCTTTGAACATGGTTATGCTGTTACTCTTTCAAGCCATTTCACCATACCTAACATAATCGACATGGAGACGATGCAGATGCTGAAGAACACGGTCCAGCAGACCCAGATCGGCCATGCGTTGTACATGAGGGGACCCACAAAGATGAACAGGTTGCCGATAGCGGTGGCAGCGAGCCACAGACCTTGGCAGAGACCCTGAAGGTGACGCGGGGCGACCTTCGACACGAACGACAGACCCAGCGGTGAGATGAACAGCTCAGCCACCGTCAGGAAGAAGTAGACGACGAACATCACCCAATAGCCTTGCTTGTGCAATCCAGCCGCAGACATCGTGGCGCTGTCCATGGCACGGAACTCGTTGCCCGACGGATAACCGTTGCCCAGTGAGAGCAGCAACAGGAAGAGGTAGGCGATACCAGCGATGAACATACCCAGGGCAATCTTACGCGGGGTGGAAACGCCCTTGCCTTTTCTGACCAAGGCGGCGAAGATACCCATGACAATAGGCGTCAGGATGATCACGAACAACGGGTTCAACGACTGGGTGATCTCAGGAGCGAGCCATTCGGAGTTGACGAAGTCGCGGGCAAACAGCATCAGCGACTGGCCATTCTGGTGGAACGAGAGCCAGAAGAACACGGCGATGCCCAGCACTGCGAACAGGGCGGCCATACGCTGTTTGATCTCCTTGGCCATGGCAGCCTTCTCCTCAGGAGTGTAACCAGCCACTTCGACGGCGAGTTTCTTGCCGGGTTGCGGGAACTTCTTCTTTTGGGTGACGAACACAATCAGGGAGATCATCATGGCGATCATCGAAGCGATGAAGGCGAAGTGGATGCCTTGGTTGTACACGCCGATGTAATCCGAGCAGAACTGCGTCAGGTCGGTGGCAGCGCTGGGATCGATCACGGAGTTGGCCATGGTCTCAGAGAATTTGGTGGTCACCGTTCCGTCAGCCAGATACTGGTGGCAGAGGGCCGGCATGTCGGCGTTATAGAGGAAGTTGTGGATTTTCAGCCACCACACACGCAGCAAGGGAGCCACGAAGGGGGCGATCACACCGCCGATGTTGATGAACACGTAGAAAATCTGGAAACCGCTGTCGCGACGGTCCTTGGCTTCGGCCAGGGCCTCGGGGCCTTTCTTGGCGGCTTCGGCTTCGAAGTTGTCGTACAGCTGACCCACCAGGGCTTGCAGGTTGCCTTTGAAGAGGCCGTTACCGAAGGCGATCATGAGCAGGGCCACGCAGGTGAAGATGAGGATACCCCACCAGGCACCGGTGCCGTCGGCGATGATGCCTTGGGCGTCTCTACTGAACAGCGGGATGGCGAGGGCCACATAGCCCACAGCCATGATGATCAAGCCCCACTGGATGGTGCCGTGGTAGTTCTGCGTACGGTCGGCGATGATACCACCCACAAGGGCCAGCACATAGATGCCGAAGTAGAACACCGAGTAGATGATACCGGCGACGCCATCGGGCAGACCGAACTTCGACACGAGGAACAGCAGCAGGATGGCATTCATGATGTAGTAGCCGAAACGCTCACCCATGTTACTCAGAGCGGCGGCAATCAATCCTTTCGGGTGATAACGCTTCGCGGTGCGAAGGTAGTAGATCAGGAAAGGAATCACGATAATCAGGATGGCGACCAGAAGCACCACCATCAGATTTCTTTGCAAAAATTCCAACATAATACTAGTATTTTAAGATTTGATGATTTCCGTATTAAGGCGCAAAGGTAGGGATGTTTCGTGAAAAATCCAAATTCTGAGGGTTAGATTTCTTTGAGGAGGGCTTGACCTTTGGCGGTAAGGGTGTATTTCTGCCGAGGATGATGGGGAGATTGGGGATACAACATCTGGACATAGCCTTGGGCCATGGCGGGAATAAGATAGAGATTCAAAAAATTATCTCGACCTTTTAGGCCAACACAAGCCATCATCTCTTTTACCGACAACGCCTGTCTCCCCACCGCCACAATCAAATCGACAATGTTTTGATTATCTGTACGGAACTTGTCCTGTACTTGTCCTGTGCTTGTCCTGCCCGACAGATTGGGTTGAACGCTCCATTCGGGAGAGGGATGAATATGAAGGTATCGGTTACGGAGGTCCCATTGTTCCCCTAGGAGGAGATTTCTGAAGAAGCGTTCCAGAAATACCGGAGAATAGTCAATGCCTTTGACAGCGTTTTTATAGTTGGCGCGGACGAGGGCATTGCGAAAATACCAGGAGTGTTTTGCGAACAAGTCGTTCTCAACATCGAAACCCAGTAATCTAAGGTATTGTATGGTGAAGACCGCTGTGGTGCGGGTATTGCCTTCGCCAAAGGGGTGGATTTGCCAAAGTCCTGAAACGAAAGCGGCGATATGGGAGATGAGGGTATCTTGCGAGATGCCTTTATAGCTGAACTCACGTTCTTGTCGGATATCATAATCCAGAGCCTTGCGCAGGTCCTCCCAATTCAGATAGTTCACCGTATCGCCTTCAAGCACCCATTCTTTTTTGGTGATGTCGTAGTCGCGCAACCTGCCAGCATGTTTGAACACTCCTTCGAAGATACGGCGATGCAGTGAGACATAGCCGTTAACGGTGAAATCGAACGTTTTAACAGAGAGGATTTTCTTGATGTTTTTGGATGCTTTGTCGGCTTCCTCCTTGTCATCGTCCTTAGCTTCGCGGGCTGATTTGCTTTTATAGTAGCTGTCGAGCAACTTGCCAACCTCATCCATCGAAAGCTCGCCTTCAATATTTCGGCGGGCCAAATCTTTAAGGTATTCGGAGGTTTTGAGCCCATCAACTTCCTGAAGGCCTATTGCGGTACTCCAGGCGTATGCGGCCTCCCGTTGCGAAGGTTCACCCTGCCGGATATACTCGTCGAAATCGGGGTAGTGTTTATCGCTCATTTCGGGGTCAAACTTTTTTGCAAATATAACAAAAAAAGCAATATTAACTCCTTTTTGCTTCGCGAAGCGGCTGATCCCAGAGGACCTCTCCCCCAGCCTCTTGCGACAGATGGTCGATATGGTCACGGAATTCGGCGAGCAGTTGCTGTTCGCGTTTCTTGGAGCGACGGCCTTTGCCTTCGTAAAGTACCTTATTAAAGTAGGCGTCGTACGAGACGGCGTAATCTTCTTCGTCGTTATGCGGGAAGAAGCTCACCGCCGCTTCGTATTGCACATTGCCCGCCTCGGAGGTGCAGATGAGCATCACCTTCGCCGCATGGCGCTGGACGCCATTAAATAGCAGGTCGGCGGAGAAATATTGTTCGTAGATGTTGAGGGTCATAAAAACACAGTTTGCTTTATAGCTAAACCTCGGTATCTCTCACCCGGGTGGGCTACACTTGAGTCACAACACATTTAAACGAAACAGGCGTAGCCTCGACTTCATCCAATCCACCATGAATAATCACCAGGTTATCCTCTTTACCGAAATCGTATATTCTATAAATGTAATAATGATCCCTATTCTCTATGCTGAATTGCAGCTCGTTGTTTGAAAAGAAAAACGGTGTATCAATACCACCAGTGGTCGTCTTTACCTCTATATAACGAGGTGTTACCCCATCTTCTTCGACTGAAAGAATGTCAAAACCAGCTCCATCACCAAGTTCCTCCGAAATATGAACCACCTCTTTTCCTTTAGTTCTTTCCTTTTCGTAATTCAACGCCCACAGTTCGCCTTCCTTCCCGAGACCTCTATTACGTTCATCTCGTTTTACAAAGTCAATTTTCTTTCCTGGTTTTACAACAGTATGCTTTTTGATAGTTGAAACCAAATCCCTAGCTTCAATTGCAATAACACCAGGGGCATGCTCATACTGCTCGCAATAACGAACAACGGAGTAAATAAAATCTTGGGTTAGCAGATTAAACGACGGGTCGGAGTAGGTTTGACCCTTCAGCCATTGTTTATAGTATGCAATAAAATCTTTGTGCGTAAGAAGCACTTTCTTTATCTCACTACATAAATCAAAGTATTCAAACATTCTTTCTGTTGGATTTGAATGCTCGATCTTATAGCCTACTCTCTTTGCAAAATCACGGAAAATGCCATATTTGTAAATGTAATACTTTGCAGGAAAACGCATGGCCAAATAGATTGATATCGCATGGGCGTCCTGATAAGTCGAAACCACCTTTTTCTTATCCCATTCATGAGCGCCCTTAGCTGTCATTTTCTTAACAGCGCTCTCAAATCCCTCCTGGTACTCCTTTACGCGATTATAAATAGGCAGTGATTCATCATACAATCCTTCAAGCAAATGGGGATTGTCTGGAATAACGTCCTTGAGCATTCCAAGAGGATAGTACTGTTTCGAATCAAGCAGATTATAAGCCCGAGAAAAAGCCTTGTCTATTCTGTTGGCAATGGGTTCGTTGGAATAGAAAAACAAATTAAACTGTCGGAAGGCCTCCCATTTGTAGCGTTCCATATCCAGCCAGGTTTCTTTCTGGATATACCATGATATCAACGGATCAATACTTGAATGCTTAATCGTCGCCATAACTCATTAATAATACATTTCAATATAGTTATAAGCTTTTTCAAACACATCGTTATCCTTGATCTGATACTTGATCCAAAGGATGGAACGCAGTTTCTTCTTGATTTCGCGGCGGGCGGTTACACTTTGGAATGCGTCGTTGAACTGACGGATGATGTTCACCACTTCGTTGTCGATATCGTTGACCACTTGCTCCACAATGAAAGGCGTGCTCTCCGTCTTGATGCTTTCAAAGAGGTCGGTCAATGCGGCTCTTGCTTGGGCACGTTTGTCAAGCGGTTGTTCTATCTTCTTCTCTTCTTCGAGTAACTCACGGGCCAGCTGTAACAACTGCTTCAGGAAATCGATACTCGAAATCAAGCTCTGCTCCATACGCTCACGCAGCTCATCAAGCTTTTCGGCAAACTTCTTGAACTTCGGATCGCCCTTATGCTCGCCAAGACGAATCTTCAGCATTTTCTCCACCTCCACTATCTTCTTCTGACGTTTCTTCTCGTCTTCCAATACAGAATTGATAATGTCCGCATCAATCACCAGATCCTCAAGAGGCGTCCCGATGTCGATGGTATCGATGCTGTTGTGGATAATCTCAATCGTCTTTGCGCCAAGCAATGTCCATATCAAATTGCCACCACTAACAGGGCGCACACTCTGATAGACTTGGGCCAGCCAAGTATAATCGCTTGAATAGGGAGCCAAGAACTCGTCTGGCGAGACAATCTCCCATGCCTTCTCCAGTTTTGCAAAATGGCGGGCGAAGTTGGTTTTAACGCCTTCGTCCTTCAGGCATTGCTGGGCAGCAGTCAGCCCTTCCCAGCCACCCACGGTGCGGTCGATACCCGGGAAGAACTGTACGCAATCCTGCATAAGGGCCGGAATGAGGGCTTTGATCTCATCCATGTTCTTAATGACGGTCTTCACGCTCTCCTCGTCGAAGGCTAGGCTCTTGGCCACATCCTCAAACACGCCCACGAAGTCCACAATCAAGCCGCACTTCTTGTTTTCGTTATAGGTACGGTTGGTGCGGCAGATGGCTTGCAGCAGCGTATGGTTCTTCATCGGCTTGTCAAGATACATGCATTGCAGAATGGGTGCATCGAATCCTGTTAGCAGCTTACTGGTGACAATCACAAACTTCAGGGGCGACAACGGGTCGCGGAACTGGTCAAGCAGTTTCTTCTCCTCATCACGGCTGAGTTTGTAGGCCTTGTAATCGTCAGCCTTGTCGCCCGAGGTATGCATCACAATAGCCGTCTGATCGTCGGTACCCAACAACGCATCGATGGCTTTTTTGTATTTCACGCAACAAGCACGGTTGTAAACCACGACTTGGGCTTTCATGCCTGTTGGCTCAACATATTCGCGGAAATGGCTTACAATGTACTTGCAGACATCATTGATGCGCTTTTCGGCGGTGAAAAACGCTTCCACACTAGTCCTTCTGACCAATTCCTGCTTATCCTCCTCACTGATTTGGTCGGTAAGCGCATCAAACTCTTCTTGGAGCTTCTCCTCATCGAGGTGCATCTCCACAGGAACCGTTTGGAAATTCAGTTCCAAGGTGGCTCCATCGTCAACCGAGTTCTGGAAGGTGTATTTGGAGATGTAGCCATACTCATCCTCCTCACTTCCAAAACAGGCAAAGGTGTTATGGTCGTTGCGATTGATGGGCGTGCCCGTCAAACCGAAGAAGAAAGCGTTGGGCAGCGCGGTGCGCATCTTCTTGCCAAGGTCGCCTTCCTGCGTACGATGGGCCTCGTCCATCATCAGGATGATGTTGTCGCGATCGTCAATCACCTCCCCGTCGGTCAGATCACCGAATTTGAAAATGGTGGTGATTAATATCTTGCGTTGATGAATCTTGGTTTCCAGTTCCTCTTTCGTAGTGATGTTGTCCACATTGGGGATTTCGGCACGGGTAAAGTCGCCCGTGATTTGGTCCTCCAAATCGATACGGTCGTCAACAATCACCACAGTGGGAGCCTTCAGGTCGTTCTGTTTACGAAGCTTTTGGGCTGCAAACACCATCAGCCACGATTTACCCGAACCTTGGAAGTGCCAAATCAAGCCTTTCCGGGGGCCTTTGCCTGCTCTATAGGTGCCCAACACACGCTGTACGATGGCTTCACCGCCAAGATATTGCTGATAACGGCAAACCACCTTGACCTTCCTTCCGCCCAGAGCACCTGAGAAAACCGTATAGTAACGATAAATGTCGAGCACGCGAGCCGGGGTCATCAAGGAGATGTAATTATGCTCCACGTCCTCAAGCGTCCCGTGATGGCGGTTCTCGTCGGCATACCACGGACCCCATTTGTCGACGGGGCAACCCACACCGGCATACTGAAACTCACGGCCTTCACTGGCAAAAGCAAGGATATTGGGCACAAACATCTCGGGGATGCTCTTCTGGTAATGCACAATATCGGTAGCACCATCGGCCCAGGTGACGGATGATTTTACCGGAGTCTTGGCTTCGCCGATGACCATGGGGATGCCGTTGATGACATAAACCAAGTCGAGCCGCTTCCCTCCTTCTTTACTCTTTCTCGGAAACTCCCACTGATTAGTAACCACACAATGGTTTTCGGAGGGGATTTCGCTGAAGAAACGGATGTTGATGTTTTCGCCATCCTCGCCAAAAGGCCAGGAGTTTTCATCGAACAGCAGGCGACGGAAACGGTCGTTAGCATTGATCAGTTCCTCGTAGTTAGTTCCAATGCTACAGGCAGCACGGAGTTTATAAATCACCTGTGCGGCTTGGTCTTCGGTGATTGGATTCAGCTTCAAAAGCGCTTTTACCAACCAATCGGTAACCAGCACTTCGTCTGGCAGACGAGGCACATTCTGCAGCTCCACGTATGTCCAGCCGCATTTTCCTGCGGCGTTGATAAGCATTTGCTCTACGGTGTTTTCTTCGTTAAAGTACGACATGGTGATTATTTAAAATGCATTATTTACAAAAACAAGCTCATTAATCTCTTAGACAGCCTATGGGTACTACAAACACGCCATCTTCCTCACGACGATAAGCGAAATCTCCCGTACCCGTCAACACCATCAAGAAGGATGGGGTTTTCATTTTTGTTGTATCTATCTTGTCGGATAGTTTTTTCAATGTTTCTGCACCAGCGGAAATGAGATCATCACCGCCAAGTTTAATCTCAACAAGTCCATACTTACCGTTTCGCAGGTGTAGCACCGCGTCGCATTCCAGCCCTGCCTTATCTCTATAGTGATAAACCTTTCCATCTAACGCATCGGCATACACACGAAGATCTCTCACACATAGGGTCTCAAAAAACAGCCCCATGGTTTCGAGGTCGTTGATCAAATCTTGGGGCCCAAGTCCTAGTGCAGCAGTGGCCACTGAGGGATCAACATAATATCGAGTATCACTTGTGCGAATGGCTGTCTTGGAACGAAGGTTGGGATTCCATGCATGCATGTCTTCAATAACAAAAATCTTCTTCAGGGCTTTGATATAACTATTTACAGTGTCCTCATCCAAGGTATTGCTGTCATTGACCAACATATCTTCTCTGATGACAGAAAGCGCAGTCTGTGCCCCTTGTTGTCGTGCGTATGAGCGCATGAGCCTCTTCACCCTTTCCGGGTCACGTTGAATTCCATCCACCCTAGATGCATCAACATTAGCCACCGCATCGAAATACTCAAAGGCGCGGTCAAGCGCAATTTCTTCGCTTTGCAATGTAGCTTTTGGCCAGCCACCTCTGCATATAAGATACGCAATGCGCGCCAAATCAAGATCGTTTTTGCTATACATCTCATCCAGTTCGCCATTAAACAGGGCTTTAAGGCTTATCTCACCATTCGATTCGCCAGACTCAAACAAACTCATTGGACGCATGGTCAGCCTCGCTATTCGGCCAGTGCCTGAATGCACCATTTCTTTCTCTTCGTCATCGTCTTTGTCTATTTCTGGCGGAACGGATGAACCCGTTAACATATAGAACCCGTCACCCTCACGATGGTCAACATCAAATCGGATGGCATCCCAGAACTTGGGAGCTACCTGCCATTCATCAATAAGCCGAGGGTTGGCTCCCTCAAGCAGTTTCTTGATATTGATGTTTGCCAATCGAAGGTATTGGCTCTTGTGTTCCGGGTCTGACATGTACAGTGCACTTTTCGCCTGTTGTTCACAAGTAGTGGTTTTTCCGCACCATTTAGGGCCTTCCATTAAAACGGCACCGCAACCTTTGAGTTTGCGTTCGAGGAGTTTATCCAGAATACGTTTTTTATATACCAAAGCTCCAACTATTTTATTGATTATCCGCTGCAAAGATAATCATTTTAACTTCCGTTCGGTAATTTGGCTAAAATTTTTTCGGTAATTTGGCCAAAAGTTGTTCGGTGATTTGGCCAAAAGTTGTCACAAGAACTCAAGAGCGACCGTAAGAGATGCCCTGATTTATCGGATTG
>CAMYVD010000054.1 GCA_947302205.1 uncultured Bacteroidales bacterium
ACCTTCCCGTTTTAGAGAAAGCCGCACAGTTTTTCGACGAGATGGAGATCCCGTTTGAGATGAACGCCTTGAGTGCCCACCGCACACCTCAGGAAGTGGAGGAGTTTGCCCGTGAAGCCGAAGGACGTGGCATCAAAGTCATCATTGCCGCCGCTGGCATGGCTGCCGCTTTGCCCGGTGTCATCGCAGCCAACACTACCCTACCCGTGATCGGCGTACCGGTGAAAGGCATGCTCGACGGCCTCGACGCCATGCTGTCGATCATCCAGATGCCCCCTGGAATTCCTGTCGCCACCGTTGGTGTGAACGGCGCGCTCAACGCCGCCATCCTCGCCACCGAAATGCTGGCGCTTGGCGATCCCAACATGGCCCAAAAAGTCAAAGCCTATAAGGAAGGGCTGAAAAACAAGATCACCAAGGCCAATGCCGAGTTGAAAGAGGTGAAGTTTAGATTTAAGACGAATTAAGTAGACAGAAGTCAGAAGACAGAAGGCGGAAGCTTTCTGATCATCATCAGCCCGTCACGGAGGGGGAGCAAGACGTTTTCCACGCGGGGATCATTCTGGACTTTTTCGTTGAATTCGCGAATGGCCTTCGTATCACGCTCCTTGGCGTCGGCATGTAACACTTTGCCCTCCCAAAGCACGTTATCAGCGATGATGACTCCACCGGGGTTGAGTTTATCCATCACCAAATCATAATACTTCGGATAGCTGATTTTATCGGCATCGATGAAGACCAAGTCAAAGCCTCCGTCAAGCGTGGGGATGACCTCTTTGGCGTCGCCGAGGATCAGCTTGACACGATCCGCAACCCCAGCTTTATCAAGGTATTTCCTGATCACACCTTCATATTCTTCGTTGGCCTCGATGGTGGTCAACTGTCCATCAGAGGCCATGCCACGGGCCATGCAAATGGTGGCAAAACCGGTAAAAGTACCGATTTCCAGCACCCTTTTTGGCTGCATCAACTGACAGAACAACTGAAGGAAACGACCTTGCACCGGCCCTGAAGCCATACGGGGGTTCATGGCATGAAGATGCGTTTCACGATAGAGCTCGTGGAGCACTTCGTCCATTGGCGTGGTGTGCTGTTCCAGGTATTCCTCGATGGCGTAGGTGAAATCGATCATGACTTGGAAGCGCGGAAAATCAAGGTGGAAAGCCGCTCAGGAGCAAACACTTCATTGGCTTCAGCCATCAAATCCTCAGCCGTGATGATGTCGATGGTATGGATGATGTCAGGCACAGTCTCCACCGGCTCGTTCATCAGCATGGAACGGGTGATGGCCAACAACTCGCTCATCCCAGACTCACGCCCAAGGGCCAGCTGACCAATGAGTTGCTGCTTGGCATGATGCAGCTGCATGGTACCCATCTTTTGGTTACAAAGTTTGTTCAACTCTTTGTAAACCAATTTAATAGCCTTATTCAACGATTCAGGATCCACGCCCATGTACACATTGAACAAACCAACATCGGAATAGGCGTTGTATTGCGATTCGATGGTATAAGCGAAACCGTACTTCTCGCGGATATTCAGGCTGAGTCGGGAATTCATGGCCGGACCACCGAGAATGTTGTTCAGCAGCACCATGGTGCGTTTCTTGGGATGGACAAACTCGGGTGCCAGCCCGCCAATCATGCAGTGGCTGAGGTGGTTGTTGCGTTCCATCTCCACCTTGACGGGAATGTATGAGCGGAAGGGCTGGCGACGGCTCGGCATCCTATGGTCGGGACGGTTGCCGAAAAAAGCCATAGCCATTTTCTCGAAATCCTTGAAGCTGATGTCGCCGATGGTAGCCAACACCATGGAATCAGTGCTGTAGTTTTCATTCATGAAGTTCAGGATGTCTTCACGACGAAAGCCTTTCACCAAGGCATTGGTACCTAAGATATTCCTTCCCAACGGATGGTTTTTGAACAGGATCTCCTCAAACACGTCATAGATCTCCTCCGAGGGCATGTCAAGGTACGAGTTGATCTCGTCGAGCACCACGTCCTTCTCTTTCTCCAGCTCATTTTCAGGGAACGTTGCCTGGAAAGCGATGTCGGAAAGCAAATCCAAGGCACGCTTGTAGTAAACATTCAGGAAAGAGGCTTGCAGGCAAGTCTCCTCCTTGGTGGTGAAGGCGTTCAGGTCACCGCCTACGTTGTCGAGGCAACTCAGAATGTGGTAGGGCTTGCGGTTTTGGGTGCCTTTGAAGATGGTGTGCTCTATGAAATGAGCCATGCCATTCTCAAAATCACGCTCATCGCGTGAACCTGTGCCCACCACCAACACCAGATGGGCAATCTCACCTTTCTTCTGGCGGTGCAGCAGGCGGATGCCGTTGGGTAAAGTGGCTATATTGTATTGTTCCTTTTCCATAAATTAAATAAAAAACGCCGCAAAGGTAATAAGATATTGCGAAAATCGTTAAGTTTGCATGCTGAAACCATTCGGATTGACCAATAGCATCATGAAAAAATACGCCTTTACCCTATTCATTACGCTGATTACCGTGCTTTCGGGCATTGCCCAGACTCCCCGACATATTGAAAAGGAATCCATTCCAACCGCCATGTTCCAGGTGACCTACGCCGCCCAATTCCCTGGGCTTGACACCAAAATCGACTACGGATTCACCAACTCCATCGGCGGCAGTTTCATTTACAAGACCAAAAGCAACTGGCTGTTTACGGCCAATGGCAACTTCGTGTTCGGCAACAAATTGAAGGACGACCGCATCGGCATCCTTGGCGAGGGCATCACCACATACGAGGGCGAGGTCATTGGCGGTGGCGGTCTGGCCGCATCCTTGGCCATGTTCCAACGGGGATTCCATTTCCAAGCCGAGATCGGCAAGCTGTTCGCTTTCAAGCCCAACCCCAACAGCGGATTCTTTGTGCAAGCGGGTATCGGCTACCTGCGCAACCGCATCCGCATCGACTATCAGATTGAGGCCCAGAACCCTCCCTACCCCCTCATGGACGATTACCAATACGGCTATGATCGCATGCGTGGAGGCGTCGCCTTCCATGGCGAGGCCGGCTATCTGATCATGAGCAACAGCAGGATCTACAATTTCTCCGTTTCGCTTGAGGTCACCTATGCCCGCACCAAATCCCTCAGAGACTACGACTTCAGGGTGTATTACGATGAAGACGGAACACCTCAAATCAAAGGCTATACCGATAAAAACAAGCGTTTCAACGATTTGTATTATGGCATCAGGGTCAGTTGGCTGATCCCCACTTACCAACGCCAACCGGAGGAATACTACTATCATTAAGCCAACTTATGCGAGGACTCTATACCTTAGCGATCCACGCTTACACCGCCGCGGTGAAAGCTGCCGCCTTGTTTGGCAATGCCAAGGCCAAACAATGGGTGGATGGCCGACGCCAACGCCCAAAACCTGACAATGACCAGAGTCCTTGGGTATGGTTCCACGCGGCTTCTTTGGGTGAATTCGAGCAAGGCCGTCCTGTGATTGAGGCACTGAAAAAGGAGCATCCCGAGATCAAGGTTTCGCTCACCTTCTTCTCCCCTTCCGGATACGAGATCAGGAAAAACTATCCCTTGGCCGACGAGGTGCTCTATCTCCCTGTGGACACGCTCAAAAACGCAAGATATTGGGTGGAACGGCACCATTTTGTGGCCGCATTCTTCATCAAGTACGAGTTTTGGTTCAACTACATGACCGCCCTTGACGAGAAGCATATCCCGCTCTATTACATTTCGCTGATTTTGAAGCCTGAGCAATACTTCTTCAAATGGTACGGCAGCTGGTTCCGCAAGCAGCTAAGGCACGTAACCCATTTCTTCGTGCAGGACGACACCACGATGGAACTCCTGAACGGCATTGGCTTCGACAATGTCACCCGATGCGGCGACACCCGTTTCGACCGGGTAGCCGCCATTGCCAAGCAGGCCAAAACGTTCCCTGAGATCGAAGCTTTCATCCACGGCAGGCAGTGCATCATCGCCGGAAGTTCATGGCCGCCCGACGAGAAACTACTCATCCCTTATCTTCAAAAGCTTCCGGAAAATTACTGCATGATCATCGCACCGCATGACATTTCGGAGAAACACCTCAGACAGTTAACTGAACAACTGAACAACTCTCAACTGAACAACTTCCAACTCTATTCCTCCCTTCATCCCGAAAAGGAAAGCCAAGTGCTGTTGCTCAATACTGTCGGCATCCTGTCGCAGCTCTACCAGTACGCCCGTTTTGTCTACATTGGCGGTGGCTTTGGCGTCAATATCCATAACATCCAGGAGCCCGTCACCTTCGGCTGCCCTGTGGTGTTCGGGCCGAAGTACAAGAGTTTCAAGGAAGCGGTTGATTTGGTCCGTTTAGGCGGCGCCTACTCCATCAACGGGCAAGAAGAGCTCAACAGCATTTTCGATCGCCTTATCCATGACGAAGCCCTATACCAACAGGCATCGCAAACTTGCAGGAAATATTTGGAATCTCAGCTGGGTGCCACTGAAACGATCATGAAGCGGATCACATCCACTTTCTCCGTTTGAAGATAAACATGAATACGCCGGCCACGATCACCATCACGCCGATCAGACCGTAAAACGCCCATGAATCTTCTTGGAAAGGAAGTCGCACGTTCATGCCATACAAGCCAGTGATAAAGGTCAAAGGCAGGATGATGGACGAAATGATGGTGAGGATCTTCATCGTCTCGTTGGTCTTGTTGGTCTGCATGGAGTCGAATGTTTGCGACAGGCCTTCGATCAACTCTTCGTAGTCCTCGGTCATATCCCATACTTTCTGGTAGTAGTCCAAGATGTTGCCCCAGTAGTCTTCCATGTACTCCACATCTTCAGTGAAGCCTCGGATCTTACCGTTTTCAAACATCTGGAACAGACGCAACTGAGGTTTGAATATGGTGTTGATCAGGATCAGGTTTTTACGGGTGATCGAGATTCGTTCGATGATCTTGACCTGTTTTTCCTGAAGCAGCTCACGGTTGATCAATTCCACATCCAGTCCGACCTTACGCAGCAAATACACTGACTCGGTGATCAACTTTTCAAGGATACGATAGAGCAGTTTATCGGAACTTTCAATATTGACCTCTTCTTCATTTTTCAACCGTTCCTCGTATTCATCGAAAAGCTGAGACACTCCCCAAGGATTTTTCTCAATGGAAATAATGTAATCCTTACCCCAGAAGAGTTTTACTTCCTTAATCTTAACGAATTTATTCTGACGGTCGAAATTGGGGAAATGAAGAATCAGGAAGTAATAGTCGTCATAAATATCGATTTTCGGACGCTGATTGACCGATTTACAGTCCTCGATATCGAGGGGGTGAAAATGAAAGCGGTCTTTGAGGAACTCGAAGTCCTCATCGCTTGGGTTGTTCAGATGGCGCCATGTGATTTCGCCTATTTTGAGACTATTGATCATACCCTATCCTCCCCAAAAAATTTTTCGCTGCAAAACTAAACAAAAATTATTAAAAAAGTGCTATCTTTGCAGATTATTTTCAATCCGTGCGACATGTACGCTTTCATTGCTGGAAAAATTGCTGAGATAACACCCGCTTACGCCATCATCGACAACCACGGCGTGGGTTATTTCATCAACATCACACTCAACACTTTCACTGCCATTGGCGAGCAGCCCGAGGTGAAGCTTTACACGCATCTTCAAGTGCTTGAGGACGCGCAAAACCTCTTTGGCTTCTACACCGCCAAGGAGCGTGACATGTTCGAACTGCTGATCAGCGTCAGCGGCGTGGGATGCAACACCGCACGGCTCATCCTCTCCTCGCTGACAGTCAACGAGCTCAGCACCGCCATTGCCAACGAGGACATCAAGACCATCCAAGCTGTGAAAGGCATCGGAAGCAAGACGGCCCAGCGCCTCATCGTTGACCTCAAGGACAAGGTGAAGAAAACCGACTATGCCGAAGAAATCGTTGAGACCGTTGACAATACGGTCAAGAATGAAGCGTTATCAGCCTTGGTGATCCTAGGATTCAGCAAGAACGCCGCAAGCAAGGCGCTCGACAAATTGTTAAAACAGTCGCCGGACACCTCTGTGGAAGTGCTGATCCGCGAAGCGCTAAAACTTTTATGAACATAATGAAACGACATATCATCCTCTTTCTGTTACTGGCACTCCTGATCCCAGGCTTTGCCCAGCAGCCCGACTCCACCCATTTGATCTATCCCATCCCCGAGAGCCAGGGCGACCCCATGCAACAGCTCTACAACCAATCGCCGCTCTATCTGCGCGATCCCGACAACATCACTCACGAAATCATCTACGACCCCACCACCAACCAATATACTTTCAAGCATAAAATCGGCGATTTCGAGTACGCCACGCCGACTACCATGTCGCAGCAGGAATACTTTGATTACAAGAACCGTGAAGGTGTGATGGGTTTCTGGAGAGACCGGCGCAAGCAAAACGCCCGTTCCTCAACGGACGGCAACTCCATCATCCCTCCAATCTATGTGGGAGGTGAGGCTTTCGACTTGATTTTCGGCAGCAACACCATCGACATCCGTCCGCAAGGCTCCGTTGACCTCACCTTCGGCATCAAGCACAATTACCGTGGCGACCCTTCCATGAGTGAGCGCCAAAAGCACAACACTAACTTTGACTTCGACCAGGACATCCAGCTGAACGTCATCGCCAAAATCGGCGACAAGATCAACTTCAACATCAACAAAAACACCAAGGCCACCTTCAACTACGAGGACCTGATGAAATTGAAATACGAAGGCAAGGAAGATGAAATCATCCAACTCCTTGAAGCAGGTGACGTCAGTCTTCCCTTGAACAGCACCCTTATCACGGGAACGCAACGCCTGTTCGGCTTGAAGTCGAAACTGAAATTCGGTAAGACGACGGTTACTGGGGTGGTTTCCTACCAGGAAAGCGAATCGAAAAACATTGCTGTGCAGGGCGGTGCCCAGACCAGCGAATTCAATATCAGCTGCCTCGACTATGAGGAAAACCGCCACTTCTTCCTGAGCCAGTATTTCAGGGATCAGTACGAAGCGGCATTGGCGACCCTGCCTACCATCAACTCAAGCATCAATATCACGAGGATCGAAGTCTGGGTGACCAACACCAACTCGACCACGCAAGACACACGTAATATTATAGCGCTCAACGATTTGGCAGAAGGTAAAAGTGAGTGGATCTACAACAGGGAGATCTCGCCAGCCAACACCGCCACCCTCTATCCCCGCAATGCCGCCAACAACCTGCTGACGCGTATCGACACCGCACAAATCCGTAACATCAGTACGGTGACCAGCTACATGTCGGGCGACCCGTTACGCATCGGCAAGATGGGCTACATGTCCTCGGGTCGAGACTTTGAGAAGATCGAAAACGCCAGACGCTTAAGCAGCACAGAATACTCGCTCAACCCCAAGTTGGGCTTCATTTCATTGAACGTTACACTGAATTCCAACCAAACGTTGGCTGTGGCTTACCAATACACCATCGTTGGCAGTGATGAGGTTTATCAAGTAGGTGAATTCTCTGACCAAGGCATCAGCGCCCCCAATGTTTTGGTGGCCAAGCTGCTGAGAGGCACCACGGTGAACCCCTCCATGCCGATCTGGAACCTGATGATGAAGAACGTTTACAACATCAAGGCGTATCAGATCAACTCCAACGACTTCATGCTCAACATCTTCTACACGGGCAACTCCAACAACACACCGATGGGTTACTTCACCGAAGGTCCGGATAACGTGAAAGGCGTGTCGCTGCTCCATCTGCTCGGCCTCGATAACCTGACCCAGCAGAACAACCCGATCCCAGGAGGTGATGGCGTGTTCGACTTCATCAACGGAGCGCAAACCTCGGGCGGTACCATCAACGCCGCCAACGGCCGCATCTACTTCCCTGTGCTGGAACCCTTCGGCAGCCAATTGCGCAAGGTGTTTGCCGACAACGTAGAACTCGCCGACAAATACGCCTTCGATTCGCTCTACACGATGACCAAAACTTCAGCGGAACAGTACTCCGAAAAGAACAAGTTCTCCTTGAAGGGCTATTATTCGTCCCAATCGGGCAGCGAGATTAGCCTGAACGTCATGAATGTGGCCCAAGGATCGGTAACGGTGACCGCCGGAGGACGTACCCTGGTGGAAAATGTCGATTACACCGTCGATTACACCTTGGGACGGGTATCCATCATCAACGAAGGCATCTTGAACTCCGGCACCCCCATCAACATCTCATTGGAAAGCAACTCAGGGTTCAGTGCCATGAAGAAGACTTTCCTGGGAGCGCGCATCGAACATGAGTTCAACCAAGATTTCCGTTTGGGAGGTACCATTTTGTATTTGGGCGAGAAATCATACACGCAAAAGATCAATTATGGTGAGGAAGCCATTGCCAACACCATCTATGGCTTCGACCTCAGTTACGCCACCGAAGCGCGTTGGCTCACCAACTTCATCGACTGGCTGCCGGGCATCAGCACCAAGGCACCTTCAAGAATTCGCTTTGACGGCGAGTTTGCCCGTTTCATTCCCGGCTTGTCGAAATCAGTCGCCGAACGTGGCACTTCCTACATCGACGATTTCGAGGGAGCCAAATCCACCATCGATTTAAGGCTGTACAGCCAATGGCATCTGGCCAGTACCCCACAACACCAAACCGACATCTTCCCTGAAGCCGCAGCCAACTCTGGTCGTGGTTACGGCATGAACAGAGCAAAGATGTCGTGGTACACCATCGACCACACTGTATTCTATGACCGAGGAGCCTCTATTCGTCCGAAAAACATCACCAACGATGAACTTTCGAAACACAGCGTCCGTCAGGTGCTCGAGACTGAGATTTTCACCAAAGACATCCCTTCAGGCACTCCGACCAACATTTCGGTGCTCAACCTTGCCTACTTCCCGCAGGATCGTGGTCCTTACAACTATGATGTAGCTGGAAGCCAATACTCCTCTGGTATCGATGAGAACGGTTTGCTGAATAACCCTCAGTCACGTTGGGCAGGTATCATGCGAAAAATGGAAACCACTGACTTTGAGTCCACCAACATCGAATACATTGAGTTCTGGATGATGGATCCCTTTGCCGATGATGAGTATCAGAACAACCCTGGAAAACTCTACATCAACCTCGGCGACATCTCGGAAGACGTACTTCGCGACGGACGCAAGTTCTACGAAAACGGCATGCCCGAAACTCAGGAAGTGGTCAATGTGGACACCACGATCTGGGGACGCGTCCCAATCATGCAAGATATCGTGGGTGCCTTCAGCACCAACTCCGATTCACGTCAATACCAAGACATCGGTTATGATGGTTTGCGCGACGTTGACGAGCGCTCTTTCTTCCAGAACGACTTCCTCAATAGTATAAGAGAACAGTTCGGTGAAAGTTCACAAGCCTACCAAAAGGCGTTCAACGACCCATCAAGCGACAACTACCATTATTTCAGATCGTCCGATTGGGATGACGACGAAATCCACAGCAGCATTGTTGAAAGATACAAGAGCTATAACGGCACAGAGGGGAACTCTCCTTCCGATTCCCAACGTACCGAAGCCTATACGACCAACAATACCACGTTGCCTGATGGAGAGGACATCAACTCCGATAACACATTGAGCGAATCGGAACGCTATTACCAATACGAGATTGAACTTGACCCAGCCAAGATGGAAGTAGGCAAAAGCTACATTGCCGACATCTACGAAGCAAACAATATTGCCTTGGCCAACGGTCAAATAGGCAGTGTGAAATGGTATCAGTTCAGGGTTCCTGTCAAGCATCCCGACAAGATCATCGGTAACATCGAAGGTTTTTCCTCCATCCGCTTCATGAGAATGTTCGTCCGCGAGTTCGCGAATCCGGTCGTCTTGCGTTTTGCCACCCTCGACTTGGTCAAAGGCGAATGGCGCACCTATACCCAGAACATCCAGGCTCCCGGCGAGTATCTGCCCAACGACATCTCCAACGGCACCACGCTTGATATCTCAGCCGTCAACATTGAAGAAAACGGGCGCCGTTCACCCGTGCCTTACGTCATTCCTCCCGGCATCGCTCAGGAACAGATTGTCGGTACCACCGCCGTCACGAGACTCAATGAGCAATCGCTCCAGATGCTTGTCCAAAACTTGGTTGACGGTGACGGCCGAGCCATTTACAAGACCACTGCCTTCGACTTAAGGCAATACAAATACCTTAAGATGTTTGTCCATGCCGAAAAAGCCCATGAGGAAGACAATCTCGAAGACCAAGACCTTACCGTGTTCTTACGATTAGGCTCTGACTTCACGGAAAACTACTATGAATATGAGATCCCGCTCAAGATCACGCCGTGGTATACCGCAGCCACCAATACGGAGGCCATCTGGCCAGAGATCAACAACTTTGACATCCTATTGGAAGACCTGGTTTCCGTGAAAGAAAACCGTAACGCTGCCATCAACCAACCTGGCAGCAATGTGAAGCTGAACTTTATCTATTCCGAGCGTTTCAAAAAAGGCTCCGTCGATGGCAAAGATTACTACCATACCATCAAGATCATCGGCAACCCCACCCTCAGCAACGTGGAAGCCATGATGGTTGGCGTACGCAACCCCAAACGCCAATCGTTGGAAAGCACCACTGACGACGGCCAGACCAAGAGTGTCGTGATTTGGATCAATGAGTTACGCCTCACCGACTTAAGCAGCAAGGGAGGCATCGCTGGAACAGGACATTTTGAGGCTACATTGGCTGACTTGGGACGTTTTGTGGTGAATGGCACCTATAGCTCAGGCGGTTTTGGCGCTCTTGACAGCGACATTACCGACAACACCTTCGAAGCCAATGCCCAGTTCAATGTTTCCACAGACCTCGAACTTGGCAAATTCATCGAAAACACAGGCGTCAAGCTTCCGTTGCACATCGATTACGGCAAGAACGTGACCACACCGATCTATAACCCCTATGATCCCGACGTCAAGTTCAACGACGCCCTGGCGGCGCTGAACACTCCTAAAGAAAGGGATTCTCTGACCTCTATCGTCCACAGCATGACCCAATTCAAGAACATCAATTTGATGAACGTAAGAAAGGAACGCACTTCAGGACGGAATAAGAAAGGGGACAACAAAGGAGAAAAAACGGAAGAAAAGACCAATCCAAGGGATCCGAACAACCGAAACAGAAGCATCGGACGCAACGGGCCCAAGGTCCATATCTACGACATTGAGAACTTCAACCTCTCGTTCTCTTATAGCGAGACCAACCAGGAGAATCCCGACATCAATTACTTCAACACCAAGACTTACCATGGAAGCTTGGGATATAACTTCGTGAACAGCCCGAAGAATGTCACACCGTTCGCAAAGGCCAAATGGGCTTCAAGCCCTTATCTTGCCATCATCAAGGACATCAACTTCTACTACCTCCCGAAGAGCATCTCCTTCACTACTGATATGAACCGCTTCTATTCCGAGAAACTGATGCGTAACAAGAGCGGTGGCGAGATCATCATCAAGCCAACGGTCTCCAAGCAATGGGACTGGAACCGCAACTACCAGTTCCGTTTCGACCT
>CAMYVD010000055.1 GCA_947302205.1 uncultured Bacteroidales bacterium
ATCCAAGGCGGTGGCGGCGGACAGAAGACCCTCTGTGTGGCCGGTGGCCGCAATGCCGACGGATTGCAGAAGGCTATGCAGATGCTGAAAGAGAGAATTTGATCAACCTAAATCCTTCAAAAATGCTATCAGTTGTTTCGTGGCGCGACCACGATGGCTGATGGCGTTTTTGTCATCATGGCTCATCTCGGCAAACGTCTGGTTGAAACCGTCAGACATGAAGATGGGATCATAGCCGAAACCATCGGTACCCCGTTGCGCTTCGAGAATCTGTCCGTCGCAACGACCCTCAAACGTATATGATTTTCCGTCAAGGTTCAAGGCGATAACAGTACGGAAAGCTGCCTTGCGGTTAGTCTTTCCCTTCATGGCGTCGAGCATCTTGTTCACGTTGTCCTGATAGCTGCAATGCTCACCTGCATAACGTGCCGAATACACGCCTGGAGCGCCATTCAACGCTTCCACTTCCAGCCCTGTGTCATCAGCGAAACAATCCACGTGGTAATTGTTGGTAACGAAATCCGCCTTGATTTTAGCATTGCCTTCGATGGTGTCGGCATCTTCAACAATCTCCTCGTGGCAGCCGATGTCGTCGAGGCTCAGTACCTCATAAAGACCTTTCATGATTTCGCGAATCTCGCGTAGCTTATTCTTGTTATTGGTGGCAAAGACAATCTGTTTCATAGTTTCCAGTCAATGGGCTCAATCCCATGTTCTTTTAGGTAATTGTTGGTTTGTGAAAAATGATGGCAGCCGAAAAAGCCTCTGCTGGCTGACAGCGGCGATGGATGCACTGATTTAAGAATCAAATGCTTGGATGAATCTATCAGGGCTTGTTTGGCGATGGCATAGTTGCCCCATAGGATGAACACAAGGTGTTCCCGCTGTTCGGATAAAGCTCGGATGGCGGCATCGGTAAACTGCTCCCATCCATGACGCGAATGCGAGGCTGCCTGCCCGGCACGAACCGTCAAGGAGGCGTTGAGCAGCAGCACCCCTTCCCTCGCCCATTTCTCAAGGTTACCTGATCTGGCGATGGGGATACCCAAATCGTTGTTCAACTCCTTGAAGATATTTTGAAGACTTGGCGGAAACGGTACGCCGTCAGGCACTGAAAACGAGAGCCCATGCGCTTGTCCAGGTCCGTGGTATGGGTCCTGACCCAAGATAACCACCTTGACCTTATCAAAAGGCGTCAGGTTAAAAGCGTTGAAAATCAGCGGTCCGGGAGGATAAACAGCGTATTGCCGTTTCTCTTGGACCAAGAAGGACTTCAATCCCAAGAAGTAAGGAGCCTCGAATTGCGGACGCAGCACCCGATACCAGCTCTCATCGATATTAGGTTTCTTGACTTCCATTTTCACAATTTTTCTGCAAATATGGCAATTTTTCAGGGAAAAATGCGTTACTTTGCATATCAAATTCAATGAAATGAAAAAAATTGCCCTTGCCTTATTAATCGCACTTGTTTCCGGACTCATTCTGTCATCATGCAGCTCTACCTCTTGCGCTGCTTACGGTGAGACCAACAAGTATCAAATTGAAACACGCTATTGAAACTCAATCGCCTTTTCATTGCGATAAACTTTGCCCTGTGCCCATTCATTCTTGAGGCACAGGAAATTGCTATTGGCAATGATGACAACCAGCCGATAGAGGAACGCATCCTATACAACCACGAGTCAACCATGCACGCCACGCTCCATTCCAGAGGGCTTGGCTTAGGTTTTAAAACAGGCAAGATCCGCAGCATTGACAAGACCACCTACTGGGATTTTGAACTCTCCTATATCAAGTCGCAAAAACAGATCAAGCTGTTCAATTGGTACAGCGGCTACACGTTGGTGTATGGCAAGTTGTACGATATGATGGCCCTCAGAGGCGGTTATGAGGTAGAGCGGAGGATTTACGGCAAACCTTACTGGGGCGGTGTAGAGTTACGTTGGCTCTATGGAGCCGGCGCCTCTTTGGCCTTTTTGAAGCCATACGATCCGTATGAGTCGTTCTGGCATGGCTTCGGTGATATCAAACTGAGACCCGGCCTATACGCCAAAGGCGGCTTGAGTTTCGAAATTGGCTCCTCACGCACCCGCGCCCGGGCCATAGAGGTCGGAGGGATGGCTGAATGCTTCCCACAAGGCATCAACCTTATGGAACAAAACCCTACTGAATACGTCTTTCTGACCTTATATTTATCGTATCATTGGGGATCGAGATACAATAAATAAAAAAAATCGGTGCGCCTTACAGACGCACCGATTTTACTTTTCAATGTCCCGTGAATCAGAACACCATGAACTTCGCGCTTGAAGTCTGGCTTCCGGCATTGAGGCGGAGGACATAAGCGCCCTTGGCGAGACCGTCAACATTAACATTGACCTCGTGCTTGCCTTGGTCGAAGTTACCCATGTTTTCAGCCTTGACCATGCGACCGCTGAAGTCATAAACTTGATACGAAACAGCAGCTTTGCCGTTCAGTTCGAAGCTCACTCTGGCAGCATCGCAAACTGGGTTAGGATAGATGGTAACCATGCTCTGAGCAACCACTGTTGAAGCCTCAGGAACGCCAGCACCGCTGTACTGAATGTGATAACCCTCGCAACGGAACAGGCCCTTGCCGTAAGTGGCGGCATAAATCATACCCTGATTTCTCACACCAGGATAGACGGTGATCTCTGGAGTACCGTCAATCATCTCAACCACTTCTTGATCAGGATGGCTCATGTTCTGCTGTCTCATATCGAGAACCGGAACATCACCCATGATGGCATCTTCAGCAACCCAAACCACTGGATTGGCAGTGATATCGGTGGTTCTATAGACACCGTGTTCGGTACCAATCAGCACGTGCTCACCTTCTTCATCAACAATACCTGATTCGTTTGTGTGACGATAGATGGTGTAAACGCTGGAGTAGATGGGCATCAGCGGCAGACCCGTACCTTGTTTTGAAACGAAGGTAGGTTCAGCATCCATGGCGTTGTCTGAATAGAGGATGTATGAATTGTTACCATAGTTACCCAAAGTAACCACAACCTTGTCGTTGTCCTCGTTGAAGACTGCCACGCTGGTGATGCATTGGTCGCTGATGGTCATTGACAGCACCTCGGCGGCATAGCCTTCCGAAGCAACGTCAGCGGTATTGGCATCCACAACGTTTTTCAGGTTGCTGACACGAACCAACACACCTTCTTTGGTACCAATATAAAGGACATCACCGTCAGCGCTGACTGTGAAGCAAGTCGGATAGCCAGGAACCGTTGCAATCTGATACCAATCGGCTTCTTTACCGAATTTCAAAGCGTCAAAGGTCACGTAAATGAGATGGTTGCTACCTGATGCATTGGGAGCGAAGAACTTGGTTGTCACTGGATCGGGCACGAGCAGAGAGTCGCTCAACTCAGGATCCTGAGCGTTATAATGCATGTCGATAGGCAGTTCATAATCGAATGGATAGCCAGCATTTTCGCTGAAGCATTGAACGGTATCGCCTACAACCTGATTCTGAGTGCACTTGAACCAAACGCTATCAACGCTGTTGGCATCTTCGAAGGTTTCATACAGGGCAATAGGCATGCTATAGCCACTATAAGTGAAGCTTTGATTGGCTGTGAAGTTGGTAGCGTCATAGTCAACACCAGAGGTCTCTGTGCGTTGGAGGCCACCGTCAATCGTCGCGATAAACAAGGCTGAAGGATAAATCACCGAAGCGGCGCTTGAACCGGAGATGTAATCCTCGGAATAGGCGGCTGTATTGACTGAAGAATACTCGGGAAGCAGCAGTTCAGCAGTACCTAAGTTGTTGGTATTCTCAAGACCTTTGATGATGATCGGGCCGTGATCCAGAACACCGGCCATCACACGTGTAGCATCGCCAGTAGGAGTCACATTGAGGCAACGGGCTGAAATGTAGTTTCTATTGCAGTTTTCGAACAGGAACTCGTCAGCATTGTTGGCATCGAACTTATAGACACCGCCGTCGGAAGCCACGTAACCAATTTTGTTATCGGGGTTTCTCATGTCGAATTTAAGATCGTTCATGCCATGAATCTGTGAAGTGATGGACATTTGCTTGGCCAGATAGTAACCGCCTTGCGTAGCGGAACCTTCCAAGCTCCAAATGTCTTTACCGAGAACATACACACAATAGGCATTCGTGGGATCCACCACGAGGGCGTGGTTGAAGCAGCCCTTTGCGCCATAGACGTTATGGCCATAGTTTGCAGTAACTGCAGGAAGAATGATTTCCCATGTAGCACCGAGGTCACCGCTGCGGTAAATCTTTGTGTGGTTACCGTTGGCGCCGATAGTAGCGGCAAAAATCACATTGGCGTCTGATGGAGCGACGGCAATGTCAAGGAAACCGGTTTCAACAGCCGGGGCAATCTTAATGATTTGACCCTCGTCGTTAGTGACTTCACCGCTATCGCCTGTGTAGCACACCATGTTATCAAGCGTACCGATATAGATTTTGCCATTCACGGCAGCCACAACGGTATTGTTGGAATTCACCTTCACTTTCACTGCATTGCCTGTAAGATTGGCGCCACCGGCTTGAGCATACGACCATGCACCACCGTTCAAAGCGCAGTATCTCAGACCATCGCTTGTAGCTGCAACCAAGGAATTGCCAACAATGGCAAGATCATTGACATAAGCCCATTCCACAACTTCATTCAGTGCTGAAGGAGCGGTGCCTTCCATGGGTTCATTTGACATCACAAGGTCCTTGATGGTGTAAATGCCTGATCCGATAAAGCCGTTATCAAAGCCATAGTCAACCATGCCATTGTAGGTAGTGGCAGGTCCGCCATCACCGGTACCGACATAGATCGTACCATCGGAAGCCTGAACCATGCAGCTAACCATCAGGTCTTTACCAACCTGATTCCATGAAATGCCTTGGTTGGTATAATACACGCCACCGCCCATGGAACCAATGAACACTTGATTAGAATTCTGATTGTTATAAACAACAGAAGTCGTTCTACCTCCCATGTTGTCTGGACCCATTGAAAGCCAATACATTTCAGGAAGTTCGCCACCCTTTGTGTTGGTTGCGGTCTGCTTCGAAGCTGCCAACATCCATGCTGGGTCAATCATACCAGTGTGCTGATTGACACGCATACCGTTAATGAAAGCCTCAACGCTAGTAGTTTCTTTTGCACGTGGAACATAATGCCCACCTTCGCCAGCCATAACAGCTTGGCCTAAGATCATGATTACCAAAAGTAAACTGAAAGGTAAAAATCTTTTCTTCATATTACGTAATTTTGATTGAATTTCAAATTGTATTAGTCTGCAAATATAAAGAATTCTTCCAAAGAAAAAATACTCTGGAAGAATTTTTTTTAATTTTTCAAAAAAAAGCCACAGGGCTATTGCCCTCAAGAGATCAAAATGCGATCATATCGCTGGCCTGAAGCCACCCCAGGCTACCATCGGCAATCCTGATTTTGTTCCAATCCTTTGCCGTATCCAGAATACGCACTTTGGCGCCTTCATGAAGCACAAACAGGTCGACGCTATTCACGCTTGGAGAGCTCTTTGCCGTCACGGTAGGCGTCATGATGATGGCCTCGTCCTGGACCTTCAAGTCACGGTATTGACCAATGGCGAAAACCAGCGAGAACACAAGGCATGTCAGCGCCAACAGCCCAACGAAAAAGCCGGCTTTTCTCCATCCCGTACGCCTCGAAGTCAAGAAGACAAACAGACAGAGCAACAGCATCCCAAACAAAGCCACGCTGACCCACGCCCAACCGTCGGCGGAAAGCGACTGTTTCAAGCCGTTCCACCAGCGTTTGATGAACGACTGCGGTATGACGTTGATCTTGTCAACAATGGCCAAGTTGGCGATTTCAAGGTTGGTCCTGATGTCCTCGTTTCCCGGATCGAGTTTCAAGGCCTTTTCGTAATACAAAATAGCCATGGGATAGGCTTTCATCTTATAATAGGTATTACCCATATTGTAATACAAAGCAGGCGATTCCATACCCGCCTCCTCAATTTGGCCATAAAGCGTCAGCGCCTGTTCGTAACTACCTGCTTCGTAAGCGGCATTGCCTTCAACGAGCCAGTTTTCATACGAGTCAGACTGGGCCTTGCAGGGAACAAAGGCCCAAAGAGCCATTACTAATCCTAAAATTGCTATTCTTTTCATGTCGTTAAATCGCTTTTTCCACTTTCATAATCACATCCAAGCCCTTTTCATAGAGGCCTTCCATCTTGGCGGCGGCATCGCCTGGGGCAAATCGGGCGAACTCACACGTATTCAGGGTGTCAACGAACTCGTCAGAGAGCGTTTCCCCAATGCCTTTGGCCATCATGGCTTCCTTCACCGTCTCCATCGAAAGCACCGAGCGTTCAATGCCCAACTTGTCGGAGATATAGCCCCACAGGGCTTGCGACATTTCCTCATAGAAATGCGTCTGATCATTGCCTTTCAAGAATTTATAGGCATTCTTCAACCTCCCTTTGGCCACTTTAGTGGCTTTCTTGTTACGCACAAGCACCACATCCTGCTTGAACTGACGTTGCTTCTTGAGCAGCACCAACGCAACCACAAAAGCCAACAACAAGGCCGCCAAGATGATGAAGTAAACGGTTGAGGCGAAGAAAGAGGAATTTGACGGTTTCAACTTCAAATCCATCGTATTAATATGGCGGATGTCGCTGCCCAAATACTTGATGCCTTCTTGATTGGAGGTATACACTCCGCTTTCGCCCGACTCGTCACCTGCACCTTTGTGAATCTTGATGTTCATCTCGGGCGAAGCAAGGGTCACATACTGGTTCTTCGACGGGTTGAAGTAAGAGAACGTCACGGCTGGAATGTTGAAATCGCCCGCTCGGCGTGGAATAATCAGATATTCAGCCTTTTTGGTGCCATTGGTTCCTTGACTGTTGATATCGACAGAAGAGGTTATCTTGGGATCGTAGACCTCAAAATCAGGTGGGAACACCGGGGCCGGGAGATTGAGCAATTCAATGTTTCCGCTTCCCGACACCGTCAGGATCAGGTTAAGCGCCTCATTGGTGGAAGCCTCTGTCCGGTCAATGGAAGCGGAAAAATTATAGTTACCGACCGCGCCGGTAAAACCAGCAGGCTTACCTTCTTCGGGCAAGTTCTTCACATCAAGCGTAAGGGCGGCCGTCTCAACAACCTTTTGGACATTGGTGTAATTCCGTGAGAAGAAAGGATCGTTGAAAAAGACATCGAAGGGGTCATTGCTCCGTTGGTTACTGCGTTGGGTAACGATTTGAGCCACGCATTCAATCCCCATGGGTTCAACCGAAAGCTTACCTGACTTCTGCGGAATCAGCACTACTTTCTTGACCTCGGCGGTGGTGTATTCCACGCCGTTGACCACCTCTGTCGATTGACGCAATTGGCCATTATTATCGCTGGCTTCCTTCATCCAGAAACCGCCATAGGACGGCATTTTCGACACCGAGAGCTGCGACACCGGGACACGGGTATAAAGCTTGTAGGTCAATACCACGGGCTCGCCAACGTATGCCGTCTTCTTGGAAGGTGTCACTCTCAGGAACAAATCCTGACCGCTGACCTTGGGATCGACTCCACCCTGTTGGGATTGGGACGTGCTTTGGCCTCCGCCCTGCGATGCAATCGCCGTGGAAGAAGCATCCGCAACGACGGAAATCTGGTAGGGTTCACTCTTGATGGTATTGCCATTCACAACCAAGGAAGCGGATCCTATGGTGAAATCACCCTCTTTTTCAGCCCTGAGCACATAGGAATAGGTGTTCGTCACCGTGTGCGACACGGAACCATTCACAATCTGGACGCTGGAACTCGATGAATTGAAAGGTCCACCGACCACCGTGAAGTTCTCGAAACTTGGTGCCGTAAACCTTTTTCCATCGGCATTCACCTCAAAAGCAATCTTAAACTGCTCACCTACCGATACTTGGCGTTTCGCCGACACCTTGATGCTTGGATCCTGGGCAAGCATCGCCAAAGGCGCCAACAACGCAATAATTAACCCGATTAAACTTATTCTTTTCATTCTTACTCCTGTCTTCTAACTTCTATTTACCAATCTTTATCCGTCTTTCGTTTTGGCTGAGTCCTTATCCTTTGTTCGTTGACCTTTTCCATGGTCTTCTTCTCCTGGTTCTCAAGAGCATCCAGCATGCGTTGGGCATCGTCTTTGGACATGTCCTGCGAGCCCTGTTGTTGCTGTTGTTGCTGTTGTTGCTGTTGCTGATCTTGCTGGTTTTGTTGGTTTTGTTGCTGATCCTGCTGCTCTTGCTGTTCCTGTTCGTCTTGCTTTTGGTCTTGTTGCTGCTGTTGTTGTTCCTGATTCTCCCCTTCCTGTTTTTCAAACACAGCACTGACCATTACATCCATGCCCGGCATGGTGAAGAAGTTGCCCAAAGGCTGTACATGAATTGAGGTGTCGCCCAGCTGGCAGATCTTGTACTCCTTGAATTTATAGCCCGGTTCAGGCGCGTTTTTCAGCATAACGGTCTCCCCCCGCGTAGCCTTGTCCACCTCCAGCAGTACATGTCCACCCTCAACCGCAGTATCCGCCACCACTTGGTAATACTCCTGTGCCTCCACAAACGTAGCCTTCACAGTTACGTCGGCATCAAGCATCTGGAACAGGTTCATGTCGTTCACGGGCGCCATGGTTGAAGCATCCTTGTCGCTGACCACTCGAAGCTCATCCAATTGATACCCCTGATCAGGCTTGACAATGATGCCGATATTCTGCCCTGGGAGAGCCAATGAGTCCGTTACCCCAATCCTTCCGTGAGAAGTTGTGTCTACGCTGACACGCAGCGCCGTACGGAATTTGGCCGTGACCGTAACATCAAAGTCAGGCATCTTGAATACCGTATCTTTGACCGGAACCGTATCCTTGGGACTACCCGTCTTATATACCTTATAATGATCCACCATATAGCTTGGATCGGGGTTGGCATGCAGCACCACCTGCTGACCTTCAATGGCCTTCGTTTTATCGGCGGAGATGGTACCATGCTCGATTTTCTTGTCAATGGTGATCTTATGCGACTGTTTAAACTCTGCCGTCACGATCACGTCAAACTTAGGCATCTCGAAACGGTTGCCGCTCACATTCACAGTAACCTGTTGGTCATCAGCCTTCACCACGATGTATTGCGACAAGGCATAGTCATCGTCGGACTTGGAGGTCAAAGCCACCATTTGGCCGTTGAAAGCCTCTGTCTCGCTTGCCTCAACCTTACCATGGGGAATCTGAGGATTCACCCAGATCCGGCTCTTGACCAGATGTTTTCTGCAATATTCAAGGTTGTAGAGTGCATCGTCATTGGCGGCATCAAGTTTTAGAGACACCTTATAAATATTAAAGGCATCGTAATAGCGTCCTTGCTCCAACAAGCAGTTGCCCATGTTGAACACAGCCTTCGACTTCAGCTTGGCATCAGGAGTCAGCTCGACCACCTTCTGGAAGGCCTCCATAGCATCCGTGTAGTTTTCTTGTTTATACAGGGCATCGCCCAAGTTAAACTGGGCCTCGGCGCTAGTAGGCTTGGCTTCAAGCACCTTGCGGTATTGTGTCTCCGCCTCGACGTAGTTGCCTTTGCGGTATTGGCGGTTGCCTTTGCGAATCTGCTTCTCAACCGTCTGTGCCTGCAATGTCAAGGCTGAAAGCAGGCAGATCACGATCATCAGTTTCTTACTCATCACCCACTCCTTTCCTTTCAAAAATATTGAACTTACTCTCCCATGCCTTCTTTCCTGTTGAAATGAAAATCTCAATCAGCAGAAGAATGATGGCGGCACCGACAAACCATTGGAACTGGTCCTCATAATCGGTGAACACTTGGGTTTCGATCTCTGTCTTGTCAAGTTTTGAGATGTCGTCGTAGATCTTTTCCAGACCCACGTTGGAGTTGTTGGCACGCACATAGATGCCATTGCCGGCATCAGCGATGCGGCGAAGCATGTCCTCGTCGAGACGGGTCACGACGGTGTTGCCCTGTTTATCCTTCTTATAGCCCATCATACGGCCATATTGGTTGTATTCAGGGATAGGAGCGCCCTCAGGAAGGCCCATGCCGATGGTATAGATGCGAATGCCTTTTTTGGCCGCAGCTTTGGCGGCATCCATGGCAGCCTCGTTCTCATGGTCTTCACCATCAGAAATAATGACGATAGCCTTACTCCGTTCATCATCGGCAAAAGAGTTGACGGCCAAGTTGATGGCTTCGCCGATGGCTGTACCCTGCGACGCCACGCTACTCGTGTTGACCGAAGACAAGAACATCTTGGCAGCGGCATAATCCGTTGTAATGGGCAGTTGTACGAAAGCCTTGTCGGCAAACACAATCACGCCAAGGCGGTCGCCTTGCATGTCGCTGATCAGCTTGTTGATGGCTTGTTTTGATCGGTCAAGACGGCTTGGCACAATGTCTTGCGCATTCATGGAGTTCGACACGTCGACGGCGATGTAAAGGTCGATGCCTTCACGCTTCACCTCCTCCATCTTGGAACCGCTCTGAAGGTTGGCCAAGCCCAAAATCAAGCATGAAACCATCAGCAGGAACACCACGAACTTGAATACACCGCGGCGGCCAGAGCGCTGTGGTATCAGGTACTCACGCATCTCAATGCTGGCAAAACGCCTGAAGGTCTTGTCCTGCCATAAACGAATCAGAATATAAATGAGAATCAGCACGGGAATGACAATCAAACCATACAGATACTCAGGATGTTCAAATCTCAATACATTTTCCATAGCCATTACTCCGA
>CAMYVD010000056.1 GCA_947302205.1 uncultured Bacteroidales bacterium
CAACGGTCTCCAAGCAATGGGACTGGAACCGCAACTACCAGTTCCGTTTCGACCTGACCAAGGGACTGTCGTTCGAATATGCGGCACAGGCTCAAGCCTACATCTATGAGCCCGCAGGCAACCCCGACAAGGGCACTGAAGAATGGAAACTCAACCAAGACACCATCAAAAACGAGTTGAAGCATCTTGGCTCCACCTCGCAATTCCATCAGACGGTCAACGTCAACTATACCATCCCGATCAACAAGCTTCCGTTCTTGAATTGGGTTAATGCCAATGCCACTTACCAAGGACAGTATTTCTGGACGGCCTCGGCACGATCCATTCAGCATCGTTTGGGCAACACCATTGAGAACTCCAACTCCATCCAAGCCAAAGTAGACCTCGACTTCAACAAGATCTACAACTCCATTCCGTACCTGAAAAAGCTCAACCAACCGGCTGGCAGAAACAAGAACAACAAGAATGGCAATAACGAAAAGGACAAGAAGAATCAGAAAGGTGAAAAGGGACAGGCCTCTGACAGCACCCAGATGAAGCCGAAGACCAACTACGGTAAGATTGTTCTCGACGCTTCACTGAAGTTGGTCACCATGGTCAAGAAAGTGTCCGTGACCTATTCCATCAACGGTGGACAGAACTTGCCAGGCTATATGGAGAAACCCGATTACTTCGGTATGAACAAGAGTTTCAAAGCTCCAGGCTGGGGCTTTGTATTGGGCTTCCCGGGCGACATCTACACCAAGGCTACCACCAACGGATGGGTGACTACCGATTCCATCCTAAGCAATCCTTATACCAGGAGAAGCACGGAAACCTTCAATTATCGTGTCACCGCCGAGCCTTTCAGCGGATTCAAGATCGACATTCAGGGAAACATGAATTATGCAGAGAACTTCCAGCAGTATTTCAGATATAACAATGTCAGCGGCCAGTTTGAAGTGTACACGCCTACCGATGGCGGCAACTTCACTTCCTCTACCCTTCTGATCAAAACAGCATTTGCCAATAAGGGCAACAACAACAGCACCGACTCTCCCCTCTTTGACCAAATGCAGGCGAACCGTTCCATCATCGCCGACCGTATCGCCAAGGGCAATCCTCAATGGATTGAGAATGTCAACGAATATGTATTCGACACCCTCTCCGGCGATTACTTCCCCAAGGGTTATCATGCAAATTCAGCGGAGGTTCTGCTATACTCGTTCTTAGCCGCCTACTCCGGTCAAGACGCCAATACCATCAAGCTTACCCCGTTCTCAAAGTTCCCGCTCCCGAACTGGACCATCTCCTACAATGGTTTGTCGAACATACCGGCTATCGGCGCCATCTTCAAGACCATCAACATCACACACGCCTACAAGTCCACCTATACCATCAGCAACTGGGTCAGCAACGTGAATTACGATCCCAACAACACCATCAAAACGTATGAGAACTCTGACGTTATCATTCCGAAATACGACCTCGGACAATTGGTACTCAACGAGCAGTTCATGCCTCTGATTGGCGTTGACTTAGGTTTCCACAACAGCCTTACCGCCAATGTACAGTACAAAAAATCACGCACGTTGACCATGAGTTTCTCCAACAACCAACTCACCGAAGTGGAAGGCAATGAAATCGTTGTCGGAGCAGGTTACAGGATCAAGAACTTGACCTTCAACATCGTGTCAATGACTGGCAACAAAAACAAGAAAACCGTCAAGAACGACTTGGTGCTGAAGTTGGATATCGGCTTGAAGAGAGACAAGACCACGTTACGCCGCATTGACGAAAACAACAGCCAGGTGTCGGCCGGACAAAGCAAACTCAACGTCTACCTTACCGGAGACTACCAGTTCAGCACTCGTTTGAGCACCCAAGTCTTCTTCAAGTACGACACTACCACCCCATTTGTATCGACTTCGTTCCCGACTTCCACGACCTTTGCAGGTCTGACGGTCAGGTTCAACCTCGCACAATAATTTTTTTGGCAAAAGTGTGAAGCACATGCTTAATTTATGTAATTTTGGCCACGAAAAACATTAACATTTTAACTCATAATAAAATGAATATTCCATCAAACTTGAAGTACACCCAAGACGATGAGTGGATCCGTCTGGAAGGCGAATTCGGCTACATCGGCATCACTGATTACGCACAACACGAATTAGGTGACATCACCTTCGTTGACATCGATCCCGACCTCGTGGGCGAGACCCTCGACGCTGAGGAAGAATTCGGTGCCGTTGAAGCTGTGAAGACCACTGCTGAACTGACGATGCCCGTCGCCGGCGAAATCGTTGAAGTCAACGAAACTTTGGCTGACGAAGAAAACGCCAAGTTGGTCAACACCGATCCTTACGGTGAAGGCTGGATGCTGAAAATCAAAGTGAGCGATGCCGCTGAGTTGGACAACCTCCTCGACGCTGCCGCTTACGAAGCAAAGATCAAGTAATCATCCCTTTGGAGCGATTCACAAGAAATAGCTACCCGGGAGTCTTTTGTGCAGCGGTGATTCTGCTGTTGACAGGACTTCCGGGTTCTTGTTTTCCAAGGGTGAAGCCTGTAATAGGATTGGACAAAGTCGTCCATCTAATCATGTATTTGGGCTTTGCCTTTATTACCCTTTGGGGTTACCGCAAGCCTTACCAGGAAAACGGGAATGCCTACCGCAACAAGGCACTTTGGCTGGTACTCGTCATCAGCATCCTCTTCGGCGCACTCACTGAAATCATGCAGGAAACCCTCATTCCCCTACGTACCGGCAGTGTTTACGACTGGCTTGCCGACACTATAGGAAGCCTCTTGGGAGTGGCAATTTACTATTTTTTGCACCGAAGCAGAAATAATTTGCAAAATCAATCGTTTTGTAAATAAATAATTAGTAATTTCGCATCGGAAAAACTTTGCGAATATTATAAACACTATAACCATGGAAGAGAAAAAATCACCTAAAGCGAATCTTGAGAACAAGAAACTGATGTTCATCCAGATAGGCTTGATCATTAGTTTGGCATTGACTTGGGCCGTATTCGAGATCAAGAGCTACGACAAGATCGAACTCGCCGACATCGGAAGAACCGTGGAGGTCGTCGAAGAAGAAATGGTGGAAATCACCAAGCAGGAACAGAAACCACAGCCCGTGGAAGTTCCCAAGCAGACCACCCAGATCCAAGTTGTGGAAGACGACGTAGAGGTTGATGACGTGGAAATCAACGCCGAAGTTGACCAAAATGAAGTCATCGAAGAGTACGTCGCTCCCGAAGTCGAGGAAGAAGAAGTCGTTGAGGCTGAGATCTTCACCATCGTGGAAGAAATGCCCGAGTTCCCTGGCGGTATGGCTAAACTTGCCGACTACCTGGCCAAGAACATCAAGTATCCTCAGATGGCTCGTGAATCAGGCATCCAAGGCCGTGTGTTCGTTAACTTCGTTATCGAAACTGACGGCTCCGTGTCAAAAGTCAATGTGATGCGTTCACTCGGTGGCGGCTGCGACGAAGAAGCTATGCGCGTCGTGAAAGCCATGCCGAAGTGGAAACCTGGCAAGCAGCGTGGCAAACCGGTGCGTGTGAGCTACATCCTGCCTGTCAACTTCAAGCTGCAATAAGCCTAAGGAAGATTTAACGGAAATGGTCGAAGACTAACTTCGCCTTTGCCGGACCGATCAAGGAAGCCAAGCAATCAAGCGAGGCTTCCTTGATTGCTTTTACAGACTTCAGTTCCAACAAAAGCTTCTCAGCCGTTGATTTGCCAATGCCCTTGATGTCGGCCAACTCAGAGTGCATGAATCCCTTCTCGAACTTTTTGCGGTGATGCGTGATGGCAAAGCGGTGCACCTCGTCCTGCATGTACGTCATCAGCCTGAAGATCTCAGAATCCGGCTTGATGCCTACCACCTTGGGCGGGAAGCCATAGAGCAACTCACGGGTACGGTGCCTGTCATCCTTGACCAAGCCCGCGATGGCGATATCCACATGGAGCTCATCCTCCACCACCTGACGCACCACTTCCATCTGCCCCTTGCCCCCATCGGTGACAATCAAGTTGGGCAACGGCTTCTCCTCCTCCAATAGCCTTGAGTAACGGCGACGCACCACCTCTTTCATGGAGGCATAGTCGTCGGCACCCACCACCGTCTTGATGTTGAAATGCCGGTAGGCACTCTTGTTGGGCTTGCCGTTGACAAACTGCACCATGGCGGCCACAGGATAGTCGCCCTGGAAGTTGGAATTGTCGAAACACTCGATGATTTCAGGCACCACGGGCAGATGCAGCATGTCCTTAAGCTGGTTCAACACCCTTTTCTGATGCCGTTCGGGATCGACCAGAGTACGCTGTTTTTCCACATCCATCCGGTATTGCAAGGCGTTGCGACGCGAGAGTTCCAACAATTTCAGCTTGTCGCCCCGTTGCGGCACCGTGACCGTCACCTCACCCAACTCAAAGTCGGGTTTCAATGGCAACACCACCTCTTGTGAGCGGCTCTCAAACTGTTGGCGGAGATCGGTGACCGCCAACGAGAGGAGCTCCTCTGCCGTCTCGTCAAGCTTACGCTTGATCTCCACCGTATGAGACTGCACCACGGCACCTTCCACCACCTTCATGTAATTCACATAGAACAGGTTTTCGGCATCCACATACGAGAACACATCCACGTTGTGAATGGTGGAGCTGACCACGGTGGAGCGGCTGCGGTAGTTCTCCAGCAGCTCATATTTCTCCTTGATCAGTTGGGCTTCCTCGAACTCCAGTCGGGAGGCGTAATCCATCATCTGGGTTTTCAAGCCCTTTAAAACGCTTTGCAAGTTGCCCCTGATGATTTCCTTCACTTCGTGGATCATTTGTTGGTAGTCCTCACGGGAAACGTTGCCCACGCACGGGCCCGCGCACTTATGGATATGATAGTCGAGACACACACGGTACTTGCCTTTCTCGATGTTGGCTTCCGTCAAGGTGGTCTTGCAGGATCGGATCTGGTAGAGCTGCGTCAAAAGGTCAAGCAGCACATGGGCGGTGCGAACGGATGGATAAGGGCCAAAATAGTCCGATCCGTCATTCACTTTCTTTCGGGTAAGGAACACTCGGGGAAACGGCTCGTTTTTGACACAGATCCAAGGATAGGTCTTGTCATCCTTGAGCATGATGTTATACCTCGGCTTGTACTGCTTGATCAGGTTGTTCTCCAGCAGTAGGGCTTCCGACTCCGACTCCACCACGATGAACTTGATGTCGGCAATCCGGCTCACCAGCACACGGGTCTTACCTGTCTGCTCCTTGTTGAAATAGCTCGAAACACGGCGTTTCAGGTTCTTTGCCTTACCCACATAGATCAGCGTACCGTCCTTGTCGAAATAACGGTAAACCCCAGGTTTGTTGGGGATGGTGGACAATATGGGTTTCAGGTCATCTCTCACCTTTAAAATGGTCCCATCCTTGGGCTTTCAGCGGGATGACATGATTGTCAGGCGTGACCAATTCAGCGATGCCTTTGTCGGCAGTCATGTAGCCGATGACCGTAACGTCCTCGCTCATCTGCTGAATCTTCTCATAATCCTTTTGATCGATGGTAAAGAGCAACTCGTAGTCCTCTCCCCCGTTCAAGGCAGCCACGCTAGGCACAATCTGGAAGTCCTTGGCAAGTTTCGAAGTTGTTGGATCAAGCGGAATCTTGTTCTCATAGAGTTGGCACCCCACACCTGACTCCTTGCAGAGATGCAAGACCTCGGAGGCCAATCCGTCGGAGATGTCAATCATCGAAGTCGGCTTGATGCCAAGTTCTTTCAGGCGAGCCACCACATCCTTACGGGCTTCAGGCTTCAGCTGGCGTTCCAGCACGTAATCGAAACCTTGCAGCTGCGGTTGCATATTAGGGTTGGCCAGATATTCGGCCTTCTCTCTTTCAAGAATCAGCAGGCCCATGTAGGCACCGCCAAGATCCCCACTCACACAAAGCAGGTCGTTAGGTTTGGCCCCACTGCGATACACCACGTCCTCTTCCTTGGCCTGGCCAATGACGGTGATGGAAATCACCAATCCCGAGCGGCTTGAGGTAGTGTCGCCGCCTACAAGATCCACATGATAGGCCTCGCAAGCCAAGCGGATGCCGGCATAAAGCTCATCCAAAGCCTCCACCGAGTAACGGTTGGAGATGCCCAAGCCCACCACAATCTGGGTCGGAGTGCCATTCATGGCGTAAATGTCGGAGAAGTTGACCACGGCGGCTTTGTAGCCTAAATGTTTCAATGGCGTATAGGTCATGTCGAAATGCACGCCCTCCACCAGCAGATCCACAGAGACCAACGTGCGGTAGCCCTCATGGTTGATGACAGCGGCATCATCGCCAATGCCCTTCAGGCTGGAGGCGTTCCTTAGCGGAAAATCCTGCGTCATCTGGTCAATCAGCCCAAACTCACCGAGCTCATCAAGCTCCGTGCGGATATTTTCATTGTTTTCTTCCATATTTTATATTGATTTTATTGCTTAATACGATCAAACCCACCGTCACGACAAGGCTGAGCAACAACAGCCAAACGCTGGAGGTGGCTCCAAAATGCTCATAATCCACGTTAGTTAGGCCTTTGTGCTCCAGATAAGCTGCCACCACCGCTGTCCCGTTGTTGACGAAATGCATCAGGATGCTTGTCCACAGGGAGCCGGAATAATAGAACATGTAGCCCAAGATCATACCCAGAAACATACGTGGCAAGAAACCATAGAACTGGAAATGGATAAACGAGAAGATGAAAGCGGAGAGCAGTACCGCCACATGGACGTTTTTGATCCTTTTGGTCAAGGATTGCTGCAACATGCCCCTGAAAGTCAGTTCCTCGCCAATGGCAGGAATCAGTGCAATGATTAGCAGATTCACCAACAAACCACCGATGGTATCCACCTGAAGCATACGCTCCGTGAGGTCGCCAGCGGCTTCTTCCATCTGTTTGAGCATGGCTTCGAGCGCTTCAAACATGGCACCGAAATTCATCTTTTCGTTCCACGAACCCAGCAGATTGGTCAAAGGCAAGGATACGAACATCAAAGCCACGCCTATCAGAAGCATCCAGATATTGTTGGGCTTGCGGAAGCCGATTTCATGCATGGGTTGGCTCCGGGTGAACGCATAGAGGATCAACGGCGGCGCGATAAAAAGCAGAGCTGAGCTGATGGCCTGACCCAGTTTCAGCTTGTCAATGTCGTTGCCTACAGCCAAGAAGAAGGTGATTGCCCCACCAAAGAGGGAACAGACCAACAGGGCCATCAGGTAGACAAACACCCGAAAACCCGAGGATTCCTTCATATTTTTCTTAAACTCGTCCATGACTCATGTCTTTTAACATGCAAAAGTACTATTTTTGCAGCAAATATGCCCATGTATAACATCGCCAACATAGAATTTGACCACTATCCCCTGCTGTTAGCACCGATGGAGGATGTTTCCGACCCACCGTTTCGACATGTGTGCAAGCTGTTTGGCGCCGATTTGGTGTATTCGGAGTTCATCTCGTCTGATGGCTTGATTCGCGATAGCGTGAAAAGCATCAAAAAGCTGGATTTCGATGAATTCGAGCGGCCTTTCGGTGTTCAGATCTTCGGCAACGCCGTGGAACCCATGGTGGAAGCCACCAAATATGCCGAGACCGCTCATCCCGACTTGATTGACATCAACTTTGGATGCCCAGTGAAAAAGGTGGCTTCAAAAGGTGCTGGCTCAGGCATCATGAACGACATCCCCAAGATGGTGGCCATCACCGAGGCAGTGGTAAAAGCCGTCAACATCCCAGTGACGGTGAAGACCCGACTGGGTTACGACGACGAACACCGTGAGATTGTTGACATCGCTGAGCGCTTGCAGGATGTGGGCATCGCCGCCTTGACCATCCATGGTCGGCTTCGCACCACCAAATACAGCGAACCGGCCGATTGGACCTTAATTGGCGAGGTGAAAAACAACCCAAGGATGCACATTCCCATCATCGGCAATGGCGATGTGGTCGATGGCCCTTCGGCGAAGCATTTCAAAGACACTTACGGTGTCGATGGCTTGATGATTGGACGTGCCACCTATGGCAATCCATGGATTTTCAGGGAGATCAGACATTATCTTGATACTGGCGAAGAGTTGCCCAAGCCCGACCTTCATGAGCGGATCGGAATTGCGAAGATACAGCTGGAGCGCTCTGTGGAATGGAAAGGCGAGCATGTCGCCGTGATGGAGATCCGTAAGCACTGGGGCTGCTATTTCAAGGGGCTTCCAAATTTCAAACCGTTCAAAATCAAATTGATGGAGGCGAAAACCGCCGATGAGGTCAAAGAAATCTTGGAAGATATTGAAACAAAGTATTAGTCGTTCCAAAAAAAAGTGTACTTTTGCAACGCAATTCCAACCGGTGTTGCGGTCCCATAGCGCAGTTGGTTAGAGCAACTGACTCATAATCAGTAGGTCCTAGGTTCAAGCCCTAGTGGGACCACGGAAAACAAAAAAAGGATGCCTTTCGGCATCCTTTTTTGTTGAGCTTTAGCTCAATTAGTTCTCGAGCGCGCTGCCTTTGAGCGTGGTGTAGTTGATACGGAATGCACCAACTTTACGGAGCTCTTGCTTCACGTCGGTGACGACACCCATACGGGTCTCTTTGTGCACCTTGAGAGCGGTGGTCAGCAGCGGACGGTCGGCCTCGTTGCGGGCTTCACGTTCCTGGAGCACCCAGTCCGGAATGTCTTCTGGACGGGCGAACTGGTCGTTCAGCTGGATACGTGACTCGGTACCGAGTTTTGGATCACGCGGAGGGCCGATGTAGATGGAGCTTACCAAAGCTTTTTTCTCGAGCTTGGCGATTTCCGTTGCCTTTGGAAGGGCGGTCTTCACCTTGAGTTCGACGTCACGCATGGAGGTGGTGATCATAAAGAAGAAGATCAACATGTAAACGATATCCGGCAGTGACGAGGTGCTCACTTGTGGCACTTCCTTTTTACCTGATTTTTTAAATTTACCCATAGTTTATTCCTCCTTTATTATTTAACCACTTCGACGGGTTCAGCCTCACTGACACGAACAGGAACTGCTTCGCCGATTGCTTTGGTTTGATCTTCGTTAAGCTGGTCGAGATGTTTGTGGAAGTGTTTCCAAGCCATCTCTTCCTTCAGTTCGTTGAAGGCGCGTGCCAGCTCATTCTGCACACTGATATACATAGCATACGATGTACCACGGTCGTTCTGCAGTGAGATAACGCCTTTTGACATCATGACTTCACCGAGGAGCTCAATTTGTTTGGGTTCCACTTCAGGAGCGGTTTCGTCGCCTGGGCGTGGGGTCATGAAGTTCTTAGCGTCATCCTTCAGCAGAGAGATGTCCGAAGGACGGCCGTTGACCATCAGCTTGTTATTCTTGTTAATCAAAACATTCATCACGTTTCTTTCCTTAACCTTGACGTCATCGTCATTTTGCTCCACTGGAGGGGGCAGACGACGGGTGATACCGTAGTCCACGTCCATGGAGGTGGTCATCAGGAAGAAACACAATAGCAAGAATGCTATGTCAGCCTGCGAACTAGAATTGATTTCTGGGGTTTTCTTGGCCATGATGAAGTGTTTTTATTTACCTGATCTGATAACTGAATAGAGAATAGTGATAATGCTAACTCCAAGTGTTACATAGAAGAAATTAAGGCCCCATTCGACCAATCCGTGGGTTTTGCCTGAATAGACATGTTCACCCGTAGCGTATTCGACGCCGAAGCTGCCTTTTGCCATTAGGAATGCTACAACTGCAATAACAACGATGGCACATACCGCAACAAGGATCTTTTTAATGTTCACGCCTTTCACCATAGCGGCGGCAACGGCTGAAATCAATGCTGCGACAACGCCAAGAACAATCAAGATGTAGCCCCAATTCAGGATCATGTTGATGTGACCTTCGTTAGAAAGATCCAGGTAGTAGATCACTGCCAGGATAACAGTAACGAGAGTCAATGCACCAAAGACCCACTTTCCGATATTTGAAAGCTTACCGTTCATGATTATTGTTGATTATTTGTTGTATTTAACGAGGATATCCATGAAGCTGATGGAAGCATTTTCCATGTCGCTTGTGATCTTTTCGATTTTAGATGCGATGAAGTTGAAGAAAATCTGAAGGATGATAGCTGCGATCAGACCGAACACGGTGGTCAACAGAGCGACCTTCATACCTGATGCAACGACGGTTGGGCTCATGTCACCAGCAGCAGCGATAGCGTCGAAAGCGCTGATCATACCGATAACGGTACCCATGAATCCGAACATAGGAGCCAAGCTGATGCAGAGGCCTACCCAGCTCAAACCGCTTTCAAGCTTACCAGCGGCAACAGCACCGTAAGAAACGAGTGACTTTTCAACCTCTTCGAGGGTCTGACCATCCTGATAACGGATGAGGCCTTGGGTGAAGATGCTGGCCACAGGACCGCGGGTGT
>CAMYVD010000057.1 GCA_947302205.1 uncultured Bacteroidales bacterium
CGCCGCCCACCCATACGAAAAAGCCCTCCGCGAAAGCGTGAGGGCTTTTTTAGTTTTGTTTAAAATCTTATCTTTGTTCCATGAAAATCTCTCGAATCTTAGGATTGGTCATTGGACTTTTGTTGCTGTCATGCTCTTCGACACAGCGTCATGACGTTGTCCTGAATTTTGATGCCCCTGCCGAACGATGGGAAGAATGCATTCCCTTGGGGAACGGCCATATCGGGATGATGCCTGATGGCCACATTGCCCATGAAACCATCACCCTCAATGACATCACCCTATGGTCTGGCGCTCCCTCGGATGACTCCAATCCCTTGGCCAAGGCATCCCTTCCTGAGATTCAGCAACTGCTGCAAGACGGAAAGAACTACGAAGCCCAACTGCTGATGTATGAGACCTTCGTCTGTGGTGGGCAAGGCTCTGGCCATGGCAATGGCGCAAACGTTCCCTTTGGCTGCTATCAGATGCTTGGCACTTTGTCGATTGATTATGGCGTTGACACATCCTGCCTGAACTATTGCCGCTCCTTGAATCTTGGTTCTGCCGTCTCAACAGCAGAATTCGATGCCCACCATCACCACTATACTCGCGAATATTTCATCTCTCGGGTAGACGATGTTGCTGTCATCCGCATCACCTCCGATACAGCCATTCATCTTGATTTTCGTCTGGATCGTCCTGAATATACCGATGCGTTCAGAATGGGAAACAGCGCTGTCCTCAAAGGTCAACTGGCTAGTAATGTCGAAGGTGTTGAAGGGATGCACTTCTATGCCAAGGTTTTGCAAGTCCCATCCGACGAGCCCCATGTTCAGACCTTACTCTTCGCTTCGGCCACCAGTTATATGAGCGACAATCCCGAAGAATACGTCAATGAAACGATTGAGAGGGCGGTCGATTTGGGCTATGATCAACTCCATGAGCGGCATCTCAATTCCTATCGTGATCTTTATGACAGGGTTGAACTGGACATCAACGACGCTTTAAAGGAGGATACTCATGAATTGACCCTTCAGGAACACTGGCAACGTTTTCTTGATGCAGACGATGCCTGGCTTCCCGTGTGTTACTTCCATTTTGGCCGTTATCTGTTGATCAGCTCCACTCGTGAGGATCTGTTGCCGCCCAATCTTCAGGGACTTTGGGCCAATACCATCCAAACGCCTTGGAACGGCGATTATCACCTTAACATTAATGTGCAGATGAATCATTGGCCTTGCGAAGTCTGTAACCTTTCGGAATTGCATTTGCCTTTGGTTTGCTATGCTGAAAACCTGATGGAGTCGGGTAGGAGAACGGCCAACGGCTTTTATGGCGCCCGTGGCTGGACTGCCCATGTGGTCAGCAATCCATGGGGATTTACAGCACCTGGAGAACATCCTTCATGGGGCGCTACCAACACCGGTGGGGCATGGCTTGCCCTTCATGCCTGGCAACACTATCAATTCACGCTGGATACGGCGTTTCTCCGTGAAGTCTATCCAATGATGAAAGAGGCCTCAAGGTTTTTCCTTGATATCATGATTGAAGAACCCGTTCACGGTTGGCTGGTGACGGCTCCGACTACTTCTCCTGAGAATGCCTTTTATGATGAGGAAGGCCGTCCTGTTTCAGTGTGTATGGGCAGCACGATGGATGTGCAGATCATCAGTGAACTGTATGATGCCGTCACTGAAGCATCAGGAATCCTTAGTATAGACAAGGGTTTCAGCGATTCACTCCAACGGGCCAAGCATCGTTTCCCGCCCATGCAAGTCAGTGAACAGGGTTATCTCATGGAATGGTTAGAGGATTATCGTGAAACAGATCCACAACACAGGCATGTCTCCCATCTTTTCGGGCTTTATCCTGGCTCGATGATGACGGAAAACAAGACGCCTGAATTGATGGAAGCCTGTCGCCAAACCCTGCTGCGTCGCGGTGACGAAGGCACAGGATGGTCTCGCGCATGGAAAATCAACTTCTGGGCTCGGCTTGGGGATGGCGATCACGCCTATCAATTGCTGAAAAACCTGCTTCAACCGGCCATTGATTCCACGGGTAACGTACGGGCTGGTACCTATCCCAATCTCTTCTGCGCCCATCCGCCATTCCAGATAGACGGCAACTTCGGTGGTACCGCAGGCATCGCTGAAATGCTGTTGCAAAGCCATGACTGTGCCATTGAGCTGCTTCCGGCATTGCCGTCGGTGTGGAAAACAGGCCATTTCAAAGGCTTGAAGGCTCGTGGTGGAAAAACAGTGGATTATGAATGGTAAATTCCTATCTTTGCAGAAGCAATGTCTTAATCATAAAATAATGAAAAAACTGATGATTTGTATTGGATTGACAGCCGCTTTGGTTGGCTGTACCCCGAAACAACCAACGCAAGACGAACAACCTCAGGAATTTACCTTCTTAGTGGATCAGTTCGCTGATTTGCGCATCATGCGCTACCAAATCCCTGATTGGGACCAACTCACTGTGCAGCAAAAGGCTTACCTTTATTACTTAGGCGAAGCTGCCAAATGCGGTCGCGACATTCTTGCCGACCAAAACTTCAAGTACAACCTCTGCATCCGCAAGACCATCGAGGCTGTGCTGAATTCGTACCAAGGTGATCGTGAATGTGCTGATTTCCAGAATTTCATGGTTTATGCCAAACGGGTGTTCTTCAGCAACGGCATCCATCACCACTATGCCGAAGACAAGTTCTTCCCAGAAATCTCTGAGGCTTATTTCGCTGAATTGGTGAAGCAAAGCGATGCCGCTCAACTCCCGCTGAACGAAGGCGAGACGATTGATGAATTCGTCGCTTTCCTTACTCCGGTGATTTTCGACCAGAACCTCTACACCAAGCGTCGCAGCAGCGAGGAGGACATCATCGCCAACTCGGCTGTCAACTTCTACTCCGGTGGCATCACCAAGCAGGAAGCGGAGGCATTCTATGATGCCATGCGTGTTCCGGGTGACCAAACCCCGATTTCTTACGGCTTGAACTCCAAGTTAGTGAAGGATGCGGACGGCACCATCCACGAAGAGGTGTATAAGGCTGACGGCCTTTACGGTGAGGCCATCCAGGCGATCATCGGATGGCTTGAGAAAGCTAACGAAGTGGCTGAAAACGACCATCAACGTGCTTATACCCAGAAACTTATTGAGTACTATCAAACTGGCGACCTGAAGACTTGGGACGAATACAACATCCTCTGGGTGCAGGATTCTGTTTCTCATATCGACTATGTGAATGGCTTCATTGAGGACTACGCTGACCCGATGGGCATGAAGGCTACATGGGAATCCACGGTGAACTTCAAGGATCTGGAAGCGACCAAAAACTCGAATATCATCAGTGAGAACGCCCAGTGGTTCGAAGATCACTCCCCGGTGGATCAACGTTTCAAGAAGGAAGAATGCAAGGGCGTTTCTGCCAAGAGCATCAACGTCACGACTTTGGGCGGCGAGTGCTTCCCGTCTCCTCCAATTGGCATCAACCTGCCTAACGCTGACTGGATCCGCAAAGACTATGGCTCCAAGTCGGTGACCATCACCAACCTCATGATTGCTTACGACAAAGCTGCCGAGGAGTGCCCCAAGAGCGCCCTGAAGGAGTTTGCCTACAGCGAGGAGGAAGTTGAACTTTGCAAGAAATACGGTTCTGAGACAGATATCGTCCACACTACCTTGCACGAGTGCCTTGGCCATGGCTCAGGCAAGCTGTTGCCGACCACCCAGCCTGGCGCTTTGAAGGAGTTCAGCTCCACTTTGGAAGAGGCTCGCGCCGACTTGTTTGGCCTGTATTACCTGGCTGATCCCAAGATGGTTGAATTGGGTGTGATCTCTGATCCCGAGGCCTTCAAAGCCGAATACTGCGGCTACATCCGCAATGGCATGATGACCCAGCTGGCCCGTGTGGAACTGGGCAAGGATGTCACCGAGTCGCACATGCAGAACCGCAAGCTCATCTCCGAATGGTGCTATGAGCATGGCATGGCCAACAACGTCATTGAGAAGAAGGTTGTGGATGGCAAGACTTATTTTGTGATCAACGACTTTGAGGCTTTACGTGGCTTGTTTGGCGAGTTGCTGGCTGAGGTGCAGCGCATCAAGAGCGAAGGCGACTATGCTGCTGGCAAGGCTTTGGTTGAGAAGTATGCCGTGAAGGTGGATCCTGAACTTCACAAGGAAGTCAAGGAGCGTTACAATGCCTTGGGCCTGAAGCCTTACGGTGGTTTCATCAATCCTGTGATCTCTCCTGTCGAAAAGAATGGCAAGGTGGTCGATTACCAGGTGGAATACCCGAGTGACTTCGTCGCCGAACATCTTGATCTCGGTAAGTGTTATAGCTTCCTGAAGGCTACCCATTAATTGGCTTTTTAAGGCTGCTCATTACTAGCTTCGCGATGTATCCCAACGGCACTAAGCAACTCCCTTTGGTCCGTTGCTAATGTGCCTTTTGGGATACCTCGCTTCGCTTATAGCCTTGGGTAGGCACGGGGACGCCCCCACGGCACGGCATATCTCTTTCGGAGATACGCAATGTGCCTTAGGGGGCATCCCCTTGCTCTTTTCTCCCTCGAATTAACGTCTTTTCCTCAAAAAAATCTCAATTCCCAATTTTTAATTCTCAATTATTCTTACCTTTGCAGCATCAATTAGGGGTGCCTTATCCGCGAGGATTGAAACACAGGCTGAGATCAAACCCTTTGTACCTGATACGGACAATGCCGACACAGGGAAATGAGTTTCTTCGATACGTTCCTCTATTGATTTATTGAAATTATTAATTATAAATCAATGAGTTATGTTTAAAAAACAACTTTTGCTTATCTCTTTTGCAGGTTTGATGGCCTTTGGCGCTCACGCGCAACATGTCGCAGTGAACGGCAATGTCAACGACACATTAACGCTTAAGGAGATTGTCGTCAACAGCTCCTATGCCGACCACAAGTCACCACTCACCACTTCGGAAATGAGTCGCAGAAAACTGGAGGAAATCCGTATGATCCCTTCACTGCCTTACCAGTTGGAACTGGAGCCCTCGGTGGTGGTCAGCGGCGAAAACGGCATGGTGGGTGCCACTTCGTTCCGTATCCGTGGTGTGGATGCCACCCGTATTAATGTGAATATCAATGGCATCACGCTCAACGACCCTGAAAGCCAGGCAGTGTTCTGGTACAACATTCCCAACCTTGGCGGCATGGCACAGAACATCCAAATCCAACGTGGTCTTGGCGCCTCAAATGGTGGTACAGCCTCCATGGGTGGTGCCATGAACCTCCAGACCTTCAGCGTGGCTCCTAAACCTTACGCCCAAGCGGACCTTTCCTATGGTTCGTTCAACACCCGTCAGTATGGTGTCACCGTGGGTACTGGACGTACTCGTAGCGGTTTTTCGTTCGACTTGGCCTATAACGGTCTGGCCAGCGACGGCTTTGTGCGTAACGGCAAGTCTGACCAACAGAGTCTCTTCCTCAATGGCGGTTGGTACGGCAAACGTTCCCTGCTGAAGGCGGTGTTCATCATGGGTCACCAGAAAACTGGCATCACCTGGGACGGTGCCTCAGCCGAAGACCTCGACATCGATCCTACCTTCAACAGCACCGGATCCTATTACGACGAGTTTGGCAAGGTGCATTACTACGACAATGAGACTGACAACTACAACCAACGCCATTACCAACTCTATTATTCGTTTCGGCCCAACCCCAGCTGGACATTGAATGCTGCTTTTGACTACACCCATGGCGACGGCTATTACGAACAGTATAAAGACGATAAGAAGCCGGGGTCTTACTACGGGCTCATCAGTCTCACAGAAACTAAAAAGAGCGATTTCATCCATCAGAAAAAGATGAACAACAACGCCTATACCGGCATTCTCTCTGCGGTTTTCCAAACCTCAAGGTTTTCCGCCACGCTGTGCGATACCTATTTGTATTACGACGGTTGGCATTACGGCAATCTGATTTGGGCACAGGACGACCTGAGCTTGGATGGTGTAAATCCACTCGAAATCAGTAGAGAAAAGCCCTACGAATGGTATCGCAACCGTGGCCAGAAACACGACAACACCGCATTTTTGAAGCTCAATTACGACTTCTCAGAACGGTTCAATATGTATGGCAATCTGCAAGTGCGTTATGTTGACTACACCCTCTCGGGGATGGACGACAGCTTCGACAGTATTCCTTGGCATCAAAATTACCTGTTTTTCAACCCGAAAATCGGCGGCAATTTCCAGATTAATCCCGAAAACCGTTTCTATTTTGTGGCAGGCATAACCAACCGTGAGCCTACGCGTTCCGACATCAAGGATGCCATTGAAAACAATGAAACAGTCAAGCCGGAAGCCATGATTGATGTGGAATTAGGTTATGGCCTCCAGAAAAACAACTTCACGTTTAACGGCAACCTCTATGCCATGCTTTACAAAGACCAGTTGACTCCTTCGGGTGACTTGAGTTCGACGGGCTATGCGCTGATGGAGAATGTCGATAGATCCTATCGAATCGGTGTGGAACTCGTGGCTGGATATCGTTTCACCCGTTGGTTTAGCCTTGACGGCAATATCACCTTGAGCCGGAACAAGGTGTTGGATTACACCTTCACCGATTTCAATGACGGCGACAGCATCATGACTACCTACACCAAGACTACTGACCTGTCGTTCTCGCCTTCCATTGTGGGTGCTGCCATTGCCACTTTCAGGCCTTTCAACGGTGCAAAATTGCAAATTATCGGTAAATATGTGGGCAAGCAGTATTGCGACAATACCTCGCGTGAGGTGTATGCGCTTGATCCTTATTTCCTGCTGAACGTTCGAGCCAGTTACGATCTGACGTTGAAGAATGGTGGTTTTGTGCGGTTCAACTTGGCGGTGAACAATGTCACCAATCATTCTTATCGCTTGAGTGCTTGGGTGGGCGACTGGGTTGACGATTACAGCTCGGAGACCACCTGTTATTATTACCATAGCCGCGCTTTCTTACAACAGCCAGGTATTAATTTCATGGCCGGCGTTACGGTTGGGTTCTAAACCCTAGGGCTTTGAGCTTTGTGCTACGCGAGATACCCCAACGGCACTAAGAAACTCCCTTCGGTCCGTTTCTAATGTGCCTTTTGGGGTACCTCGCTTCGAAAGCGGGATAACCTCTGAGGCGCATAGCGTATCTCCGAAGGAGATATGCAGCGCCGAAGGGGTTGTCCCGCGGCGCCTTATCCCGCGGCGCTTATTTATGAAACGTCAGCAGCGGAATATGCAAATCGAAGAAATCATTCTTTGTCACCTTGTCCTTAAAGAAGAGGTGGTACAGGTGTTTGCGGTGGGGGATGAAGGCGGCTAGGCTGATGTTGTTCTCCTGGCAATAGGTCTTCATGGCATCGCGTGGGCTGCTGTTGTACACCAACTTATAGCTGATCTCGCCGTTCAGGTTCATGTATTTCAAGGTGTCCTCCAGCTCCTTCATCTGCTTGGCGGCTTTTGAAGGCTCGCCGTCCATCACGAAACTCACCACATGAACATGGAGGCTGTAAGGCTTCAGGATGGCAAACACCTTGGCGATGGAGCTAGCGTCCGACTTGTCGAAATTGGTCACATACAGCACCTCGTTGTTGGGCTTGTAGTGATATTCCTCGTGGATCGAGAGCAGCGGCACGGGCGACTTGCTCATCAGGCTCTTCGACATGCTGCCTTCCAAAAAGCCTTTCCGGCCGCGGCCACGGGTGCCCATCAGCACTAAGTCGGGTTGGAGCTCACGGGTCAGCAGCAGCAGCTGTTGCTCGGGATAACCGTCCATCAGTTTTGGTGTTACCTTGATGTCCGTGAGACCTTGTTTGGTTATTTCATTGTTCAGATAATCAACGCTTTGCTTCATCAGCTTTTCAGCGGTTGCCTTGGCGTCCGTGACCTCAAAATGGTCCATATAGGCGTGAAACAGAAAGATGCTGCCGCCTGTCGGCTTCAAGAGGTCAAGGGCGTAGGGGACAAGCATTTGGTTTTCTTTGCTGAAGTCGGTGGCAAGGATGATTTTCATGTCGTTAATATTTTAAAAACCCATAAAATAACAGGCGTATCCAAAGACAGCCGCCACAATGATGTTGATGAGCTTGGCTTTTAGGAAACTGCGTTTGCTCTCCGCCAACAGTGGGAGAGAAGCATGTCCGTCCTGCGAGATGGAACTGGCCAGCAGCACCGAAAACGGCACCATGCCGGTGGCAAACAGGGTCACAAACAGCATGTGCGGCCCCGATTCGGGGATGATGCCTACCAGCACCGCCAGCAGGATCATCCAGAGGATGTTGGAGTTGATCCAAGATTCCATGTCGAGGTAATGCAGCCCAAGTTCGATGACTAACAGGGCCCCGAACGTCCATAGGAAGATGCTCAGGAAATGCTTGCGGATGACGTGTTCCCATAGGTGCTCCTTGACGATATGCTCGTTGGCCGTGGCGATGAACCAGACCACCGCTAAGCTGACGAAGGCGAAAAACAGGTTCAGCCAATATTCGTCGAAGACGTTCACGTGGCTCAAGGTCTCAGCGGCTTCATGTTCGTGTTCGTGGTCATGTTCCAGCAAACCGAAAGCCAAGGCGATGATGAAGATCACCACACCCAACAGCAAGGCGATGCGCTCGGCACTGGCGTGTTTTAGGTTTTTCAGGCTTGCCTTTTCATGCACGGTGCCGTGATGGTGTTCCTCTTCGTGAAGCTTGAAACCGTCTTCACAGCATGAAGGATCAGGGACTTGTTTTTTGGAGATCAGATCGACCACCCAGCCAATCAGAATGGCAATCACAAACAGCACGGCACAAAGGATCAGGGCTTGCTTGGGGATCATGGCCAGCATCACAAAGGCCTCGTCGCCCGAGGAGGCAATCATCATGGCAATCAAGGCACCGAAACTCAGCAGTTTGTGCGAATACATCGACACGGCAGCGAAACCGCCCATGCAGCCCGGGATGATGCCCAGTCCAGCGCCTAAAACCACTTGACCGAAGCGGTGCTGCCTCAACCGGTTGAACCAACGGCCCTCGGAATGGATGTTGATGAACTCAATCATCAGCATCATGATGATCACTAACCCTGTAATCAGGAAGCTGTTGCGCAATACATCCAAAAACAAATCCAAAAAATCGTGCATCACTGTCAATTTGCTTCGCAAAAATAGAAAATTCCCTTATTTTTGCATTGAAATATTGATGAAAAATGACAAAAGAAGATTGTTTTTATCTGGGTCGTGTAGCCAAAACCCACGGCATCAAAGGTGAAATCACCATCAAGCTCGACGTCGATGATCCGTCGGCTTACCACGATATGAAGTACTTCCTGCTGGAAATCAACAAGGTGCTGACGCCTTTCTTTGTGGAGAAGATCGTGAGCAGTGGCGACAAGTTCTTTGTGACCATTCAGGACATCCGCACTGTGGAAGCGGCCTCCGCCTTGACGGGTAAGGAAGTCTTTTTGCCCTTGGAGATGCTTCCCAAGCTTTCCGGCAAGCAGTTCTATTACCACGAAGTGAAAGGCTTCTTGGTGGTCGATGCTGAAAAAGGCGAACTCGGTCCCATCGCCGATGTCATCGAATACCCCACCCAGGCCATCATCCAGGTCTTTAAGGATAAAAAGGAGATCCTGATTCCTATCCTCGATCAAGTCATCCAAAAGGTGGATCGCAAAGCTAAGAAACTCTACATCAAAGCTCCAGAGGGTTTAATAGAAATGTATCTCTCTTAACTTTTATCTCTTATCTCTTATCTCCCATGTCTCGCTTCCATTTCAAGCATTTCAGCCTCTACCATGACCGCTCCACCATGAAGGTGGGGACCGATGCCGTGTTGCTTGGGGCTTGGGCTGAGGTGAAGCCGACGGATTGGGTGCTCGATATTGGCACGGGATGTGGCATCTTGCCTCTGATGCTGGCGCAGAAAGGCATCGCTAAGGTTCATGCGGTTGATCTCGACGAGGCCTCGGCCTTGGAGGCGGCAGAGAACTTTCAGGCATCGCAGTGGAGCCG
>CAMYVD010000058.1 GCA_947302205.1 uncultured Bacteroidales bacterium
GTGCGGCGTTCAGCGCCGTTCTTGCGGTTGGCCACGAAAGCCTCGGAGAGCACCTTGCGGGTGTTGTCGTCGTAAGGGATCCAGCAGGTCTGTGAAAGACCGTCTTCGTCAACGACGATGGGGCTGAGGGCAATGATGCGGACGAGGAACTGCGACAAGTGCTTGTCGAAATACCAGTCTTCCTTGATTCTCATGCGGGTGACATTGATCATGCGGTCTTTGAAGACGAGCTCGTTGGCCACTTCGACGCCGTCTTTCATGATGACGGGCGGGTCGCCGATCTTGGTGTTTTCCTTTTCGAAATCATCGCGGGTGAGCGGGGTGACCATATCGTCAATGTTGTTCTCCACACGGTAGGCGGTGATGCGACCGTCAAGGATGCCGTCGTAAAGCACGGTGATGAGGTTGCGCCAGTCCTCGGTGGGGTTGACGGGATAGTAGAACACTTGGTTGATCTTCTGGCGGAAGTCAATCTCGCGGATGATGGTCTTCTTCCACATCACATACTCTTCACGGATCTCGGGGAGTGGTGACAGAGGCTTTTCGACCATGATTTCCTGACGGTTCGAGAGGATGCTGTTCATCGGCGGCTTGACATCGGTGGTCTGGGCTTTGAGGCTCAGCACCATGCCGAAAAGCATCAGGGCTGTCAGTGTTGAAACAAGTGTCTTTTTCATCTTCTATGAAATTTGTTGGTTATTAGCTTATTTGATTTCGACGCCAATCTGTGTGTCGAGCACCTTCTCCTTGTTGTCGTTACCTTTCACACGGATGGCGGTGAACATGAAGATATCGCCTACGTTGGCTGAGTTGAACACGCTCTTCAGCGTTTCATTGAACTTGGAGCCATTGACCTTCTCTTCTTTGGTGGTACCTGCCTTGGTTTTGTATTTCACGGTATAGCCGACCACATCGTACTTAACGCCTTCAAAGTCGAAGTCCTTCATCTCTGCCCTGACCATGTTGGCGGCGAGCAGAGCGCTCTTGGAGACCTTGCCGTCAGCGCTGACGTTATCGATCTTGGCGGTTGGTTTAGGCAGTTCTTTCACACGGAATTTCATGTTGCCGAGGCTGTTGCCTTGTGAGCTGACATGCACCACCACTTCGGTCGGGTTGCCGACCACGCGGAGGTTGTAAGTGCCAGCGCCCGTGCGGGTGAGGCTGGCGCCCGTGGCAGTGGCTGTAACTTCACCGCCAACACCGCCACCAATGGCGATCGGGTTGTCGATACCGGCATAAACCACGTTCATCTTGGTGGCTGAAACGCTCACCGCAGGAGGTGCCACGGTGAAGCTGTTCTCAAACGGATAGTCTTGGATCTCGTTGGTCTTGGGGTTGAGCATCGGGATGACGCCACTGTATCTGTGCGTACCAACGCCGACGTTGAAATCGAGGTGGATGACACCTTGGCTGTCGCTCTTGAATTCCTTGGCTGGGCCACCGTCGAGACTGACGGTAGCGGTGGTCTGGGTGTTCTGCCAAGCAGTCACCATGGCCTGTGCGCGATAGGTCTGGCCTGAGAGGATGTAGTTGCTCTCAGAGAACACCTTGGCACCGACTTCGTCGAAAGTGAAGTCTTCAGCGTGGACGGATTGTGCCAGATGGGTCACAGCGTTCAACTCGGCAGTCTCAATCTCGGAGATGATCTTGTTGAGCAAGGTGACATCGGCAATCAGCACGGTATGGTGGAAGTTGCGGTATTCCCAACTGTCCTGTACTGGATCGGTGACACCAGGATAGTAGCTGATCTTGGCAGCGTAATGGTCGCCTTCCATAGGAAGCTTGACCAAGCTGCTCTCGCTGACTCCGGAACCCAGGACATACTCACGGCTTCCGTAGATGCTATCGGTGATCAGACCCAACTCGTGGATATGGTCAATACCCATGGTAGCGACAATCAAACGACGGTATTCCCTGATTTTCTCAGAGAGTTCGTAGGCCTTGCCTCCGTTGCCCGGACCTTCGGGGTCACCCATCATATAAGCGGTGGGCTTGTTGTAGTTGTCTCTTGACTTGATCTTGGAGGTGTTGATGTTATAGAGCAGACGGCCATCGTATTGAATAGTGTCCCTGTTCTTCAGCAGACCTTCTCCAGTGGCTTTTTCGTAGTTGGTTTCCTCGATCTGGCTTACGAGATCCCACTTCAAGGCTTCGACAAAATTGATGATCTCGGTGGATTTGGTTCTGAGTTCTTGTGCCTGTTCCCAGTAGGGGCCTACTTTCTCGCTATCCAAAGCATATTGTTCTTCAAAAGAGGCGTAGCGCTGGGAGATCTGTTGCATCAACGTGATGTTGGTTTCCTGGACGCCGGTGTTCACCGTGTCGAATGCGTCGAGGATATCTTTCGAGACATTCATGGCGAGCAGCGCGGTGTACACGAGGTACATCATGCCGATCATTTTCTGTCTCGGGGTTTCTTTTGCGCCTGACATAGTTTCTTACTCCTTTTTTTGATGGTTTTAATTGAGTAGATTATGCCTTGATGTTCATGGCCGACAACATGCCTCCGTAAACGCCGTTCAGGGCGCTCAGGCGTGATGACAACTGGTTGAGTTGCTTGTTGAGTTCGTTGGTGTTGTTGGCTGAGGCGTTGAGGTTATCCATGTAGCTGGTCATGGTAGCGGCGAGCTTGCTGGAAGCGTTGGAAGTCTGTTCCATGCTCTGGAGCTGGAGCTCGTAGATGGAGTTCAGCGACTGCATGCTGGTGGCTACCTTTTTGAGTGTATTGGTGTCAAGAGCGCTGAAGTCGAGCTTGCCCAAGGAGTTGCTCAGTTCTTCAGAAGCCTTGACGTAGTTGTTGGCGAAGTTGTTGATATTGCGGGTGGCTTGCTCCATGGCATTGGTATAGTCGTGGGTGGCAGCCATAGCTTGCATCATGGCTTCGTTCATTTCCGGGGTGTTGACACTGCCGCCACCGCCGTTGCCAGTGGTGCCGAACTTGGTACGGGTTTCGCCGTCCCATTCCTCGTCGAGTTCAACGAAAACATTGTCCCATTGATATTCCAAGTGTTGTGGTTCAAATGAAGAGAGGAAGAAAATCAAGGCTTCAACGCCCAAACCAAGACCCAACATGAAGTCAGCGCCGGGAATGTGTGTCAGTTTGAAGTAAGCACCGATCATCACTACGGATGCACCGATACCGTAAACATAACCCATGAAAGTTTTGTAACCTTTGGTTTGAGTGAGTGCCTGGAATTTTTTAAACCCAGTGAGATTTTCTTGTTTTTTTGCCATGACAAAAATTTTCTAAAAAATTGATTATAATCGATTATTAATAATTCTTATTTATCTGTAAACTCTTGAAAGATGAGGATTGTCGCCCTTGTTGCGGCCCATGTAAGGCTGGATGCAACGGAAGCCGATGTAGCTGCGTGCGGTATCCTGATACTCATAGTCGCGGGTGGTGACTTGGATATAGTAGGAAATGTCCTTCCATGATCCGCCGCGTACGACCTTACGCTTCATGACCGGTGGGTCGTTTTCGTTGGCGTTGTAGGTGTAGTCGGGGTTCATGTCCCAAGTAAAGTTATAGGAAGTGGGATCGAAGGCGCTGTTGGTCCATTCAGCCACATTGCCGGCCATGTCGTACAAGCCGTAATGGTTGGGAGGATAGCAGCCCACGATAAGGGTGTTGAGACCGCCGTCTGCGAGGTAGTTGCCTCTGAGGGGTTTGAAGTTGGCCAGGAAGCAGCCCTTCACATTGCGTGTGCCGGGACCGCCCCATGGATAAGGATTCAAACGGTCGCCACCGCGTGCGGCCCATTCCCATTCCGTTTCAGTGGGCAGACGGAACTCTGACACTAAAGCGCTCTTCTTGGAGGACTGGAAGCTGTTCTTCAGCTGGGTTCTCCAAGTGCAGAATGCCCTTGCTTGCTGCCAAGTCACGCCAACCACCGGGTAGTTGTCGTAAGCCTGGTGCCAGAAATAACGCTCCGTCATAGGATCGTTGAACGAATAGGCGTAGTCGTGAATCCAGCACAAGGTGTCAGGATAGACGTTGACAGCCTCCTGACGGACATACACCGAACGGTCGGTATAACCTTGCTTACGGTTGGACCAGGCGCCTTTCCTGTCAGCGGAGATGCCGTTGTCGGCCTCGCCAATGGAATAGTCGTTCACCGAAAGTTTTTCGCCGTCAAACTCTTTCTTGGCAGCGGCTTTCAGGTCCACCCAAAAATAGGAATAATACAACTTTCTGGTATCGATTTCCTTGCGGCGGAAGAATCTTTCATGATCGGGAAGATACATGGCTTCCAAAGCCTCTCTGACGTCCTGATCCTTGCTGTTCCAGTCAATTTTTTCTTTCCAGTTCAACATCGGAGGATCATAGGTCTCTCCGCTCTTGCTCTCGGTGATGGCATACGTTTCTGGGTTGACATCGGCAAGAATTCTTCTGGCGATGGAATCCCTGACCCAGTACACAAACTGGCGATACTCGTTGTTGGTGATTTCCGTCTCATCCATGAAGAAGGCCGAAATGGAGACGGTCTTGGGTTCGTACAGCATGGAAGAGTTGATGTCTTCACCGCCTATACCCATGGTGTAGCTTCCCATTGGGATGAATACCATGCCGTATGGGTCGGGCTGGCTGAAAGAGGAGGATGATTTGCGGACGCCAACCAATTCTCCCTGGTTGCTGCTGCCACATGATACAAGCAACATTGCAACGGAAAGAACAATCAGTAATTTTTTCATCTTATTGATAATCATATATTTACTATCTTCTTACAATTCGAGGTCTATACCATTAACCGATAAAAACAGATTTTATTGTATTCGGATGATATTTTTGTTCATAATTTTGTTCATAACTACAAGTATCTCACGCTGCGGTAGTCTCTCGGGGTTTTGTTCAAATCCAGTTTGAAGCAGTAACTGAGGGCGATTTCATGTGATCCAGGGATGTTCAATCCCATGGTATTGATGTCGTATGCGTAGCCGAGAACGAAGTCCTTGATGGAGAGGCCGACGGTGATACCTACCGACTCCTGGGGCCTATAGTTGACGCCTAAGGAGATGAGGTCGTTGTAAACGGCCTTCACACCGGCGTTGAGCTGGACTGAAGACAGGTTGGTCATGACGTTGACCGATGGGATGAACTTGAAGTTCGGCATGGTTTCGAACAGGATGGGATAGCCTGCTACGAGGTACAAGGTCCTGTCAGTGGAGAAACTGGCCGCGGATTCACTCTCTCCCAAGGCCCGTCCTGTGGTGTTCAGCAAGTTGATAGCCGACACGCCAACATAAAATGATTCAGGAATCTGCCAGAACAAACCGAAGCTGGCATCAACGAGCATACCGCTTTCCTCTCCAAGCTGTGCGAGCAACGGGTCACCGCTTTGACCAGGGGTCAATTTGTTGAAATCGACGGTTCTGTTGAGCAAGCTGACGGATGCGCCAATGCCGAGGGTGGAGCCGCCCAAATCCAAATGATAGGAGTAGCCCAAACCGATGTTGGTGTTTTTTTCGAAACCCAACTTATCGGTCATCACCGAAAAGCTGATGCCGCCGCCCAAAAGCTTGATGGGCATGTCGCCTGTGAGCAGGAAGGTGTTCGGGGCAATCTCGTTGCCTTCGCTGTCAGTAAAGCCCGCCCATTGCATCCTGTACAAACCCAACAGATTCACGCCCTCGCTCATTCCGGCAAATCCCGGGTTGATGTAGGCGTAGGAGTTGTTGTAGTTGGTGAAGATTGGAGCCTGTTGCGCCTTGACCCCGGACACGGTGATGACCAGGAAAACAACGGCGAGGATGATGGCTTTCAATTTCGACATTTTGGACGGTCTTAAAAAACAAGCGGCTAAATTACAAAAAATCTATATTCCAATAGAATAAATCACTTGAAAAGTTTGATAATATCGTTGCCGTTGGCAAAAAGCACCAAAGCCAAGACGAGGGCAAGGCCGATGTATTCGGCAATCTCCATGAACTTGTCGCTGGGTTTCCTGCGAGTGATGATCTCATAAAGCAGGAACAGGATGTGTCCGCCGTCAAGTGCGGGGATGGGCAAGATGTTCATCACGGCAAGGGCAATGGAGAGGAAGGCGGTAAGGCGCCAGAACATGCTCCAAATCCAGGTTTCCGGGAAGATTTTGCCGATAGAGATGAAGCCGCCCACACTTTCATATGCCTTGGTCTTCGGACTGAAGATGAGCTTCAGCTGCTTCCAATAGTCGGAAATCTCCGTGAAGGTCTTGGAAAAACCGGCGGGAATGGCCTGCCAGAAAGTGTATTCCTTGGTTTCGAGAGTGAAATACTCGCTTAAGGGTGCCAAATATGCGCCAATCACGGCTTCTTCTCCCAAGTGCATGGGTAAGGCCAAAGTGTCGAAGTCGCGAACCACAACAATGTTGATGTCTTCGTTCTTGAATTGTTTGATGTACTTGGTGAAGTCTTGGTAATAAGGCGTCGGGATGTCGTTGATGCCGATGATGACATCGCCCACTTCCAGGCCGCCAGCCTGTGCGGCGCTGTTGTCAATGATCCCTGACACCACGAATGGCATCCGATAGGAGATGAAGGTGCCGTTTTGGGTGCTGAGCAATTGGGTCAAGGCATCGTCGGGCAAGGTGACCGTCACGTGCTGTCCGTTACGCTCCACCTCAATTGTCTGGGCTTTCTCAAGGATGATCTGCATCGGGATTTCCTGGAAATTCTCGATATATTCACCGTCAACGGCTATAATCTTATCACCGTCGCGAAGGCCGAACTCATAGCCCAAACTGTCGACCACGATGCCGTATTTGTTGACTTCGGAGGTCGGGAGGTATTGTTCGCCATAGTTGGCCAACAGGCCGATATAGATGCAAATGGCCAGAACGACGTTCATGAAAACGCCAGCCACCATGATGATGAAGCGTTGCCAAGCGGGCTTGGACCGGAACTCCCAGTCTTGGGGCGGTTGTTTCATCTGCTCTTTGTCCATCGACTCGTCAATCATGCCGGCAATCTTGTTGTAGCCCCCTAACGGGAACCAACCGATGCCATACTCGGTAGTGGTGCTTTTAGCCCATTCGTCGTCGGGTTGAACGTTCTTTGCAAAGAACTTGAAACGCCATTTGCCGTCCACCTTCTTGCAACGGAAGATCGAAAAACCCCAGTCGAAGAAAAGGTAGAACTTCTCCACCCTCGTCTTAAATGCTTTCGCTGCTAAAAAGTGCCCCAATTCATGGACAAATACCAATATGGAAAGCGCTAAGATAAACTGTAATACCTTAATTAATATAACCATAGAAAATCCTATTATTCAATGTCTTTTTGAAAGTTGATGTAATCGGTCGGATTGAGCGGGATGCCATTGTGCCACAGCTCGAAATGGAGGTGTGGAACGCTGGCTTGGTCGCCCGATTCGCCCAAAATGGCAATGGCCTCTCCTGCCTTGACGAAGTCGCCTTCTTTCTTGAGCAGGGTGGCGTTATGCTTATAGGTTGAGAAATAGTTGTTTTCGTGCTGTATGCCGATGGAATATCCGTGTTCAACGGTCCATGAGGCATAGATCACCGTCCCGTCGAGGGTGGCTGTGATCAATTGGTTGTCGCTGGTGGCGATGTCAATGCCATAGTGTCCCTGGTCGGAGTTAAACTCCTTGATGACTTTGCCGGTGACAGGAGTGAAAAAGTTGGCTGCTGCACTGTAGTGATGCTTTTTCGCCAGATTGCTTTGGGCCGTCAGTGCATATAAGTTGGCTTCCTCGAACTCGGCGCGCAGGGCGGAATCCTGAACCGATTTCTTGATCTCGATGGTATCGGTGTTGATGCTGAGGAAGGGGGTGTAGATGTCTTTTGGCTCGGTGCTGTCATTTTCAAAGTCGTAGCCTTCGAGGACCAGTTTCAGGTTGCTGAAATAGACATCCTTGCGTTGGAGCTCGCGTTCGATGGAGTCGGTGCGACGGTAAAGTTCATACACCTTGCGTTCCATGGAGCTTTTTTCGGTGTAACCTGGGATATATTCGCGCAGTGGGGTATAGGCAATGAGGAGGGAGGTAGCCGCCATGATGACGAAGACGATGCCTAAAATGAGGAAAACAAGATTCAAAAGGTTGACCTTGAAGTCCACGACGGGCTCCAACGTATCCTCTTGCGACATCAGGAAGGTGTACTTCCTGTTGAGCTTGAACTTCTTATTCTCTTTCTTTTCGTCCTGTTCTGCCATTACAAAATGGTTTAGCTTGCAAAGATACAAAAAAAGTCGGTCATCGACCGACTTTTTTTGCTTTCAATTCTTACGAAGGCCTGATTACATCATGCCGTCCATTCCGCCGCCCATGGGCATTGGAGGTGTAGGAGGCGTAGGCTCCTTGTGGTTGCTGATGACGCACTCGGTGGTCAGCAGCATGCCAGCGATGGAAGCGGCATTTTCAAGAGCGACTCTCGAGACCTTCACTGGATCGATGACACCGGTCTTGAGCAGGTTCTCATAGACCTCAGTGCGGGCATTGAAACCAAAGTCGTTCTTACCTTCCTTCACCTTGTTGACGACGACCGAACCTTCGAGGCCGGCGTTTTCAACGATTTGGCGCAGAGGCTCTTCCAAGGCGCGCTTGATGATGGCGATACCTGTGGTTTCGTCCTCATTGTCGCCCTTCATCTTCTCGATGGCCTTGATGGCACGGATGAAGCCGACACCACCGCCGGGGATGATACCCTCTTCGATGGCAGCGCGGGTGGCGTTCAAAGCGTCCTCGACGCGGTCTTTCTTCTCCTTCATCTCGACCTCGGAAGCGGCACCCACGTAGATGACTGCCACGCCACCGGCCAACTTGGCCAAGCGCTCTTGCAGTTTCTCGCGGTCGTAGTCGCTCGTGGTGGTCTTGATTTGGGCCTTGATTTGGTTGGTGCGGCCTTCGATGTCCTTCTTGGCACCGTGGCCGTTCACGATGGTGGTGTTGTCCTTGTTGATGCTGACCTTGTCGGCCTGGCCGAGCATTTGCAGGTTGGCATCCTCAAGCTTGTAGCCCTTCTCTTCGCTGATGACGGTGCCACCAGTCAGGATGGCGATGTCTTCCAGCATTTCTTTTCTACGGTCACCGAAGCCAGGAGCCTTGACGGCAGCGACTTTCAGCGAGCCACGCAGACGGTTGACAACCAAGGTAGCCAAAGCTTCACCGTCGATATCCTCAGCAATGATGATGAGGGCGCGGCCGGTTTGCAGGGTCTTTTCGAGCACTGGGAGCAAGTCCTTCATCACGGAGATCTTCTTGTCGTAGATCAGGATGAAAGGATTCTCGTAGACGGCTTCCATCTTCTCGGTGTTGGTGACGAAGTAAGGCGAGATGTAGCCACGGTCGAACTGCATACCTTCGACGACGTCGACATAGGTGTTGATGCCCTTGGCGTCTTCAACGGTGATGACACCTTCTTGTTTCACCTTGCCCATAGCCTCGGCGATGAGGCCACCGATTTCGCTGTCGTTGTTGGCAGAGATGGTAGCCACTTGTTTGATCTTCTCGTTGTCGCCATCGACCTTCACCGACATCTTCTTCAGCGAAGCGACCACAGCGGCAACAGCCTTGTCGATACCGCGCTTCAGGTCGAGCGGGTTGGCACCGGCGGTGACGTTTTTCAGACCCGTGGCCACGATGGCTTGGGCCAGCACGGTGGCGGTGGTGGTACCATCACCAGCGAGGTCGTTGGTCTTGGAAGCGACTTCCTTCACCAACTGGGCACCCATGTTCTCAACGGGGTCGATGAGTTCGATTTCCTTGGCGACCGTCACACCGTCCTTGGTGATTTGGGGAGCGCCATACGACTTTTCGATGACCACGTTACGACCTTTGGGGCCGAGGGTCACCTTCACTGCGTTTGACAATGCATCGACGCCTTTCT
>CAMYVD010000059.1 GCA_947302205.1 uncultured Bacteroidales bacterium
CGTTATGGCAAAAACGTCAAGTACTCCTATAACAAAGTGTTGAACCTTCAGGCAGGGAAGAAACTTTATGAGCAGATGCCCAACTTGATGCAGAACAAGATCAACATCATCGTGTATAACTTCGTTGACATGCTTTCGCATGCCCGCACCGAGATGGAGATCATCCGGGAGTTGGCCGACGACGAGGAAGCCTACCGCTCGCTGATGTATTCTTGGTTTGAACATTCCAGTTTGCTCGACATGATGCGCTTTATTGCCGACAAGGGCTGCAGCATGGTGATCACTACCGATCATGGCTCTACCTTTGTGAAAAACCCGGTCAAGATCCTTGGCGACCGTGAAGTCAACACCAATTTACGCTACAAATATGGTAAGAACTTGAAATACAACCCCAAGGAAGTCTTTGAGGTGAAGGCTCCTGAGATTGTGAGCCTGCCCCGTATCAACCTAAGCACGACATACGTGTTTGCGGGTTCGGGTGACTTTTTCGCTTATCCGAACAACTACAACTATTACGTCAGCTATTACCGTAACACCTTCCAGCACGGCGGCATTTCCATGAATGAGATGCTGATTCCGGTCATTAGCCTTTCGTCGAAACGATAGTTTTCGTATCTTTGCGGAAAATCTTTGCTAAGATGAACGAAAAAGAGTTTCATGTCCATAGTATTGAAGGCCTCGCCGAGGTCTCAGATTACCTGATGTCCATGCGAGAGGAGGCAGATGTCATCGCTTTTTACGGCTCGATGGGTGCGGGCAAGACCACGCTGATCAAGGATTTGTGCCATCGCATGGGCGTTACCGACGAAGTGAACAGCCCGACGTTTGCCATTGTCAATGAATATGTTACCGAAGCAGGTGAATCCGTGTATCATTTTGATTTTTATAGGATTAAGAAACTTGAGGAGGCTTATGACATTGGCTATGAAAACTATTTCTACAGTGGCAACCTTTGTTTGATTGAATGGCCTGAGTTGATCGAGCCATTGTTGCCCGAACGCTATCTCCGCGTGGATATCCGCTTGGGCGCCACCGACGATGAACGGATCATTAATGTTGCGTGTTATGAGGCTTGAGGAACTGAAAGGAATCCTGTCGGAGGCTTCGCAGGTGTTTGTGCTGACCGATGAAAACGTAGCCCAATACTGGCTCCCGGAGTTGGAGCATTGGCTGGGCTTCGAACATGCCGAAGAGATTGTCATTGGCGCAGGCGAGAGCCATAAGACCCTCCAGACGGCTCAAGAGATTTGGGAGAACCTGATGGAAAACCATGCCGACCGTCAGGCAGTGCTGGTCAACTTGGGAGGAGGAACAGTGACGGACTTAGGCGGTTTTGTGGCTTCCTGTTATCAGCGCGGTATCCGATTCGTCAATGTGCCAACGACCCTGCTGGCTATGGTTGATGCAGCCATAGGCGGTAAGAATGGCGTGAATTTCGCTGGATGCAAAAACCAGATCGGTACTTTTGCCGAGCCGTTGGAGGTAATGATTAATCCCATTTGCCTGAGTACCTTGCCTGAACGGGAGTTGCTTTCGGGCCTTGCGGAGATGATCAAGTATGGCTTCATCGCGGACGATGCCCTGCTGAAGGTAAACGATAGAAACTATGAACAATACATTCTCAGGGCAGGGGAGATCAAGCGGGAGATTGTGGAGGAGGACTTTAAGGATCATGGCTATAGAAAAGTGCTGAATTTCGGACATACTATTGGACATGCCATAGAGAGTTATTCGCTTACGACCTCAACTCCATTAACCCATGGCGAGGCGGTGGCTGTGGGTATGTGGTGCGCCTTGTGGCTTTCCATAGGGCAATGCGGGCTTGATGAGGAGGTGTTGGACGATTATACTCCAAAAATGGAGATGCTTTTGTCGGAATCAGAATGGGATTTCTCGTCGAAGGATATTGATGCCATTATGGCTTACCTTGATCATGATAAGAAAAACGTTGACGGCAAACACGGTTTTGTCCTGCTGAAGGATCTTGAAAAGCCGGTTTACGACCAGTTTGTTCCCGATGAACAAGTACGAGAGGCGCTTGGTGAATTGATGGATTACTTGGGCGATTTATGAGTAGGCTGCTGAAAGGATCCGTGTCGTTGCCAGGGAGCAAGAGCGAGAGCAATCGCGCCTTGATGATTGCCGCCTACGGCGGATTTCCCCTGGATGTTGACGGCTTGTCCGATGCTCACGACACGGTGCTTCTGAAAACACTGTTGGAGCAATCGTCATTGCGAGGAGCGTCAGCGACGAAGCAATCCATAATTGATTGCGAAGACGCCGGCACTGTAGCCCGTTTTCTGCTGACCTACTTGGCCAACAAGCCAGGAACATGGCAGTTAACGGGAACGTCGAGGCTTTGCGAACGCCCCATGGCACCATTGGTTGATGCTTTGCGACAATTGGGCGCAGAGATTATTGGAGATAGCCTTCCCCTGAAAATAACAGGAAAGCCTTTCAAAGGTGGCGCTGTTACCCTCGATGCGTCATTAAGCAGCCAATTCGCCTCGTCACTCCTGTTGGCGGCCCCCACGTGGGAGCACGGCCTTCAATTGACCTTGACTGGTGATCCAGTCTCTTTACCTTATCTTGAAATGACCATCAAGATAATGGAGCACTTTGGCGTTCGAGTCGTTTGTGAAGGCAGTACTATCATGGTCGCCCCTCAGCCTTATCAATACTGTCCTTTCACTGTATCTTCTGACTGGAGTGCTGCCTCTTACTGGTATGAGATGATGGCGCTGAGTGATGGTGGGGAACTGGTATTGAAAGGATTGAAAAACAATTCGTTACAAGGCGATGCTGTGGTGGCTAAATGGTTTGACCGCTTTGGCGTGTCGACCACTTTTGAGGAGCAAGGTGCCAGATTGACCAAGGTCCCTGCCTATCCGCATGACTTGGTCTTTGATTTTGCTGATACCCCCGATTTATTTCCTTCGGTTTTCGTCACATGTGTCGCTTTAAGCTGTCGAACTCGTTTTCAGAGAATTAAAAATCTGTCAGTTAAAGAATCTAATAGAGTTGAATCATTAATTTCTGAATTATCAAAAATTTTTACATTTAATAATATATATTCAGTTGATGAATTAGTAATTGAAAAATCATTTCTAAATGAAAGCTTTAGCAAAACTAACGATGTAATTAAAACATGGCATGATCATCGTATCGCTATGTCGCTTGCGCCACTCGCCATGCGGATAAACTCATTCCGTTTAGATAATCCTGAAGTTGTAACTAAATCATATCCAACATTTTGGAGTGATTTTGCAAAGATTTTTCCACCTACTTAATAATATTATTAAAAAAACATTTGCCATTTTACCTTGTTTTTTTTTGTATCTTTGCCACCTGAAAATATGGTAAAGGTAATATGACTATAGATCTCTTCATTCCTTGTTTTATTGACCAGTTCCATCCGGATACTGCAATGAATACGGTAAAAGTGTTGGAAAAGGCTGGAGTTGAGGTGAATTACAATCCAGACCAAACGTGCTGTGGCCGTTTCGCTTACAATGCAGGTTACCTTGAAGAGGCTAAGGCTTTGGGCGATAAATTCCTGGATGAGTTCGGCGGCGATTGCCCTGTGGTTTCCCCGTCGGCATCCTGCATAGCATACATCAAAAAACGCTATCCGGAATTGTTTTTCAATACAGCCAATCACCTCAATGTGAAAAGGCTTGAGAAGAATGTTTATGAATTGACTGATTTTTTGGTGAATGTGTTGCACTTTGATGACTTTGGCGCCGAATTTCCGCATAAAGTGACTTATCATGACAGTTGTAGCGCACTTCGTGGATTGGGTATTGGCAAAGAAGCCCGACAGTTGCTTTCCAAGGTCAAGGGACTTGAACTGGTGGAGATGAAACAGAATGACATGTGCTGTGGAAGCGAGTTTACTTTTACCATGAACCACGAAGCGGTATCTGTGGGTATGGCCAGTCATAAAGTGCGCAATGCCATGAACACGGGGGCGGAATATATTGTGTCCACCGACGTGTCATGCTTGATGCACCAAAAGAGTTATATCGATGCAAATGGACTTCCTGTCAAAGTGATTCACATCGCGGATATTTTAGCGGAGGGCTGTTGAGATGAGCGAATACTATGTACATGAAAGCAGTTATGTCGATGATAATGTCAGTATCGGTAAAGGTACCAAGATCTGGCACTTCTGCCATGTGCAGTCTGGTGCAGTGATTGGCGAGCATTGCTCGATGGGACAGAATGTCAATATCGGCAATAATGTAAAGATTGGCAACGGAGTTCGTATTCAGAACAATGTGTCGGTATACGAAGGGGTTGAGATTGAAGACAATGTGTTTTGTGGTCCAAGTTGTGTGTTTACCAATGTCAATACGCCTAGGGCCCATTTTCCTGTGCATGGCCAGTATGCCAAGACCAGAATTTGCGAGGGGGCATCGTTAGGCGCCAATTGTACGGTGGTATGTGGACACACAGTAGGGAAGAGCGCACTCATCGCTGCAGGTGCCGTGGTTACCAAGGACGTAAAGCCTTACGCCTTGATGGCTGGGGTTCCTGCCCGTCAGATTGGCTGGGTATGTGAGTGTGGTAAAAAACTCGGAGCCTCGTTGAAATGTGAATGTGGTAGAAACTATGAAGAATTTGAAGGAGAATTAAGACAATGCAATTCAGAGATTTAAAAAAACAATATAGCGTCTTGAAAGACGAAATGGACCAAGCTATCCTCGACGTAGTGGCATCGAGCGCCTACGTTATGGGTCCAAAAGTGAAAGAGATGGAAACGGCCTTTGCCGAATACGTTGGCGTGAAGCATTGCATCGGTTGTGCCAGTGGCACGGATGCCCTCTTGCTGGCTTTGAAAGCTTGGAATGTGAAAGCGGGCGATGCAGTGTTCGTGCCGAGTTTTACTTTCTTCGCTTCGGCTGAGGTGGTGGCTATCCAAGGTGCTACGCCGGTCTTTGTGGATGTTGATCCAGATACTTTCAACATGGATGTTCGTGATTTGATCTACAAAATCGAACATGTTGTTAAGGCAGGTCAACTGAAGCCTAAAGCCATTATTGCCGTCGATTTGTTTGGCCTTCCTGCCGATTTCAAATTGATTAAAGAGGTGGCTAAACGTTACGGCCTTTATCTGCTTGAGGATGCTGCTCAAGGGTTCGGCGGACGCATTGGTGACAAAGAGGCGGGTACCTTTGGTGATATCGCTGCCACTTCGTTTTTCCCAGCTAAGCCAGTGGGATGCTATGGTGACGGTGGAGCGGTGTTTACTAACAACGACGAGTGGGCTGCGTTGATGGATTCCTATCACATTCATGGCAAGGGTAGTGATCGTTACGACAATGTTCGCATCGGCTTGAATTCCCGTCTCGACAGTATCCAAGCGGCCATCCTTCTTGTTAAGTTGAAGGCTTTTAAGGAATATGAGCTGGTGGATGTCAATAAAGTTGCTGAACGTTACACCGAAAAATTGCAAGGTGTTGTCAAAACGCCAGAAGTTCCCAAGGGATTTTACTCGAGTTGGGCACAATATACCATTCAAGTAGCAAACAAAGAAGTAAGGTCAAAGTTGCAAGAGGCTTTGAAAGCAGAGGATATTCCGACAGCAATTTATTATCCTATCCCGATGCATCGGCAAACGGCCTTCAGTTATCTTGATCCCAAGATGAACCAGTGCCCCGTTTCGGATTACCTCGCAGACAGGGTTCTTGCCCTTCCCATCCATCCTTATCTCACCGAGGAAGACCAAGACCTGATTTGCGAAACGATCATCGCTAACCTCTAAACGCCATCATTATCTAACATGTGGCTGTTTAGGAGATTGATATTTCAGGAAGACTACGAGTCGGCCATCAAGTATTTGGCCAGCTCGGAGACGCGCCATGCGCCTAAGTTGGATTTGGACAAGGCCCCTGCGGACCTTCAGGAACTCATGCAAGTGGCCCATGAGCCCAGGGGAGAGGAACGCTCAAAGTGGTTGAACGATTTTGTCGTTCGCACTTGGGCGGTGCCCGATGGCGAAGCCGAAGTGCTGCTGCCCAAGGAACACCTCAACGCCGTCCGTTACGTGAACCGGTTGTTTCGTGAGGCCAACCAAAAGTTGAAGCGCGACGGCTATCTGGTTGTAGCTTTCGACACCGCCGCCAAGCGCAAACTGCAGATCTACAGCAAATACCCCCTCTTTTGGGCCAACATCGTTTATTTCTTCGATTTTCTTTGGCATCGCGTATGCCCCAAACTGGGATTGACCAGGCGATTCTACTTCTTCTGCACCAAAAAAGTCAAGAAAGTGTTTCCCCGTGTTGAAGTGTTGGGCCGTCTATATTTTTGCGGCTTCGATGTGGTTTCGGAACAATACATCCACGACCGTTATTGCGTGGTTGCCCAAAAGCGTAGGGAACCGGCAGTCGAACGTCCCAGTTACGGACTGATTGTCAAGCTTCGCAGGGTAGGCAAGAACGCCGAGCGGATTTGGGTATATAAGTTTAGGACGATGTATGCCTACTCGGAATACTTGCAGACCTATATTTACGAAAACAACCACCTCCAATCCGGAGGCAAGTTTGACGACGACTACCGCATTACCACCTGGGGACGCTGGCTCCGAAAATACTGGATTGACGAATGGCCGATGTTTGTCAATATTCTAAAAGGCCAGATGAAACTGATTGGCGTTCGTCCATTGAGCGAGCAATATTTCAACCTGTACAGGCCGGAGATCCAGCAAATGCGCATCAAGTACAAGCCAGGCATGCTTCCCCCATATTACGCCGACATGCCTGAAACGCTTGACGAAATCCAAGAAAGCGAGCGTCGCTATTGTGAGGAATATGGGCGGCACCCGTTCCGCACCAACTGGAAATACTTCTGGAAAATACAAGGCAACATCCTGTTTCGTCGGAAACGCTCCAAATAATTGGGAAATTCCCCAGTTTTTTCACCTTTTTACTTATCATTATCAAATAAGTTGTATCTTTGTAAATTGATATGAATTATGCCCTTTTTGTTGACCCATTAATGGGACTCAAGGGGCGAAGCTGTGCAACGTCATGAGCGAAGACAAATGGACCACCGTGATCAAACCCAAAGACCGGTTGCTTGACTTCAACTTGAAGGAGCTTTGGCGCTACAAGGATTTGATCTCATTATTTATCAAGCGAAACATCATCACCCAATATAAGCAGACCGTACTTGGACCTTTGTGGTTTGTGGTGCAGCCCGCCCTGTCGGTGGTGATGTATATGATTGTGTTTGGCGGCATTGCCGGCATCCCCACCGACGGAGTGCCACGTCCGCTGTTTTACCTGGCCGGTACCTGCATGTGGCAGTACTTTGCCGACTGCCTCACTAAGACCTCCAACACTTTTGTCGACAACGCCGGCATCTTCGGGAAGGTCTATTTCCCGAGGTTGGCCATGCCCATTGCCAATGTGCTTTCCAATTTGGTACGTTTCGGCATCCAGATAGGGCTGTTTTTGGTGGTATACGCCATCTATGCCCTTGTTGGTGAATCGGCAGCGCATTTCAATTGGTATGCCCTGCTGTTCCCCGTGTTGGTGCTGATGATGGCCGGGTTGGCCTTGGGCTTTGGCATCCTGTTCTCGTCGATGACCACCAAGTACCGCGACCTGCAGGTGCTGTTCTCGTTTGGGGTGTCGTTATGGATGTATGCCACCCCTATCGTCTATCCCTTGTCGCAAACCAAGTCGATGTACTGGAACGGCATCCATGTGCACAAGCTGATGTGTTTCAACCCCGTGACACCCATCATCGAGACCTTCAAGTACGGCTTCCTTGGCGCTGGCGAGTTTGTGGGTTGGCGTTGGCTGGTTTACAGCTTTGTTTTCATGACGGTTTTATTGGCTTTGGGCATTGTGGTGTTCAACAAGGTCCAGAAGAGTTTTATGGATACGGTTTAGTTTTAGAAGTCAGAAGAAACAAGAAGCAAGAGTATGGCAACAGCTATAGAATTCAATAATATAAGTAAACTATACAGATTGGGTTTAGTTTCCACTGGTACGCTTGCCCATGACCTGAAGCGGTGGTGGACCATCAATGTGCGGGGAAAAGAAGATCCCTATTTGAAGATTGGTGAGACCAACGACCGTTCCACTAAGGGTGAGAGCGACTATGTATGGGCCTTGAAGGACATTGACTTCAAAGTTGAGCAAGGCGACGTAGTGGGCATCATCGGCAAGAACGGTGCCGGCAAGAGCACGTTGTTGAAGCTGTTGAGCAAGGTCACCGCACCAACCACAGGCGAAATTCGCGCCAGAGGCCGCATTGGTTCCCTGTTGGAGGTCGGCACCGGATTTCACCCCGAGATGACCGGCCGAGAGAATATCTACATGAACGGTGCCATTCTAGGCATGACCAAAGCCGAGATTGATAGGAAACTTGATGAAATAGTCGACTTCAGTGGCTGTGAGCGTTATATTGATACCCCAGTGAAGCGTTACAGCAGCGGTATGATGGTGAGGCTTGGCTTCGCCGTTGCCGCCCACCTCGATCCAGAGATACTCGTAGTGGATGAGGTTCTAGCTGTCGGCGATGCCGAGTTCCAGAAAAAAGCCATTGGCAAGATGCAAGACGTCAGCAGAGGAGAGGGGAGAACAGTGTTGTTTGTGAGTCATAATATGGCGAGTATTAGGCAGTTGTGTCGCTCTGGAATTGTCTTAGATAAGGGTCAAATAGCCTTTATTGGTACGACTATAGAAGCAATTTCTTATTACAAGAGCGTTGGCTTTGTTCCTAACGAGGATGGAAAGATTGTGGATTATGCAGTTTACCAAGACAAATCTCTTAATATAAAGACGATTACAATCAATGATAGTCCTGAGGCTGTGGCCACATTGGAGGCAGGAGAAAAAGAGTTGCGCCTGCATATTGAGGGTGAAAACGTGACGTCAAAGTTTATATGTGTTGAAATTCGTGTATTAGATGAAAACGATATCCCTTTAGCTATGTTTATGCCAGATATGAACAGGGATTTGCCGTATTTTGAAGTAGGGCATTTTACCATTGACAAAACGCTGATATTTCCACAAGGAGTTGTTGCCGGTACTTATTTCTTATCCATATCACTAGTTCATCCACTAGTACATGGATATGTTGACATGGAGCGTGCCGTTAAACTAAATATCGGCGGAACGACCAATCAAATGGGTGTAAACTATACTTATGCTCAAGGGCTGGGGTGGATTCAACTGTAACCTCCTTTAACGTTTATCACAATGAGGCGAATATTTACATTTTTAAAAATTGTTAAGCAAAAAATAGTTCATTTTTTTCGTCCACTATTGAGTAAGGAAGAATTAGAGCTTAAGAAGAAGCAAGAAGATTATGAATATTTGATTTCACATGGCGTAGAAACGGAATTTGGGAATGTCACTTTATATGGTAAGCCTATTATTCACAAAGCACCTAATTCGACTATCAAGATTGGGAAGGCGGTATTATTAATATCAGATAGTGAATATAACGAAGCTGGAATAAATCATCCCGTAATACTAGCAACGATGAAGGCTGGAGCAGAAATAATCATTGGTGACGGAACAGGATTCT
>CAMYVD010000060.1 GCA_947302205.1 uncultured Bacteroidales bacterium
TACGAGAAGTTGGTTAAACATTAGCTTTATTGATGATTTTTTTTGTTTCCTTGACGCGATAGGAGGCTCCTGTCATGTTGACCAGATAGGATTTGTGGCATAGCCTGTCGACGAGAGCCGAGCATAACACCTTGTCCTTTAGGACCTCCTCCCACCTGGTAAAAGGCAGGTTGGTGGTGATGATGGTGGCCTTCTTTCCGGTTCTGAGAGACAGGTGGTTGAAGAGCATCTCTGCACCTTCCTTGTCGAAGCCGACATAGCCCAACTCGTCGCAGATGACGAGATCGCGGAAGAGCTCCTGCATCTTCTCGGGCATCTGGCGTTGCAGAAGCGGTGGGTGAAGCCGTAGAAGGCCTCCATGCGCAACAGCGTCTCGGTGGGCTGCTTGCCATCGGGCTTGAGGATGACGGCCACCTTCATGTTGTCGTACACCATCGTGTGGGGCACGCCGTGCATGTCATGGAAGAAGTTGCGGTGCGACTCCATGAAGGCCAGGTTGTCCTGATGGCGGAACAGGTAGGCCCAGCGTCCCTCGCTGTGGCACAGCGCGAACACGGCCATGGTGAAGGTGACAGGCTTCCCTGCGATGCGAAGCTTGACCTCGCCCCAGTCGAACTCGCACTCCTGGCCGGGCTCGTACCACTGCTTGACGAAGACATCCTTCGGCTTCTTCGACTTCTCGGCCTTGCGCCTTTGTATGTACTTGCACACACTGGAGTAGCTGACATTGAACCCTTTCTCTATCAGGGCACGGTGTATGTCCTGGCGCTTCAGGCACTGCTTGCGCATACCGGTCTGCCTGCGCCTGGCGTTCTCCGCCAGCCAGTACTCTATCTCCGTGCACACCTGCTCGGTGAGCTTTGTGCACTCTGTCTTGCGCTCTGGATACTTGGGCTTGCTTGCAAGGCACATGTCTATCCCTTCCTCGGGATCCGACTGCAGCATGGCCTCGTACTCACGAATGTAACGGGTGACGGTCTTCCTGTTGAGACCTGTCCTGCGGGCGATCTCCCGCAGACTTAAACCATCAACTCGATGGTAATGGAGGATCTGTTCTTTTTTGTCCATGTCGATCATTTTTACTTCTCGTACGTTTAACAGCATTTCTTGAACTGCTGATATAACGTAGGCGCACCGACCCACATGGTATACTTTTCGATTATTACCCTGGTATACTTTTCAATTATTATTTACATCTCATAACTCTTCACACAGGGTTTTGCTGGTGATCCCAAAAACAGCATCACCGTAAAATATCCGAACTAAGAATGTAACATCCCCCTATTTTTGCTACTTAGGAAAAGAAAGCGGGGTATCTTCCGCTGATTTGTTCGACTCTTTAGGCCCTGGAAAAACCTGCACAACGAACAACCAGAGGGATACCCACGCTTTGCAACGCGGGCATCTGCTTCTGCTCTGTTTCTGCTTGTGCTTATTGAATTTTCCAGGTTCAAAGAGTACAAAACCAAGCTCGGCAAACGCCTTCCACAAAATGTCTCCATTATCCCTGGAGACCCACAGAAAGCCTAGGGGGACAATGGCGATACAAAATAAGGGAATTATTTTGTAAAAAACAAATGTTTTTCTTTTTTTTTATCTTTGCACCATGAAAGCTTACTCCATCAGAATCTACGGCAGGGTGTTCAACGTTGGGTTCAGACGTTACGTGCATCGCTATGCCCTCCAATGCAACGTGAATGGCTATGTCGAAAACGACCACACTGACGGCTGCGTCCACATCGAAGCCGAAGGTGAAGAGGACGACTTGACCCGATTCAGCATCTTATGCGGTGAAGGGACACCTTACTCCAAGGTCATCGACATGAAGATTGAAGCCAAGGAACCCACTGGAAAATACAACGGTTTTCAAGAGTTAAGATAAAATGCACATCCTCTCCAAATCGACATACATCAAAGGGCTGCAATGCGAAAAAGCCTTGTATCTGACCAAGAAACATCCTTATCTGCGCGACAAGCTTAGCCTTGAGAAACGGGCGAAGTTCCAACGCGGCACCGATGTGGGCATCCTGGCTCAGCAGTACTTTCCAGGCGGCGTGAACATGGCTCCCAATTCACCGTCACAGTTCCCCAAAAGGGTGAAGGAAACCTTAGAGAACCTCCAGAATCCTGCCGTCAACGTGATGTATGAAGCCGTGTTTCAGCACAACGACACGCTCGTGATGGTTGATATTCTGGCGCGCGAAGGCGACCGATGGCGTGCCATCGAGGTAAAGAGTTCCCTCAAACTGAGCCCCACTTATTACAACGACGCGGCACTGCAATACTACGTGCTGCATGGCTGCGGGGTGCCGCTCTCCGACTTCCAACTGATGCATGTCAACTCCGACTACGTCAAGCAAGGCCCCATCGACGTGAAGCAACTGTTCCGGTTGGTGTCGGTCATGGATTACGCCAAGGAGCAAGAACCCATCATCGCCAATAACGTGGAGCGGCTGAAAAACGTAGTGGCCCTCCCCCACGCTCCCCAAGTGGAAATAGGTTCCCACTGCCACGAGCCATACGACTGCGACTTTCTCGGCCATTGCTGGAAAAACGCGCCAAAGACCGAAGCCGACTTCACCATCGACTACAAGGCGCTATATGCACAGGCACCCGACCCCAAACCTCGCAGCATCGCCTACCTCAACCCGTTGACCTACATGCCTGCCGTGCCTGAACTCGACGGCACCAAGCCTTATCAATCGATGGTCCTCGCCTACGCCCTCACCGGAGAAAATGAGCCCGAAGGATACAGCTTCTGGAGCTGCCTCGATGACCACAGTCGTTGGCAGGAGTGTTACCCCTTGCTGGAAGAACGCTTCAAGCATTACGACCTGATTGTGTGCTTCGAGCCGAAAAATCCCCTTCAAAGCAGCAAGCTGTTCAATCTATATGAGGTACTCCAAAATGCCCAAATGTTACACCCCTGCCTCAAGGATGGATTTAATTTACAAAACACCGCCAAAGCATTGTTTCACGATGCTAAACTCTTTGAACACAGCAGGATACTTGTTGAAGCCCTTGCACATGAGTTGACAAGTTATGAACAAACGAAAGAAGATTTATTAACTGAAAATGAGTTGATTAAACGTATTTATCAACAATTTTTCAAATAAAACCCTGTTCATAACTCAGACCATTTTTTCTTCGATGAAAGATGGTATAAGTTATACCTTTGTCTCTCGAAAAAAGCGGAATATTTTCACTTTCTAAACTCGAGATACTCAAATGCCAAACGATATAATTACTAGACCGTTTTCCAACAATTTACAACGGAGAACGCCAGCCACGCCTGAACAACTTTTAGCCAACCAGGGACGCATTCCTCCTCAAGCCGTCGACTTGGAAGAGGTGGTCCTCGGCGCCTTGATGCTTGAAAAGGAAGCCGTCAACGAAGTCATCGACATCTTGACCCCCGATGCTTTCTACAAAGAGGCCCATCAGAAGATTTTCAAGGCTATCAAGGATCTTTTCGGAAAATCAGAACCCATTGATATCCTCACAGTTACCAACGAATTAAAGCAATCTGGCGAACTGGAATCGGTAGGCGGCGCCTATTATATCTCGAAACTGACCAACCGTGTGGTTTCGGCCGCCAACATTGAGTATCACGCCCGCATCATCATGCAGAAGCACATCCAGCGCGAGCTCATCCTCATCTCCTCTGAGACCATCAACCAAGCCTTTGAGGACACCGCCGATGTGTTCGACCTGTTGGACAACGCCGAGAACAAGCTGTTCCAAGTAAGCGAGAACAACTTGCGCCGCAGTTATAACTCGATGCAGGACTTGGTGAGCAAGGCCATCACTGAGATTCAGAGTGCCAAAAACAGCGACCAGAAGCTGCGTGGCGTACCCTCGGGCTACACCGAGCTCGACCGTATCACGCAAGGCTGGCAGAAATCGGACCTTATCATCTTGGCTGCACGTCCCTCCATGGGTAAAACCGCATTCGCCCTTAATTTGGCCCGCAACGCCGCTGTCGACTTCCAACGTCCCATTGCTTTCTTCTCCTTGGAAATGTCGTCGGTGCAACTGGTCACCCGTTTGATCTCCACCGAGACCTCACTCACGGCGGACAAACTTCGTTCAGGCGACCTAGCCGAGCATGAGTGGCAACAGCTGAACACCAAGGTAACGCCCCTCATCGACGCCCCCATCTATATCGATGACACGCCTCAGCTCTCCATCTTTGAGCTTAGGGCGAAATGCCGCCGACTGAAGCAGCAGCATGACATCCAGATGATCTTCATCGACTACCTGCAACTCATGACCGCCAAGACTGAACGTGGCGGCAACCGTGAGCAGGAAATCTCCACCATCTCACGATCGCTCAAGGCTTTAGCCAAGGAGTTGGAGATTCCCGTCCTAGCCCTGTCACAATTGAGCCGTAGCGTGGAACAACGCCCCGGATCGAAGAAACCTATTCTTTCCGACCTTCGTGAATCAGGTGCCATCGAGCAGGATGCCGACATGGTCATGTTCATCTACCGTCCCGAATATTATAAGAATGAACAAGAGAACCCCGATCTTCCTCAAGGCTTCACTTGCATCGACATTGCCAAGCACCGTAACGGTAAGTTAGGCGAAGTGAACCTGAGATTTGTGGGACAATACGCTCGCTTTGAGGAGTTCGGTCAGGATCGTCTCGCCTCAGCCGATGAAATCACCCTTGGTCCCAACCCGAATTTCAACAACACGGTCATCGTAGGCTCACGAATGAATGACGACAATCCATTCGGGCCTCAGCCGGGTGGCATCAGCGACGAGTTCAATCCACCATTCTAAAGATTTATTCTCACTTCTTTCTCCTGACTTCTTCATTCTTCAAAAAAATTCGTATCTTTGCCGTCCCAAATCAAACGAAATTTACATCAAATAATTGAATATGAAGAAATTAGCCGTTATCGCCTTCGGTGGAAACGCCCTTCTGAGAGGCGGACAAAAAGGAACTTACAAGGAACAAATGGAAAATGTCACTGAGACTTGCCATGCGTTGCTACCCTTCCTCAAGAATGACTACAACCTCGTTATCGGCCATGGCAACGGTCCTCAAGTAGGCAACGTCATGCTGCAGCACGAAGCCGGTCACCATCAGTTTGGTGTGCCAGGCATGCCTATCGATTTCTGCGTCGCCGAGACCCAAGGTCTCATCGGCTTCATGATTGAGATGGGTCTGGGCAAGACCTTTGCCAAGGAAGGCCTGAAGCGCAATGTGGTCACTTTAGTGACCCAAGTGGTGGTGGACAAGAACGACCCGATGTTCCAGAATCCTACCAAGCCTGTTGGTCCATACTACAGCAAGGAAGAAGCTGAGAAGTATGCCCAAGAGACTGGCGCCGTCTACAAGGAAGACCCTAAAGGTCGCGGCTGGCGTAAGGTGGTGGCTTCTCCCAAACCAATCGCCATCCAGAACGTTGACCTGGTGAAACAGCTGGCTGAACAAGGCCACATCGTCATCACCGTTGGTGGCGGCGGCATCCCTGTCATCGAAAAAGCCGACGGCAGCTTAGGCGGTGTTGAAGCTGTGATCGACAAGGATTTGGCTTCAGCCATGACAGCCATCAACATCGGTGCCGACGAGTTCTACATCCTCACCGACGTCCCGAAGGTCTACATCAACTTCCGCAAGGACAACGAGCAAGCCCTCGATACCATCACCGTGGCAGAGGCCAAGAAGCACATGGCTGACGGTCAATTCACCGAAGGCAGCATGGCTCCTAAGGTTCGCGCCGCCATCCTCTTCGTGGAGGCAACAGGCCACGAGGCCATCATCACTGAGGCCACACGCCTTGGCGACCCGACCTGCGGTACCAGAATCGTCCCGTAAACACATTGAAAATCAATAGACACCATGAAAAAAGGATTTTTCATTATCGCTTTGGGCCTGTTGCTTGGCATGACCGCCTGCAACCGTGCATCACTCGTGGGCACTTGGATTGATCCTGCCGACGACAGCAGCGTCTTTGGCGAATATGGTTTGAAACTGAACAGCGACGGTACCGTTGAGTCCATCAACATGGGTTACCGTGAATACCACACCTGGAAGAAGGTCGATGACATGTTGATCCTCGAAGGCAGATACACCGGTACCAACCCTCGTGATTTCGTTGATTCACTGTGGATTGACGAGCTTACAAAAGATCGCCTGGTGCTGAAGGATTTCGGAAACAATTCCTTGACCTATCAGAGGAAAGCCGAATAATCTCCCCTATCCAGAGGATTACTGAGGTCGAAAGGGCGATTCGAAGCCAATCACCTAAAGGCAAGCGAACCACCTCGAACATCTCACCGCCAAAGGTAACGATCAGTACCTGTCCCACAAGAATGATAGCCAAGGTCAAAACAAAGCCCTTGGCTATATTTTTTGTATACAAGCCTTTCAGTGCCGACTCTCCCGTCATAAAGGCCTTGGCGTTAAAGATGTTCCAGAACTGCATAAACACGAAAGTGGTGAAAAATACGGTCTGTTCCTTGGGCGTGATTACTCCATCGCTACGGAAATACTGGAATAGCGCCATCGAGGCAACGACGAAAAACAAGCCTACGCCAAAGATCCTTTTGGTCATGGGTCGTGTAATGATATAGGCATTGCGCGACCGTGGCTTTTCAGACATCACCTTATAATCGGGTGGCAATGATGCCAAGGCCAAGGCCGCGAACGTATCCATGATCAAGTTCACCCAGAGCATCTGCGTCACTGTCAGCGGTGATTCGGTGCCTAAGACAGAACCTAATAGCACAATAAGGCATGCCGCCACATTGATGGTCATCTGAAACAGGATGAAGCGCTGGATATTGCGATACAAGGAGCGTCCCCACACCACGGCACGGGCAATGCTATGGAACGAGTTGTCGAGGATGGTGATATCGCTGGCTTCCTTGGCCACGCTGGTGCCGTCGCCCATTGAGAGCCCGATTTGGGCCGCATTCAGTGCAGGCGCGTCGTTGGTTCCGTCGCCAGTGACTGCCACCACCTCTCCTTGCTGCTGTAGCAGGCGCACCAGCCGTTCCTTGTCCATCGGCCGAGCCCTCGACATGATTTTCAGGTCTCCAACCCTCTCCAGCAAAGCCTCATCGCTCATCAGCTCAAACTCCCTGCCGGTGATCATGTTCTTCTCTTCCGAATCTTCCTCTTTCCACAAGCCGATCTGGCATCCGATTTCCTTGGCTGTAGCCGAGGTGTCACCCGTGATAATCTTGACCTTGATCCCTGCATTGATACAATCTCTGATCGCATCAGGCACTTCCTCACGGACGGGATCGGCGATAGCCACTGTACCAAGATAGCACAAGTCATTGACAGCCAGCTGTTCACCGTCGAACATGGCATCCATGTCATTACGATCGAGGTAACGGTAAGCGAATCCCAAGGTGCGCATTGCCTGGCTTTGGCAATGCGACAGATACTGTTCCACTTGCCCCATACGCTCTTCCATCGGGCGCTCGCCTTCCTCCATCCTGATCTTCGAACAATGGTTGAGCACCAGTTCCGGAGCGCCTTTCACATGCATCAGCAGCAGGTCGGGATCGTCAGTACTCACAAAGGTTGCCATGAATTTGTATTTCGTCGAGAATGGCACCTGACGGACAATTTTGGTATGGTCGCGATAGCTGATGTAGTCAATGTTTTGTTTAAACAGCCAAAAAAGCATAGCCGCCTCGGTGGGGTTGCCTACCGTCTTGGCCTCCTGTTTATTGGAAAAGTCAAGAAACGCCGTCGAGTTGATGGCAATGCCTTCCTTGATCAGAAAAGAAGTCTGAGAGTCGTCGAGTTTGTTGTCATGCAACCCGTAGATCTTGAAATCACTTACGCTCATGCGGTTCTGCGTCAGGGTTCCCGTCTTGTCTGTACAGATCACCGTGACCGCGCCCATGGTCTCACAGGCATGCATCTTGCGGACCAAATTATTAGTCTCCAACATCCTACGCATACTCAGCGCCAAGCTCAGCGTGACGCTCATGGGAAGCCCTTCGGGAACCGCCACCACAATCAAAGTGATGGCAATCATCACCGTATTCAAGAGGTAATGGGCAAAATCCATCCAATCGAACGACACGTCATCGTCAACGACAAAATACATCAAAAGTCTGAAAACCAGTATCAATCCAGCCATCACGTAGCTCGCTATGGTGATGGTGTGTCCCAATTGGTCAAGCTGCTCGTTAAGCGGGGTCTTGATCTTGTTATCAATCTGAGCACCACGATACACCTTGCCCCATTCAGTAGCATCTCCCACCCGTTCCACCATGAAAATGCCGTTGCCGTCAATGACCGTGGTGCCACGGCAGACGTAATTGGAAGGATAGGTAGCCTCATGGTCGAACTCCTCTTCCCTGACGGTTTTCTGCGCCATCGGCTCGCCAGTCAGCGAGGATTCGTTGATTTGCAAGGCAATAGCCTCAATCAAGGTGCCATCGGCAGGGATTTCGTCTCCTGGATTCACAAACACCATGTCACCCACCACCACCTCCTTTCGCTCGATTCGTGTGATATGCCCGTTGCGCATCACCGTCACCTTTTCCTCATCATTCGTCCGGTTCAGGATGTCGAACTTACGGTTGGCACTCAACTCGAAGACGAAGCCCACAGTAGTGGCCAACATCACTGCAACGAAGATACCCAGCGGCTCCAACAGGACTTTCAAGTCTGCTGTGCCCCTGAAATATTGATATAGCGACACCGCCACCGACAGTGCCAGTGTGATGAGTAAAATACGGATAATCGGATCCTGGAACTCTTTAAGGAAAAGCCGCCACACCGGCTCCTTGGGTGGAGGAGTCAGCAGGTTGTTTCCGTGTTCCAGCCTACTTTGTTCGACCTGTTCGGAAGTAAGTCCGTGCCTATGGTCGCCGCTATCCATTTATGCCTGTTGGCCGTTCAGCAGAAAAGTTACATCGGTGTTAGGCTCAATCTCGACGGCTTCCTTGCCATATTGCATGACGATCATCTTCTTGCCGCCTTTAAGTGTCATCTTGCCATCGGTAACCCACAGCGAGGTAGCTTCACGCAGTCCCACCACCACCATCTTCTGGTTGACAGCAAGATACTCGTTGATGCGGTCCTGACGGGTCTCGCCACCATGCTTGATCATCTTGTCAATCTCGGGATGAGGATCCAGATAGTGGGGATTGATCTGGAACGGCACCAGGTTCAAGGTCTTGAACGAAGCCGGTTGCACGATAGGCATGTCGTTGGT
>CAMYVD010000061.1 GCA_947302205.1 uncultured Bacteroidales bacterium
CATGACCTCCGGGTTATGAATCCGACGCTCTAACCTACTGAGCTATCCCGCCGTCATTGCGGGTGCAAAAATACTACAAATTTTGTTTCGTGCAAGTGTTTTCGGAAAAAAAATTGGTATGGTTTTTGAAAATTTTGTCATTTTGTTCCTGTTAAAAGAAATATTTATACATTTGCACATCTTTAAAATAGACAAATTATGAAAAAGCTTGTATTTTTGATTGGAGTCCTCGTGATGATGGCTGGTGTTGCCATGGCACAGGAAGAGACGGTTTCAGAGAATGGCCCGGAGATTCAGTTTGAAAAATTGGTTCATGATTATGGTGAGGTTCCATATAACGGCAATGGCGAGTGCGAGTTCCGCTTCACCAATACCGGCAATGAGCCTCTGATCCTCCAGAAACCCAAATCAAGTTGCGGATGCACCGTTCCCACTTGGCCTAAGGAACCTATCCTTCCCGGTGAGTCAGATGTGATTAAGGTAACTTATAAGACCACCAAAGTGGGCACCATCAACAAGTCCATCACGGTGACTTCGAATGCCAAGAACAACGCTACGGTAATCCTTCGTATTAAAGGTACAGTGCTGCCTCAACCCACCGAAGCGCTCCCTGAAAAGGACTTTGGCGAAGGATCACCAGTGAACAACAACTGATTAACTGAATAACTAACAACTTATTTAATATGCCTCAGATTTCAAACAAAGGCTTAGAGCTTCCGCAATCAGCGATTCGGAAGCTTGTTCCGTTTGCTGATGCCGCCAAAGAGCGCGGTATCCATGTGTATCACCTTAACATCGGCCAACCCGACATCGAGACCCCCAGTGGTGCCTTGAAGGCTCTGGCAGAAGCTGCCAACAAGATGGCTGAAAACCATGGCGTGTTGGAATACAGCCACTCGGCCGGTATCCAGACTTATCGTCGCGCCCTCTGCAACTATTACCATCGTCACGGCATCGACGTTACGCCTAACCAGGTGATCGTTACCACCGGTGGTAGTGAGGCTTTGCAAATGGCTTTCACCGTCTGCCTGAACCCTGGCGACGAAATCATCATCCCGGAACCCTATTACACCAACTATAACACTTTCGCCAAGTTGTGCGATGCCAAGATCGTCACCATCCCGAGCGATATCAGGACCGGTTTCGCCCTGCCTCCGATTGAGGACTTCGAGAAGGCCATCACCCCACGCACTAAGGCCATCATGATCTGTAACCCCAACAACCCCACAGGTTATCTCTATACCCATGAAGAGTTGCTGAAGGTTGCCGGTTTGGTGAAGAAATATGACTTGTATCTGTTCGCCGACGAAGTGTATCGTGAATTCTGCTACGACGGTCACAAGCATTTCAGCGTGATGCAGCTTCAGGGGCTGGAGCGCAACGTCATCCTGTTCGACTCCGTCTCGAAGCGTTACAGCGCTTGCGGTGCCCGTGTCGGTTGCATGGTGACCCGTAACAGCGAGGTCTATGCCATCGCCATGCGTCTGGCCCAGGCCCGTCTGTCGCCACCGAGCTTTGGTCAGATTTTTGCCGAGGCTGCCGTCAACACGCCTCAGGAATACTTCGATAACGTCTATAACGAGTACATTGCCCGTCGTAACGTCATCGTTGAAGGCATCAACAAGATTCCGGGCTGCTTCTGCCCGATGCCTAAGGGTGCATTCTATACTGTAATCGACCTGCCGGTTGATGATAGCGACAAGTTCTGCCAGTGGCTGCTCACCGATTTCAGCTACAACGGTGCCACCGTGATGCTGGCTCCTGCTACCGGCTTCTATGCCGATCCCGAAAAGGGACGCCATCAAGCCCGTATCACGTATTGTATCTGCATCGACGACCTGAAGAAAGCCATCAAGTGCCTCGAAGAAGCCTTGAAGGAGTATCCTGGAAAGATCAGAAAATAATCTTAATAGATTAAATACCTTGACCTGATGGCTTTGAAGGCCTCAAGGTCTGACTCCCATGAAGCGCGGATGCTGTCCGCGCTTTTTTGGTTTTCAATCTGTTGGATTAAAACCTTGTCGCCTGAAAGCAGGTTGAAATACTTGGTAAAGTAAAGGTGGTTCTTCTCACTGAGTTGCTGATAGGCGTCGATGAGCCATCCAAGCTGTAGTTGGGCAGGGTTGACGGCATAGTCGTGAGCATAATCAGTCAAATCCAAACCACGGCAACGCTCTCCTTCAAACATGGGCTTGGATGCGCCGTTTTGGCTCTTGGGAGTGAAGGTGTAACTGCCCCTCAATTCAGGATGACCGAAGATTTGGAATGGCTTGTCGGTGCCGCGTCCCACGCTCACAATGGTGCCTTCGAAGAAGCACAGGGAAGGGTAGAGGTAAACGGATTCCCAGTTGGGCAGGTTGGGTGAGGGCTTCACGGGCAGTTCGTAGATGGCATTGCGGTCATATTCAGGCACGGGAATGACCGTCAACGCGCAATGGATGCCGTCTTTCAGCCATTTTTCACCGTTCACCATTTGGCCATATTCGCCGATGGTCATGCCATACACCACAGGCACGGGATGCATGCCCACAAACGACTTGTTTTCCGCTTTCAGTACAGGCCCGTCAATGTAAAACCCATTGGGGTTGGGACAATCCAGGACGATTACGGGGATTTGGCTCTCAGCGCAGGCTTCCATCACATAGCTCAAGGTGGAAATATAGGTATAGAAACGAACCCCAACATCCTGCAAGTCGAACAGCATCACGTCGATGCCCTGAAGCATTTCAGGTGTGGGTTTCTTGGTCTTGCCATACAAGGAGGCAAGCTCGATGCCGGTCTTCTCGTCCTTGCCGTCGGTGACTTTGGCGCCAGCGTCGGCTGAACCTCGGAAGCCATGTTCGGGAGTGAAGATGCGTTTGACATTGATGCCAAGCGAAAGAAGCGAATCCACCAGGTGGGTCTCGCCGATCATGCTGGTTTGATTGGCTACCACACCGACGGTTTTCCCTTCGAGCAGAGGAAGATATCGGTTGGTTTCCTGAGCGCCGCAGCGGTATTTCTCCTTGGGGATCAATCGAATGGATTGGGCACAAACTGTCACACTGATCATCATGGCTAAAAACAAGAGCATATGTGTGTTTCTTTTCATGGTAATTTGTATTTTTGCAAAATTAATACAAAAATCCAACCAAACTGGCATGTCAGGCTCCAAATTCATCTCCGGCCGTCTGTTCTCACTGTCGAAGGACAATTTATCGTCCACGGTGATGCGCCTTGCCGTGACCAGCGTAGCCTTAGCCATCACGGTGATGCTCATCTCGTTGGCTGTAGTGGTGGGTTTCAAAAACCAGATTCGCGACAAGGTGGTGGGTTTTGTGGCTCCCGTTCACATCCAAGCGCTGGATAGGAATGAGTCGTATGAGGAACAGCCTTTTGTGATCGACGAAAGGTTACGCAATAGCCTCAGCAACACCAAGGGCATCAGGCATTACCAGCAGGTGGCCAACAAGGCCGGTATCATCAAGACCGACGAAGAGATCCAAGGCGTGGTGATGAAGGGCGTGGATAGCCGTTACGATTGGAGTTACTTCAAGAACTGCATGATTTGTGGCGAGGTGCCTCAATATGTTGATGGTGAACGCTCCAACGACGTGATTCTTTCCAAGAATATCGCTGACAAGATGCTCCTTGAGGTGGGCGATGCGGTACGGGTGTGGTTTATCGATGAGGATATGCAGGCGAGGGGCAGGAAATTCAATGTAGTCGGCATTTTCGAAACGGGGCTCTCAGAGTTCGATATGCGTTATGTATTCTGCGACTTGAATCAGATTCGCAAACTCAACCATTGGAATGAAGACGAGGCTGGCATCGTTGAGGTCTGGACCGATGACATGGACCAGATGGATGAAGTCAGCAATGCATTGTACTTTAGCATTCCGGGCACTTTGGCATCCTATACCGCCCGTGATAGCAATCCCCAAATTTTCGATTGGCTTGCTTTGCTGGATACCAACGTTTGGCTGATTCTTGTACTGATGTTCCTTGTGGCGGGCATCACGGTGATTTCCATGCTACTGATCATCATTATCGAGAAGACTTCGACCATCGGCCTGCTGAAAGCCATGGGCGCTTCCGATCGGTTTGTACGAAAAGTGTTTTTGTATCGGTCCGTGCGTATCCTGTTGATCGGCATGGTCATTGGAAACCTGATTGGCCTCGGCTTCTGCCTAGTGCAGTATTACACTGGTTTCATTCACCTGAATCCTGAGACCTACTACCTGTCTGCGGTTCCCGTTGAGATGCATCTGTCCACCGTCCTTGCCTTGAATTTAGGCACTTTCGCCTTGTGGATGCTGATGCTGCTGATTCCGACAAGCATTATTAATAGGATTAGACCTTCCAAGTCGATTCGTTTCGAGTAATTTAGAAAGATTCTAAATTTAATTTTCGGGTGTTATCTCGATAAAAAGGCCTATTTTCACGGCTTGAAACAAATATAAAAAACAAACTAAAGACATGATGAAAAGCTTTGTGATTGAGCCTTTGAAAGGATTCGGTGAAATTCCTTTTGGGATGCCGATGGATGATGCAGTGAAACTGCTGGGTTCACCTATTTTTTACGAGGAATTGAGCGACATGGAAGAGACGGGCAACCGTTCCATCTTCTATGAATATGACGACATCGCTACCAACATTTACTTTGAAGGCATCACTAAATCCGTGGTGGCATGCTTTGAGACCGAAAACGAGAATGCAGTGTTGTTTGGCACCAAAGTCATGGACCTAAACCGTGCTCAAGCTATTGAGCTGATGCGTGAGAATGGCTTCAAGGAGTTGGAAGAGGAGGATGAAGACGGCGAACACCGTGTATCCTTCGAAGATGCCATGATCGACTTTTTCTTCAAAGGTGACAAGATGACGGCTGTTACCTGGGGTGTGCTTGTTGACGAGCAAGGAAACATTATTTAGTTGGAAGTTACTTCCGCTTCAGGCGCGGATGGAATTCCGTGAGGGTTTCCCGTAGCAAATCATCTGAAATATGGGTGTAGATTTCGGTGGTGCTGACGCTGGCATGACCGAGCATCTGCTGTACGGCCAACAAGTTGGCTCCACCTTCCAAAAGATGGGTGGCAAAGCTATGCCTGAAAGTGTGCGGGCTGATGGTCTTATGGATGCCGTTGCGTTCGGCCAATTCCTTCACCAATAAAAAGACCGATTGTCGGGTCAGTCCTGTGCCCCGGTTGTTTAAAAACACGATGTCGGTGAACTTGGGCTTCGGTGTGATATGCAGCCGCGCGCCTTCTATGTATTGGAATAGGATTTTTAGGCTTGAGTCGCCGATAGGGACAAGCCTTTCCTTGCTGCCTTTGCCGAAGATGCGCAAAAAGCCGTCCTTGCGATAAATGTTGCTAATCTGTAGCCCGATGAGTTCGGAGACGCGCAGGCCGCAGCCATACATCACTTCGATCATCGCTTTGTTGCGGTGGCCGTTGGGCTGGCTGAGGTCGATGCTGTCAATCATCATTTGGATTTCCTCATAGCTCAACACCTCGGGAAGATGACGGCCCAATGAAGGGGAGTTGATGAGCAAGGTTGGGTCGCTCTCGGCCAGGTTCTCTTGGATGAGGTAACGCCAAAATGACTTCAATCCGGAGAGGATGCGAGCCTGTGAGGTGGCTCCAATGTTTAAATCATACAGGTAGGCGAAGAAATTCTCGATGTCGCCTTGTTTGAGGTCCTTGATTGCTGTGGATTTGTCTTGGCTTTCCAGGTATTCCAAAAACAGGTTGACATCATGGCAATAAGCTTCCACGCTGTTGTCGGACAGCGAGAGCTCCAGCCGCAGATGGTCGGCGTAGTGCTTGATGAGATTCTTGTTGATGTTTTCCATTAGCGTCCAAAAAAAATAGAGACGCCGTAGCGTCTCTATTTTTTTAATCCAAAGTGTGGATCACCAGACCGGATCTGAGTTTCGGCTCAAACCAAGTGGTCTTGGGAGGCATGATGTTGCCAGTGTCGGCGATGTCGATGATCTGCTTCATGCTCACAGGATAGAGCGCGAAGGCGACCTTCATCTCACCGCTGTCCACGCGACGCTTCAATTCGCCGAGGCCGCGGATACCGCCAACGAAGTCGATGCGCTTGTCGGTGCGGAGGTCCTTGATGCCCAGAATCTTGTCGAGGACAAGGTTGCTGAGGATAGTGACATCCAACACGCCGATAGGATCGTTGTCGTCGTAGGTGCCGGGTTTAGCGGTCAGGCTGTACCAAACGCCCTCAATGTACATTGAGAAGTTGTGCAGCTTGTTAGGCTTGTACTCGGTGTCGCACTCGCAGTGGCAGGGGTACTCGCAGTTGCACTTGCCGCCGTCCTTGGTGCAGTTGCATTTGCACTCGATGACGAAGTTCTCTTCCAAAGCCTTGAAGAAGTCCTTGGTGCTGAGGCCGTTGAGATCCTTCACAACGCGGTTGTAGTCGATGACGTTCAGCTGGTTGTCGGGGAAGATGACGGTCATGAAGTAGTTGTACTCCTCCTTGCCGGTGTGGGCGGGATTCTTTTCCTTCTTCTCCTGGCCGACGAGGGCGGCAGCGGCGCTGCGGTGGTGACCGTCAGCGATGTACATGGCCGGAACCTTCTTGTCGAACAGCTCGACGAGGCGGGCGATGGTGGCTTTGTCGTCGATGATCCAGAAACGATGGCCGAAGCCGTCTTCCTTGGCGATGAAGTCGTAGATGGGCTTCTCAGCAGTGATCTTGCTCACGATGGCGTCGATTTCGGCGACGGCAGGGTAGGCGAAGAACACAGGCTCGACGTTGGCGTTGGTGAGGCGGACGTGCTTCATGCGGTCCTCTTCCTTGTCCTTACGGGTCAGCTCGTGCTTCTTGATGACCTTGTTTACATAGTCCTCGCTGTAGGCGCAGGCCACGATGCCATACTGCCAGTGGGCGTTGGCATCGGTGGGGTTCATGCTCTGGGCATATATGTAGAGCTTTTCCTCTTGGTCTTGCTTGATCCATCCGAAGTCTTTGAAGCTGTTGAAGTTCTCAACGACTTTCAGATAGGTCTCGAGGTCGCTGTCCTTGTGGCCTTCGGGCAGGTCGATTTCGGCCTTGGTCACGTGGAGCAGGCTATAGGGGTTGCCCTCACATTCCTTACGGGCTTCTTCGGTGTTCAGCACATCGTATGGACGGGAGGCGAGTTTCTGGACGATGTCCACACCTGGACGCCATCCTTTGAACGGTTTGATTATTGACATATCAGTTTGTAGTTAACAGTTAGAAGTTTGTAGTTGGTTGTTTTCTCCTTGGAGCGAGACAATCAGTGCACCGGTCATCTTGGTCAGTTCGATCAGCTCGTTACGGATGTCGTTGGATTGTTCCTCGTCGATCACCCTGCGGTTGAGCAGGATGGCTGTGTAGGATACGCAAGTGCGGATGTCGCCTTTGGCTTGCTGGAGATACTCGATAAAGGAGGCCTTCTGGGCGCATGAACCTTCGACAATGTTGTTAGTGATATTGGTGGCAGCTTCAAAGAACAGCTTGGCGACCATGCGGTCACTGTCGGTGACTGCATGGTCGTAAATAGCCAACACTGCATTTGAGAACATCAATGACTTGTGATAGATTCTGAGATTCTCAAACTTGAAAAATGGAGCTGCCTTTAGCGTCTCTGCTGTTGTCATGATAATTTATTTGTTCACTTGGAAACGCTTGTTGCCTGTCTTAAAGAAATCGGCGATTTGGTTAGCGGCGGCAAGACCAGCGTTGATATTGGCTTCTTCGGTTTGGGCACCCATCTTCTTGGGCGTGGCGAAGTAGCGGCCTTCGAAGGCTTTGAACTCGGCGTCGGCATCGGGCATGATGTCGGTGATGTACTTGAGGTCGGTGCGTTCGGCCATCAGCTTGAGCAGTTCGGGCTCGTTGATGACTTCCTTGCGGGCGGTGTTCACGAGGATGCCGCCTTTGTGCATCTTGTTCACCACAGCGTAGTTGATGCTCTGCTTGGTCTCGGCAGTGGCCGGGATGTGCAGGCTGACCACGTCGCAGGTCTCGAAGAGGGCGTCGCGGTTGGCGACGGCGTGAACGCCAGCCTCTTCAATCTTCTCGGCGGGGACGAATTCGTCGAAAGCATAGACTTCCATGCCGAAGCCCTTGGCGATGCGGGCCACGTTGCGACCCACGTTACCGAAGGCGAGGAGGCCGAGTTTCTTGCCCATCAGCTCAGAACCGCTCTTGCCGTTGTAGAAGTTACGGACGGCATAAACCAGCATACCCATGACGAGTTCAGCAACGGCGTTGCTGTTCTGGCCGGGGGTGTTCATGGCCACAATGCCTTTGGCGGTGCAAGCCTCGAGGTCGAGGTTGTCGTAACCGGCGCCGGCAC
>CAMYVD010000062.1 GCA_947302205.1 uncultured Bacteroidales bacterium
CGTTGGCCTTTTTCTAATAAAGCCATCAGCTCAAGCTTGTTGTGAACCACCTTCAGGTCGGGACGGCCAAAGCCTTCCATGATGCGGGAGTCGGGCATCAATTCCAACTTCTTGATGGCCACGGCATGGGGATCGTAGAACACGATGGCCGTATCCGCCAGTTTCAAAGCATCGCAGTAATGGTCGATAAACACTTCGCTCAGGCTGCTGTAGGTATGCAGTTCAAACACCGCAATCAGATGCTTTTCAGGGAACTGTTCCCGCAAAGCCTTCACACTGGCATTCACTTTGGAAGGAGCATGGGCGAAATCGCGGAACACCAAATTGTCGCCGTTTTCGAACAACAGCTCCAAGCGGCGGGCAGCCCCCTTGAACGAAGCGATGGCAGCATAGAACTGCTCATCATTCACACCAAGCTGCTTACAAACCAAACGTGCGGCGTTGACATTCTTCATGTTGTGGCTGCCAAACACGCCCACTTCCCTCCTACTACCATCAGGCAACAGCAAGGTGGTCTTGAGTCCATCGCTCTCAAAAGGATGCACGCCATAGCCAAAAGTCTTACAATCGGCACCCTGGGCAATCTTTTCGGCCTCCACATCGGTCTGGTCATAAATCAGGCATCCGCCGGGCTCAATGGTACGGACGAAGATGCGGAACTGCTCCAGATAGTTGTCGAAAGTCGGGAACACATTCACGTGATCCCAGCCAATGCCGCTGATGACGGCGATATGCGGATGGTAATGGTGGAACTTCGGCACGCGGTCGATGGGCGAAGTGAGATACTCGTCGCCTTCCATCACCATGTATTTGGCGGTCTCGCTGAGACGCACCATCACGTCGAAACCTTCCAACTGGGCGCCCACCATGAAATCCGTCTCAATGCCAACCCTTTGCAGCACATGCAGGATCATCGAAGTGATGGTGGTCTTACCGTGACTGCCGCCGATGACGATACGCGTCTTGTCCTTGCTCTGCTCATAAAGGTATTCCGGATAGGAATACACCTTCAGGCCCAACTCCTGGGCACGCACCAATTCGGGATTGTCGATCCGGGCATGCATGCCAAGGATGACAGCATCGTAGCTCTTGTCGAGTTTCTCGGGATACCAACCCCATTGGGGCGGCAGAATCCCCTCTTTGGCAAGACGAGACTTGGACGGCTCAAAGATTTCATCATCCGAACCAGTGACTTCATAACCCTTGCGGTGCAAGGCGATGGCGAGGTTGTGCATGGCGCTGCCCCCTATAGCGATAAAATGAACCTTTTTCATGGCGATTTGATTTGAAGCGGTAAAAGTAATCAATTTTATGTAATTTTGCGTCATGGAAGACAAAGAAAAACAATACCAGCTTCTTTTGAAGCAAGCGCAGTCACTGGTCGAAGACGAGACCAACTTGATTGCCAATTTGAGCAACCTCAGTTCGCTCATCCATTTCACCTTCAATTTCTGGTGGACTGGTTTTTATTTCGTCGACGGCAAACAACTCGTTTTAGGCCCATTCCAAGGGCCGCTGGCGTGCACACGAATCCCCTATGGCAAAGGCGTTTGCGGCACGGCATGGGCGCAAGGAAAAACCCTCGTGGTACCTGACGTGGAGCAGTTTCCCGGCCACATCGCATGCAGCAGCGAGTCAAGAAGCGAGATTGTGGTGCCCATCTTCAAGGATGGCGAAATGTGGGCTGAGCTCGACATCGACAGCAAGGAGTTGAACACGTTTGATGAGATCGACAAGAAATGGCTGGAGCAAATCGTGAAAGTCTTAACCGCAGCATCCTGAGGCTGGCGATACCGAACATCATCAGCAACATCACCGTGCCTTTGTTGGGTTTGGTGGACATGATGCTGATGGGGCATCTCGATTCGGTGGCCTATCTTGGCGCCATCGGTCTGGGCGGCACCATTTTCAGCGTGATGTATTCCATCTTCAGCTTCATGCGGGCGGGGACGACGGGCTTTACCGCGCAAGCCTATGGTGGCAAAGACCATCAGGAGATCTCCTACGCCTTCTACCGTTCCATGTGCATCGCCTTGATGGCCACCTTGATTGTATTGACTTTGCAACGTCCCATCGAGTGGATCGCCATGCAGCTTTTGAACGGCAGCCCCGAGGTGCTCCAGTACACCTCTGAGTATTTCCGTGTGAGGATTTGGGCGGCGCCTGCGGTGTTGAGTCTCTATACCTTCAACGGCTGGTTCATCGGCATGCAGAACACCACCATCCCCATGACCATCGCCATTCTGATCAACGTAGTGAACATCGGGCTCAGCGTGCTGTTTGTCAACACGTTCCAGATGGGGGTTGCCGGTGTGGCCTTAGGCACCGTCATTGCACAGTACACCGGCTTGCTCACAGCCATCGTTTTCATGGCGACGAAATACCGCCAATATCTTATTCCCATTGAGAAGCGAATCCTGTTGCAGGCCGACAAGCTGAAGCGATTCTTCAAGGTCAACACCGACTTCATGATCCGCAGCATCCTTTTGGTGTTGACTCTCGCCTTTTTCACCAACCAGAGCGCAAAATTGGGCGACGACATCTTAGCCGTCAACATGATTTTGATGCAGTTCTTCTATATCTTCAGCTATTTCACAGATGGGTTCGCTTACGCTGGCGAGGCTTTGGTGGGGCGTTTCACCGGGGCGCACGACTTCGACAACCTGAAGAAAACCGTGCGGTATCTTTTGCTTTGGGGCGTGGGTTTGAGTGTGCCGTTCACCCTACTCTACTGGGCTTTTCCCGATGCCTTCATCCGTCTGATCTCCGACCAGCCCGACATCATCGAGAAGGCCCGTCCCTACTACATCTACATGATCTTGATTCCCGTGATCACCTTCGCCGCTTTCCTTTGGGACGGCATCTTCATAGGCGCCACGGCAGCCAAGGAGATCCGTAACACGATGATTATCTCGTCGTTGTTGGTCTTTCTCCCTGCTTGGTACATCTTGATGCCTATCTATGGCAATCACGGCTTATGGATCGCTTTCTTGCTGTTCATGGTCGCCCGTGGAGTCAGCATGACGTTATTTTATACATTTTTCGGGCTATTTCGTACATTTCGACGAATTGATTAACTTTGCTGTGCAAACAAGTTACTACTTTTGCCCGTGATGTTCAAGAAATACCTGGTCATAACAACCGCCGCCGATTTGGTCCGTATTGCCCCCGAAAAGATCGTATACATCTCGTCGGACGGCAATTACTGCAACATGGTCCAGACCGACAATGAGACGCGACTGCTCACCTACCAGTTAGGGCAGATTGAGGAGTTGATCCATGACCAACTGGGTAAGATCAGCCCTTTTATCCGCATTGGCAGAGGGGTCATCATCAACCGCGACTACATCTATTACATCAATATTCAGAGCCAGAAACTGATACTGTCGGACAACAGCAGGTTTACCCACACAGTATCGGCATCAAAAGAAGCCCTGAAAAATCTCAAGGAATTAATTGAGAAGGAGGCAAAAGAATGAAAGAGCCAAGAGAGATTCGTGACGACGAAATCCGTGTCATTGGTGGCAGAGACGACCAAGGACCTAAGCCCCAAGGCTGGAAATGGTTATTGCTTTTACTCGCCGGTATCCTCATAGGAATCATTGTCTGGCAATGTTGGCCAACCCAATCGGAACCACAGGGGGAGGATCCTGAGCAGGGCGTATTTGAGCCTTCAACCCTACCCGTGGAACAACCTTCAGTCAAACTTCCACTTGCCAAGGTTGAGGAAACTGGACATGCCTTTGTTGAAATCTCAGATACCATCATCAATGACATCACCCTACGACTTTACATTCCCCATCAGGCAAGCATGAGCCTGCACCTGGGAGCCATCGACCGAAATGATTCGGATATCGTTTTCGCAGCTCAAGCCGCTGACATACGTGCCGACAACGGAGGTATTGTCGGTGCCTTTGTGCTGAAAGGAGAGCCCAAGGCATGGGGCCTATCGAAAAAAGGCTATTGTGCCATCATTAACGATACCGTAAAGGTGGGTGTTGCCGAAAACTCGCCTCTTTTTGAGGAGGCCACGGAGAAAGGAGGCTATTTCTTCCGTCAATATCCTTTGGTGGACAACGCCAACCTTGTCGAGAACGAACCCAAGGGCAAGGCCGTCCGGCGGGCCTTGTGCGACCGTAACGGGGAGATTTTCACCGTTGAAACCCTTACCTCAGAATCCTTCCACGACTTCGCCCAGGCTTTGGTCGACCTTGGCGTGGACAATGCCATTTATCTGGTTGGCGCCAACGCTTACGGCTGGGCAACCGACAGCGAGGGTACGCGTCATGAATTTGGCGACCCCAATCCCAATCTTACCAAGAAGTGGAGAAATATCAGTTACTTGGTGATGAGAGGAAAACCTTAATCTTACGAAATCACTCCCGGAAAGAGATTTCATACACTCCATAATCATTTCATACAGAACCCCGAAAAACGCTTTGCCAGTCTTTCGGGGTTCCGTTATTTTGCATTTAACAAGAATGACAAATGCAATGACTATGAGGCTACAACACCTATTGATCACGCTGCTGACGCTCGCCGTGGTTGGATGCTCATCCACCACGAAGGCAAGGAACCATTCGGTAGAAGAGGACGGACAGCGCCATGGAAACAGCGTCTATTACTGGAAAACGGCTTTTGAGCTGAACGATTCAGAAAAAGCGTTCCTAAAAACGCATCAGGTAAAACGGCTTTACCTGAGACTTTTTGACGTAGTACCTGCTGACATCACCCCAACCAATGACTACGAGGTGGTTCCCAATGCCACCGTTGCCTTTCGTGAGGCGATGCCTGAAGGCGTTGAAATTGTGCCGGTGGTTTACATCACAATCGATGCGCTACGCCTGATCAACAGTCCAAAGCACAATTATGCCGAAATCATCACTCAACGCATCCTGAACATGGCCGACTTCCACGATTTGGGCAACATCCGCGAAGTACAACTCGATTGCGACTGGACACAGCAAACGCAAGAAAGCTATTTCGACTTCTGCCGAGAAGTGAAAGAGCGGTTGGAACCTTACGGCATCCAACTCAGTTGCACCATTCGCCTATGGCAGTTGGCTTGTGCCTGCCCGCCCGTTGACAGAGGCGTGCTGATGCTATACAACACCGGAAGCATCACCAATCCCGAAACCCATAATTCCATTCTCGACCTCAACGACGTGAATGCTTACTTGAAAAACAAGCCCTACGGCCTTCCCCTGGACTACGCCTACCCTACCTACAGCTGGTATGTATGGTTCCGCGACAACACCTATATGGGACTCTTCCACAACCAACCCTCCATGGGACTTGAAGCCGGTGATAGGGTACGCTTTGAACACGTCAGCTTTGATGAACTTCGCAAATTGGACAGCATTGTAAAATTGAAAATGTCAGGTGCAGAAAACGCTTCCATCATTCTTTATCATCTTGATTCCGCCAACCTTTCAAACTATACCGACGATGAAATACGCCAAATTTTTAGTCACGATTAGCCTCATTTGCGCCTCCTTCCATTCCTTTGCTTGCGTGCCGAGCTATTGTTCGCCTTCGGAGTATTACCTGTTCCATCTGGTCAACCTGCCCGACGGTCCAGAAAAGGAATTCAACCTTAACAGCCATGAGAACTGCCTATTGTGGCAGCAACAGGCCTATGAGACCATTCCATTGGATGACATCTATCTGGTGGTTTATAAATACGATTTGGAAACGCTTATGGCCTTAAAATCCGGAAGCATGCCCAAGGCCGCCAGGGGCAACAAAATGGCGAAATGGTTGACCGGAGCATATGGCGAAGACGCATTGGATTTCCTTATACTGGCCAAGAATTGCGAATGGTTGCGCTGCAAATGCCAGTCGCCATGGTACTACCCTTCCAAGAAAGACCCCGTCAGATACTCGCTCAACGAAGTGGCCGAGGTGGCCCGACAGAAATCCACCGACTATTATGGCGAACGTTATGCGCTACAGGCGGTAAGGGCCATGACTACGCTCTGCCAATATGAAGAAATCATCCGTTTTTGGAATGAAATCGAGAAACAAATACCCGATGGCTTTCTCAGGCAGATGGCCCTCTCCTACGTAGCAGGCGCACACGTACATCTCGGCAACATCGAGTTGGCCAAAAGCATGTACATCATGGCCAACGATATGAAAGGGCTGTTGGAATGCGACCTGCGTTATCACCCTGACATGAGCCGTGTGGAAAAAATGGAGCTTCTTTATGAAGTTTATCCTGATTGTCCTGATTTCCGGCTGAAACTTTGGAAAATACTGGGGAAAGTCGAACCTGACCGCAAGTGGGATGACGATTGGCGTTGGGGAGTGTATAGGGAAGACGAACGGGTTGAGATCGATCAGCTGGCCGTTCTTTGCGACAGGGTCCTAAACGAAAACACCAAGGCAGACAGGGCACTGTGGGCGTACGCCGCCACATACATTGCCCATTTGAAAGGAGACGACCCTAAGGCCGACCAATATCTGAAAATGGCCGAGCGTGCCGCCAAAGACAAGAACCTTGAGGATGCCATCAAGGTGATGCGAATTTATATCGACGCCCAAACAAGCACCTACGACAAAGCCTACGAGCAAAAGCTTTTCGCCCAGTTGCGATGGTTGCAGGAAATGATTGAAAAGGATATTGACAAAGAGGTCATTGACGGCTTCAACATGTACCAATTAAGCGGATGTTATAGCTACTACTATTGGAACGACGCCATGCGCTGCATCCTGTTAGGCACGGTATGCCCAAAGTTGATCAAACAGGGCAACACCACACTTGCCCTGCAACTGGCCAACATGTCGAGTTATACCCTGCCGAACGAGATTCCGGCGATGCTCTACAAATACCGAAACAAATGCTCGTTCAACTATTATGACTACAGCTGCCATTTTGCCGAAATGATGGACTCACTGTCGGCCAAAGCACTGATCGACTATACTAACATCGCCTTGAAACCACAGACGGAGTTCCAGCGTTTCCTCAACACCCATTCTTACATTGACAGCGACTATCTCAATGAAATGGTTGGAACCCACTGCTTGCGTGAAATGCGCTATGCAGACGCGGAGCACTACCTGTCCAAGGTTTCGTTTGATTATTTCACACGTACCAACGTATACAGAGGAGGCTATCTGAACAGCGATCCTTTTAGTGTAACAAAAAAGCGTTGGAACCACGGCGTTGACGCCAAGCTACAGTTTGCAAAGACCATGAATGCCTTGGAGCAAGAGATCGCCTCAGCCAACAACCCAAACCGTAAAGCTATGTTGATGATCGACCTTGGCATTGGGATATGCAATTCTTTCGATCGTTGCTGGGCCTTGACGCAGTATAGGTGTGGTTGGGTTGATTGCTTTGAATCCGTTTGGGAGACTGGAGATTTGGCCCACGAAGCCATGGAGCGAGCAGAGTGGCTTTTCAGCAAGGCCTTCTGCAGTTTTACCGATGATGAGTATGCCGCTCAGGCGCAATTGTTATTCTGCAATCACCGAACCATTGAAGAACAGTATCCGGAAACCCTTGCCGCAGCTTTTGTCCGTGGACATTGCGACGTATATATCGACTACCATGGAGAAAAGATGGCTAGAGCTCTCACAAGCCCCAATCTTCCCTGACCACCTTGCTTTCAACCTCTACTTCTTCTTTATCCTGTAAATAGTACCGATAAAGTATACCAAAAAATAATTTAAAAGTATACCACTTAGGGTGAGTGATGCAAAGGTACGAGAAGTTGGTTAAACATTAGCTTTATTGATGATTTTTTTTGTTTCCTTGAC
>CAMYVD010000063.1 GCA_947302205.1 uncultured Bacteroidales bacterium
GTGCGCTGCGCCTTGAGGTGAAGAAAGCCAAGCAGCGTTCGGAGGGGCTTGTAGAACAGTTAGAGGCCGAACTCAAGTCGTATGAGTACATGGCCCGGCTTTGGAATGAATTTGAGCCAGGACTGATTTCCGTGACCGATGTCAAGCTGAAGACCGTCAAGATTGCAGGCGTGCCCGTGCCGGCCTTGGAGGAGGTGCTGTTCGACGTGAAGGACATCAACCTCTTCACCAAGCCCATGTGGTATGCCGACGGAGTTCAAATCTTGAAAAACTTGGCGCAGTTGGGCATCGAGTCGGAGGTCTATACCGAGGTGAGCCGCGTTTTGGACTACCAGCGGAAAAAGACTACGCAGAAAGTCAACCTGTACGAGAAGGTGCAGATTCCTGGCTACAACGAAGCCATACGTAAGATCAAGCGATATATGGAAGACGCCGAGAACCTCGACAAGGCTTCCCAGAAAATCGTGAAAAACAAACACATGGAAGAAGAGGAGGCAGAACATGGTAACTGAAATGACGAAATATGACTTCATCCTCATGAGTGGTGAAGCGGATGCCTTCTTGAAAAAACTTCAGGAGATCGGACTGGTGGACATTACCCGCTCGGTGAAACCCATCGACGAGCAATCGGAGAAGCTTTCTCTCCAAGCCGACATCTACCGCAAGGCCATCGCTGCCTTGAAAGAGGTGGAACCGGCCGAGTTTGCCGAAAAAACCTACGGCGACCTCGCCGTAAATGTGATGGAGACCGTCAATGGCATCGAATCGGATCGTAACCAGCTGACCCAGCTCCGCAAGGAACTCGAGGAGTGCCAACCCTGGGGTAACTTCAACATGAATGACATCGAGAAACTCGCCAAACAAGGGCTGAAGCTGCATTTCTACAAGGCCAAGACGGTGGATCCCGCCTGGAAGGAGCGGTACGCCTTGAGCGAGATCTCCAACGATGGTACGAATACCTACTTCGTAGTCGTTGATGACCAGAATGAATATGAGTTTCCTTTGAAGGAATTGCCAGTCCCCACGAGGGATTGCGCTTCTATTAAAAAGGAAATCGCAGCTTTGGAGGACGACATCGAGCAGAAGAACAAGCATCTCTCCGAATTGAAATGCCACGAGGACGATCTCCGCAAGGCGATGGACAAGATGGCCACAGAACTGGACCTTCATCTGGCTCACGTGGCAGGGGAGAAGGCCGCTGAGGATTACATCACCGTGTTCGAAGGTTTCGCTCCCGCCTCGTCCGAAGCTAGTTTGCGTGCGTTACTCGACCAAGAGGATGTGTTTTATGTCTCTGACAAGGCCAAGGTTGACGATAATCCGCCGATCAAGTTGAAAAACAACAAGTTCGTCTCGATGTTCGAACTGTTGACCGACATGTACGGCCGCCCGAAATACGACGAATTCGACCCGACAGTGTTCATCTCCATCTTCTTCATGCTGTTCTTTGCCTTCTGCATGGGCGACATGGGCTACGGCCTGGTGCTCATCGGTGCCAGCCTTGGCTTGAAGAAAGTGTTGGGCAACATTGCGCCTTTGGGTGTCACCTTGGGCATCGCCACCACCGTGGTGGGATTCTTTTTCCATACGTTCTTCTCGATGGACATGCTCACCTGGAGCTGGCTGCCTGAGGGTGTGAAAAGCATCATGCTGCCCTCGCAAATCGCGGGCTATGACGGCACGATGGTGCTGGCGCTTCTCATTGGTATCGTTCACCTCTGTCTCGCCATGATCATGAAGACCTACCAGGCCACCAAGACCAAGGGATTTTTCAACGCTTTGGGTACCTGGGGCTGGACTCTGCTCATTGTTGGCGGTGTCATCGTGGGCGGTCTCGCCCTGATGGGTGTCATCGACAATGTTGTGACGAAATGGATCATCATTGTGATCGGCTGTCTGTCGGCTTTGGGCATCTTTTTCCTCAACGACCTGCACCGCAATCCTTTGATGAACTTCGGATCGGGTTTGTGGGACACCTACAACACGGCCACGGGCTTGCTCGGCGACGTGTTGAGTTACCTTCGTCTGTATGCCTTGGGCTTGGCGGGTGCCAAACTCGGTGAGGCTTTCAATGCCATCGGTGTTCAGGCTTTGGGTGACGGCGGAGTGGGCTGGATACCCTTCGTCCTGATCGTGGTGGTCGGCCATGTGCTGAATGTCGCGATGTGTGTCTTAGGCGCTTTTGTACACCCCTTGCGTTTGAATTTCCTTGAGTTCTTCAAGAACTCCGGTTACGAAGGCTCAGGCCGCAATTATCGTCCCCTGGAGGAGGTGAAAGGTGAGAATTAAGAAACAACAATTAAACAAATCAACAAATAAACAATCAACATTATGTTAGCAACAATTTTAGGTTATCTCGGTTTGGGCCTCGTGTTGGCCTTGGCAGGTATCGGAAGTTCAATCGGCACTTCGACGGCGGGCAACGCTGCTGAAGGCGGCCTCAAGAAACGCCCCGAGGCATCGGGCAATTTCATGGTGCTGTCGGCACTGCCGGCCACTCAGGGTATTTACGGCTTCGTGGCTTTCTTCATGCTGCTGAGCAAGCTGAAGGCTGATCCGAGCCAGGGTCTCGTCATCTTCGGCGTGGGTCTCTGCGTGGGTCTGGTCTGCATGATCTCCGCCATCCGTCAAGGTCAGGTTTGCGCCAACGGTATCGTCGGCGTCAGCCAAGGCCACAACGTGTTCACCAACACATTGATCTACGCCGCTCTTCCTGAGTTCTACGCAATCTTGGGTCTTGTTGGCGCACTGATGGTGTAAAATCCCTTAAACGTTAATGGAAAATCCCGTCTATTGGCGGGATTTTTTTTGTTATAGACAAATACCATAGGTCCACTCGATGTAATCGATGGAATTCAAGTGGATCTTCATGAAAGTCCCGATGAAATGATTGCGGTTTTTGCCTAAATAAAACTTGTATCCCACGCGTTCGTAATAGGGGGTGTAAAACTCAGGTAGGAGCTTTGAGCCGTGATAAAGATAATAGGCTGCACCGGCGCAAAAAGCAAAGCGACCAAAGAGGACCTCAAAATCGGCCGAGGCGGCTAAATGCGTTGAGTTCCAGAAACTGTAGGGCTCTCCGGCGAGTTCATGACAATACTTGGTCTCTCCAGTCCATAGCAGATCAATGGCGACATCCCAGCGGAATCTGGGATGGAATTGCCGTGAGAAGCCGAAACGCAAGGTGTTGCCGATGAAAAACGGAGTTTCGTTGGGCAGCTGGCCTTCCAATCTGGTATAGGTCTGGAGCCATCCGATGCCTTCCGAAATCATCAGGTTGTTCTTTTTTTGGAAGGGTAGGCTGTCAGGCTGGATGATCTCCGCTCTTCCATTGGGATGATAGCGCAGCGCCAGTCGTAGGAAATGACTGTTGATTCCATTGTCGGGAAGGAAGGTGGCACCGTTGGAGGAATGGTAATATCCGTAACGAATGGCGGCATCCAATTGGTCGCTTAGGCGAATGGTTGGGCCCAAATCAAAGCTGACGTGGAAGTTCAAGGCGGAGCCCAACATCTCGTTGCCATGGCGCGTCCAAAGGTCAGCGCCAAAGATGATGTCGAAATCGAACGACCAGCGCTTTCCCTTATAGATATGGTCCTCCACGAAATAAGCCAAGGAAAAACACTCCCCGATGGGACCGTAACGGTTGCCTTCATGGGTATAGTAGATAACGCTGTCGAGGGTATTGTGGGTATAACCGATCAGGAGACCTTGATGGCCTTTCCCGATGCGTAGATCGAATCCATAATGATGATAATCGGCGATGTATTGATGCTTTTCACTAAACGGAGTATAGTGGCCCATGTCGATGCCGGGCTCAACATAGAAGGATTGGCCTAAGCAAATCGAAGAAAAGCCCAAGGCGCAAAACAAAATCAAGAGACAGCGTCCCCTCATTTTAACTCCCAACTATTTCTTGCTCCAAGTGGTGCCTTCCTTGCCGTCCTTGAGAACGATGTCGTATTTGGCCAGCTCGTCGCGGATGAGGTCGGAGGTGGCCCAATCCTTCTTGGCGCGGGCTTCCTTGCGGATGTCGATGATGGTCTGCATGAGGCCTTCCACCAAGTCACCGTTGCCTTCGGAGGCGTTGCTGTCCAACAGGCCGAGGATGTCGAACACGAACTCATTCAAGGTCTTGTTCAAAAGCTCCAATTCCTTGGCGTTGATCCGTGCCTTTCCATCCTTGACGGTGTTGACGATGCGCACCAATTCGAAGAGGTTGGCGATGACGATGGGGCTGTTGAAGTCGTCGTTCATGGCGTCGTAGCAGGCATCCACAATCTTCTGGATATCGAGGTCGGCGGCGCCTTCAGTGGCTTTCAATCCGGCAGCGGTCTTCACGCCTTCCATCATGCGGTTGTATCCCTTTTCGGCAGCTTGCAAGGCTTCGTTGGAGAAGTCCAAAGTGCTGCGGTAATGGGCTTGCAGGATGAAGAAACGGATGGTCATCGGAGTGTAAGCTTGAGCCAACATCTCTTCGCCCGTCTTGGGGTTGATGTGGCTGCCGTTGAAGAACTCATCCAAAGTGATGAAGTTGCCCAACGATTTGCCCATCTTCTGTCCACCGATGGTGATCATGTTGTTGTGCATCCAGTAAACCACCGGCTGCTTGCCGTTGGCAGCCATGCTTTGGGCGATTTCCGACTCATGGTGAGGGAACATGAGGTCCATGCCACCACCGTGGATGTCAAAAGTTTCGCCCAGGTACTTGCAACCCATGGCCGAGCATTCCATGTGCCAGCCCGGGAAGCCGTCGCTCCAAGGCGAGGGCCAGCGCATGATGTGCTTGGGTTCAGCCTTTTTCCACAGGGCGAAGTCCACGGGATTATGCTTCTCTTCCTGACCGCTCAGTTCACGGGTGGTGTTGAGCATCTCCTCGAAGTTGCGTCCCGAAAGGATGCCGTAAGGGTGCTCTCGGTTGTATTTCTCAATGTCGAAATAGACACTGCCGTTCTCTACGTAGGCATAGCCGTGATCGAGAATCTTCTGCACCATGGCAATCTGCTCGATGATGTGACCCGAGGCATGCGGCTCGATGGACGGACGCAGCACGTTGAGCTTGTCCATGGCGGCATGATAGCGGTTGGTATAATATTGTGCCACCTCCATCGGTTCCAGGTTCTCGAGGCGGGCTTTCTTGGCAATCTTGTCCTCGCCTTCGTCGGCATCGTGCTCCAAATGGCCCACGTCGGTGATGTTGCGCACATAGCGCACCTTGTAGCCAAGATGCTTCAGATAACGGAACACTAGGTCGAAGGTGATGGCTGGTCTGGTGTGACCCAGGTGCGCATCGCCGTAAACGGTGGGACCGCAGACATACATGCCAACATGCGGGGCGTTCAAAGGTTTGAAAGGCTGTTTGCAGCGCGAAAGGCTGTTATAGATGTATAAGGCGTTTTCCATGATGCGAAGTTGTATTAAAAAAACCGTGCAAAGATAAACAATTTATCAATGCTTTTCGTACCTTTGCGGCCAAAGAATCAACTTTAAAACATTTATACAATGTACACGAACTTTCAAGAATATCTGAAGAAGGAATTGGCTCAGATTGAAGCCGATGGCCTCTACAAGCGTGAACGTATCATCGAGAGCGCACAGGGCGCTGAGATCATGGTTGGTGGCAAGGTTTGCCTCAATTTCTGCGCAAACAACTACCTCGGTCTTGCCGACAACCCGGAGTTGATCCAGGCTGCCAAGGAAGGCATGGACAGCCGTGGTTACGGTATGGCCTCCGTACGTTTCATCTGTGGCTGCCAGGACCTCCACAAGAAGTTGGAAGCCAAGATCGCTGAATTCTTCGGCACTGAGGATACCATCCTTTACGCTGCCTGCTTCGATGCCAACGGCGGTGTGTTCGAACCCCTGCTCGGCGCTGAGGATGCCATCATCTCCGACGCTCTGAACCACGCTTCCATCATTGACGGCGTGCGTCTCTGCAAGGCCCAGCGTTTCCGCTATGCCAACGCCGACATGGCTGACCTCGAGAAGCAACTCCAAGACGCTCAGAACTGCCGCTTCCGCTTGGTGGTTACCGACGGTGTGTTCTCGATGGACGGCAATGTTTGCCCTCTTGACAAGATCTATGAACTGGCTCAGAAATACAACGCCATGGTGATGGTTGACGAAAGCCACTCCGCTGGTGTGGTGGGTAAGACTGGTCGTGGTGTGACCGAGCACTTCAACCTCCGTGGCAAGATTGAGATCCTCACCGGTACCCTCGGCAAGGCCTTTGGCGGCGCCATGGGCGGTTTCACCACCGGTCGCAAGGAGATCATCGACATGCTGCGTCAGCGCTCACGTCCATACCTCTTCTCCAACTCAATGGCTCCGGGCCTCGTGGCTGCCGGTATCCGTATGTTCGAGATGATGAGCGAAACCAATACCCTTCAGGATAAGCTCCATGCCAACACCGACTACTTCATCAAGAAGATGACCGAGGCTGGCTTCGACTGCAAGCCTTCACAATCCGCCATCTGCGCTGTGATGCTCTATGACGCTCCGCTGTCACAGAAGTTCGCCGCCAAGTTGCAGGAAGAAGGCATCTTCGTTACGGGATTCTACTATCCTGTGGTGCCGAAGGGACAGGCCCGTATCCGCGTTCAGGTGAGCGCCGCCCACGAGCGTGAGCACCTCGACAAGTGCATCGCCGCCTTCGTGAAGATTGGTAAGGAATTAGGAATCTTGAAATAAGGAATCTTGAAATGAAAAAGATATTGATTGTTGGTTCCGGCGGACAGATCGGAACAGAATTGGTGAAGAAGCTCCGTGCTACCTATGGCAATGAAAACGTGGTGGCCTCGGACCTTCGCCCTTTGACCGGTGAAATTGTTGAGAACGGTCCTTTTGAAAGAATCGACTCGACGCAAATCATGCAAATCGTTGACGTGGTGAAGCATTACAACATCGACACCATCTATAACCTTGCAGCCATCCTTTCGGCTACCGCCGAGAAGAACCCCATGCTGGGTTGGAACGTTGGTATCGGCTCGTTGGTGAACTGCCTTGAAACGGCTCGCATCTTCAACTGCGCCGTCTTCACGCCATCCTCCATCGGCGCCTTTGGTGCTTCCACACCTCACGACAATACCCCACAGGACACCATCCAGCGTCCTAATACCATTTACGGTGTGACCAAGGTTACCGGTGAATTGCTGAGCGACTATTATTTCACCCGCTTTGGAGTGGATACCCGTAGCGTCCGTTTCCCAGGCTTGATCAGCAACCTGACCCTGCCTGGTGGCGGCACCACCGACTACGCTGTGGAGATCTACTACGCTGCCGTGAAGGGCGAGAAGTTCTATTGCCCCATCAGCAAAGGCACCTACATGGACATGATGTACATGCCTGACGCTTTGGATGCCATGGTCGACATCATGGAAGCCGACCCGACCAAGCTGGTGCACCGCAACTCCTTCAACGTGACGGCCATGAGCTTCGACCCGGAGATCATCTACAACGCCATCAAGAAGTACTATCCGAACTTCGAGATGGAGTACAAGTTTGACCCGATCCGTCAGGCCATCGCCGACAGCTGGCCGAACAAGATGGACGACAGCTGCGCCCGCGCCGAGTGGGGCTGGAACCCAAAGTACGACCTCGACAAGATGACGGTCGACATGATCGAGACTTTGAAGAAGAAGCTGCTGTAAACAACTTGCTGTTTATTATGTC
>CAMYVD010000064.1 GCA_947302205.1 uncultured Bacteroidales bacterium
ATAGAACGGAAGTTTCCTAAACTTTAAATCTAGGTTCGAGTCCTAGTGGGGCTACTTCAAGTCAAGCACAATCGGGCAGTGGTCCGAGTGCATCACTTCAGGGAGAATGTCAACCGCGTTGATGTTCTCCTTGATGTTTTCAGTGACCATGTGGTAATCAATGCGCCAGCCGAGGTTCTTGGCCCGGGCACCGGCACGGAAGCTCCACCAGCTGTAACGGTTGGGCTCTTTCACAAGATAGCGGAAACTGTCCACATAGCCGTCACTGAGGAAATCGGTCATCCATTGGCGTTCTTCAGGCAAAAAACCCGATGAGGTGTCGTGTTTCCGTGGATTGTTGATGTCGATATCCTCATGGCAAATGTTATAATCGCCTGAAAGCACCAGTTTGGGACGCTCTTTGCGCAATTGATTGACATACTGGCGGAAAAAGTCGAGCCACACCATCTTAAAGGCCTGACGCTCATCCCCCGTAGTTCCCGAAGGATGGTAAACGCTAACCACGGAAAGATCGCCGAAATCAGCCCTTAAAAACCTTCCCTCATTGTCGTAAAGCGGATTGTCCATGCCATACACCACGTTGTCAGGTTCTTTTTTAGTGATCAGGCCCACGCCGCTGTAGCCCTTCTTCTGGGCTGGAAACCAATAATGATGGTAGCCCATAGCCTCAAAGTCAATTAAGGGAATTTGGTCGGGAGTGGCTTTCAATTCCTGAAAACAAAGCACATCAGGCTGATATTCATTAATCCATTGAAGAAGGCCCTTGTTGATGGCAGAGCGGATGCCGTTGACGTTGTAACTGACGATTTTCATGGCTGAAAAAATTATGATGCGAAGATAAGAAAAGATTTTTTATTTTAGCGGCCAGAAAACAAATGAGCCGTGGCAAGCCGAAAATTCTACGAGCGGATAAAACATTTCCATGATTGGTTGAAAACGCATTTGAGCAACCAACAGTATATGTTGCTGCTCAGCATCCCGACAGGTTTTCTGGCGGGACTTGCCGCCATTGTCATCAAGAAATCGGCGCACTACATCCGCGACTTGGTCTTGAGCATCCATTTCGAGCACTCCGACATCCTCTATTTTGTATTTCCCGCCATCGGCATCTTCCTCACCATCTGTTTCTGCAAGTTCATCCTGCGAAAAGAGATCGGACACGGTATTCCCGGAATCCTGTATGCCATCCGGAAGAAAAAAGGCGAGGTCAGCAAGCACAGCATGTGGTCCACCATCATCGCCAGCGCCCTGACAGTAGGTTTCGGCGGATCAGTGGGTTTGGAAGGTCCCTCGGTATCGACCGGTGCGAGCATAGGCTCCAACCTGGCCCGTTGGCTGAAACTGGAATACAAGCAAGTGGTGATGCTGATCGGCATGGGCGGCGCAGGAGCGTTGGCAGCCATCTTCCAGGCCCCGATGACCGGCATCTTCTTTGCCTTGGAAGTATTGATGATCGAACTCTCTTTAGGATCGCTGATTCCCATCATCTGCTCTTCGTTTATCGCCATCCTGACCTCCTATTGGTTCTTGGGGCAGGCTGTGGAATACAATGCCATCATCAACGAAGGCTTCATCCCCGCCAATGCCTTGTATTACATTGGGTTGGGCCTTTTTGTCGGGCTCATTTCCGCTTATTTCCTGAAGGTCACTTTCAGCGTAGAGAAACGTTTTAAGTCCGTAGTCTCTCCTTGGAAACGCTTTTTAGTCGGCGCCACCTTGTTGGGCATTTTGATTTACCTCTTCCCGGCACTGTACGGTGAAGGTTACGAAGCCATCAACTCCGCCCTGCGCGGCGACTACAGCCCTATCTATGGGAATCCTTTCATCGCCGGACTTCAAGAACATGAGTGGACCATCCTGATTTTGTTAGCGGCCATCATCCTGCTAAAAGCCTTTGCCACCGCATTAACCTTCGGTGCCGGTGGCGTGGGCGGCACTTTCGCTCCCGCCTTGTTCATCGGAGCCTTCTCGGGATTGCTGTTCGCACTCAGCATGAAATATATCGGTCTGCGCGAACTCGACCCTGCCAAGTTCGCCTTGGTAGGCATGAGTGGCCTGATTGCCGGCATGCTCCACGCCCCGCTGACCGGTATCTTCCTGATTGCCGAGATAACCAACGGCTACTCCCTCATCGTACCGCTGATGATCGTCTCCGCCCTTTCCTACTTTGTCAACCGAATCTTCTTCCGCCATTCCGTTTACACCAATGCAGTGGCCGAACACGGCGTGGAAGTGACGCACAACAAAGACGTCAGCATCCTCAGCATGATGACGATCAACGGTTTGATCGAGACCAACTTCAGCAAAGTCAAACGCGGCTCCACTCTAGGGGACCTGATTCCAGTCATTGCAAACTCGCGCAGAAACATCTTCCCCGTGGTGGACAAGGATGGCAGTTTTTGCGGCCATGTGTTATTCGACGACATCCGCAGCGTGGTGTTCGACCAAACGCTCTACCAACAGCCCATCGAAGAGTTCACCGTTATTCCTGAATACATCATCCAGCCTGAGGATTCCATGGAAGCCGTGGTCAAGAAATTCCAGGTCTCCGGAAAGTACAACATCCCTATCGTTGAGAACGGGAAATACCTCGGTTACATCTCGAGAGCCAATGTGTTTTCGACATATCGGAAAACCTTGAGCGAAATTTCTGAGGATTAGTTTCAATTTTTTTGTATCTTTGTCGTTTTAATGCAAAGATTTTGCCATGAAACGACTCGTCACCCTCACTATACTCCTCCTTTCAGCCATCCTCCTGCAGGCGCAGGACACCATCCAGCAACCCAATTGGTTTCAACGCGTTTTTCTCGGCCAAGCCGTCATCGTTTACGACACCGTTTTCATTTATCCTGATTCTATCGACGAAGAAGAGGAGTGCGAAGACGAAGAAGAAACCAGTGGCAGCATTGGTGTGCCTATCGACACCTTGAACACCGAGGACAAATTCCTGAAAGTTATCCTTTTCGACAACGGCACATGGGTGTATTACGATATTCCGAAGCCCGATCTGCCTGATTTCATCAGCAATGACCACTGGATGACCGACCAGGTCCATGCTTATTCCGATGTCAACATCAAGGATCTGCCGGAAGAGTTGCCCTTGATTCTATGCGACTCATTGCATGGCTGGCACATCCCGGGCGAGGGTCGAGTGGTTTCCACCTATAAGGTGAGACGAGGACACAAGCACCAAGGCGTGGATCTCGGCGTTGGTTTCGGCAATCCCATTTACGCCGCTTTCGACGGCGTTGTAAGAGCCGCCTTGCCTCCAAGACTTACGGGAGGCTATGGCAACGTGGTCGTGTTGCGTCATGCCAACGGCTTGGAGACCTATTACGGTCATTTGACCAAATTCATCGTTGAGCCTGACGACCTCGTGAAAGCCGGTGAAGTGATCGGCTATTGCGGTTCAACGGGACGGTCCACTGGGCCCCATCTGCATTTCGAAACCCGTTACATGGGCCAGTCGTTCGATCCCGAACGGATCTTCGACTTTCAGGAAGGCGCCTTGCGCGACACGGTCTTCACTTTAAAAAAGCACTATTTCAGCATCTATTCGCATGAAGGCCAAAGCGACAAGGAGTCGAAAGCCGCCTCTGGTCGTGTGACCTACACGGTGAAGAAAGGCGACACCTTGGGATCCATCGCCAAAAAACACGGCACCACTGTGTCGGCCATCTGCAAGCTGAACGGCATCAGCGAGAAAAAGGTATTACGAATTGGACAAAAACTCATCGTTAGATAATCATGAAAAAAGGCAAGCTTTTGATATTTTCAGCCCCATCGGGCTCGGGCAAAACCACTTTGGTCAACTATTTGCGCGAAGAGATTCCCTCCATCGCCTTTTCCGTGTCAGCCACCACGCGTGAGCCCCGAGGCACCGAGCAAAATGGCGTTGAGTATTATTTCATGAGCCTTGATGAATTCAAGAAACGTGTTGAGAACAATGAGTTTTTGGAATGGGAAGAGGTCTATCCCGGCCGTTGCTACGGCACTTTGAAAGCCGTCGTTGAAAAGATGCGGGAAGAAGGACATCACGTGGCTTTCGATGTGGATGTGGTAGGCGGCACCAACGTCAAGAAATTCTATGGCGACGATGCACTGTCCGTCTTCATCCAAGCCCCTTCGATCGAAGTGTTGCGCGAGCGTTTGGTGGGCCGCCAAACCGACTCGATGGAAGAAATTGAAAAACGTTTGGCCAAAGCCGACTGGGAGATGAATTTCGCCCAAGGCAAGTTCGACATCACCATCATCAACAACGACTTGGAGACTGCCAAACGCGACATCCTTGAAGCCGTTCAAAACTTCATTGAAAAATGAAAATCGGGCTTTACTCCGGATCCTTCAATCCCGTGCACCACGGTCATGTGATGCTGGCCAACTACCTCGTGGAGTTCTCTGACTTGGACGAGCTGTGGTTTGTGGTTTCGCCTCAGAATCCTTTGAAAAAGAAATCGGATTTGATGGATGACGCCGACCGGTTAAAGATGGTGGAGCTCGCCATCGGTGACGATCCCCGGATGAAGGTCTCTGACATTGAGTTTTCGATGCCTCAGCCTTCTTACACCATTAATACCTTAAGAGCTTTATCTGAGCGATATCCTTCGGACCAGTTTGTCTTCATCTGTGGCATGGACAGCTTACAAGGGCTGCCTCGTTGGCGCGAATATCAAACCATTTTGGATGGCTATGAGCTGTTAGTTTTCCCTAGAAAAGGTTACGACGGCGGCGAATTAATCCACCATCCACATGTGAAAGTGTTGGAAACCCCTGTGATTGAGGTGTCCTCTACGTTCATCAGAAATAGCATGAAGGCAGGAAAAGATGTGCGGCATTTCATGCCGGAAAAAGCCTATCAATACCTTATTTCATCCGGAGCAGCTTCGTCATTTTAAAACTGGTATCCAGGAAGATGATGGGGGCGTAGCCGTTACGCTCGATTTGCCGTGAGGCTTCTTCCAAAAGATCCGCAATCTGTATGGTATTCGTCGGTTTCACAAACGGCGCAAAGCCCGCATTGAACTTCTTTTCCTCCTCGGGAAGCATCACCAGCTGGGCCAAGTTGTTGTTGAACAAAAGGGAATTACGGACAATGTTCAAGCCATAATCCAACAATTGTTTCTGCCTTTCACGGCCAATGCTTTTGATATTGTTTGAAAAATCAATCAACTCGCTCACCGAGGCCTTGAAACAAAGACGCATCCATTGCTGGAAGGTGCGGAAGTAGTACTTTTGATCCTCAGCATCCTTAACGTTTTGACAAGCCTTGATCCAGTTGCCTTCCGCCACGATGGCGGCATCGTTGGCTTCCTGCGGAGAGCAGTTGAAACGCTGTACCAAAGCGGTTTGCAAGGCGTTTTGATCAATCCTCGGAATCTTAACCAAAGAGGTTCTGGAACGGATGGTTGCCAGCAACTCTTCCTGATCTTCGGCAATCAAGATGAATAGGGTTTTCTCTGGCGGCTCCTCAAGTAACTTCAGTAGCTTGTTGGCGGTATCCACACGCATCTTCTCCGCCATCCAAATAATGGCGATTTTATATTCACCTTCGTAGGCTTTGAAGCTCAATTTTCTGAGCAGTGTCGCCGCATCGCGCACCGAGATATAGCCCTGCTTGTTCTCCACCTCAAGGAATTCATACCAAGATGAGGTATCGACATAACCCTCTTTTTGAAGCACATAATCACGCCATTCAGCCATGAACAAGTCTGATTCAGGGTTGCTCTTCACGCTTTTGGTGGTCGTGGTCGGCACCACAAAATGCAAATCCGGATGCGACAGTTTGCTGATCTTCTGACAGCTTGGGCAAACTCCACAACTATCCGTTGCCGTACGATGCGGACAAAGGATATATTGGGCATACGCCAAGGCCAGCGGAAGTTTCCCGTTTCCCTCTGGCCCCAAAAACAGTTGCGCATGAGGTACACGGTTCTCCTGCACGCTGAGAATCAGCTTCTTCTTCGTCTCTTCTTGGCCGATGATGGATTTGAATTGCATAAAGGATTGTTTCGGAGAGCAAAGATAAGATTTTTTTCTTTGTTACTTTTCCCATTGATGGAAAAGTAACCAAAAGATCTAGGCCGACATGATCGGCCCATCACACGGTTGTCCTAAATGCCTGAGCGTCATGTCGCGGAGTGCCTTCGTTCCGAAGGCAAACGCTCCGCTTTCGCTCCGCGCCGCTCCTGACGCTCAAGCCTTTAGTCCACCCTCTGGCGGCCGCTGCCCCGCATGTCGGCCTAGGCCCACACACCCAACCCAGGGAAGTGTGTCTTGCTTAATACTTGAATCCAATCACATCTATCAGCAGGCATTAGGGGGGGGGCATACTTCAAAAACAGGAACTTTTTCCGAAAAATTTCACATTTATGTTAAATGAATCAAAAAAAGCATTAACTTTGCTCTATAATAACTATCAACTATGAAAACCGCAACAAACATAAAGTACCATTCTCCCATTTTGGAAGAAGCAACAGCTGCCATTACTTCACAAGAAAGAGCATCTTTCGAACTGAATTTCAGCATTTCAGAGCGCATCTATGAGATTATCCAAAATAAAGGGATGACCAAGCGGGATTTGGCTCGTTTGACGGGCAAGAAAGAATCTGAAGTCTCGCGATGGTTCATGTTCGGCCACAACTTCACCTGCAAAACCATTGCCATGATTCAGTTGGCGTTGGGGGAGAAGATAGTGGAGGTGGTGAAGTGAATGTAATAATAAGAAATACAATTTGTTATCGGATTGCAAATCCGCTGGAACTGGGCACACTGGTTGAAACGCTACCTCATAGTTCAAACACAACACTCCATTCCTTACACAGTTTTTCTAAAGTCCAAGAAGCGTTGAGACCGCTTGTTT
>CAMYVD010000065.1 GCA_947302205.1 uncultured Bacteroidales bacterium
TTGGATTTCAGGCCTCCAGACAAAGCTCGTGCATGGCGTGATGGAGCTGATGATGGGAACGATGCCATTGGCCCGTGCAAGGGCGCACATGGAAATCACATTGTTGACCACCTGCTCAGGCTCGACCCAGAAGTCGTTGTGCGCTACATCGTTGGTGCCGGCCATGATGACCACCGCCTTCGGATGAAGAGCGATGACATCCGACTGGAAACGCACTAGCATGTGGGCCGAAGTCTGTCCGCCGATACCACGGCCGAGATAGTTGTGCGAACTGAAGAACTCGGGGTGGAAATAGGCCCAGTTCTCCGTGATGGAATTCCCCATAAAGATAACTTCAGGAAATTCTTTACTAGCAATAATTCTTTCATTGTCAGCTTTATAATCGTTAAAGCGGAACCAATCTTGGGAATAGCCAACTATAGACATAGCCAATAAACAGAGGATGATGGTTGTTTTTTTCATGTTTTTCACGATTTGGCGTTGACGCACCGGCTTTTGATGTAGTCGTATACGAAGTCAAAATCCTCGTCGGTGACGTAAATCTGGTTTTTCTCGATAAACTCATTCACCTTGATGACATGCATCTTACGGAGGGGCTTAACGCGACGCACCTCGATATAATTAGAAACGGAAGCGTCTTTCGAGGACATCAGCAGCCCTGCGCCTGCCAAAGTGAAATTGCCGCTCATCATACCCGCAAAAGCGCTGAGTTGGCCAAACTTTTTCGCCTTGCGGAACTGTTCCGACACTTGGATATGCTTAATGGTATGCTCATCCATCTCGAACATGACGATGTATTTCCCGTTGTACATGGCAGCGACTACCAACACGCCCAAAACCGTCAACACAGCGAAGATTCCCAAAGCAATCAGATAGCTCTTGGCCATCTCCCATAAGCCGGCCCAGTCGCCATGAATGGCGTAGATAAAGGTGCCGAACACGATGAAACTGACGCCAAAGATATAACCGAAGACCTTTAAAACAGTCAAGTAAATGACAGGGTTGGTGAGGAGGGGCATTTCATACACCCAACGGTATTTGCCATCATTGTACTGTCGCACTTTGTGGTCAATGATGGATTCAGGCCCTTGGCCGAAGTCGTTTTTGTAACTCATAGCGATGCTTTATTTCGTTTTTTAATTATTCATCCTATTCAGAAACCACGCCCCATTTGTAAAACCAGCGTGTGTAACTGCCACAGGAATAGAAAGTAAGTGTGCTCTGTTTGTTTTTCCGGCCTTTCGGTATGTAAATCACATAGTCCCATTCACTCGAATGGGGGCTTCCATAGCGAATGCCGACACTTCCGATACCGACCATATTTCTGGTATAAACACGAGCGCCGTCAAATGAGACTGACGCATTTGCATCGACGTAATAGCCGTTTTCTTTCCCATCCACGTTCAAGGTGACGTGAAGCACAATCGAATCGCCAGCTTTCATCAACGCCGGTGGTGCATCAATGGTGGCCGTAAAGGTAGCTTCGTATGGACGATACCAGACATCATACTCAAATGATTCCGGGGCATCGCAAGAAGAGACGTATCGGTGCATGGTTTCAGAGGCGGAATAAATGTCGGTGTAGGGAGAGCCGCTGCTGTTTGGAGTCCTTTCAATCTCCGATCCGGCAAGCATCCAGCCATACACTACATCCGTCCCGTCCTTGGGCTTATTGGACTCTTCCTTTTCAAGCTCATTCTGACTGGACTCGTTTTGCTCATAGCCTTCACTTGATCCTTCAGGCGCACTTCCCGCTTTCAGCAATCCTTTGCTCTTCAGAAACTCACAAAACTTCGTTATCGCCGTTTGCTTAGGATATTCAGAAGCCAACGAAACCCACAAATTGATCAAATAACCGTAGTTGTAGCTGTCTTCTATCTTGGCCGTCTTTGCCAGTTCCTCCTCGTTGACATACTGCGATATGAACTCACGTATTATCACAAGGCGTTCCAGTCGGTTGGTGAGGCTGTAATCCTTATAGGATTTCTCTCCAAAAAAGCTTGCGTAATTGTACCTGTAGAGCACTCCCGAATTGGGATCCATCATGTCCTTCATGCATATCCGCTCCAGCTTCTTGATCTTTTCCGCCTCAGCTTCCTGTTTTCTCCGAAGCTCGAAATACTCCATTAGGCCATCCTCCACGCGTTGCTCGAAAATAGCCTTGTAATGCTCGTCCAAGTTGTCGTAGTCGGAACGCGACCATCCGAACTTTTCGCACACCTCGGCCACCTTGTCCATGTTGTAAAACCGATATACGCCCTTGGCTTTCGTGAAGCCGCTTGAATAATTCAAATACTCGATGAAGGTTTCCCTGTCGCCCGCAATCACCTCGTTGCCGAACAGGAATTTTCCACCGTTTTTATAAATTTGGTACAGTTCCTCCACTTCGTTGGCCTTCCAATATGTAAATGCTGTGTTAGCTGTGAGCGCGAGGAACTTGGCGCCTTTTGTCCCCAGTTCGGCTGCGGGATGAATGCCCTGAAGGATGTTGCCCAATTCCTCCATAGCGCCTTTCGTATCGCCTTCAACGATGCGTCCGGCCATCGACCCGATGCCGCCCAAATTGGATGTCACGGTACTGATTGTTCCAGGCACAAACTCCTTAACATATTCCGACTTGAACAGGGCGTCCGCTGCACGCTCGCCGAACTTATAATCACTCCACACCTCCATAAGCGTGGAGTTCACCAAGTCGTTGATGCCTCCGTCCATCGCATCGGAATCCTTGTCCCAAGCCGCGCGTATGGTACTTGTCAGGGCCTTGGTGCCCGTGCCATAGGCAAAATTGTCCTGAAAATCGTAATCCGTTACCTTCCCAGTCTTGTAGTCGACATTCTCTCCGTAACTTGACGTAGCCTTGCTCACCAAAGTGTTCACCGTAGCCTGGATCAAGTCTTTGGCTGCTTCTTGGGTCAGGCCAAGCATCTTCACCTTGGCCTCCACGTATGGGGTCAATTCAGCTGCCGCCTGTTTCTGACGGCCTTTCTCCACCGCTATTTTCGTGCAATAGCGATCCAAAAAGGCCTCCATCTCTTCCTCTTCGGTCAGTTTGGCCGAACACCACAACGAGAAATGGGGCATGCGCACCGACATGGTGTTCTTCTCCTGATTGTAGTCGGTTGGCCACAGATAACGCATCTGCTTCGTCTTTTCATCATAACACGCAAACACATATTTCCCGGGATCCATGTCCTTTTCATCGACCAGTTTGGGCAATGGCATGGTCAACACGACATCCGTCCCAAAGAATGAGCCGTCATATTGGTCGCTGCTGATGTCCATCGGAGCGACAACCATCTCAAATTTATTGCTCCGCTGAATCTTCTCAATCATTTCCTTGGATGCCGGTTGGGCCTCCACGACCGTTCCTTCGGGGAAAGTGCCATTCCCGACAAACAGTTTCATGTTAGCCGTCTTCATTCCGCCAAGGGTTACACCGCCTTTCGAGGCATCAACACCCACCGGTTCACTAAATCCTTGTCCAGTGTATACCCTCGTACCCGTGCCCGTCGTATTGCTGCCTTGGCTCGCACTCTCGGGTTTTGAGTTGGTCGTTTGCGTTACTTCCTGATGGAAATCCTTCTTTTCTTTCGAGTGTTTGAAGTACGACACTGCACCCACAATCACCACCACGGCGAGAATCGCAATGAGCAAGACCTTTCCGCAGCCGCCTTTTTTCTTGGGAGCCTCGGTTCTTGCCTCGGGCTTCGAACTCGTCGATGCATTGTATTTCGGTGCTTGATAATTGGTATTTACTTTTTCCGTTAAAAGCACTTCATGTCCACAACCGGGACAGAACTTCACTCCGTCCTCTAGCGGAGTACCGCAATATTCGCAGAATTTTGGCATAATGGATTGTATTATTCTTGATAGTAAACTCGTTTCACGCGTTGTGAGATGCGTGTCATCACTTCGTAGGGGATGGTTTGGCAGGCCTTGGCGATAGCGTTGATGCTGTGTTCAGCGTCGAAAACCACCACCGTGTCGCCTTCTTGGGCCTCAACACCCGTCAAGTCGATCATGCACATGTCCATGCAGATGTCGCCCACGATGGGCACCTGCTGGTTGTTGACATAGAACTTGCCGTTGCCATTGCCCAACAATCGTGAGAGTCCGTCGGCATAGCCGATGGGAACGATGCCGATGCGCATGTCGTTGACCGCGCGGCCATGACGGTTGTAGCCGATACTGTCGCCAGCAGGGATCTCCTTAATCTGATTTATGGTGGTCTTCAACGAAACCACCGTCTCCAACACGCCCTCGTCAGCCTTGCAGGTAGGCACACCGTAAAGGCCGATGCCCAACCGCACCATGTCGAACTGATACCGGGTGAAACGGGTGATGCCCGCCGTGTTCAAAATATGGCGCAACACCTTATACGGGAAGGCATCGACAATCATCTGGCTACCCTCCTCAAAAACACGGATCTGGCTCATGGTGAACTCGTCTTCGTCGGGATTGTCGGCCGTGGCCAGATGCGAGAACACGCTCTGCACGTGAATCAACGGATTGGCTTGGATACGACGGATCAACTCAGGCAATTCCTTCAGCGAAAAGCCCAGTCGGTGCATGCCAGTATCCAACTTGACGTGGACGTTCAAAGGGAGGGTGACACCCGTCACAGCCAGGGTGCGTTCAATAAGTTCCAAGTTGCGGAAGCTGAACACCTCTGGCTCCAGATGATATTTGATGATATTGTCGTAGCTGTTCACCTCAGGGCTCATCACCATGATGGGCAGGTTGATGCCCGCGCGACGGAGTTCCACGCCCTCGTCGGCAAACGCCACGGTAAGATAATCGGCACGGTGGAACTGGAGAATGTTCGACACCTCGTAATTGCCGCTGCCATAACCGAACGCCTTCACCATCACCATGAGCTTGGTCTCAGGCTTGATGAGCGAACGGAAATGGTTGAAGTTGTTGACTAGATGGTTGAAGTTGATTTCCAGCACGGTCTCATGCGCTTTCTCCTGCAGTTCCATGCTGATTTGCTCGAACTCGAAGGCACGGGCGCCTTTTAGAAGGATGGTCTGATTGCGGAACTGGGAGAACGGGAAATGCAGCATGAAATCGCCAACATCCTTGAAGAACCTACTCTCCGGCTTGAACTGCCGGGCCTGTCGGCTGATGGCCGGACCGATTCCGATCAATTGATCGATGCCCTTCTCCTCAATCAGACGGGCAATGTAACCATACAGCTCATCCTCGTCGCGACCGCTCTGGAGGATATCGGACAGCACCAGCACCTTCTCCTTGTGCTGGCGTTGCTGGTTCATCACGTCGAGCGCGATGGCCAGTGAGTTGGCATCCGAATTATAGTAGTCGTTGATGATGGTGCAGTTGTTGATGCCCGCCTTGATCTCAAGACGCATGGCAATGGACGCCAGATTCCCCAGACGTTTGGCAAGCACCTTGGGATCCACTTTCATCAGCAGGCACACGGCGATGCAATGGATGGCGTTCTCGATGGAGGCATCATCGATGAAGGGAATGGTGAAATGCAACGTCTCGCCGTGATAGACCACTTCCACCGAACTCAGTTTCTTCTTTTTCTCGACGGAGGCGACATAGAGCTCTGCTTCCTTAAACTTACGGCTCCAAGTCAACAACTTCACTTTCTTGCCTAAACCTGCCCGAAGGATGACTTGCTGGATGTCGTAGTAGTCCATGCAATACACCAAGGTCTCCACCTGGGTAAAGAGGTTGAGCTTCTCCCCTGCCTTCTGCTCGAAACTGATGAAGTTCTCCTGATGCGCCTGACCGATGTTGGTAAACACGCCGATGGTCGGTTTGATGACCTTTTGCAAAGCGGCCATCTCATCGAGTTTGGAAACGCCAGCCTCGAAGATGCCCAGTTGATGGGTGCCGTTCATCTGCCATACCGACAGCGGCACGCCCACCTGTGAGTTGTAACTCTTTGGGCTTCGGACGATATTGTAGTCAGGGCTCAACAGCTGAGCCAGCCATTCCTTGACAATGGTCTTGCCATTGCTGCCTGTGACGCCAATAACGGGAATGTTGAACTGTTGGCGATGCCATGCCGCCAGCCGTTGCAAAGCGGTCAAGGTATCGTCAACCACGATGAAAGCCGCCTCGGGATAGTCTTCGCCTGACTGTGGGCACGACACCACAAAAGCCCGGACGCCGTTGCCATACAGATCCTTGAGGTACTTGTGGCCATCGTTTCTTTCGCTTGTCAGAGCGAAGAACAATGTCTTGGAGGCCGACATCAGCCTGCGGCTGTCGATGAGCAAGTCGGTGATCTCATAATCCACCGAAGCGCCCATCAGACGGCCGCCGACAATTTCAGAAATTTGTTTTATACAATACAATTCTGTCTTCTTACTTCTGAACCAAATTAAACGTATCTTGTGCAATCACGAACTCCTCGTCGGTTGGGTAAACCACCACGGTGACATTGGAGTCAGGTGTGGAGATGATGCCGGCTTCGCCGATGAGTTCCTTGTTGGCACGATGGTCGAGCTTGATGCCAAGGCCTTCCATGTTTTCGAGGATGGCTTCACGCATGAACCAGGCGTTCTC
>CAMYVD010000066.1 GCA_947302205.1 uncultured Bacteroidales bacterium
ATGGAATGGACCAGCATCATCTTGGCGCTCATCGCACTCCTTGGCGGCTGCGGATGGCTCGTATCGGGCCGGAAGCATCGCCAGGAGGTGGAGAGCCTCAAGGCCGACAACCGGCAAAAAGACATGGAACTCTCCAAAATGTATGTGGATGAGTTCCGTGAGAACATCGCCGAACCCCTGCGGCGCGAAGTCAGGGAATTAAGAACCGAAGTTGACCTGCTAAGAAATGCGATACAACGTATTAACGACTGCCCTCATCGTGACCATTGCCCTGTTTATGAACAGTTGCAAATCGAGTCAACGTGTGAGTGAGCGTTACGAACAACATATTGAGTTTTCTGACCGGTTCGACTCAGTCAACGAACAAATCTTGGTGGTGGTTTACGACACCCTGCGTGAAGTGACCACCATCACTTTTCGTGTGAGTGAGACCGGCGACACCCTCCGCACCGATCGCGTCACCGAACGCAATACCAACCAAGTGGTTGTCAAAACCGAAAAGCTGTCGATTATCACCAACCAAGCCCAATCGGTTAACGACACACTCCTCATCGCCGACACCGTCATTGCGAGCGAAAGCGAAGCAATCCACCTGTCGCCGTCATTGCGAGCGAAAGCGAAGCAATCCACCTGTCGCCGAACCCTATTTTGGGTCTTCGCAATCATTGTTGCGCTAGCTGTATTAGTATACCTTATTAAAATAAAAAAGTAGGCTGAAGTTGCGGTTAATAAGTTTTTGTTGTAATTTTGTGCAATTTTTAACAAATATATATGAAACCTAGGAAACTGTTTCTTATTCTCGTAGGCGCGCTAGTGGTGTTGAGCTCATGCGTCGCACCTCGGGAAGTGAATTATCTTCAAGATATAAGACAAGGAGGGACCATCCCGTTGAACAGCAAGTTCGAAGCGGTGGTCAGCCCCTACGATGAGTTGCGCATCTCGGTCATCGGATTCGGCGTTGAGAAGGAACTGGCCGAGCCGTTCAATCCTTTTGGAAATACTACGCAAGGGGTCAATCAACAAAATGGTTCAGGCTATTTGGTCGATGTGAACGGCAACATCCAATTTCCGATCTTGGGTCCGATGCATGTGGCGGGACTAACGCGCTTGCAGTTGCAAGATACCATCAAGAACAAGCTGGTTGAAGGTGGGCACATGAATGCTCCGATGGTGGATGTGAGATTCTCGAATTTCAGGGTCTTTGTGCTGGGAACCGCTGATGGAGGCAAGGTGTTGAATATCAGCAATGAGAGATGCACTTTTTTGGAGGCCTTGGCGATGGCGGGCGGCTTGAACAAGTATACCAAAAGGGACCGCGTAGCGGTGATGAGAGAGATTGACGGTGAAATGGTGACGCATTTCATGGATCCCAGGTCGTCGGAGGTGTTCAACGACCCGTTTTTCCTGTTGCAGCAAAACGACATCATTGTTACCGAATCGTTCCATAGGACCTATGCTCAGGAAGGACTGAACACGACATTGATGGTTGTTTCGGCAGTCTCATCATTGGTGTCGGCAGTGGCCCTGGTGTATTCATTCATTATTCAAAAGTAGCTATGGATAACAGTAAAACCAATGTTTCGGCAAACAGTTCGGAAGAATTGTCGTTTTTGGAGGAAAGTGCCAATTCGGGACTCCAGTTCAAGGATATCCTGGTGCTTGTTTTCCGTAATCTTCCTTGGTTTATCCTTTGCGCCTTGGTAGGTGCCGGTATTGCCTATTACAAAGTGAAAGGTGAAGAACGGATTTACGCCAGCTCAGCTACCATCATGCTGAAGTCGGGGAGCAGCGGCGGTTCGGAATCGTTGCGCTCTTCAGCTTTGATTAATGAATTTTCAGGCGGTGGTGTGGCGATTTCATCCATAAGCAACGAGATGATCATCATCAAGTCGCAAACCCTAATGGAGAATGTAGTGCGCAGGTTGAACCTCAACACCATGTATTCCTACAACACCCGAATCGCCAAGCGAAACAAAGTACTCTATAACGATTCGCCTGTTGAGGTGGCTTTCCCGGAGGCAAGTGAGCAATTGTCGGCTTCGCTGCTCGTGACACCTCAAGATAAAAATACGATGGTGCTTTCGGCGTTCCAAGGCAATGAAGAACTGCCCAAGATGACCGTACACGTAGGCGATACCGTCAATACGCCTGTGGGAAAGGTAAAGGTCCAATACACATGGTATTACAACGAGGGGTTCAATGGAGTTTCAATTCATGTACAGCGCTATCCGGTGGCCACCGTGGCGTCGTGGTATCGCAATGCGGTTTCGGTGAGCGCTGACGACGAACGCAAGAACTCCATTCTTCGACTCTACGTGTCGGATAACTCACCAACGCGTGCCGCTGATGTCTTGAATACCTTGATCGAAGTATATAACGAGGATTCAATGGAAGACCAGAGACGTATCTTGAAGTATTCCTCAAAATATATCGATGAGCGTATCGCTTACCTTGACAGTGACTTGGACTCCATCTCCCAACAGATGGTCAGTTTCCAGCAACGTCATAACATCATTAATGTGCATGCTTTTGGAGAATCGTATCTGGCTTCGAGCATTGAGTATTCGGAAGAGCTGAAGCAATTGGGCATCCAAAAGGGCTTGACGGAATATCTTTTGGATTTCGTCGCGTCAAACACCGATCACGACCTGATCCCCAGCAACATGGGGCTTACGGGGAAGTCCGCCGCGATCATTGACAAATACAACGAACTGGTGCTTCAACTGAATCGATACAAACAGGCGGGTACGATGAACAACCCCAATGCCCAGGCCAAGTTGACGGAACTGTTGACGCTGGAGAGCAGCGTTGAAGAATCCCTGAGGTCGTATCTTAATGAGTTGGATACCCGTATCGAATCTGCCTCAAGCGGTCGTAAAACGGCCAATGCCCAAGTTCAGACTGTTCCTGTAGAACAATTGCGAGTCAAGGACATTGAGAGCAAGAAGCAAATCAAGGAAGGTTTGTTGCTGACTATGCTCACCAAGCGAGAAGAGCTCCTGTTGAATGAACCGAAAATTGAGCCTGCTGCTAGGGTGATTGACCAGGCATGGCCGAATTATTCGCCTGTGGCCCCGAAACCCAAGAAAGCCGTAGGAAGGGGGATCATGATAGGATTGCTGATTCCGATCGCCGTAATCCTACTGAAGCGTTTGCTGGATACCAGGGTGCATTTCCGCGGTGATGTGGAACAGTTGACAAAAACACCGTTCTTGGGCGAGATTCCGTTGAAGGAGGATGCCAAGGACCATGCCATTGTGGTTAGGGAAAATGGGCGAGACTCAGTTTCGGAAGCGTTCCGATTGGTGCGCTCCAACCTGGAATACATGAAAAAGCCTGACAGCAAGGGAGGCCAGGTGGTGATGTTCACTTCATTTGTCGTAGCTTCGGGCAAGACTTTCGTCTCCACCAACCTTGCAACCAGTTTCGCCTTGGCCAACAAACGCGTGGTGCTGGTTGACCTCGACATCCGCAAAGGTACCATCAACAAGGTGTTTGGCATGAAGGCCAGAACAGGCGTTTCGAACTTCCTGTCGGGTACGGTGGAGTCGGTGGATGAACTCATCAATCCCGATTTGGTTGTGCAGAACCTGGATGTCGTGTTCTCAGGTCCCGTTCCTCCCAATCCGGCGGAACTGCTGATGAGCGACAAACTGGATGAAATGGTTGACTATCTGCGCCAGCATTATGACTATGTGTTCCTCGACAACGTGCCGTTGGGCATCGTGGCCGATCCTGAAATCGTAAAACGTTTGGCTGACATCACCTTGTTTGTGATTAGGGCCAACAAGACCGACAAGCGCTTGGTGACGGAACTCGACAAGATTTATAAGTCGAATAGGTTCCCGAACCTCGCCGTGGTTCTCAACTCCGTGAAATACAAGAAGCGCAGAAGCTATGGCTATGGCGGTTATGGAGGTTACGGTTACGGCTATGGTTATGGCTACGGTGGCTATGGCTATGGTTACGGTTATGGAGGGTATGGCTATGGTGGTTATGGTTACGGCTATGGCGGCTATGGCTATGGCAACGATGAAGAGGAGGAGGGAAAGAAGAAACACCGCTTCAAGCGTCACCGTCATCATAAATCGGATCAAAAGGATTGAGCATGATGGGCTTGGGTTCTCTCGTCTTTTGCAGGGCGGTTTTGCCTAAAGGTTTTTTCGAAGGTGCCTGCGATATGCATTCGCACCTTCTGCCAGGAGTGGATGATGGTTTTCCAACCGTTGAGAAAACTTTGGAGGGGCTGGCTTTTTTGGAGCATTATGGCTTCAAGAAACTGAAGATGACACCTCATTTCATGAAAGACTATCCCCAGAACACAAAGCCTGTTATAGAGGAAAAGTTCAAGGCGTTTTGCCAGGATCACGGGGCTGTTGTAGGTGTGGAGCTTTCGCTCGGGGGCGAGTACATGCTGGATTCATGTTTCTTGGATCGGTGCGCCGAAGGCTTCCTTACGCTTGACAAAGAGCGGACATTGGTGCTGTGTGAAACCTCATACATGATGGCCGATCCCCAAATGAAGGAAATGATATATGAGGTCATGCTGAAAGGCTACCAGCCGGTGATGGCGCATCCGGAAAGGTATATGTATGCTTCCATGCCCCTGTACAAGCGCTGGAAAGAAAAGGATTACCTGCTGCAACTGAACCTGCTTTCGTTAGCCGGCGCTTATGGCGATCCCGCCAAAATGAAGGCACGCGAGTTGTTGAATGAAGGCCTGTATGACTATGTCGGCAGTGACCTTCATCGGGTTGAGAACGTGGACCGTATGATATCCGCAATCCGTTTGTCAACCAAGGAAACGGATCGGTTGCTGCAATTGTTTGAAAACAATAGGCAATTGGCTTAGAAGCTGTAGCCTAATGAGAAATACATGCTGAATTGATTCGTGATATTGGACCATTGAGCCGTCAAGGCGATGGGCCCAATGACACTGTTGTAGGCATAACGAAGCCCCGCACCCGAGAAAAATCGGATTTGTGGGGCTATTTTTTTGTCCAAGAAAGTGCATGCGCCCAAGATGTTGTAGGTTGCCGTCAGGTAATGCTTGCCCAGGAAATTGTAACGCAAGTCGCAACGCAGCACGGTGGCGAATTCGCTGGTTTCTTCCAAGTGGCTCACTCCTATGAAAGGTAGCTGTTGGTCGAAATGACGTCCAGGGATGTCGCCTCCAATGAAATTGAGCAGATTGGCGTAGGAGTCGCATCCTATGGCCAAACGGCTGTAGAGCTGTGGGCTGATGGTGAACCTGCCATTGCCTGGAGTGATATAGTGCTCGTAGGAAATCCCAACGTCTTTTGCGGTAGCATTGTTGTGAACCGGGTCGAACTGCAGATGGGCGCTGATTTTTGTCCTTAAGCCTTTGCGTGCGAAATAACTGTGGTCAAGATTGTCGTACTTGAGGTTGATGAAAGGTCCATACAGCTGGTTGTCGTAAAATGTAGAAGAGGCTTGGTCGAAGTTGGTGGCGGAATAGGAGAATCCAAGTTCTGTATTCATGTTTAGAATTTGGAACTGGGAGATGTAGAAAGCAAAGCGGTTTTGCGAATAATACAAATTGGCGTTTTTCCGTGTGTCTTTGATCATCATTTTGAAGTTCTGGCTTCGGTAATCGTAGGCAAGGTTGAGATTGGCTATCGGGATCCAGGAATAGGTGGCGGTTAAGTTGAATCGTGGACTGTAGCTGAGTCTTCCGGTAAGATTGAGTTTGAAACCTGAGAGGCGTTTTTCATTGATGCCGAGATTGATCTGCATGGCGGCGCCTTCTTCAGTATCAAATCGAGTGCCAATGCCAATCATGTGGGGAAGCGTCGGCTTGAAGTCGATCACAAGCTGATATGTCTTGGTGTCCTCACCGGGGATTTTGATGTCGCTCTCGTAGAGATTGTAGGTGATGTCGTTGAAAGCACCTGTGCCTCGGTAGATGTCGATGGCTTTCTCGATATCTTCCAATGAGAGGTACTTGCCAACTTCCAATCCTCCCTTTTTGACAAGCCATTGGGTTTGTACCGACCCAACCTGGTTGATGGTGATGGTGCTGACATAGACGGGATTGTCTTCAAGCTTCTTTGCTTTGGGAGCTTGCAACGTCTTGCTGACGCTGTGTCCCGCCTGTTCGTCAACATATTGCTTGATGCGGAGCAGTTGCTCGCGGCTTTGGGCGGCACGCTCGTAACCCCGTTTCACCAAGGTGTCAATGGCGTCCGGCGTGAAGCTTAGGGTGCCGTAGCCGGTGATGTCAGGATCCAGATAGACGGTGCA
>CAMYVD010000067.1 GCA_947302205.1 uncultured Bacteroidales bacterium
AGCAGGGTTACATCACCACCATCCACAGCTACACCAACGACCAGGTGATCCTCGATGGTCCGCACAGCGACCTGCGCCGCGCCCGCTCGGCCGCCATGTCGCAAATCCCGACCACCACTGGCGCCGCCAAGGCCGTGGGTATCGTCATCCCCGAACTGAATGGCAAGCTCGACGGCATCGCCGTCCGCGTTCCTACGCCGACCGGTTCGCTCGTCGACCTCGTTTGCACGCTGAAGACCGAAGCCACCAAGGAAGAGATCAACGCTGCCATGAAGGAAGCCGCTGAAGGCCCGATGAAGGGTGTGCTTGAATATACTGAAGACCCAATCGTCAGCTGCGATGTCATCCACAACCCGCACAGCAGCATCTTCGATGCCCAAAGCACCATGGTGATGGGCAAGATGGTGAAGATCATGTCGTGGTACGACAACGAATGGGGTTATTCCAATAGAATGGTCGACCTCATTGAGATGATGAAATATTGATTTTATCTTACAATCATAATTGACCCCTGAAGGCGCTTGGTGACAGGTCCTTCGGGGGTTATCATTTCCACGTCGCAGACGTAGAAATAGGTACCAGTAGAGCAAGGCAAGCCGGTACCTAAGGCTCGACCGTCCCAGTTGATGTAGATATCCTCCGTCTTGTAGACAAAACGGCCCCAGCGGTTGAAGATATGCATGTCAACCTTGGTAATCAGGTCGGGGGTGATGCGTATGGGAACGAACACATCGTTGTAAGTATCGCCATTGGGCGTGAACACATTGGGCAACTCATACACAGGCTCGTCAGGCTCAGGTTCAGGCTCTTCAGCGGTGGGGGTCACCTCGATGACGGCGGAATAATTCACCAATGGACGCGGCAAGCCTTCCAGATTGTAATGCCCGTAGGTGCGGACGTAATAGCTGTAAGTCACCTCATTCACGACATGGGTATCCACATACGTCAATTGGCTTGTCCCGGCAATCTTCACAAAAACGGTATCGATTTTCTTAAACACCTCCGTGCTATCAATCACCCATCGAGCAGCCTCTCTCCAAACAAGCGAAACGGATTGATCGCCACCCGTACCCATCAGCATCAAGGCTCCCGCAACAGGGCTCATACCCATCGGCAGATGGTTGGCATCCTGCATCTCCACCCAATAGCTGAGCGTGTCCACCGAGGCAAGATTCACGTCCGAATCGAGGAAAGTTGAGTCAATGCCTGAATACACGGTGGTTTCAGCACCGTTAAAGTATCGTTTCAACTGATAGGAATAAGGAACCGAATACTGGGGATCGATCTCTCGGGGACTTGCCCAAGCAATCTTCATCTGGCCACCCAACAGATCCTCGTCATTATTGGAAACCTTGGTCATCAGCGGACGGTTGTTCGGCAGTTGGATGCAAACCTCGTCGCTTGGTCGGCTCTCGGCACCATCGTTGAACACCGCCACCACGCGATAGCAGTAGTCCACCCCCTGCTCGAACTCCACTCCACCGTTGGTATCCTGATACGAAGTGGCCTCAGCGGGCAGCTCGGCAATCATCCGATAACCAGGGCGCACACCCGTCTCACAGTAATCAGGCTGATACGGCATAGCACCTGTGCGGCGATACACACGGATAGCCTTCACGTTGGGACAAGACGAATAGGGCGACCAAGTAAGGTTTGCCTTGACATCAGAGCGTCGGGAGAACGAGGCATCAAGGTTTTGTATGGCAGGGCCGATCACGCTAATATTGACGGCTTGAACGTTGCTCAAATGAATAGGATCAGAGTGGTCTTTGGCATGGACAACAAGCTGATAGGGCATCTTACGGATATGGCCACATTGGGTATGCCAAGTGAACTCAATGGCAGGATTCAAGCCGTAATCCGTGGTAGGAGTCAGCGTAGCAGGGTTTGATGCCACTTCAAGAGGCGCACCTGAAGCTTCCAACGTCACCAGATCGCCATCGGGATCCAGAGCAGAGATGATGAAATTGAGCGTAGCGCCTGCCTCAACGCAGGTATCGGTAATGAGGTTGATCAACGGAATGTCATTATTGCACGCATTGATAAGGATCTGCATATCGCGGATCACCGAACCCACTTTCACGCCATTGCGCCATTCCTCAATCAGGATGGCCACGTTGAATTCCCCTTGGATCACGGGATTCTCCCACTGTAGCAAACCCGAGTGCGCATCGATCTCAAACAGGCTGGAGGCTTGAGGGTAAAAATAGCCCGGAACATCTAGGCCATAGGCGCCTTTACACGGCACCAACTGATAACTCAAACTGTCACCATCGGGATCGTAAGCCGAAGGATTATGGTAAAACGGTTTCCCGACACAGCCTTGATCAATGGGAGCGTTCAGGAGTTGAACCGAGTTGTTATGCCCAACAAATGGACTGATCATCAGTTCCGATTCGATATACATCGGGATACTCCCCGAGTCGTTCATGTTGACCACACCATAGTTGCGGAAGGAATCCTCCATGCTGATGGTATAGGTCCCTGCCGACGAATAGCTATGCATACTCTTGTAGACACTTTGAACGGTGTTATTACCCAGATTTTCCCAACTGACGCGAGGCACATAGCTTTCGAAGCCATCGCCCCATTTCACAAGCAGGGAATCGCGTTGGTTCCAGGCCTCATTGGGGACGTTGTAGGTGATCATCGTAAACTCGTATGCGTTTGCATACTTCCATACATAGGTGATTTCAGCGGCACGCTGATGCGTGGCCCACAAAGGGACGACTGAGACTAGGAAGAGCAACAATGAAAAAAGTTTACGCATACGGAATTTTTTGCTGTGCAAAGGTAATCAATAATGAGAAATTTCAGTAAGTTTGCAGATTATTTTCAAAAAACATAACATGAATTACACTTTACCCGATACTTACTCATCTGCAGAAAAGGAAGAGATTCTGCGACGATATGGGCGTTTGCTGGAGGTTTGGCAAACGCGCAAGGAAAAGCAAGATCTCGAGATGGTGGAGAAGGCCTTTTACTTCGCCGCCAACGCCCACTGCAACCAACGTCGCCGCACCGGCGAACCCTATATTTATCATCCCATCGCCGTAGCAACTATCGCCGCACAGGACATCGGTCTGGGCCGCACCTCCATCACCTGCGCCCTACTGCACGACGTGGTGGAAGACACCGAATACACGCTTGATGACATCTCGTCCATGTTCGGTGAAAAGGTCGCCCACATCATCGACGGATTGACCAAACTCGACAAGGTGGAGGATGCCGAGAGCATGCAAGCCGAGAATTTCAAGAAGATCATCCGGACACTCTCCTACGACATCCGCGTGGTACTCGTCAAGCTCGCCGACCGGCTCCACAACATGCGCACCTTGGGTTCCATGCCACCCCATAAGCAGCTGAAAATCGCCTCTGAAACTTCTTATATCTACGCTCCCCTCGCCTACCGTCTAGGGTTACATGCCATCAAGAACGAGTTGGAGGATCTCTCCCTGAAATACAGGGATCCCGTCATTTACGAGAGCATCAACAAGCAGATGAATGAGATCAGGGCCGAACGGACCAGCCAACTGAAAGAGTTCCTCGTCCCCATTGAGGAAGCCTTCAGTAAAAGAGGCATCAAGGTTGACGCCCAGATCATTGAGCGCTCCACCCATTCCATCTGGAAACGCATGCAGAAGAAGCAGCTCACCTTCGACGACCTCTATGGCAACTTCAACATCCGTTTCATCGTTGACTGTCCACTGGATCAGGAAAAGATCGAGTGTTGGAAGATTTATGCGGTGATCACCGATGTCTACACGCCTAATATCTCCAAGTTAAAAGACTGGATATCAACACCAAAGATCAACGGCTACGAATCCATCCATGCCATCTTCATGAGTCATGACGGCAAATGGGTGGAGGTTCAGATCCGAAGCAAGCGCATGAACGAAATCGCCGAGAAAGGCTTCACCGCCTACTGGGCCTATCGCACCGACAACCAGACGGAGAGCGGATTTGACGAATGGCTGAAGCGCGTCAACGAGCTGATCAGCTCTGAGAGCGACAACACGCTCGATTTTGTGGACACTTTCGCCAACGACCTGTTCTCCGACGAGATCAAGGTGTTCACCCCAAAAGGCAAGGCCATCACCTTACCCAAGCACTCGACCGTGCTCGACTTCGCCTACAACATCCACTCGGAAGTGGGCAACCACAGCATCGCCGCCCATGTCAACAACCAGCTCGTGCAGCTGGACCAAAAGCTCAAGACCGGAGACCAAGTGGAGATCATCACCTCCGAAGCCCAGCATCCACAGGAGAAATGGTTTGAGTTCCTCAATACCGCTTTCGCCAAAACGAAACTCAAGTCGGGCATCAAGGAATACCGACGCGGTTTTCGCGACCAAGGCGAGGAGACGTTCAACAAGATCATGAAAAAGCTGGACCTGGAAGCTTCAAAAGCCAACGCGCATAAGGTGATGGAAGAAGAGCACCTATCCAGCGTGGTCGATTTTTATTATTACATTGCGCAAGGCAAGATCAACGAGCAGACCATCCAAAAAGTGCTCAAACCACAAAGCAGCAGCAACGGCGGTTTCCTGAAACGTCTCACCTTCGGCCTGCTTGGCAGCGACTCGAAGCCCAAAGGCGACACCTTGGATTCTTCGGGCGAGTTCGACTTCAACGTGGCCACCTGCTGCAACCCCATCCCGGGCGACGAGGTGGTGGCGTTCAATTTCCCCGGCGAGCCCCTGCAAATCCACCGCTCCAACTGTGCCAAAGCCATCGAAATGATGTCGCGTTACGGCGACAAAATCGTCAAGGCTAAATGGCAACCCAAGAGCGAGATCGCTTTCCTGGCGGGTGTCAAAATCACCGCCATCGACAACGTGGGGCTGCTCAACAAGATGACCAACCTTTTCTCCAACGAGTTGAACCTCAACATGCATTCGCTGCAAATGGAGTCGAAACAAGACCTCGTGGAAGCCAATGTCTCCGTGTATGTTCATAGCATTGCTGAGCTTGACTTGCTCATTGAAAAGCTCAATAAAATGAAAGAAGTGAAAAAAGTCGTTCGTCTGAATTAAAGTTCAAGACATGAAAGATCCAAACGAAAATATAGCGTTGACCGTCAAGAAGATATTCACCGAATACCTTCACACGCACAATCTCCGCAAGACCCCAGAGCGATTTGCCATTCTTCAGGAGATCTACTCCAACAATGGGCATTTCGACATCGAATCGCTCTATAACCGGATGAAAGAAAACAAATACCGTGTCAGTCGAGCCACCCTGTACAACACCATCGAGTTGCTACTCGACTGCAACTTGGTGATCAAGCACCAATTCGGTCACAACTGCGCCCAATACGAACGGTCGTACAAGTTCCGCCAACATGACCATTTCGTCGACCTCGACACGGGGCAGGTGATGGAGTATTGCGATCCTAGATTACTGGAGATCCAACAGACCATCGAGAAAGAGCTTGGAGTGGTCATCACGCATCATTCATTGATATTTTACGGACACAAAAAAGATAATAAATAAAAGATAAAAGATAAAAATTAGATGAATAAGATAGACATTTTATTAGGTCTCCAATGGGGTGACGAAGGCAAAGGCAAAGTAGTCGATGCCTTGACCCCTAACTATGATATTGTAGCTCGGTTTCAGGGCGGTCCTAACGCCGGTCACACCATCGAGTTTGAAGGCAAGAAGTTCGTGCTGCACAACATCCCTTCTGGCGTGCTGACCCCTGGTTGTGTCAACCTCATCGGCAACGGCGTCATCATTGACCCGCATATCCTGAAAGAAGAAATCGAGAATCTGAGCAAGGCTGGATTCAACCTTCGCCAGACTTTGATGATTGCCAATCGTGCCCACCTCATCCTGCCCTCTCACCGAGCCTTGGATGCCGCCAACGAAAAGGCACTTGGTAAGATGAAAGTCGGCACCACGCTGAAAGGCATCGGCCCTACCTACACAGATAAAACCGCAAGAAAAGGCTTGCGCATCGGCGACATCGCCAGTCCCGATTTCCGCAATAGATACGAGAGCCTGAAGCAGCATCACCTTCGTCAGATGGCCGCCGTAGATTTCGACCTGAACGGCCTGCAACTCGATGGCGTAAGCTTCGACGAATACGAGAAGCTCTGGTTCGAAGGCGTGGAATACTTGAAACAATTCCAGTTTGTCGACGGTGAGTATTTCCTCAACGAGGCCTTGGACAACGGCAAGAAGGTGTTGGCCGAGGGTGCCCAAGG
>CAMYVD010000068.1 GCA_947302205.1 uncultured Bacteroidales bacterium
GCCATATAGAGGTTCGGGCGGACGGTCTTACCGGTCTGACCTACCTGACGGTCATGAGGCATCACGCCGTTGTCAACCATGGCACGTGATGATGACACCACGCCACCGATGACATCGGCCAAAGCCTGCAACTTGTCGAAACCTTCCTTGTTTTGGACGCCACGGCCACCGGAAACCAAAATCTTGGCATCGGCGATATCGACCACGGTCTTGTCTTCCTTGATGGTCTCAACGAGTTTCACCTTAAACTTGGCGGTGTCGAACTGAGGAGCGAACATGGTAACCACACCCTTGCGGCCCTCTTCGCGTTGACGCTTCTGCATCACGCCAGGACGCACGGTTGACATCTGCGGACGGTTGTTCGGGCAGATGATGGTAGCCATCAGGTTACCGCCGAAAGCGGGACGGGTCATGCGGAACTGCAACTCGTTGTTGCTCTTTTCGTCAGCAACCACCTCGAGCTTGGTGCAGTCAGCCGTCAGACCGGTCTTCAGACGGGCGGCGATACGCGGAGCCATGTCACGGCCGATGGTGGTAGCACCATACAGCACGATGTTAGGCTTGCGCTCCTTGATGATCTGGTCAACCACTTGTGAGTACTGCTCGCTCAAGTAGTCTTTCAGTTCTGGAACGTCAGCAACGATGACTTCGTCAGCACCGAATTCAATCAACTTCTGGGCTTGATCTTTCACATTGTAACCCAGCAACATAGCCACGACCTTCTCGCCGAGGGCGTCAGCAAGGTCACGGGCTTTTCCTAAAAGTTCGAAAGCAACGGATTGGATGTTACCTTCACGCTGTTCTGCGAAAACGAATACGTTCTTATAATCTTTCAATTCCATGGCTGTAACTTTTAGATGATGTGTTTTTCTTTCAGTTTGTTGACGATCAGCTCAACGGCTTCTTCATCGCTCACCTCGTGGACCTCACCTGGAGCCTTCATGGCCTTCGGGAAGCTCTGGAACACCTTGGTGGGAGAACCGCTCAGTCCGAGCTTGGTCTCATCGTAGTCGATCTTATCGGCACCCCAGACCTCAACTTCCTTGTTGTAGGCCTCGACGATGCCGCTGACGGTCATGTAACGTGGCTCAAATGCGGAGGCCAACACGGTCAGCAGGCACTTGCCTTCCACTTCGAGAACTTGGATGCTGTCTTCGTTCTCTTTGTGGACTTGCAGGTTGCCATTGGACAACAGCTTGGCGTCGCAAACGTAGGTGATCTGAGGCAGACCGAGGTGTTCGGCCATCTCAGGACCTACCTGAGCGGTGTCACCATCGATAGCCTGACGGCCGGCGATGATGATGTCATAGTCCAAAGTACGGCAGAGACCGGCGATGGCGTAAGAAGTAGCCAGGGTGTCGGAGCCTGCGAACTTACGGTCGGAGAGCAGGATGGCACGGTCGGCGCCCATGGCGAAGGCTTCGCGCATGATGACGTCGGCTTGCGGAGGACCCATCGAAACGACGGTGACGTTGGCGCCAAACTGGTCTTTCAGGCGAAGAGCGAGTTCGAGACCGCCCTTGTCGTCAGGGTTCATGATGCTCGGCACGCCGTCGCGGATCAAGGTGCCCTTTACCGGATCGATCTTGATTTCAGTGGTATCCGGAACTTGTTTGATACAAACGATAATATTCATACTGCTTCCCTCCTATTATTTCTTGAACAATTGACCTGCGACAACCATACGCTGCACTTCGGATGTACCTTCGTAGATCTCGGTGATCTTGGCATCACGCATCATACGTTCAACAGGATATTCACGTGTGTAACCATAGCCACCGTGGAACTGGACGGCCTTCGTCGTCACTTCCATAGCGGTTTCAGCGGCAAACAGCTTGGCCATTGCGGCGTCAACCGAATAAGGCATGCCGTTGTCCTTCTTCCAAGCGGCGCTTCTCACAAGCAGACGGGCTGCTTCGACCTTGGTCTTAAGGTCGGCCATCTGGAACTGGGTGTTCTGGAACTGGGCGATCGACTTGCCGAACTGCTTACGTTCCTTGGTGTACTTCACGGTCTCATCCATGGCACCTTGAGCGATGCCGAGAGCCTGTGAAGCGATACCGATACGGCCGCCGTCCAAGGTCTTCATGGCGATGGTGAAGCCCTTGCCAAGAGGTCCGAGGAGGTTTTCCTTCGGCACTTCGCAGTTTTCGAAGATCAACTCGCAGGTAGCGCTGCCGCGGATACCCATCTTGAGTTCCTTCTTGCCGATGCTGAAGCCCTTCATGCCCTTCTCCACGATGAAGGCGGAGATGCCCTTGGTGCCCTTCGACTTGTCGGTCATGGCCATCACGATGAACACGTTGGCATAGGAGGCGTTGGTGATGAAAATCTTGGTTCCGTTGAGGATCCACTTGTCACCAGCGTCAACGGCTGTGGTCTGCTGCATGGCGGCGTCGGTACCAGCATTGGGTTCGGTCAGGCCGAAAGCGCCGATCCATTCACCTGAAGCCAGCTTGGGCAGGTACTTCATTTTCTGTTCCTCGGTGCCGTTCTCCAAGATAGGAGCCATGCACAGTGAGGTGTGAGCCGAGACGATGACGCCGGTGGTGGCGCACACTCTCGAGAGCTCTTCGACCGCCATGATGTACATCTGGACGGTACCGCCCTGTCCACCATACTGCTTCGGGATCGGGATACCCATGATACCGAGCTTGCCCATCTTCTGGACAGTCTCCATCGGGAAACGTTCCTGATCATCGACTTCGGCGGCCAAAGGCTTTACTTCGTTCTCAGCAAACGATCTGATCATCTGCAAGAACAACTGTTCTGTCTTTGAATAGCTAAAATCCATATTGTTTAGTATTTGTAGAATCCTTCTCCAGTTTTACGGCCAAGCAGTCCAGCTCTCACCATCTTGCGGAGCAAGGGATGAGGACGATACTTGGGATCGCCAAATTCTTTGTAAAGCACTTCCATGATGGCGAGGTTGACGTCGTTGCCAATGAGGTCGGCCAAAGCGAGGGGACCCATCGGGTGGTTGGCGCCCAGCATCATGCACTTGTCGATGTCCTCAGCGGATGCGATACCGTCGGCGAGGATGCCCACAGCTTCGTTGATCATCGGGATGAGGATGCGGTTGACGACAAATCCGGGAGCTTCCTTCACCTCCACGGGCTGTTTGCCGATGGAAGTAGCGAGTTCAACGATGCACTTGGTGACTTCGTCGCTGGTGAGTTGTCCCTTGATGACTTCAACGAGGGCCATACGGTCAGCGGGATTGAAGAAGTGCATGCCGATGAATTGGGCAGGACGGCTGGTGCAAGCAGCGATCTCGGTGATCGACAGTGAGGATGAGTTGGTGGCGAAGATGGTCTCGGGCTTGCAGATCTTGTCAAGTTCCATGAACACATCCTTCTTCAGCTGCATCTCCTCCACTGCGGCCTCGATGACGAGGTCGGCATCAGCGAAAGTAGCATAGTCGGTGGTGGTGGTGATGTTCTTCAACAGAGCATCGACGGCCTCTTGGGTCATCTTGCCCTTTTCCACCAGTTTGCCATAACCTTTGGCGATGGAAGCCATGGCCTTGTCGAGGCTGGCTTGGGTACGGCTCTTCATGACGACGGGCATCTGGGCGGCGAAAGCCTTCACGATGCCTTTTGCCATTGTACCGGTTCCGATAACACAGATTTTCATGATTTATAGTTTTTAATGATGATTGAATTATTTTCCTTGATAGGTTGGTTTACGCTTTTCCAAAAAAGCCTTCATGCCTTCTTTCTGATCTTCCGTGAGGAAGCAGCGGCCGAAAAAGACGCTTTCGTTCTCAATGGCTCTGTCGGCATCCATGTCCCACTCTTCGTTGATGGTGAGCTTGGCGGCTTTCACAGCCAAAGGAGCGTTGGCGGCAATCTGGTTGGCCAACTCAAAGGCGCGGTTCATCAGCTCGGCTTGAGGAACGACCTCGTTGACGAGACCGATGCGCAAAGCTTCGTCTGCCTTGATGACCTTGCCTGTATAGATGAGTTGCTTGGCCATCCCCTGCCCCACGAGACGTGCCAGACGCACGGTGCCGCTGAAGCCCGGGATGATACCCAGACCCACTTCGGGTTGACCGAACTTGGCGTTCTCAGAGCAGATACGGATGTCGCAGGCCATAGCCAATTCGCAGCCACCGCCCAGGGCGAAGCCGTTCACGGCAGCAATCACCGGCACATGCAGGGTTTCCAGCTTGCGGAACACGGCAGCGCCACGAGCGCCGAAGGCCTGACCTTCAAGCATGCTGAGGTTGGCCATCTCGCTGATGTCGGCACCGGCCACAAAGCTCTTCTCGCCGTCGCCAGTGACGATGAGGACACGGAACTTGTTGCAGTCAAACTTGGTCAGGTAGTCGTCCATATCCTTGAAGACGCCTGTATTCAGGGCATTCAGGGTCTTGGGCGCCGACACCTTCATGACAGCGATATTGTCGTGTTCCTCGATCTTCAGATAGGTGTATTCCATCTCCTTAGGGATTAGATGTCCATGGGTTTCAGGTTCGGGCTGATGATCAGCTTGGCCTCAGTGGCAGCTTGCACATCTTCAACCGTGAACTCGGGGTGGATCTCCTTCAGGACGATGCCTTCGGGGGTGATGTCCATGACACCCATCTCGGTGATGATCATGTTCACCTGTCCGGCAGCGGTCAGAGGCAGCGTGCACTCCTTCAGGATCTTGGGAGCACCCTTCTGGGTGTGTTCCATGGTGAGGATCACGCGCTTGGCACCCACGACGAGGTCCATAGCACCACCCATACCGGGAGCCATCTTTCCAGGGATGATCCAGTTGGCGAGATTGCCCTTCTCATCGACTTGCAGGGCGCCAAGGAACGACACGTTCACATGACCGCCACGGATGATGGCGAACGAAGTGGCTGAGTCGAAGGTGCAGGCGCCGGGCAGCAGGGTGATAGCACCACCGCCAGCGTTGATGAGGTTCTTGTCTTCCTTGCCTTCTTCAGGGGTCGGGCCCATGCCCATGGCACCGTTCTCGGTTTGGAGGGTCACGGTGACACCTTCAGGAAGGTAGTTGGGGATCAAAGTCGGAATGCCAATGCCAAGATTGACAACATCGCCGTCGTGAAGCTCTTTGGCTGCACGCTTAGCGATTACTTCTCTCATTTCATTTTTTTCCATGATTGATGTTTTTGTTGATTATTGTTTAGTTGATTGATATGTCTAGTATATCGTCATTGCGAGCGTAGCGAAGCAATCCACATGTCTTCGAAAAAGCAATTACCACCGTACTTGTGGATTGCTTCGTCGTTCCTCCTCGCAATGACGTACCCGCTCATTATTTCATTCCTCTCTTAACCATTTCTTGGACCACGAACGAAGCCACATCATCGGCGTAGGTGTTCATACCGAAACCAGCGTCGAAACCGAGTTCCTTGGCCAGTTCGTGCGTGATACGGGCGCCGCCACAGCAGCAGATCATCTTGTCGCGCAGGCCCTCGGCCTCCATCAACTCGATGAAGTTGGTCATGTTGTGGATGTGGACATCCTTCTGGGTCACGGTCTGCGACACCAGCAAGGCATCGGCGTGGAGTTCGATGCCTTTGGCGATGAACTCCTCGTTGGGCACCTGCGAACCGAGGTTGTAGGCCTCAATCATCTCGTAGCGCTCCAGTCCGTAGTGGCCGGCATAGCCCTTCATGTTCATGATGGCATCGATACCCACAGTGTGGGCGTCGGTACCTGTCGAGGCACCTACGATGACAATCTTACGACCGATGTTCTCCTTGATGTACTTGTCGGTCTCGTACATGTCCATCGTGGTCGATTCCACCTTGGGCACATAGATGGTCGAATAGTCCACCGTGTGGGTGCAGCTGCCGTAGCAGTTGACAAAGGTGAAACCGGGCGTCAGTTCCCTGTAATACACCACGCTGGGGTTTTCCAGTCCCATCTTCTTCAGCAGCAGCTTGGCTGCTTCGATGGCTTCTGCGCCGCAAGGCACGGGCAAGGTGAAGCTCAGCTGCATCTTGCCGTCGTTCATGGTGTCGCCGTAGGGCTTTATCTTGGTGAGGTCTAGGGTTTTGTCGTAATCCTTAGCCTCCATTGAATACAAACCTTCACTCATTATCTCTTCCCTTTCATTAGTTCAACAAACGGATTCAAATAATTCTCTGCTTTCAGCGTCACGCCGGCCAGACCCTTACCGCCGTTCTTCGGGCGTTTCACGTCGCCGAAGATACCTTTCTCCAAGGCGGTGAACAGGCCTTCCTTCA
>CAMYVD010000069.1 GCA_947302205.1 uncultured Bacteroidales bacterium
AGTTCCTCTACTTCCCGGATGAGAACCACTGGGTGTTGAAACCACAGAACGGCGTGCTCTGGCAACGCAGGTTCTATAATTGGTTGGATAAATATCTGAAATAACTCGTCATTGCGAGCGTAGCGAAGCAATCCAGTATTACCCAAACTGGATTGCTTCGTCGTTTACACTCCTCGCAATGACGACTGCCGCACCACCTCGAAACAAACAATTCCCGTGGCTACGGAAACGTTGAGCGAATCGATGTCGCCAGGCATGGGAATCATCAGGTGAGCGTCGAGGCGTTTGAGATAGGCGGGGCTGATGCCGTCCTCCTCGGAACCCATCATCACACAAAGGGGGCCTGTGAGATCCGATTTCCACAGGCTCTCTTTGGCTTTTTCGGTAAAGCCCACTACACGCAGGCCACTGGCCTGGAGGAAATCGATGGCATCCTTCATGTTATCCACACGGCACACATTAATTAAGGACAAGGCACCGGCGGAAGTCTTCATGGCATCGCCATTGATCAAAGCAGAGCCTTTGGAAGGGATGACGATGGCATCCACGCCAGCGGCGTAGGCGGTTCGGGCAATGGCACCGAAATTACGCACATCCGTCACACGGTCGAGCATCAACACGAAGGGGTCACGGCCCTCCTCAAAGACGGCTGGAACCACCTTCTCCAAAGGCTGGTATTCTATTGGGCAGACGAAAGCCACCACCCCTTGATGGTTCTTGCGCGTCAAGCGGTTCATCTTCTCCATGGGCACATACTGCACGGGAATGCCGTTGGCACGGCAATGGTTGGCAATCTCAGTGATTTCCATCGTACGAGCCCCCGCTTGGATGAAAACCTTTTCGATCTCCTTCTGCGAGCGGATCAATTCCAACACGGGATGCACCCCGAAGATCATGTTGCTTTTCTCATTATTTTCCATAATGGCGTATTTTTTTTGCAAAAATAAAAATAATAACAGTAACTTAGCCTCGTAAAAACCAATATCTGTATAACATCAACAATAAATTGATTATGAATATTTTAAAAATAACACAACGGCTGGTTTGCCTCGTGATGGCCTTTGTCGTCACCCATGGCTTCGCCCAAATCAGCCATCCCACCCCGATAGCCGGTCATCCATTGACTGAAGAATTCATCCAGCAGAACCTCGTATATCCCGATGTCGACCTCCGAGCCGGCAACAAAGGCAAGGTAGTGGTGACCTTCCATCTAGACGAAAAAGGCCACGGCAGCAACTATCAAGTGAAGGAGACTTTCAGCGAATTCGCCAATGCCAACGCCTTGGACATGGTGAAAAAAATCCTTTGGGAACCTGCCACCAAAAACATGCTACCCGTTGAGTATGACATGGAATACGAGGTGGACTACAACGCCAAAGCCTACAAACGCTATTGGAACAAACGCGAACGTGTAGCAGTCCCACTGGCATTGGAGGCCGACAGCAGCTATCAAATCTACGAGTTGCGCCAGCTTGAAGAAGCTTCCAAGCCCTATTTCGCCGACGGAAGCAACATGGCCAACTACATCCTCAAAAATCTTGAATATCCCGAAGCAGCCAAGGCCACCGAGGTGTCGGGGACAGTGCGGCTGAACTTCGTTGTGGAGACTGACGGCAACGTGTCGAACATCACCATACAGAACTCCGTAGGCGGCGGTTGCGACAACGAGGCCATCCGCCTGCTCCAAAACACCCATTGGATCCCTGCGGTGAAAAACGGCAAATACGTCCGCAGCTACAACAAGCAGGACATCACGTTCAGCATCGGATCGCGGAATTATCAAGACGGAAATTCATATTAAACATATCTAAACATGAAGAAACATTTACTTTTTATGGCACTCGTGCTCCTATTTGGAGTAAGTGCAACGGCACAAGAAGCGGAGGCTCCTGCGAAAAGCAGTCACTGGCACGGCAAGGGCAACATCGGCCTGAATTTTGCCCAAGGTTCCTATACCAACTGGGCTGCCGGTGGACAAAACACCTTATCGTGGATGGGCACTTTCAATTATTCCCTCAATTACGCCAAAAACAACTTCAAGTGGACCAACACCCTAAACACCTCCTTGGGTTACAGCTTCTTCGACTTCAAGAAAAAGGCCATCAAGACCGACGACCAAATTGAGTTTACCTCGCTAGCCGCCTTGAAGGCTACCAAGACCCTGAATTACAGCTTGGAATTGGCCTTCCGTTCGCAATTCGCCAAGGGTTATGACTACCAAGTCGATTCCACCCATTACACCTCCAAATGGCTGGCTCCTGCCTATATCTCGCTCGGTCTTGGTATGGAATGGGTCCCCAGCGAACATTTCTCCCTCAATTTTGCTCCACTCGCCGGACGTATCACGATTGTGAACGACACCATCCTGGCAGCTGAGGGGGCTTACGGTGTCAACACCCTTGACGAGAATGACCCGACGGATCACACCATCAAGACCATCCGTTATGAATTCGGTGCCCGCATGGTGGCCAAATTCAACTATACCATTTTTGAGAATGTGGACTTCAACTCGAAGCTGGAACTCTTCACCAATTACCTCAACCATCCTGAGCGCATTGACGTTGACTGGCAGAACCTCATTGTCTTGAAGGTGAATTCATGGCTCAACTGCAACTTCGGAACCCACCTCATTTACGATTACGACATCAAATTCCCCATTGTGGACAAACAGGGCAATCCAGAGATTGATCCTGCCACAGGTGAGACCATGATGACCAAAGGGTCTAAAGTACAGTTCAAGGAAGTGTTGAGTGTCGGCTTCCTGATCAACATTTAACATGAAAAGAATCGGCATCTTATCGGACACCCATGGGGCTTTGATTCCCCAGCTCTTTGATTTTTTCAAGGACGTGGACGAGCTATGGCATGCCGGCGACATTGGCAATATTGAAACCGCCGAACAGCTCGAAGCGTTCAAGCCGCTTCGAGCTGTTCACGGCAACATCGACGACCACATCGTGCGTCTGCAATACCCCGAGGACCAACATTTCAAGGTCGAGGACGTACGCGTCTTCATGACCCACATCGGGGGCTACCCGGAGCATTATATGCCCGAGGTCAAATACATCCTTAAGGACAGGAAGCCCGACCTCTTCGTATGCGGTCACTCCCACATCCTTAGAGTCATCTACGACAAAAAATTGAATTTGCTGCACATCAACCCAGGTGCGGCAGGAAGGTCCGGTTTTCAGAAGAAAACCACCATGGTCCGTCTCGTCATTGACGGAAAACAGATCAAAGACATGGAAATCTTTGAAATCGACAGGAACAGGCTGTTCTAGGCTTATCTCAGCCTATTGACGGAACGTACCTTGTCGATATCCTTCTTCAGGCCTGAGGAAGCCAAGAGTATCATGACCAAAGCGACCAAAGGCAGGAAAGCGCCCCATGCCGGCCAGCGGAACGAAGGGGCAGCCGCAATGGCCGAACCTGTCTTCATCAGATAATAGACGAAAATCGTGGCAATCAGCACCACGGTCAAAGCGACGTTGAGCCGTGAAAGTTTGAACAACTTGACGAATTGTTCCAGTTTCACTGCGCGGAAAATCGACATGGAGATATAAAAACTGACCAGCATGATCGCCACAGTGAGGATCAAGAGCGGCAGCGTGTAAATCGAGCTGAACGAGAGTTCAACGCCAGGGGCTACCGAAACGACGCTGACGCCGTGAACGAACAATTTATAATAGGTGCCGTATTCATCGAGATAGCTTGTTATGGGCATAAAAAACAACAGGCCTAAAACGATGGCCGAAAGGAAAAACAAAATGGATTGTACTCTCTGTTTCATGATTGTTTCTATTTGAATTGGGACTGCAAAGATAATAATTTGACGAAAAATGAAGAAAAAACTTGCGAGTATATAAATTTTCATTATTTTTGCCGTGATTTTTGAAAGAACCAAGCACAAAAATCAGTTTCTCTAATTTTTTCCAAACATTTTCATGCCCATTTATGTATAACATCTATGAATTGAACGATAAGACTTTGGACGATCTGAAGATTATCGCCATTGAATTAGGAATTGACGACGAAGGACGCAGCAAGCAACAGCTGATTTATGATATCATAGACCACCAGGTGGAGCATCCTGAAACCGTAAAGAAATCGCAGGACGCAGCCCCGAAAAAGCGTGGCAGGAAGCCGAAAAACCAAGGTAATCCCGCACCCGTAGAGGCCGCCCCCGAAAAGGAGAAACAGCAAAAGCAAAAGAAGGAAAAACAAACTCCTAAGGAAGAGGCTCCCCATAAAAAGGAAGAGGCCCCGAAGACTCAAGAGATCCCCTTCCCCACCGAGGAAACGCCTGTAAATCCCAATCCACAAGGCGAATCCAAGAAAAGGGAAAAACGCCCGAGAATATCCCGTGAGAACAACAATAACAACAACGCTCCCGTAGCTGAGCCAAAGGAAAAACCGGCTCCTATGGAGGCCAAGGAACCGCAAAGGGAGCCCAAGGAGCCCCAAAACGAAACTCCAAGGGAACCGAAAGAGCCTCAAAGAGAACCGAAAGAGCCTCAAAGAGAGCCAAAAGAGCCTCAAAGAGAGCAACCCAAAGAGCCCCAGAGAGACCAGCAAAGAGAGCAACAGAGAGACAAAGAGCATAGAAGAGAGTTTAAGGAGCATCAACAAGTAAGAGAAAACAACAATCAGAACGGACAAAACGCCGAAAAGGAACAGAAAGAGCAAAGGGAGCAGCGCGAACAAAGAGAGCAGCGGGAGCAGCAAATGAACGCCGAAAGAGCTGAGAAGCAGCGCCGCGACGAGATTCTCAACGAGTTCGACAGCGTGGTGGTGGCCGAGGGCGTACTTGAAATCATGCCCGAAGGCTTCGGTTTCCTCCGCTCCTCCGACTACAACTACCTCTCCTCACCTGACGACATCTATGTTTCCACCTCACAGATCAAGTTGTTTGGTTTGAAGACCGGTGACACCATTTTAGGCGCCATCCGTCCTCCAAAGAGCGGTGAAAAATTCTTCCCCTTGGTACGTGTGGACTATATCAACGGCCGTAAGCCGGAAGAGGTGCGCGACCGCATCCCGTTCGACTTCCTGACACCTTTGTTCCCCAACGAGAAGTTCACCATCACGGGGCACCAAGGCGGTACTATCTCCACCCGAATCATGGATATGTTCGCCCCCATCGGCAAGGGCCAGCGCGGCTTGATCGTCGCCCAGCCCAAGACCGGTAAGACCGTGTTGCTGAAAGAAGTGGCCAACGCCATTGCCGCCAACCATCCCGAGGTGTACCTAATCATCCTACTCATCGACGAACGTCCCGAGGAAGTCACCGACATGCAGCGCAGCGTGAATGCGGAAGTCATCGCTTCCACCTTCGACGAGCCCGCATCGAAACATGTTCAGATTGCCAACATCGTGTTGGAGAAGGCCAAGCGCCTCACCGAGTGCGGCCACGACGTGGTCATCCTACTCGACTCCATCACCCGTTTGGCGCGCGCCTACAACACCGTGTCACCTGCCTCCGGCAAGGTGCTCACCGGTGGTGTGGAGGCCAATGCCCTCCAGAAGCCGAAGCGCTTCTTTGGCGCCGCCCGTAAGATCGAAAATGGCGGTTCACTGACCATCTTGGCCACCGCCCTGATCGACACCGGCTCCAAGATGGATGAAGTCATCTTTGAAGAATTCAAAGGCACCGGCAACATGGAACTTCAGCTCGACCGTCGTCTGTCGAACAAGCGTATCTTCCCCGCCATAGACATCGTGGCCTCAGGCACCCGCCGCGACGACCTGCTCGTCGACGAGATCACGCTGGCAAGAGTATGGGCACTGCGCACACACTTTGCCGACATGACACCTGTAGAAGCCATGGAGTTCCTGAAAGACAAAGTCGCCAAGACCGTCAGCAACGAGGAATTTTTGATGAGCTTGGATAAATAATTAATACAAGGTTTTCAGATCATCAGTGGTCAAGCCATTGAAGTCGCCAGAACTCATGAAAGCGCCAACGACATTGCGTCGTTGGCCTTTTTCTAATAAAGCCATCAGCTCAAGCTTGTTGTGAACCACCTTCA
>CAMYVD010000070.1 GCA_947302205.1 uncultured Bacteroidales bacterium
GACTTCATATCCACTGAGATCTGTTGACGAGGCAGCAAGTCTTCTACGCTCACCTCTTTCAGTTGCACCCTATTGTCTTCCTCTTCGCTCAGTTCACCATCGATCAGGTTGGCTTCTTTCTCCAGTTGAGCCATGTAAATCTTACATCCGGCACCGATCAAAACATCCTGGATTTCCTGGTTGTTTCGGAAGTCATCCACACGGAGGGGGCTTACCAAAACGGCCTCGATGCGTAGCTTTTTCACGATTTCTGCCAAGTCATCATCGGGGTTGAAGATGGGAACACCCATCAGGCTCATCTTACGGATGCGATGTTCGTGTGAGATAAAGCCACACAATTCAAATTGAGGCGGTTTTTGGTCGCGAATGCTTTTGGCTACACCCACGCCACCAGTCAAGGCACCATAAATGAGCACTCTGGTCTTCTTCGTCTGGATTTGGGTTTGTTCATAGACCGTTCTCACCAAAAGACGCATGGCCCACATCAACATGGTAGCCACCACAAACGAGGCTATGATGGCAATGGGCGACAAAGCACTAAAAGTGGGGATGTTTTGCCATTTGAATACATAATGGCTGATCAAAGCCAAGGCCAGCGTCACCAAACTTGCGAAAGCCACCTTCATGAGGTCAACCAAACTGGAATAGCGAACCACTCCCGTATACGTTCTGAATATCCTTGCGCCAATCCAACTCAAAAACGCATAAAAAACGGAGGTAATCAACACACTGTCACTATGGTTGAGCAATACAACCGAGCGGTTTTGCACCCAAAAACAAAACATACACGAGAAGAACACGATGAACGTGTCAAGCAACAACACACACCAATAGGGCAGCACCCTCTTGTTGAAGAAGCCCCCCATCCATCTCGACAGCAATGGTCTTTTATCTGAAGTACTCATAATGGTCTTTGTATCTATTTTCGGTAATCAATGCAAAAATACGATGAATTACCAAAAAAACAAAAAAATAGTGATTTTTTTCGTTACCTCTCGGCTCTCATGGGATTATTGAGGAAATCCTCGTAGGCCAAACGTATCCCATCCTCCAATTCCGTTTTGTAGGTCCAGCCAAGTTTTGTTGCTTTGCTTACATCGAGGAGCTTGCGAGGGGTGCCATTCGGCCTGGAGGTGTCCCACTTGATCTCGCCTTCGTAGCCCACGACTTTAGCCACCAGTTCTGTCAACGCCTTAATTGTCAATTCTTTTCCCGTACCAGCATTCACAGTCTCGTTGCCACTGTAGTTGTTCATCAGGAACACACAAAGGTTGGCCAAATCATCCACATACAGGAATTCCCTCAGCGGAGATCCGTCGCCCCAACAGGTGACTTCCTTCAAGCCATTGACTTTGGCTTCGTGAAAACGCCTGATTAATGCAGGTAAAACATGACTATGCTCAGGATGGTAATTATCATTCGGACCATAGAGGTTGGTAGGCATCACGCTGATATAATCCGTGCCATACTGACGGTTCAGGAACTCGCAATACTTCAGGCCGGAGATTTTAGCCAAGGCGTAAGCCTCGTTGGTTTTTTCCAATTCCGATGTCAAAAGACATGATTCCGGCATCGGCTGAGGTGCCATTCTCGGATATATGCACGAACTACCCAGGAATTCCAGTTTTTTGCAACCATTCTTCCATGCCGCATGGATCACATTCATTTCCAGGATCATGTTGTCGTACATGAAATCCGCCAAAGCCGATTGGTTGGCCACGATGCCGCCTACTTTAGCCGCAGCGAGGAACACGTATTCCGGCTTTTCCTCGGCAAAAAACCGCTCCACTTGGTCTTGGCGCGTCAAATCCAATTCCTTGTGAGTCCTTGTAATGATGTTGTCATAGCCTTGACGCTGTAATTCACGAACAATGGCAGAGCCCACCATGCCGCGATGCCCAGCCACGTAAATCTTCGAATGTTGCTCCATCATTTCACAATGCCTTTTTCAAGATACTCAGCGAGATTCGTGCGTACTTTTGCCGCCGCACCCTCTCCCGCCACTTTTGCGATATCGTGCTCCACCATCAGTTGCACCAGTTGTTCAAAGCTGGTTTTTGAAGGATTCCAACCCAGTTTCGCCTTCGCTTTGGTCGGATCACCCAAAAGATTCACGACATCCGTTGGGCGATAGAAGTCCTCACTCACGGCCACAACCGTCTTGCCAATCAACTTTTCCGGACCGCTCACCACAATGCCCTTCTCATTAATTCCTTCACCCTCAAACTTCAGCTCTATGCCTGCGTAATGGAATGCCAAGGTCGCAAACTCACGCACCGAGTGCTGTACGCCAGTGGCAATCACATAGTCATCGGGCGTATCTTGCTGAAGCATGAGCCACATGCACTCCACGTAGTCCTTGGCATAACCCCAATCTCTCAAGCTGTCGAGGTTTCCCAAATACAAGCAATCCTGAAAACCTTGCGAAATTCTAGCAGCCGCAAGCGTAATCTTTCTTGTTACAAAAGTCTCACCACGACGTTCGGATTCATGGTTAAAGAGGATGCCAGAGCAGCAGAACATATTGTAGGCCTCACGGTATTCCTTCACGATCCAAAAGCCATAAAGCTTGGCCACAGCATAGGGTGAATATGGATGGAACGGAGTATTTTCGTTTTGGGGAACGGCTTCCACCTTTCCGTAAAGCTCGGAAGTGGACGCCTGATACACACGGCAAGTCTTCTCCAGGTGGCAGGCACGGACAGCTTCCAACACCCTTAAAACGCCTGTTGCGTCAACATCAGCGGTGAATTCGGGCGAGTCAAAACTCACTTGCACATGACTTTGTGCGGCAAGGTTGTATATCTCGTCGGGCTGCACCTTATCGACCACTTTTACGATCGACATGGAATCGCCAAGGTCGGCATAATGCAGGTGGAAATGCGGCTTGCCTTCAAGATGGGCTATCCTTTCACGGAAGTCAACCGAACTGCGTCGGATGATGCCATGCACCTCATAGCCTTTTTCCAACAAAAAATCAGCCAAATAGGACCCATCCTGACCCGTTACCCCTGTGATAAGCGCAGTTTTCATAACATCATCTTATTTATTAAATGAATCCGAATCAATCTCAGCCTTCTTCTCTTCGATTACCTTCAGCAGGTATTGGCCGTATTGGTTTTTGAGCATCGGCTGGGCCAATTCCCGCATCTTTTCTTCGGTAATCCAGCCGTTACGGTAAGCGATGCCCTCGAGGCAGGCGATCTTCAAGCCTTGACGCTTCTCGATGACCTCCACGAAGGTAGATGCTTCCGAAAGGCTGTCGTGCGTCCCTGTGTCGAGCCAAGCGAAGCCACGACCGAACACTTGCACCTTCAGCTCACCGGCTTTCAGGAATTCCTGGTTGACCGTGGTGATTTCCAGTTCGCCACGGGCCGAGGGCTTGATATGCTTGGCGATTTCGACCACCTTGTTCGGGTAGAAATAAAGGCCCGTCACGGCATAGTTGCTCTTGGGTTCCTTGGGTTTCTCCTCAATGCTGAGGCAGTTGCCCTGCTTGTCGAACTCCGCCACACCATAACGTTCGGGGTCGGCCACCCAATAGCCAAATACAGTAGCTTTTTGGTGTTCCTCGACATCTTTCACCGCATTTCTCAACAGCCCGGTAAAGCCCGCACCGTGGAAGATATTGTCGCCCAGCACGAGACAGGCGCTGTCGTTGCCGATGAACTTCTCACCGATGATGAAGGCCTGTGCCAGTCCGTCGGGCGAAGGCTGTTCGGCGTATTCGAAGCGGACGCCATAGTCCGAGCCATCGCCCAACAGGCGTTTGAATCCCGGCAGGTCGTTGGGTGTGCTGATGATGAGGATTTCCCTAATCCCAGCCAGCATCAAGGCGCTGATGGGGTAATACACCATCGGCTTGTCGTAGATAGGCAGCAGCTGTTTGCTCACCCCCTTGGTGATGGGATACAATCTTGTGCCGGATCCCCCGGCGAGAACGATTCCTTTCAAAATGTGCTAATTTTTTGCAAAGATACTACTTTCCGAAATAATTGAGGCAATCCACGATGTATTTTACATCTTCCTCCGTTACCCAAGGGCCGGATGGCAGGCAAATACCCCTCTTGAATAGCGATTCGCTTACACCGTTGACATACGCTGGAGCGTCTTTATAGACCGGCTGCAGGTGCATCGGCTTCCATAGTGGGCGGGCTTCAATGCCCATTTTATCAAGCTCCAGGCAGAAGGCTTCGGTGTCGAATGCTTTCTTGAAAAGGACGGTTGTGAGCCAAAAGTTGCTGTCGTAATCGGCATTGGGATTCTCTTGAACCGTCACATCCTTTAAAAGCTCCCGATATAGCTCATGAACGTGCTTATGATGCCTTACGTGATCTTCGAGCACCGTCATCTGCCCACGGCCAATGCCAGCTGAAATGTTGCTCATGCGGTAGTTGAATCCAATCGTCTCATGCTCGTAATGGAGGTAAGGCTCCTTGGCTTGTGTGGCGAGGAAGATGGCGCATTTTTTAGTTGCTTCATCTTTGCAGATGACGGCACCTCCCCCACTAGTCGTAATCATTTTGTTGCCGTTGAACGACAAGGTGGCAATGTCGCCGAAAGTGCCGCAAGGCTGGCCTTTGTAGGTTGAGCCCAAGGCATTGGCAGCGTCTTCAATTACCTGAATCTCATATCTTTTGGAGATTCCCTCTATGGCTTCCCAATGGGCTGGCATCCCGTAGAGATCCACCACGATGATGGCTTTCGGCTTGCGACCCGTCTTGGCAATCCTGTCTTTGATGGCTGTTTCCAGCAACTCTGGCGACATGTTCCAGGTCTCCTTATCGGAATCCACCAACACCGGCCTGGCCCCGCAATAAGTAACAGGATTGGTCGAAGCGCAGAACGACATCGACTGGCAGAGCACCTCGTCGCCAGGCTTTACTCCCACCAGGAGCAATGCCAGATGGATAGCCGCCGTGCATGAGCTCAATGCCACAACATGCCGGTCGTTACCTATATATTCCTCCAACGCCTTTTCAAAAGCATCCACATTCGGGCCCAGCGGTGCCACCCAGTTGGTGTCGAACGCCTCCTGGATGTACTTCTGTTCTTCGCCTGTCGGCGACATCTTGGCGAGGCAGAGATGGATGCGGTGATTGGGGGTCATTTTTGATTAATAGTTCTGCAGGTTGATTTCGAA
>CAMYVD010000071.1 GCA_947302205.1 uncultured Bacteroidales bacterium
TCAGGGTGTGGGCCTTCATGCGGGTCGGCATAGTTGCGGTTCATGTCGATGCCGTTGGCATTGGCACGGGTGGCGCCGTTCACAGTGTTGTTGCCGCCATGATAGGTACCGTCAGGGTTGGTGTTGGGACCGACATAAAGGTCGATGTTTTCCAACACGTTAGCGCATTCAGGAAGGGTGGGATTTTCGAGGATATAGTCAATCATGCGGAGCATCAGCATCCAGCCTGTAGTCTCGTCACCATGGATGGTTGAGGTGTAAAGGAACTTCGGCTTGCCTGTACCTGAGCCGTTGTTGATGTGGGCAATCAAAATCTTGCGGTTGCTTGGCAGTGTGCCGAGTTCGATGATTTCGCATTTGTCAGGATGGTCGGTAGCGAACTGGTACATCATGGCTTCGTAGGCCTCGTATGTTGGGTACTGGTCCCAGTCGTAGGCGGCGCGGTTGCTTCCGTCCCACATCTCAGCCTCGAATTGCATTGAAGGAGGAGTCTGGAGGGTGATTTCATAACCCATTTTCTGGAACTCGGCAAATTCCTTGTTGTTGGCGTATGCCGTCACCACATTGCCGTCGACGCGGTCAACGGAAATCGTATGGGCGATTTGTTGTAAGTTGTCGTTGCCGTTCAACACGAAGGTGAAGTAATACTCGTTGCGTTGCTGCATGAGCTGGTTGAGCTCTTGCTGGCTCTTTTGAGCGAACAGGTTGCCGCAAATCAGGACAGCCAAAAGAATAAACAGTTTTCTCATTTTATAGGTTTTTTAATTGTTTCCATTCTTCAATAATATCGGTTTCCACCTTTTCATTCGCTGGAACCAGAGGAAGTCGCAATGCGTTTTTGCATAATCCCATCTGGCTCATCAGGCATTTGATGCCGGCAGGGTTGCCGTCGGCGAAGATGAGTTGGTTCATGCGCAGCATGGAGTAATGCAACTTTAGTGCCACTTCAGGTTGGCCTTCCTTCATGGCTTTCATCATCATGGCAAAGGGCTTGATGTAGGCGTTGGCCGCTACCGAAATGACCCCTTGGGCACCGAGAGCCATCAGAGGTTGGGTGATGCCGTCGTCGCCGGACAGAACGTCAAAGTCAGCAGGCTTGTCGCGAAGAATCTCCATGATTTGTTGCAGGTTGCCCGAGGCTTCCTTGACGGCCACGATGTTGGGATGCTGGGCCAGTGCCACGCAAGTGGAGGCTTGCAGGTTCACCCCCACACGCCCCGGCACGTTATAAAGGATGACGGGAACCGGACTGGCGTCGGCGATGGCCTCAAAGTGGGCTTTCATGCCGCGTTGGTTAGGTTTGTTGTAGTAAGGCACCACGCTCAGAATGCCGTCAATGCCAGTGAAATCCTGGGCTTTGATCTGATCAATGACATTTTGTGTGTTATTGCCACCCATGCCGAGCAATACGGGCAGTCGTCTGGCGTTGGCTTTGAGGATGGCGTCAACGACTTGCTTTTTCTCTTCTGCTGTAAGGGTAGGAGCTTCTGAGGTAGTTCCGAGAGCTACTAAAAAATCAGCTCCTCCGTTGATGACATGGTTGACGATATGCTCCAAGGCCGGAAAGTCAACGGATTGGTCCTCGTTGAATGGCGTGATGAGTGCAATACCAGTGCCTTTGAATATGTTTTTCATTTTCCAGTAAGTGCTTGAAGATAGTTGTATAAGGCTTCAACGTCCTTGATTGGGTTGGAGTTGTTTTCATTGGAGAGGATGAGGTCGTATATGCCGAAATTCCTGCTTTTGGTGAAGCTGACCCTGAAGTGGGCGAGGGGTAGGGTGGCCAAATAGTCGCTGATGTCGATATGCTTTTTAGCCATGTTGATGAGCATGTTGGTCATGGGTAGCTTCCGGATTTCTTCCTGCTTGTCGGCTTTGAGCACTTTCATAAACCCAAAGTCCTTGGTGGTCACTTCGCAATATTGGTCGCTGAGCAGCACGTTGTTTGATGCGTTGTTGGTGATGATGACAAACCTTATCCTGTTGACGCCGAAGACCTTTTTGAAATGTTCTTCGATGATGCGAACCTGCTCCTTGTCAAGATCCTCAAGGATGACGATAAAGGATGAAAGTCGCTCAAAATCAGGCATTTTACATCCGTTTTTCTCAGCGATGAACTGTTCAATGGAGCGAGTTAGAATTCTATATCTCAGTTTTTCGAACATGGTGATTCGATAAAATATGCGTTACAATTAAAATTTTGCAAAAGTAACGAATTACTCCTATTTAATATTATTTTTGCGCAAAAATTTCATTATGCAGATTACGGTATTAGGCAGTGGAACCTCTCAAGGCGTACCGGTGATTGGGTGCCAATGTCCTGTGTGTCAGTCAAAAGATCCCCGTGACAAGCGAACTCGGACCGCTATTTTGATCCGTACCGACAAGGTCACGGTGGCGGTTGATGCCGGTCCGGACTTTCGGCAACAGATGCTTCGCGAGGGCATCAGCCGTTTGGATGCGGTGTTCATTACCCACGAGCACAAGGATCATATTGGCGGTCTTGACGATGTCAGGCCTTATATCTTCAAACAGGGCAACCATCCGATGCCTTTGTTCGTAGGTAAAACGGCATTACCAGAGATTAAGCGTGAGTTTTCCTATGCCTTCAAGGAACATCTTTATCCAGGCGCCCCCACTTTTGAGGTGCATCTCATCAACGAGACTCCTTTTGCATTCGGAGACCTATACGTAGAGCCTATCAAGTTGAAACACTATACCTTGACCAGCTATGCATTCCGTATCGGCAAGTTTGCATACGTCACTGATTTCAACGAGATTTCAAAGAAAGCCCTGCAAAAGCTTCTAGGGGTTGAGTACCTGATTATTGAGGCATTGGGATGGAATCCTCACTATTCCCATATTGACATAACCCAGGCTGTTGAAATCGCCACTCGGTTGAAGGTGAAGAAAGCGTGGTTTACCCATTGCAGCCACAGTATGGGCAAAGCTGTTGATGTAAATGCGCAACTTCCTGATAATATGATGCTTGCGTATGATGGATTGAATATTCTTATAAATGATTGAATATTCTTTTTGAGAATATTTTCAATTATTAATACGTATTATTGTAAAAAATCCTATTTTTGTGTCAATTTTTAAGTTCGACACAGATGGAAGAGGGTAAAATTCATGTCGGCAACATGATCAGACACGAGCTTCGTGCTCAGGGAAGATCCGTTGCATGGCTCTCAAGGACGATTTGCCTTGAACGTTGCACCATTTACAAGATATTTGAACGCGAAAGCATTGATGTTAAGCTACTTGCACGCCTCAGTGTTTTGCTTCATCATGATTTTTTCGCTGATATCTCGATGCGAATTTTCGATAGTGGTTCCAAAATGTCTACAAAAACGGTTCTAAATAATCAACAAGAATTCTTTTAGAGTATGATGTTTTTTTCATTACTTTGCAGATAGAATCAAAAACAAGTTAGTTGCACAACTAATGGTTCATTTGCATCTCGACCGACTGGATGCTGCAGTGATTGCCCCATCCAGTCACTTTTTTTGTGAAGAGGCAACCATAAGTAGCCGTAATCACCAAAATGTTACATCTTTTTCTGAAAAAAATTATTTCCCGTTCATTCTCAATTCTTTCGGGTAGCAGATGAAATGCTTGATGACCGGCTGCGAGAGTACTGAGATGTTGAGCTGGTCTGAGGCTACGCTGATGTCTTTGATAGTGCCGTCCTTGTAGAGAATGTTGATGGCCGACTTCTTTGGATGATAGGCATGATTCGATGAGGTGCCTTGCAATAGCATGAAGCTGGCCTCGTAGAGTGAAATATTGTAAAGTTTGGCGATGGCGTGGAGAATGTCGTCCACATAGTTGGGGTCAAAAGGTTCTTGCGAGAGTTCAATCTTGAACAATTGACGGTTGATGAGCCTTCTGCATAGCTCGCTGAGCACGAAATCTGTGTCATGGCACCAAAGCTTCACTGCGGTCATCACGTCAAAGTCATCCAATTGCCCAAAGGCTTCCAAAACCCCGTCCAGGTTGTCGGTTTCGGTAAACTTGTCTTGGTGTTTCAGGAAGAACGACAAGGCCGGCGTTGCGGGTAGGTCGCGTTCCTGACTGATGAGTCTGGCCCTTTTCAGGATTTCGCGTAACATGTATTCAGCGCTCAATACGGTCTTGTGCATGTAAACCTGCCAGTACATGATGCGTCTCGACACCAAAAAACTCTCCACAGAGTAGATGCCTTTTGCCTCAATGGCCAATTCGTTGCCTACTACCTCCATCATGTCCAGCAGTCGTTCGGCGTTCACATTGCCCTCGGCCACACCGGTGAAGAAACTGTCACGTTTCAGGTAATCGATGCGGTCAACGTCCAATTGGCTGGAAATGAGTTTGCTAAGGAACCCCTTTTCATATTGTCCTGTGAAGATCTTGATGGCAAGGTCAAGTTTGCCATCGTGGAGCTCGTTGAATTTCTTCATCAGCAGTAACGAGAGGTCCTCGTGGGTGATGCCTGACACGATGCTGTTTTCCAAGGTGTGTGAAAATGGGCCATGGCCGCTGTCGTGCAGCAGGATGGCCAGCGATGCGGCTTCCAATTCCTCGTCGTTGATTTCATAGCCTTTGCCTTTGAGCAAGTGGATGGCCCTGCGCATCAAGTGCATGGCGCCCAAGCTGTGAGCGAACCTGGTATGGTTGGCGCCGGGATAAACCAAATTGGTCAGGCTGACTTGCTTGATCCGTCTAAGACGCTGGAAATAAGGATGCTCGATGATGTCGAAATGCAGTTCGTCGGGGATGCTCACGAATCCGTAAATGGGATCGTTGACGATTTTCTTCTTGTTTGTTTTCATGTCGCAAAATTACAATATTATTGCTATCTTTGCGTTAATCCATTAAAAATTGGAATTGAACTATGGATAAGACAACCATCCTTTGGGCAGACGATGAGATTGATCTCTTGAGGCCTCATATCATATTTTTGGAACAAAAAGGTTACGAGGTGGTCACGGCCAACAGCGGCTCCGATGCCATCGA
>CAMYVD010000072.1 GCA_947302205.1 uncultured Bacteroidales bacterium
CTGCTATCGCGTGGTGTGAGATAAGCTTTGAAACTATAGTTGATGTCAACCGGCAGTTGACGAGGGTTGTCTTTTTCGAAATAAATATGACTTGAAAGGGTGGCATGGATACCATGAGTGGCGAAATAGGCGTCGTTGAGGTTGTCATACTTAAGATTGATGAATGGCATAATTTGTTTGTTAGCCATGAGAAATATAGAGTCGATGGCGTCTCCTTCCATGGATGTCTTGTCGTATCCTGTGCTCACGAGAGAGGCGCCGATAGTAGTGTTGAAATTGAGCAGGTGGAATTCTGAGATATATCCGCTGATCTTATGTTGAAAGGCGTGAAGGTTGGTTTTGTTGTTGTCATTCATGAGGAACTGGAAATACTCGTCCCTATAGTCATAAGCTAAACTAAAATTAGCCAATGAAGCACGTGAATAAGTATAGGTCAAATTGAATCTCGGGTTATAGCTGAGCTTGATGCTGGTGGAGAGTTTTGAGCCGCCGAAACGTTTTTCATTCAATCCGAAGTGGAACAAGATGGCTGCACCCTCGTCAGTGTCGTAACGCAGTCCTAAGCCGACAAGATGAGGATGGGAGGGTTTCATGTGGATGCTTAACGCATATTCGTCCGCAAGTTTTTCGTCGCTATGTAGGGAATCAAGCTCTGTAACATTGTAGGTGATTTCATCGAAACATCCAGTGCCACGAAAGAGGTTCAAGGCATTTTCGATGTCATCCTTTGAATAAGACGTTCCAGGTGTCAAACCGCTCTTGCGGATGAGCCAACTGTTTTGTTGTTCAGTCACTCCGTTGATGTCGACACGGCTAATCATCACTGAATTTTCCATCAGGTTAAGTGATTTTGGTGCTTGGAGTTTCTTTTGAACGGGACCGCCGGCAGCCTTTTCAAGCCTTTGTTTGATGGCTTCCAGCTGATCGTGGTATTCAGCGGCTTTTTCATATCCTCTACCTACGAGTGTTTCGATGGCGTCGGGAGTGAAACTGAGCATTCCGAAACCGCTGACATCAGGCACAATCCAAATATCGCACATTTCGCGGTTTTCCTTGCGCTTGCCGCTGGTGCTGTTGGTCACCAATTGGCCAAGTAACTGAGGCAATGATTGGATGTCTTTCCGGGTGAGTTTTTTGTCTTTGGTGATTTCGATACCAATGATGATGTCGGCTCCCATATCACGGAGTACATCGGCCGGAAAATTGTTTACCAAACCGCCGTCCACAAGCACCATGTCCCCGATTTCCACCGGTGAGAACACGCCGGGGATGGCCATACTGGCACGCATGGCGGTGGGTACGCTGCCGCTTCGGAGCACCACTTCCTCGCCAGTGACGACGTTGGTAGCTACACAAGCAAAAGGAATGGGCATGTCGTTGAAGTCCATGTCCTCCTGATAACCCACGCACAGATCGTTGAATAGGTTGACCAATGAACTGTTGCTGACATAGGCATTTGGCAGTTGACTGATAAAGGAAGATTTGGATTCTTTGCTGAAAAGACTATCGAGACTAAAAGGCACGTTGACCAAGAGGGTGCTGTTGCGCTGTTTTACCTCTTCCGACATCATGGGGCGGTTGATGCTATTGCCAATGTATTCCGACCAATCCAATTGAGAGATGAGTTTTGTAAGCTCATCGGGCGAATAGCCCATGGCATAAAGGCCGCCGATGATGGAGCCCATGCTGGTTCCCGCTACATAGTCTATCGGGATGCCCATCTCTTCAATATACTTCAATGCTCCGATGTGTGACGCACCCTTGGCTCCGCCACCTCCTAGAACAACACCGACCTTGGGCCGATGAGGTTGTTTGTTTTTTTTCTGTGCCGGCATCGCGATCGTGGCCAAAAGGAGAAGGGCTATCAAAACAGTCTTTTTCATGTTGATGCTACTATTATATTTTGTACAAAAGTAGGAATAAAACCCTAAAATGACAACTAATCCGCTTTTTTCTTATTTTTGTGGCAAGATTAAAATGAATGGAATATGTTAGAAGAAATTCTTAAACAGTTATTTATCAAGTCGTTCAAAACCCTATACGGACAGGAACCTCCTGCGCAACAAGTCAATTTCCAGAAGACCAGGCCTGAATTTGAAGGCGATCTCACCGTGGTGGTGTTTCCCTTTGGAAAGTTGGCTGGACGTAATCCCGAACAATTGGCCAATGAGATGGGCGCAGAGATGATGAAGGAATCGTCGATGATTGCCAAGTTCAACGTGGTAAAAGGCTTCCTGAACATTTTGATTTCCGATAGTTTCTGGATGGATTTCTTCCGTGAGAACCATCTGAAAGAAAACTATGGCCGCAAGCAAGTGTCAGGCAAGCCCGTGGTGGTGGAGTATTCCTCGCCGAATACCAACAAGCCTTTGCATCTGGGCCATATCCGCAACAATCTCCTTGGCTGGAGCGTTTCCGAGATTCTGAAAGCCAATGGCAAGAACGTGGTTCGTGTCAATTTGGTCAACGACCGTGGCATCCACATCTGCAAGAGCATGTTGGCCTGGAAGAAGTGGGGTAACGGTTGCACGCCTGAGTCCACGGGCAAGAAGGGCGATCACCTGATCGGCGACTTCTACGTGCTTTTTGACAAGAAGTTTAAGGAAGAACTGAAGACCTTGCTGCCTGCCGATTACGACACTTTGGATGAAAAGGCCCAGGAAGAGGCTAAAGCCAAGGCCGAAGCCCAATCCACCTTGATGCAGGAAGCCCGTGAGATGCTGCGCAAGTGGGAAGCCAATGACCCGGAAGTGCGTCAGCTTTGGGAGATGATGAACCAATGGGTGTACGACGGCTTTGATGTCACCTACAAGCGTCTGGGTGTATCTTTCGAGAAGATTTATTACGAATCACAGACCTATTTGTTGGGTAAGGCGTTGGTGCAAGAAGGACTTGAGAAAGGCGTGTTCTATCGTCGTGACGACAACTCGGTTTGGTGCGATCTCCGTGATGAGGGCTTGGACGAGAAGCTGCTGCTCCGCCGTGACGGCACCTCTGTCTATATGACTCAAGATTTGGGTACTGCCCAACTTCGCGTGGAGGAATATGATCCTGAAAAACTCATTTACGTGGTGGGTAACGAACAAATCTACCACTTCGATGTGTTGAAGCGTGTGTTGGTGCGCCTGGGCCGCGATTGGGGCAAGGACATTGAACATCTTTCCTACGGTATGGTGGAGTTGCCCAATGGCAAGATGAAATCACGTGAAGGCACGGTGGTGGACGCTGACGACCTCATGGATGAGATGGTCGCTACGGCTAAAGGCGTTTCCGAAGAACTCGGCAAGGCAAAGGATCTTTCGCCTGAGGATGCCAATAAACTCTATCACACCATTGGATTGGGCGCTCTGAAGTACTTTATCTTAAAGGTGGATCCCAAGAAGACCATGCTCTTCAATCCTGCCGAATCCATCGACTTCAATGGCAACACGGGTCCGTTTGTGCAATACACCCATGCCCGTATCTGCTCAGTGCTTCGCAAGGCTGCCGAACAGGGCATCCAGCTGGAGAATGACGTGAAAGTCACTGACCTCCAACCCAAGGAAAAGGAAATCATCGTGATGATGTATGGGTGGCCGATGGTGCTCAACCAAGCCGCAGAAGGCCGTAGCCCTGCGATGATCGCCAACTTCATTTTTGACCTTGCCAAGGAGTTCAACCAGTTCTATCAGGAATGCAGCATTCTGAAAGAGGAAGACGCCAACCGTCGCATGTTCCGCCTCCAAATCTGCTCCATGGTAGCAGCCTTGCTTCGCAATGCTTCTGAACTGCTGGGCATCGGAATGCCTGAGAGAATGTAATCATGAATGTTTTCTATCTCAAAGACGCTATCGAAGGCCTGAATGCACTTCCCGAAGAGGAATCCAAACACTGTGTGAAAGTGCTGAGGATGACCGAAGGGGAGACCTTTTGTGTGACTGATGGCGAAGGCTTTTTATATGATGCCGAGTTGGTGGAAGCACTACCCAAACATGCCACTGTCAACTTGACGAACAAACGCCCGGGTTACGATCACTGGGGCTTTCAACTCGAAATCGCCATTGCCCCGACCAAGCTCAACGAACGCACAGAGTGGTTTCTCGAAAAGGCAACGGAAATTGGCATCGATCGAGTACGGTTGTTTACCTCCTATCATTCAGAACGCCGCGCTGCCAACGTTGAACGCTTTCAAAAAGTGATGGTAGCGGCAATGAAGCAATCCATCAAATCCCGTCTGCCGAAAATTGATGATTTAATGCCTTTTGATAAATTGGTGAAGCAACCCTTCGAAGGGCAGAAGTTTATCGCTTGGATTGACGACGATGTGAAAGATTGCCTTTGCGACATCTATAAAAAAGGGGAGAACGCATTGATCCTTATCGGTCCCGAAGGCGATTTCAGTCCTGAGGAAGTGGCTTTGGCCAAAGAAAATGGCTTTGTGCCATGCAGCTTGGGTGATGCCCGGCTGAGAACGGAAACGGCAGCGATGGTAGCCTGCCATACGGTACAGCTAATCAATCAGATGAAATGAAAAGGTTGATCCTCATAACACTGTTGCTCGTTGGTTGCTTTGCCCAGGCCCAGCAATTGAACATCGCTCTGCTGAAATACCGTGGGGGAGGGGACTGGTATGGCAATCCCACCTCTTTGCCTAATCTGGTGCGTTTTTGCAATAAAGAAATAGGAACCGACATCAACCCTGAAGTTCCGACGGTGGAGCCTTCCAGTCCTGATATTTTCAACTATCCTTACGTCTATATGACGGGTCATGGCAATGTGGTGTT
>CAMYVD010000073.1 GCA_947302205.1 uncultured Bacteroidales bacterium
CAAAACATGATCAGCCAATGGTAAAGAAGATTTTGAAAATAGCATTATGGGTGATCACGGGAGCCGCTCTCGTCGTGCTCTTCGTCTTTGGACGGAAGCAATATCTTGACACGCCCCTGAAAGGCATCTCTTTCCAATTGGAGCGTAGCCACCGAAACGGATTCGTGGAGAAAGACAGCGTCATCTCCCATGCCGAAGCCATCTGTAACATGGAACAGCATGCCGCTATCTCCTCCGTCAACATGATGCAAATCCAGAAGCTACTCGACGGCAACCCGTGGATCGAAAGCGCCAGCGCCTACATCGGATTGAACGACACGCTGGTCATCAAGGCCAAAGAGTTCGAACCCGTACTCCGTGTGTATAATCAAGACAAGAGTTCGGTTTACGTCACCCGTGACGGCGTCATCTTCCCGTCATGCCCGCACTACTCCCCACGTGTGATCATCGCCAGCGGCAACTTCAATTTCCCCAAGCCCGGCAAAAACAGTCATGTCACCGACAGCATCTATGCCCTTGAAGGACTCAACGAGACGCTTGACATCGCCTTGGCCATCGGTAACGACCCATTCCTATCGGGAAACGTCGGGCAGATCTATAAAAACGAGCATAACGAATACGAATTGGTTGTCAACCATCTCTCAGCCAGAGTCATTCTCAGCGACACGGACGCTCTCAACGACAAGTTGGCCCGTTTGGCGATCCTATTGGAAAAACTCAGCGGAACAGAAGAACTTAAAGCATATAAGACCTTGAACTTGAAATATAAAAATCAAATTGTGTGTACAAAATAATAATACTATGAGTGAAGAAAAAATCATTGTCGGATTAGACATCGGCACCACCAAAATCGCATGCATCGTTGGAAGAAAAGGCGCCAATGGAAAGATTGAGATTTTAGGATACGGCAAGGCAGTGTCCACTGGAGTCAGCAGAGGTATCGTGACCAACATCGACGAGACGGTCAACGCCATCAAGACAGCTGTTGACGAGGCATCCGCCCAATCGAATGTTGACATCAAATCGGTCAACGTCGGCATTGCCGGACAACACATCAAGAGCTTACAGCATCGCGGCGTGTTGATGCGCGACGACCGCAACAAGGAAATCTCCGATGAGGAGTTGGAGAAGCTGCGTCTTGACACCTGGAAAATCAACATGATCCCAGGTGAAGAGATCATTGACGTCATCCCGCAGGAATACTTCGTGGACGGCGAGATCGGCACCACTCCCAAGGGCATGCTTGGCAGCAAGCTGGAAGCCAACTTCCATGTCATCATCGGGCAAAACGCCGCCGCCATGAACATCGTGAAATGCATTGAGCGCGCCGGCCTTGAGATGGATAACATGATCCTTGAGCCCATCGCCTCAGCTGAGGCTGTACTCGACGAGGAAGAGAAAGAAGCTGGCGTCGCCCTGGTTGACATCGGAGGCGGCACCACCGATATCGCCATCTTCCATGAGAACAAGATCTACCATTCCGCCGTGATCCCCTTCGGTGGCAACATCATCACCGAAGACATCAGCAAGGGCTGCGCCATCATCCGTCGCTACGCCGAGGACGTGAAGGTCAAGTTCGGATCAGCCGTGGCCAGCGAGAACCGCGACGACGAATTGGTGTCCATCCCAGGCATCCGCGGCAGAGCACCCAAGGAGATTTCGTTCAAGAACCTCGCCAACATCATCCAGGCTCGCATGGAGGAAATCTTCGAGCTCGTCAACTATGAGATCCAGAAGGTCAACTCACAGCACAAGCTCATCGCCGGCATCGTACTTACCGGCGGTGGCGCCATGATGAAACACATCCAACAGTTAGCATCGTTCAAAACCGGCTTGGACGTGAGAATCGGTTACCCGAACGAGCATCTGTCGGAAGACAGCACCAAGGAGCTGGCCAGCCCAATGTACGCCACTGGTATCGGCCTCGTGATTGAAGGTATCGCCAGGGCGGAATATCAGGAAAAGATGGAACGAGCCAAGCACAAGGAGCCTATCGTAGTTATTCCCCATAAACCTGTCGAAGAAGAAGTGGCGGAGGAACCAACCGAAGAACCTACCAGAAAGAGCAGGAGACAAAGGAAAGACGGAGAAAAGAAACGCCGCTTCGATCTCACAAAGATTATCACCGTTTTCTTATCCGAAGAAAATGAAATCAAAGAATAAAACAATAAACTAAAAAGACTATGGAAAGCTTTACAACTGATATGTTCAAACCGCTGTGCGAAAAGCCAGCCAACTATATTAAGGTAATCGGCGTGGGAGGAGGCGGCGGAAATGCCGTCAACCACATGCTCGAAGAGGGCATCCAGGGGGTTGATTTCGTGTTGTGCAACACCGATTATCAAGCTCTTATGAGGAGCACCGTCCCTACCAAGATACACCTTGGCAAGCGTGAGCTTGGAGCCGGCAACGACCCCGCCGTGGGCCGTGAAGCCGCATTGAGCAGCGAGGAAGAGATCACCAAGATCATGGATGAAAAGACCAAGATGGTGTTCGTCACCGCCGGTATGGGCGGTGGCACCGGCACTGGTGCCGCTCCTGTGGTGGCCCACATCGCCAAGGAGAAAGGCATCCTCACCGTTGGCATCGTCACCATCCCTTTCGAGTGTGAAGGCCGTCGCCGCAAGCAGCAGGCTCAGTCAGGTATCGAGGAACTGAAGAAAAACGTCGATACCCTCATTATCATCAGCAGCGACAAGCTGCGTGACTCCTACGGCAACATGAAGCTCACCGAGGCCTTCAAGAAGGCTGACGATGTGCTTACTACCGCCGCCAAGGGTATCGCCGAGATCATCACCGTCACCGGCTACGTCAACGTTGACTTCGAGGATGTCAAGACCGTGATGAGAGACAGTGGCAAGGCCATCATGGGTACTGGTCGCGCCAAAGGCGAAAACCGCGCCGAGGAAGCCATCAAGCTCGCCATCAACTCACCTTTGCTCAACGACAACAACATCGAAGGTGCCAAGAACATCCTGATCTACATCACCTCAGGCACCGACGAAGTGTCACTCGACGAAGTGGTGGAAATCACCGAATATGTCCAGAATACCTGTGGCAACTGCTCCGACGTGATTTGGGGCAACGGCGTTGACGAGTCCTTAGGTGACGATATCAGCGTGACCCTCATTGCCACCGGCTTCGAGAACAAAGCCAAAAAGGTGGAATCTGTCGTCACCCCCAAAGAGACCGCAACCATTCACCCGCTTAACGAGCCGGAACAGCACGTAATTCCCACTGCCACACCGGAACCAACTCCTGTAACGACGCATACGATCTCAGAAATCCCCACCAGCTGCAAGCCTGAATCCGAGCCCAAAGCCGATGAGGATGAGCACGTCGGCACTGTGGTCCATTCGTTGAACGAGACCAATGAGCCCATCCGTTTCGACACCCCCACGTTCAAGCACGAAGAGCCCTCGACTCCCACGGTCAAGGTCTATGAAAATCCCTTCAAGAACAACAGTGAGGATGACAGTTTCGAGATCTCCAATATCCACCGCATCAACACTGAAGCACAGCACGAAGTAGCCGAAGTGGAAACACTCGTGATCGAAGAGCCCAAGGAAAAAGCCTACGATCCGAAAGAAGAGCTGAAACGCAACCGTCTCAGAGCCTTAAGCCTCAACTTCAAGACCCAAAAAGGCCTCGAAGAGTTGGAACGTCAGCCTGCCTACATGCGTAGGGACATGGATTATGAAGAATTTGAATCCGAAGAAGAGGTATCGCAATATTCGGCTACCAGCCAAGGCATTAGCGCCGAAAACTCTTTCCTTCACAAAGGTGTTGATTAATGAAAAGGCTCTCCATATTCGTCTCTGGTAACGGCACAAACCTTCAGCGCATCGCTGAGTATTTCAAAGGCGACAAAGACGTTGAGATGGTCAACGTCGTGTGCAACAACCCTCAGGCGTATGCCATCGAACGCGCCAAGAACTTAGGCATTCCCTTAAGGATGATCACCAAGGCGGAGTTCAACAGTCCTGAGTTCACTGAAGAGATGAAAAGCTTGGATTTAGACCTGATTGTGCTTGCCGGATTCCTCTGGAAGATTCCGGCAAGCCTGATCCAGGCCTATCCTCGACAGATTGTCAACATCCACCCTGCCCTGCTGCCAAAATACGGTGGCAAGGGTTTCTATGGGGAACATGTCCACGAGGCCGTGGTGGCTGCAAAAGAGCAATTCTCCGGCATCACCATCCATTACGTGAATGAGATCTACGACAGCGGAGAGATCATCCTGCAAGCATACACCGCATTAGAGTCTGATGAAACACCGGATAGCTTAGCGGCAAAAATCCACAAACTGGAACAAGCTTATTTTCCGGTAGCGATTGAGAACTTAATTCTAAATTCTAAATTCTAAATTATTCTGTCGGCAGCGCTTTAAAGCCGTTACCCATAATCTCTGAGCTTTCAATCACATTGACGAAGGCGTTCGGGTCGAGGAAACGGAGGTTGGCTTTCAGTTTCACCAGATCGGCACGGTTCAACGTGACATAAATCATCTTGCGCTCAGCCCCTTGATAAAGGCCGCTGCCAACGAACACGGTACCACTACGGTCGAGATCCTTGATGATGAAGTTGCGAACCTCTTCCACTTTGTCGGTGACCACGAATGCCGTCTTGTAGCTTTTCACGCCTTCCACCACGAGGTCGATGATCTTGCTCTCAATGAAGATGAGGATGA
>CAMYVD010000074.1 GCA_947302205.1 uncultured Bacteroidales bacterium
TAACTCACCGACGGGATCAGCGGGAAATAAGTCCGTTGCCACAGCGAAGCCGGTTCCTCGGGATACATCCCCCAACTGACGGGATCGCCGTTATGGTCACCATAGAAGTAATAGTAAGGATTGCGGCGGCAATACACGTTGTAGAGCGAGAACGTCCATTCCACCTTGCGGTTCTTCTTGTCAGTGGTCTTGTAATGCGCCGAAAGGTCGAGACGGTGATAGTCGCGCATCCGCTCACTGTTTCGCTCGCCGTAAATGAAGGTTTCTTCAAAGCCCACTTCGCCATTGGGACTGACCACCGGGACAGTCTGCACACCCACCACAGGCGTATAGGGCAATCCCGTTTGGTACGTCCATAAGGCGCTCAGCGACCAAGCCTCGTCAATCTGCCAGTTCAAGTTGAGGTTGACAGAATGTGGGCGGTCGTACTCAAACACATATTCCTTCCCGAAGTTAATGTTGTCGAACTGGCGGGTGGTATGCGAGTAGGTGTAGCCTAAATAGCCGTCAATCACACCAAAGTCAGCCTTGATCATGGTTTCAATGCCGTAGGACTTGCCTTCACCGCCGCTTTCCACCTTGCTGTGCCAATCGGTGTCGCCGATGAGGATGTTGGCTCCCTCGCGATAGGTGGCCAGGTCATGGAGTCGTTTATAGTAACCATCCACCTCCACGTTGAAATGCCCGTCGTAGAAACTGCGCTGCCATCCCAGCGACACCTGTTCTGAGGTGGCCGACTTGACATGGCTGTCGGCAGGAATCCAAATCTCATTATTCATAATGGAGCCTGGCGTCATCATCAGATGTGAGTTTTGCGTCACACGCATCGCCGTGGCGTTGAAAGTGCTTTGGGCAATGCGAACGCTCAAATTCAATCTAGGTTCCCAAGCCAAATGACGGTAATCGTCATTAACATAGTAATTGAACCTCACGCCTACGCTGCCGTTGAACCAGGTGCCGAACTTGAACTTATTGTCAAGGTAAACCGAATTGTCGAACACCCTAGAGCGGTCAGAATTGCTCGCTGGAGCCACACTGCTGGTGAAGTGGTTGGGCTGGTAGGTCAAGTACGATGACTGCAAGCCATACTCCAATGTCCAAACATTGCCCACAAACAGTTTCCAATCGGAGCGAAGCGAGAGGTCGCCCACTCGTGAGATCGACTTGTTGAAGAAATCAGTGGTGTCAATCATGTTGACCGTGTGGGTCTTCAGCTTGTTTTTGAGACGGTAATGCGTGAATGAAAGAGTGTTGGCGGTGAAGAGTCTTGAAGTCAAAGCGCTGTTCCATTGACCCGAAACGAGCAGGTTGCCCCAGATGTTGCTGATGCTGTTGCGTTCCACACCGAATTGGTCGCTTTTGTTTTTCCAGACGCGCAGGTAGTCGTCGCCCTCATAAAGGTTGAAGGCAAACGAGTTCTTGGCATCGGGGTTCCAAGTATATTTGGCGTTGATGTCGTGGAAACCATAGATGAGGCTGTTCTCCTGTCCGCCGCCGGCCTGGCTGAGCTGGCTTGCCATATAGAGCAATGCCTCGGTCAAGGTCTTGCGTCCGGTGACGAGGAAACTGGTGTTCTTGAACCCGCCGGGTCCTTCCACGGCGAAGGCCACATCCGTCAAGCCAGCGCTCAGCGAGCCTTTCAGCTTAGTGGGATCGCCTTTCTTGGCGGTGAGGTCCACGATGGAGGAAAGCTTGCCGCCGAAACGTGCCGGGAAGCCGCCTTTATAGATGTCCATCGTGTTGATCATGTCGGAGTTGAACACCGACATGAAGCCGCCCAGATGGTTCACATAGATGAGCGGCACGTTGTCGAGCATATAGAGATTCTCGCCTGGGTTGCCGCCACGCACGATCATCAGGCTGGAGGCTTCGGTAGCCGCCTCGATGCCAGGCAACTGCTGCGCCGCCTTGATGATATCGGGACGGCTGCCTATGGTAGGCAGCAGGTCGATGTTCTTGGAAGTCAGCGTCACGGTATTGAAAGGCTTTCGCTCAATGCGTTCGGCACTCACTTCGACGGTGTTAAGCGTTTCCGCCGTGGGGCGCAAATTGATAGATAACGGCTGTTCGGGAACGCTATTCACGATGAAACAGGTGTCGGCATAGCCGACGAACGACACACAGAGTGTGACTGGCAGCTGAACGGCAAAGTTGAAGTAGCCTTTCTGGTCGGTGGCCACCCCTCGGCTTCGATCTTGAAGATACACATTGGCTCCGATGATACGCTCACCGTCTGAGGCATCCGAAACAAAACCTGTGATGTGGATCTGCTGTGCCTGAGCACCCAGACAAGCCATCATGACAATCAAAAAAAATACTCTTTTCATGGCGGTCAGGTTTTAACGGAGAAACACGGTGTCACAGGTCACGGGCGCGATGGCGGTGAACAAGCCTCGACCATTCTCCACGTTGCAGTATAGGTTCAGCGGCGTGATGGTACCCAAAAACAGATTGGAATAGGCATCGGGAGCCTGAAAGGCCTCCTGGCTCTTGCGGTATTGATAGCACGACTCAGCGATGCCCGACATCGACACCACCACATAGCCTCGCCGTACGATGGAATCGAACACCACAGTTTGACCTGAAGATGAATAGCTGTGGCTGTTGAACGAGGCGTTCACCTTAAGCGTGTAGGCTGTGTCGGAAATGATCTCATTGCTGAACAGCAACAGGTCGGAACCCTCGTTGAGCAACACGGGGTCGTCAGTGTTGATGGAGGTGTTCATGGTTCCTTTGGTGCCAGTGGAGTTGTAAATCATACCGTGGTAGTAATAGTAATAGAAAAAAGCCGCATCAATGCTCGATTGATAATACAGTTGCTTGTCTGGGTTGGTCTTGAAGGTGATCATGATGGCCGGGCAGGCATTCCCCTCCTCGTCGAGGGTGGCATTTTCTATGATGTTGACATCCGTCACCACAGGCCGCGCTGGAACCTCAGTATGGCCGTATAGGGTATCGTATCCCGGAATCACCACCTTGCAGCTGTATTCGTGCAAGGCTTCCGCCACGGAGGAACCTTTATAGCGTCCCTCGCCATGATGGATTAGTTGCTCCACAAACTCGCCGTCCTTGAAAAGTAGCACCTCGGCATCGGTGCAAGGTATGGGGTGAACCGAGTCGAGGCGTTGGGCCATCGACAGATACACCTGAATGGGCTTTCCGTTTATCAACACAGCGTTCAAGGTAGGCTCTTGAGCAAAATCAGGGTATTCATAACCTGGGACTTGTTTTCGGCACGATACGAGACCCAACGTTGCTACCAAAAGCAATAGCAAAAATCTTTTCATGGCATTATTTGACGATAGGAATACGGACGTTGATGCCAAAACGGTGAATCGGCTTGGTTTTATACACATAAGAAGATCCATTGCTGACGACGGTTTTGTTGAGGTTGTCGAAAGCATATTCATAGAAAACCCCAATGTATTTTATGGGATTGATGGCCAAGCCCAGACTTCCACCGTAAAGGAAATCGCTGTGGATTGGTTCCGAAGAATAACCTTCATATTGGGGCGTGTATCGTTCTGTGATTGTCCTCAATCCCAACTCACCACGGCAATAGGGATCCACCCAATGGAAATCAGGAAAGAAAGCGGCCAACGGATGCAGCTCCACATCCACGCCATAATGGTAGTCGCACTCGGTCATGGTTCCCTCATATTCAACGATTTCATAGGAACCAGGTGCAAAGTATCTCACGCTTCCTTGATGCCTTCCGTAGCTACCGAAAACGCCCGTCACGCACCAATCGGTGATTTCATAACCCGCTCCGACACGGAAGTCGGAATAGTCCCAAAGACAATCTTTGTGTAGCATCCGCGAATAACCCAAGTCGATTTTTAGGTCATGCTGGGCAAAAGCCGCCGTCATTGGCAACATAAAAAGTAAAAGAATCCATTGTTTTATCATGATTTCTGATGATTGTTTATGATAGAACGCATATTTATCTCCACGTATTGTATTCTTATAATTCATCCGTTACCTTCATCAGCCTCCCGTCCTCAAAAAAGTAGAATTGCCCCGTCAGTTCTTCAGGCACATCCCGCTCTTTCGTCTTGCGCGGCAACCCCACCAATTCGTTGGTGAAATAACGCTCATAGAGCGGCTGCAAGGAAGTTCCGTAATAATCTTTGTCGATGACAAACAGTGGAAACTCCGCCGACTGTGCAACCGCATCCCCCAGCCCAGCATAACTGATCATCACTTGGTATAGCACATACCCGTTTTCTTGCGCATACTGCTGAAACGACGAAAGAGGCTTGCAGGCATTGCCCCTACAGGCAGGATTGAAAACCCGCACGACGGCCTTGGGCTGTCTATCTAACTCTTCCTTTAGCATCGGCATGGTCAGTTTGTAAACCCATCCCGGCTGAGCCTCTTCAAAACTTTCCAACGGCCGCACCAACGCCTTTTGGCTTTC
>CAMYVD010000075.1 GCA_947302205.1 uncultured Bacteroidales bacterium
TCCACGATCTATGTGGCCGAAGGCAACTATTTCGGTACACTCGATAAGGGTAACATCCCTGTGACCAAATGCGTGAAAATCTATGGCGGTTACAGCGCCGACTTCAGCAAACGAGATGTGTTGAAATACCGTACAATGGTGCAGCCTAATGCTACTTCCAACGGCACTGCCAGCGGCTTGGGCACCATGATCATCAAGGTGAACAACCCCGAGGGGGAAGTGGTGATCGACGGTCTGCTGTTTGACCGTGGTAATAGCATCTCCTACAATGTTAAGGGCGAAGGCAAGCCCGAAGGCGTGGAGTGCCCCATGATGAACCCCATCGGCACCTCAGGCAAAGGCGGTGCTAATCTAGATGAAACCAATGTGCTGACCACCGAAACGCGTGAAATCTACTTGGACAACCCCTGCTGCAACCAAATCACCATCAGCAACTGTGCCTTTGTGAATGCACCCAATTATGGCATTGCCGGACAGTTCCGCTGCGCTCTCCTTATCGACAATAACATTTTCATCAACACCCGCATGATTGCTTGCGATGTGTTCGGTGGCGATGGCAAAACCAATATGGTAGTGGAGTTCTGCAATAACACGGTGCTCTTTACCTGGACCCGCCTGAAGGATTTCGGCGACATGGGATATGCGTTCCGTTACAACAACCGTACGGATAGCTATGTGCATCACAACATCATCGGTTGCAGCGCATTTGCCGGCCTCGACCGCGCTCGTACCGACACCCCGAAAGACAGGGAAGCCATGAAGGTTACGACTTCAGAACACAACATGTTTTTCCTCAACAAACGTGGCGACCTTGCACTCCCCGGTGGTGGCATGTTCATGATGGTCAACTGTGAGGACTTCGATGATGTGGAACAACTGACTGAAGTTGCAGGTTGCGTTCGCCTGACCGATCCTTCAATCCTTAAGGGAAAGATCAACGAGGCATACCTTAACGGCTTTATCAACGCCTCTTACAAGGAAACGCTCAGCAGCAATCCCAACTCACCTGAAAATCAATTCCGTCAGGCTATGGGTATGAACCAGACTGGAACGATGAAATCATCGGCTACGATGTTTGCCAACCGCTATCCTTTTGAGGAAGCTTTGAAAATGTTTGGCGCTGTCAGAGGCTATGGCGCTCAAAAACCATAATAATCAATGTTAGTAGATATGAAAAAAGCGCCCCGCGGGGCGCTTTTTTTATTAGTCTTTAAAAAGCTGTTTGTATTTGAGCTGGGTAACCGTTCCGTACTTGCCAAGCTCTTTTTTATTGATGTTCTTCGGTCCCGACATCATGATGATGACCGGACGGTCTTTGATCATGCGGTTGTAGAACCCTTGCACGTCTTTGTATTCGGCCTTGCGGATCACCTCAGTCACTTCGGCACGCGGGTCATGGTCGTAACCCTTCTTCGTCCAATAGTGAACAGTGCTTGGCTTGTTGCGGAAGCCGATGTAGTTGCTGGCTCTCGACTTCAACAGGGCTTCCTTTGAGGCGTTGAACTTTTCGATGCGTTCAGGCATATTCATGATCAGGTCGCTGAAAGCGTCGATGCCGTCGAAGGTCTTGTCACCCTGTGTGCCCAGAAAACCATAAAGCATGCCAGGCTTGCGTTCCAGATAGTCGTAGTCGTAGTTGGCGTAGGCGGTGTAGCCCAGCGAGCGGAACTCGCGAATCTCCTGGAATACGATGGAGTACATGTCGGTGCCGAAATACTTGCTAAACAGGCTGGCCAGGGCTTCATCCTCAAGGTTCAGTTTCTCGCCTGGCACATGGAACCATATGTTGCTCTGGCGGAACTTCTGGTTGGGGGCAAAGAACACCTGAGGCTCAGTAAACCTTTGTTCAAGCCTGTATTGCTCCTCTCTGTGGAGGGGCTTCAACGGGAGGATGCGGTGCGCCTGGATGGAAGAGACCATCACTTCGGGGCTTTGGTTGCCGCTGTAGGTGACGTATCCGTCATACTTCAAGGGCTCAGCCACTTCAGCCAGCAATTCGTTGCCGCTGCGTTTCGACCACTTCTTGAGGGCCGTTTGGTTCAGGAAGATGGAACGCTCACCATAAAGGGCATATTCCTTAACGGCACGGGCCCAAGTGGAGGCATCGTCCTTGCGGGTTTGGATTTCCATTTTTTCACCGTCCACCATAACGGCGATTTGGCTCTCGTCATTGGAGGGATGGTAAAGCTTCTGGTAGCAGAGATCCAGCAGGCGTTCCTGGTCCTTCTCGAAACCGGTGATGGAAACGGTGTATTCATTGTCGTCGATGGAGAAGTCGATGCTGGCACCCATCTTCTGAAGTTCCAGGGCAAACTCCTGATAGTTCATGTCCTCGGTGCCTTGCAACGATTTGTAGCTGGAAGCCCGATACAGGTCAGGATCGTCGAGGAGACCGTAATTGAAGTGGAACTTCAACTCGAAGATGTCGTTGGCGGTGTTGTTTGAGGAATAGAGCTTGAAACCGTCAGTGATGTCGGTAATCTTTACATCCTCACCGAACTTGACGACCTGAGGGGTCACTTCGGGAACCTCCTGAGCCTCGATCATCTTGGCGAAGTCGGACTTCATGTTGGTGTTCTTGGCTTCAAGAGGTTTCCAGTTGGGTTTCTCCACCTTGTCCTTGTCGGGGAAGCCCATCTTGGAGCGGATATCCAGATAGTCGTTGCCGAAATACTTGTTGGCGATGGCTACCACCTCTTCCTTGGTGATGCTCTTAATGCGTTCGGTCTCTGCGAGGAACTCTTCGTAGGTCTGACCGCTGCCTTCCATGTCGAGGAAAAGGTTGGCAAGTTGATAGAGGTTTTCGGTGGCTTGGATGCGCTCGGTAAGCATGCCCATGCGTGTGGCCTCAAAGAGGTCGTCGCTGAACTCGCCTTTCTTCAATTGGTCGAGGCAACCGAAGATCAATCCTTCGGCTTGCTCGTGCGACTGCCCGAGGAGTTTGGGGACGTAGATCACCACGTTGGCGCCTTCGTCTTCGAGCGAGAGGGGCAGCAAGGCTGCCATCATCAATTCACCGTCGAGCGTCAGCTTGTCAGTCAAGCCGGTCTCGCCGTTGAAGAAGATGGTGCAAGCCATGGTGAGCGGAATCATGTCAGGATCGGAGTTCTTGATGCCGGGGAAGATCAGGGCACCCATCTTCACGGGGGTCATGCGAACCTCCTTAACGGTTGGGCCATTGAACTTAGGCAGGTCGTACTTGGGCATGGGCGGGATTTCACCGCTGCGCCAAGTGCCGAACTTTTCGGCGATCATCGGTTCGATTTCCTCGATGTTGAAGTCGCCGACCAAGATGAGGGCCATGTTGTTGGCCACGTAATAGGTGTTGTAGAATTCGCGCATCTTGGCGGGTTGCGGGTTCTTCAAGTGCTCGGTGTAGCCGATCACAGGACGACCATAGGGATGTTCGCCAAAGGTCTCCTTGAACAGCAGCTCCTGGAAAGCGTTGATGGGACCGTCGCCGTACATGTTTTTCTCCTCGTAAACAGCCTCAAGTTCGCTTTGGAAGAGGCGGAACACGGGGTTGCGGAAGCGTTCCACATACACGTCCATCCATTTGGAGAGCTGGTTCGACGGGAAGATGTTGTAATACATGGTCTGGTCGTAGGCCGTGCCGGCGTTCAGGCTCTTGCCGCCCATCTGGGTGAGGATGACGTCCACCTCGTTCGGGATGGCATAGTCGGTGCTAGCAATGCTCAACTCGTTGATCTTCATCTGGATGGCTTGACGTGTAGCCTCGTCGGTTGTCTCATGAAGCTTATCATACATCAGACTGATGCTATCGAGATACACCTTTTCTTTCTCCCAATTGATGGTGCCGATGCGGTCGGTGCCCTTGAACATGATGTGTTCGAAATAGTGGGCCATACCAGTGGCTTCCACAGGGTCGTTTTTGCTGCCTGCGTGGACGTAGACGGCACCGTAGATCTCTGGCTGGTCATGGTTTTCGCACAATACGACCTTCAGGCCATTGTCGAGATGATAGGTCTTGGTTTTCAGTCCTGACTGGGCAAACAGCGTGGTACAGCCCAGCAAGGCAATAAGGAACAATAGTGTTTTTTTCATAGTTGATCAGTTATTCAGTTTGTAGTGGTTCAGTTGGCGAATTTAAGGAATTCTTCGGGAGTGATTCCCAAGAGTTTCATCTTCTTGATCACTTGGGGCAATTCTTCATTGATGAATTCCTCTTTCATCTGTTTGAGTACCAATTCCTTGGCTTCGTTGGAGATAAAATAGCCAATGCCACGTTTGTTGTAGATGATGCCAGCGTTCTGCATGAC
>CAMYVD010000076.1 GCA_947302205.1 uncultured Bacteroidales bacterium
GACCGTGGCATTCCGCGTAACGGTTACGAAGTGTGCGACGCCGAAGGCAACGTGATCGGCATGGTCCGTTCGGGCAGCCCGTCACCTTCAACCGGAAAGAACATCGGTACCGCCTTGGTACAGAAGGCTTTCAGCAAGAAGGACACCGAAATCTACATCAAGATCCGCAACAAACTCATCAAGGCTATCGTGGTCAAGATGCCGTTCCTGGCATAATGAATCAAGACCGAAAGAAGTTTTTCGGCAGTTTAGCCATCCCGGCTTTGGTGGCGACCTTAATGTTGGCCGCCAAAATAGCCGAGATGGCTTTTTCTATTGACCTTGGCAGATGGGGCCTTGCTCCCCATTCCATACAAGGATTGACTGGCATACTCACCCTACCCTTCCTTCACGGCGACTGGGAGCATCTATTCACCAACATCCCGGCAGTTTTGGTACTCGGTACCGCATTGTACTATTGCTACCCTACCCTTGCCAACCCTGTCATGATCATCAGCTGGCTCGCCAGCGGTTTCCTCACCTGGTGCATCGGGAATCCAGGATCCATCCATGTAGGTGCCAGCGCCTTGATTTACAGCCTCAACCTATTCCTCATCCTTAGCGGCTTCATCCGAGGCAACCGTCAACTGATCGTGATCTCGCTGATCATGGTGTTTCTCTATGGCGGTTTCGTTTGGGGCATGATACCGGCTTTGGCCAAGTTGCAAAACATCTCATGGGAAGGCCACCTCAGCGGTGCCATTGTCGGGGTGCTATTGGCGTTGGTACTGCGAAAGAAAGGCCCTCAAAAAGAAGAGCATCATTGGGATGAAGACGATGACAAAGACGATCCCGACGAGGGGCAAAATCCCGACGAAAAGCCCTATTGGGACGTACCCATGCCTTCAAATGAGGATTTAAAGGTGGAATATCGGTTTAGAAATTAATCACCCCCGTCCAAGTAGCATCAATGACCTGCCTGGCAATGCTACGCATTCCGTATACATTGGGATGCCATCTTTGTTTATAGACGGTATAAAGATCAATGCATTGCGCACCATAATGGTCGGCGACGACATGCATCGACTCGATGAACGCATCCCGAATCGAATCATTGACGCCGCCTGAACAAAGATCCATATCGACCATGAGATACACCTTGGCATGAGGATACAGTTCGTCAAGACTGCTCAACAAATAGGACAATCCAGGACGGAACATGCGGAGATGCTCTTCGGTCCAAGCCGCATAAACATAATCTCCAAGGTCCGCCCCGTTGAAAACATCATTGGTAGCGCCAAATACAAAAATCACATCCGGATTGCCAAGGTCATCCATACGATGAATGAAAGAATGTGGGGCATAATACTCATTATGGTCACAATTGCAGATCAAGGAGCCGGAAAACGAATTGTTTTTCTCCAGCTTCCAACCGTTTGCGTCCGCCACTTCGTACCACCACATTTGCTTATAATCGGTAATACCGATCAAGGAATAGGGGAAAACGTCATTGCTCTCAGGATCAACACAACCTTCAAAAGCCGAATAGCTATCGCCTAGCACAGAGAACCTTGTCCTCGTCTTGGTTGGTTCCGGCATCGGATCCTTACCGCATGCGGCAAGGAAAAGCATGAGCAACAAGGGAAAAGTTATCTTTTTCATTTTACAATAATCATTTCAGTTCTACGATTCATGGCACGGTGTTCCTCGCTGTCGTTGGGCCATAACGGTTTTGACGAGCCATAACCGTTTGCAGTCAAGCGAGACGCCTCAATACCCTTGGCAATCAAGGCTTCACGAACCACCGTTGCGCGTTCTTCAGAAAGTTTTAGGTTATAAGTGTCGGAGCCGACATTATCAGTATGTCCGGCCAGTTCCACATGGATTTCCGAATGGTTCTCCAGAAAGTCGGCAAGCATGTCGATGCCTTCAGCGGATGCCTCGGTCAAAGCGGCGCTTCCAAACTCAAACTGGAGGTTCACTAACTGCACCACGGTACCTGGTTCAAACGCTTCCACAAGATAGTCATACACGTTGATTGGCTCCGGTTTCAAATCTTCTTCTTTCAGTTGAAACGAATAGATGTCATAACCGCCAAAACCGCCCTCTCGGATAGAGGAAATCAACGCCGTGTGTCCATCAGCGGCAACGATAAAGTTGATTTCATCGCCTGGAGTATTGATCGGATAACCCAGGTTAACGGGTTCCGACCACTCCCCTTTTTCGTTGCGGCGGCTCACGAAGAGATCATAACCTCCCATGCCCACATGGGTATCCGATGAAAAATACAGCGTCTTGCCGTCAGGATGGATGAAAGGAGCCATCTCCGTACCTTTGGTATTGATCACCGGGCCAAGGCTTTCGGGGTCAGACCAATCACCATTTTCATCGCGATAGCAATGATACAGATCGGCATTGCCATTACGACGTGAGGCAAAGAAAAGCTCCTTCCCATCAAGGCTCAGACAGGGTTGTGAATCCCAGGCGGGATCGTTAACGGACTCGCCAAAGTTATCGAGGTCATGCCATACTCCATTCCTTGCATCTCGTGTAGCCCGATACAAGTCGCAGCTTGAGTTATGCCGATCCATTCCGCATACGGTGAAGAACAGCTCATCGCCTTTGTAGGACAGGAATGCAGCGCCCATTTGATCATCAATCTCCGGATGCACATGTAGTTGCGTTGCGGGAAACCATTGACCGTCAGCAGCATGAGCCAAGAACAGCCCTTCTCGCTGATAGGCCGCTCCCTCAACGGAATAGCGTCGGGTAAACAGCAATTCATCACCCGTGAGTTCCAAAGCATTGACGTATTCGTCGTTCATGGTATTGACATTATTGCCCAGACTGACGGGATTGAAATCCACCGGATGACTGACAGCATCTTTCCTAAATTTTGCGGCGACCAACATTTGGGCTGCCTTCTCATCATTGGCTTTATTGCCTGGCGCTTGTTTTTGGAACCATTCCAACATGGCGACTTCTTCGGCGTACCGCATCTTTTTGTCATAAAGGCCCGCCAAAGTGAGTGCGGCGGGAGGAAACAGCATCGGGTTGGTCTTGAGCGATTGTTCGTACCCCTCTAAAGCCAAGTCATCGTCTCGGGTCTCCATACCGATTTCCCCTTGCAGCAGCCAAGCTTCAGCATAGTCAGGGTCCTTATCCAATGCCTTTTGCAAATGTTCCAACGACTTCTGGTAATCGCGTTCCGAATAGGCTTTTTGCGCCGCTTCAAAAGCTTTCACAGCCTTTTTTGGATGCTCTTTTGCGATCCGCCTGCGAAAATCGGCAGTATACACTCGGGCCGAAAACGCAGGAGAAGTCTCGGCAGAGAGATAGCACTTGCCTTTATCGTAGAAACAGATGCCTTCGGTTTGGGTGCCAATGTAATTGTGCAACTCAAAGCGATGATTGGACAACTTCACGCCAGCATCGTCAAAGTCGTATATCAAATAAAGGAACGGAAGCCACACCTTATTTACGTAACCCACAACCACCAAGGTGCCCTGCTCACGGTCATAATCAGCGCCAGTGATCAGTCCTTGCGAGTCGAATCCATTGACCACCTCTGCCACCTGTACTCCAGGCGTTTTGGAAAGCCGATAAAGCCGTGTGGTGCCCGTAGCCCAGCCTTTGCTAAACAGGTAAAGATACTCATCGGTGGCGAACATGGCTTCACAATCGTAGTCATGTTCATGTTTTTTATGATGAAATGAGGTTTGGTCGCCAAAGCTAAAGCAAATGGAATCAACAGTAACGCTGGCATCTCCTTTGTCGGGAATGTCTTTTAGTGGGAAGCTATAGATTCTCAGGTTCTTGCGTTTGCCATTGTTGTTGCCGAAGTCGCCCACGTAAACGTTTACGCCATCAGTGCAAATGTCTTCCCAATCTTTGTTTTTTGCATTCACCAGCGTGATTCTCTGGACTACTTCAAAGGTAGTAGTGTCAAGTCCATAGAGGATCGGTTTGCCCCCACTGTCGTTGTGCGTCCACAGACGGCCGTTATGGAAGAAAAGACCAGAAGTTTCATTGACCTCCGATGGCAGTTCCGCCTTGAATTTCGGAGCGAACAGGGG
>CAMYVD010000077.1 GCA_947302205.1 uncultured Bacteroidales bacterium
GACTATTGGTGGCTGCAACTGCTTGCCCAACACGGCATCATCAGCGTGTCCATCAACAATAGAGGTAGCGGTGCCCAAGGAGAAGTCTTCAAGAAGATGACTTATCTGCAGTTGGGCAAATACGAGACCGAGGACATGATCACTTTGGCCAAATACATGGCCAAGCAGCCATACGTTGACGCAAGCAGAATCGGTATCTACGGTTGGAGCTATGGTGGCTTCATGGCAGCCAACGGCATTACCAAGGGCGCCGATGTCATCAGCACGGCCGTTTCGGTGGCTCCTGTGACCAACTGGCGTTACTACGACAATGTCTACACCGAGCGTTACATGCGTACGCCTCAGGAAAATCCCAAGGGTTACGATGACAACGCGCCGGTTAGCAATACGGCAATGATCAAAGGTAATTACCTGCTCTGCCACGGAAGCGGCGACGACAACGTCCACTACCAGAACGCCATGGAACTCATCAAGGCCATGATCTCCAATGGCAAGCAGTTCGACCTGATGATCTATCCCAACAAGAACCACGGCATCTATGGTGGCTATGAGTACGGTGATGGCGAGTGCCGCATGCATCTGTTCAACAAGATCGACAACTTCCTGTTCAAGCATTTGCTCGGAGAATAATTACCATGATTCGTGAGGAAACCGTTTTCGGGCCCATTTTCAGCCGTCGGTTAGGAAGTTCGCTGGGGATCAACTTGCTACCGGTGAACGGTAAAATCTGTACGTTCGACTGCATCTATTGCGAGTGTGGCTGGAACAAGGACGGGCGTGACGATACCCGTCTGCCCAAGGCGGCCGAAGTCAGGGAGGCACTTGAAGCAAAATTGAAGCAGTTGCTCAAAGACGGGGTACCGGTGGACTCGATCACCTTTTCGGGCGATGGCGAATCTACCATCAATCCTGATTTTCCGCAAATCATTGACGACACCATAAAGCTTAGGGATCAATACTATCCAAAGGCCAAGGTATCGGTGCTCTCCAATGCCACTCAGGTGCACCGTCCGGAAATTTTTGCCGCCTTGCGCAAAGTCGATAATCCCATCATGAAAATCGATGCCCCTACGAATGAATTGATCGAGAGGATCAACAAGCCTGCACCTGGATACGATGTGCATAGGGTAGTGGAGGCTTTGAAACAGTTCAACGGCGACTTCGTTCTTCAAACCATATTTTTGAAGGGCAAGGATTTCGATTCATCCTCACCAGAGGTCCTGAATGGCTGGATGGATATTGTGAGGCTGCTGAAACCCCGCGAGGTGATGGCCTATACCATTGACAGGCCTACCCCAGAGGAAGGCTTGCAGAAGTTCACCTATGAAGAAATGAAAACCTTCCTGGATCCGTTGATCCAGGAAGGTTTCTGTGTCCAAATCAAAGGTTGAGTTGACCTTTAGAGCATGTAGCGGAGGCCTAAGCATGCGCCCCATCCGAAGCCGGCAACATTGCCGAGGAAATGCCATGCCGGACGGGCATCAAGCGAGATCTGCAGCGGGATGTTGAATTCGTAGTCAAGACCGATTTGGCCGACCACAGAGACGTTGAAGAAGTTTTCGCCACCGGCTTGGAAGTAGCTTGCTTGAGCGCCAGGACCAACATACCAGCCGAACTTGTCAACAATGTTCCAGTGCCATTGGTAAATACCTGTCAGGCAGAAATAGTGGGCGGTGTTCCAGTTGAGCAAACCACCGACACCCAAATCGACCTCGAGACGGTTGAGGGAACCGAGAGGTTGTTGGTAGGAGATTTCGCCGTTAGTACCCAGACGGACACCGATGTTCTGTGCGTTGGCGGCAAAGGCTAAGCCCATGACGGCCACAAGGATCAATAATACTTTCTTCATGTTGTTTGAAATTTTGTAAATGTTGATTTTGCTTCTTTTTCACTGCAAAATTACGATTTTTTTTCACCAATTGTAGTACGGAACCAAAATTGTTGTACCTTTGCGCCCTCAAAAAACGTTTTTTAGTATTAACCATTTAAAAGAAGGAAGTGTTTTAAAATGATTATTATTCCTGTAAAAGAAGGCGAAAGCATCGACAGAGCTTTGAAGCGCTACAAGAGAAAGTATGAGAAGACCGGCGTCGTGAAGGAACTCCGTGAACGCCAAAAGTTCACCAAGCCCTCCGTCATCAAGCGCGCACAGCGTCTGAAGGCCATCTACGTACAAAAACTCCGTCAGGCTGAAGAGAATATGTGATCCGCCCCTAAGGAAAAATAATTTTTTTGAAAAAAAAGCTTCGTTGTTTGAGCATTTTTGCTTATTTTTACAACGAAGTTTTTTTATTGCCCTTTTGCGATGTCAACCACTGACCAATTCATATCATACATTCAAGCTGAACGCCGTTACTCACCGCTTACGGTAGGGGCCTATCGCCGTGATCTTGAACGTTATGAGGCCTATATGCGTTCTACTTACGCCCAAGACAATCTGTGCAAGGTGTCGGAACCGATGGTGAAGTCGTTTTTGGTGTCGCTGAAGGACGAAGGCCTTTCCAACCGCAGCATCAACAGGATGATCTCGACGCTAAAGACCTTCTACAAATTCTGCATGAGAGAAGAAAAGGTGTCGAAAACGCCCATGCTTGGAATACATAACCTGCGTCAACCGAAAAACTTGGTGAAGTTCGTCCCTGAAAGTGATATTAATAAGGTGTCGTTCGAAAATTTGGACGATTACACAATAAAGAGGGATGAACTGCTGTTTGAGTTATTGTACCAGACGGGCATCCGAAAGGCTGAACTGATCGGGCTTCGCGACCAGGATGTGGATAGGATGGAGCGTAGGATAAAGGTGTTGGGCAAGCGGAATAAGGAACGTTTCATTCCGATAGGTGCAGGGCTGCTTCAGTTGGTGGAGCACTACCAGACGTTACGTGACACCAGGTTTGCAACGCATGCCGACAGGCTTTTGCTGAACGACAAGGGGGAGGAGATGACACCCTACTTTGTATATAATAAGGTGCATGTGATGCTGGAAGGGGTTACGAGCCTGAAACAAAAGAGTCCCCACGTGCTGCGGCACACCTTCGCGACGCATCTGCTTGATGAGGGGGCAAGTCTGGTGGCGATACAGAAACTGTTGGGGCATGCCGACCTGGCCACAACACAGGTTTATGCGCACAACACGATCGAACAATTGAAAAAGATACATGAACAAGCCCATCCCAAAGGTGGGTGAGACCTATAAAAGGAAAATTAAGAAACACTTTCCCGAAAGGGAGCAAAAGAAAGGAGAAATTATGAAAGTAATGATCAATTCAGTGCATTTCAAGGCCAGTAGCGACCTTGAAGAGTTCATCACCCAAAAGGTGGAAAAAGTCTGTAACAAGTACAGTGAGGTTATTGGTGCCGAGGTGAATTTGAAACTGGACAACACCGATACTCCTGAAAATAAGATTACGGACATCCGTTTGATGCTGAAAGGTGACGATTTGTATGCCAGCAAGCAGTGCAAGACCTTTGAGGAGGCCACGGATCAGGCTGTGGACGCCTTGAAGAAACAGTTGGAGAAATTTAAGGGTAAAATTATTAAATAATTAAACCGCTGATTAGCAGAAAGATACAATTCTTTGTTGATTTTTTTTGAAAAAAAGACAAAAAAAGTATTGTAGGTTTCAAAAAAACATGTACTTTTGCACACCCTTTCGAAAGAGAGGGTGTGCTTCTGAAAGGGAGCGGAGAGTTCTTAGAAAGAATGCCGGTATAACTCAGTTGGTAGAGTAGCTGATTTGTAATCAGCCTGTCGGCGGTTCGAGTCCGTCTACCGGCTCTGGGTTGTACAAACTTGGGGGAGTCGCATAGTGGCAATTGCAACAGACTGTAAATCTGTCCTCGGATGAGTTCGGTGG
>CAMYVD010000078.1 GCA_947302205.1 uncultured Bacteroidales bacterium
GAAAAAAATATTGTCGGTTTCAAAAAAAGCTGTATTTTTGCATCCGCAAACAATGGGGTACCATAGCTCAGTTGGTAGAGCAACGGACTGAAAATCCGTGTGTCGCTGGTTCAATTCCCGCTGGTACCACCTCAAGAGCCGGACGAGAGTTCGGCTCTTATTTTTTTCACTATCTCCTTACTATCCAGTGAATTCATGCATTCGAAGTGACCTTTCGGGCACTTGGCATAACCCAACTTGTCGCAAGGACGGCACTTCAGATTTTTATTCTCGACGATGGCCGCAGGCTTCATGCCTTGAGGCAAATACGGATACATGCCAAACTCTGGCACCGTGTTTCCCCAAACTGAAACGATAGGTTTGCGCAAGGCAGCGGCGATGTGCATCATGCCCGTGTCGTTAGTAAGCACCGCATCGGCGAGATTGAGTAAGGATGCCGATTGGCCGAGCGTCAGACTTCCACAACTGTTTGCAACAGCGTTCCCCACCTTTGCCTTGATGCGTTCCCCCCGAGCGGCGTCTTCAGGTCCACCGACCAGGATCACCGGATAGTCCAACGATTCACAGACCTCCACAACCTTATCGACAGGCAAAATCTTGGTGGTGTGCTGCCCTCCAATGACGACAGCCACGAAACCCTCGCGAAACGTCTCAGGGAGATCCTCGTAATGCATCTCATCACCTTCGTTGAAAAAGAAATCCAACCCTTGGCCATCGTTGCAGACGCCCAACTTTTCCACCGCCTTGAAATACCGATCCACAATATGAACCGGAGGCAACTTCCCGATTTTCAACTTGGTATAAAGGAATTTCTGAAAATCAAGCTTGGGGAACGAAGCCGAGGGACGGCGTAAAGCCATCCGAACACGCAAGGAACGCCAATTCTTATGGAGGTCAACGACGAAGTCATAATGCTCTTCACGGAGGCTGTTCACCAACTCTTTCATGTTGGAAGAAAGCACGTAAACCTTGTCGACATAAGGATTTGCCGCATAAATTGACCGGTACGACGCCTTGGTCAAAACATGCAATTGCGCCTCTGGCAACTGATGACGAAGGCATCGGACAACGGGCGTGGTGAGAACGATATCGCCGATGGAACTAAACCGAATGAGAAGTATCTTTTTCAAAATGCAATATTATTGCTGCAAAGATAGTTAACAAATCATTATTTTTGCCAAAATTTTTGGATATGAAACGCTATCAAAAGCTCCTTTTTGCCGTCATCAGCGGACTTTTGTTATGGGCATCTTGGCCACTAAGAGGATGTAGCGCACTGATTTTCATTGCATTGGTTCCATTGCTTTATCTTGAGGAGCGCATCAGCAAAGGCGAAAAGGGCAATATCTTCTGGCTCTCGTTCACCACTTTCCTCTTATGGAACGTGTTGACCACCTGGTGGGTATGGAACGCCACGCCGGCCGCCATCTTGGCATGGCTTCTCACCGCTTTTTTCATGTCAACCGTATTCTGGGCCTTCCACTTCACCAAGATGAAGCTTCACAACAGCCGTATCGGCAACTTCCTGCTCATTCCCTACTGGATGGCCTTTGAGCTGCTTCAGTACCATTGGGCAACGAAATGGCCTTGGCTCAACCTCGGCAATGTGTTTTCCACTTCCACCACCTGGATCCAGTGGTATTCTGTGACAGGTGTCGCCGGTGGAACGCTATGGATCTTGCTGGTCAACATCCTGATTGCCAACCTCGCCACCTACGAAAGGGAAAGCGAGAAGAAAGCCTTGCGCTGGAACTTGGGAGCCGTGATAGCCTTGTTGCTCCTACCCATCATCGGGAGCAAGTTCATGTACAAGTACTACGAAGAAAAGGGCGAAGATACCGAAGTCATCGTAATCCAACAGAATTGCGACCCATGGAACGAGCAGTTCGACTCGAAGTCCTACAATAAAACCATCCAGAAAAACGTGGACCTGGCCGAGACGTTGGTCACCCCTGATACCAGATTTATCGTCAGTTCCGAGTCGGCCATCCAAGAAGGCATCTGGCTACATGACCTGAAACATGTGAAGGCATTGGAGATCATTGGAGGTTTCATTGAGAAACACCCTAAGAGCTGTTTCGTCATTGGCGGCACCACTTACGAGTGGGTTCCCAAAGGCATGGAGAACGACTTCCCCGCACGATGGCTCAGTGGCGTAAACCGCTATTATTACGCCCATAACTCGGCATTGCTGATCGACACGCTCAACGTACAGCACCGCAACAAGTCGCAGCTTGTGGTAGGTGTGGAGGCCATTCCCGAATGGATGGGATTCCTGAAGCATTTCACCATTACCATGGGCATCGCCAGAGGCACCTTGAAGACAGATCCATACGCCCATAACATGAGTTTCGGCAACCATCAAGTGGGAGTAGCCATCTGCTATGAATCCGCTTTTGGAGGTTATGTAAGCGAGTTCGCCCGCAAAGGCGCCGACCTGCTGTTTGTGATCACTAACGATGGTTGGTGGGGTGACACTCCAGGCTACAAGCAACATTTCGAGTTCTCAAAGCTGCGCGCCATCGAGAATCGACGTTGCGTGGCCCGTTCGGCCAACACTGGCACATCCGGCTTCTTCAACCAAAAAGGCGACGTGATCCAGAAAACCGAATACTGGAAGGAAGACGTCATCAAGGCCACGCTGAAGGCCAACACCGAGAAGACCTTCTATTCCAAGCACGGGGATTATCTTTCACGCATTGCCATGTGGATGACGTTCGGGTTGTTGTTTGCAACCATGGTATTGACTATATTGGGCCGAATCCGCCATGGAAAACGTTAAACTCAGTTTAGGTCCTTTTCAAGGCATCACCGACGCCCCCTTCCGCAATGTTTTCAAGAAGCATTTTGGAGGCATCGACAAATTCTATACGCCTTTTTTTACTGGCATCCAGAAGGATCATGCCAAGAACATGCAGGGGGAGGAAATCGACCCTCGATGCAATGATGTGGAAACGCTGACACCACAAATCCTGAGTACCGACGCCGAGGAGATGCTGCGGTTTGCCTCACAATGCAAGGCGTTGGGCTACAAGGAGATCAACCTGAACATGGGTTGTCCATTTCCAAGAGTGGCCAACAAGAAACGTGGCTGCGGACTCCTACCCTATCCTGAGAAAATCGATGCTCTATTGGGTCGGGTGTTCGAGGAGATTGGCTTGAAGTTTAGCGTGAAATGCCGATTAGGGTATTTCAGCCCGGATGAGATCGTTCCCGTGATTGAGGTTTTCAACCAATATCCACTGAGCGAACTGATCATCCATCCCCGCATCGGAAAGCAATTGTATAAAGGTGAAGCCGACGTTCAGCGATTCGTGGAGTTGATTCCGACGATCAAGGCACCGCTGGTGTATAATGGCGACATCGTTTCGGTGGGAAGCTTCGAACGGATCAGCGATCAAGTTAAGCCTGTTCATGAGTTTATGTTAGGCCGAGGATTGTTAGCGAATCCGTTTTTGGCGGAGGATATCCGCGTGATGCCGCAAGCCACCATGAACCGAACCGAAAGGCTTCACGACTACGTCAACGACCTTTACGAAGACCGTCTGCGGCATGCAGGTGGCAGTCCCAAGGTGTTGGGAAGGATGAAGGAACTATGGTCCTACCTGATGCACTCGTTCGACGAGCCACAAGACATCTGGCGCAAGATCAAGAAGATCAATGCGCTAAAGGAATATGAAGAAGCGGTGGAAACCGTTTTCAGGAACCACACCCTTATTTAATCCAATACACGTAGTTCTCCTTGCGAGGACGGGCTTCCGG
>CAMYVD010000079.1 GCA_947302205.1 uncultured Bacteroidales bacterium
AGGTGAGGGTGGGCGTTGGTCTGGTTGGGTTCGCCGTGGGTGGCCCAACGGGTATGAGCGATGCCGATATGGCCGCTGATATCCTTGGTAGAGGCGTAATCCTCCAAATCGGAGACCTTACCTTTGGCCTTGTAAACATTCAGTTCGTTGTTAGCGTTCAGCAGTGCCACGCCGGCGCTGTCGTAGCCACGATATTCAAGTCGTTTGAGTCCTTCAATGAGGATAGGATAGGCATCTTGATGACCTACATAAGCTACAATTCCACACATAGTTAAAAAGATATTAAAGAGCAAAAGTAAGTTTTTTTGAAAAAAGTCAAGTAAAAAAAGTGATTTTTTTAATTTTGCGACATAATTTAACCCTTTCTACCATGAGAAAATTCAATCTTTTCCTTACCGTTATTTTATGTCTGAGCGGCATCGCTTGTTTTGCCCAATATGGAACCCAATTTGAGAACCGTGGTTTTGAGGACTGGGCTAACTTTGGCAGCAACTCCAACACCTATGAGCCTGTGCATTGGCATTCCGGCATGTCGGCCTCTGGCACTTTTTCGGGATTTTTGTCACAGCAAATCAATGCGTCCACGACCGTCCGTCCCGGCTCATCAGGGACAAAAAGCGTGAAGCTTTGGCCCGTTTCGGTGCTTGGCGTCACCGCCAATGGCAACATGACCAACGGCAGGATAAACGCAGGCAGCATGTCGGCCACTGGAACCGGGAATTACAACTACACCCAACGTTCCGACAGCCGTTTCAATACGCCCATCAACACTGTTCCCGACTCGTTGGCCATATGGGTATGCTTCCGTTCGGCTAGCGCCAGCCAAAACGCCCAGGTAAGGGCTTTCATCCATGGCGATGCCGATTTCAAGAGCGTTGCCGACGGATCGCTTGATCCCGCTGACAAACTGGTGGCCACGGCAGCATGCTCGTTCACGCGCACCAGCACCGCTGGCGGTGACTTTATCTGGCGCAGGCTCTCCATTCCTTTCGTGCACAATGGCCCATGCAACGACCCACGATACATCCTGCTCTGTGTCACCACCAACGAAGTCCCCGGACAAGGAGGCACCAATGACGATATGTACATCGACGACGTGCTTTTGATTTACAATCCTTCCATCCAAATGGGAGCCATTGCAAGCAATGAATATCAACCCGGTGATGTCCTAAACATCCAATACACCTTGACCGGTACAATGAGCCCTGATAACCTCAATGGCGCTGCGAACCAAGTGATTGTACAGCTTTCTGACGCCAACGGCAGTTTCAGCAACCCCACCGAATTGTTCAGGACCACCACCAACAATAGCGGCAACTTCAACGTAGCCCTTCCTTCAGACCTTGAAGAAGGCGATCATTACCGCATCCGCTTGGCCACGACCAACTATCCCATGATTTCGAACGACAACGGAAGTGACATTACCATTGCCCTGGATCACACCGAAATCGCTGAAACCGAGGCAGAGGAAGAAATCCTTGGCGTTGAGATCTACGACCTTCTGGGAAGACGAATGGAAGAAAGTGAGTTGACTCCTGGTCTTTACATCGTCAGATACCAGACTAAGAACGGTATCGTCGTTAAGAAAATCATGAAGCGATAAAGCCATCGTCATTGCGAGGAGTGTAAACGACGAAGCAATCCAACATGACCCGAAATGGTCTGGTTGGATTGCTTCGCTTCGCTCAGCGAGCCTTCGGGTTGCTTCGCTCGCAATGACGAACGTTTACTTCTGAGGATAGGTCAGTCCCATGTTGTAAAGGATGAAGGAATAGATGTCGGCATATTCCTCGAGGACCTTGGCGATGGGCTTGCCGCCACCGTGGCCGGCCTTGCTGTCGATGCGGATGATCTTAGGCTCGGAACCTGTTTGCGCGGCTTGCAGTGCGGCGGCATACTTGAAGCTGTGGGCGGGCACCACACGGTCATCGTGGTCGGCAGTCGTCACCATGATGGCGGGATAATGCACGTCTTCGCCGCTTTGGATGGTGTGCAGCGGTGAGTAGGCATACAAAGCCTTGAACATGGCCTCGTCGTCCTCGCTGGTGCCATAGTCGCTGGCCCAGTTCCAACCGATGGTGAACAGATGGTAACGCAACATATCCATCACACCGACTTGAGGTACAGCCACCCTGAAGAGGTCAGGACGTTGATTCACCACAGCACCCACCAACAAGCCACCGTTGGAACCGCCGTTCAAAGCGAGATAATCAGCGGAAGTGTAGTGGTTGTCAATCAAGTATTCGGCGCAGGCAATGCAATCGTCAAACACATTCTGTTTTTGCAGTTTGGTGCCAGCCTGATGCCATTCCTCACCATATTCATTGCCGCCACGAAGGTTCATCTGGGCATAGATGCCACCGTTCTCCAAGAAGGGCAGGCGAGAGGTGCTGAAGCCAGGATTCAAAGTGATGTTGAATCCGCCGTAACCATAGAGCAGGGTGGGGTTCTTGCCGTCTTTCTTCAGGTTGGCCTTATAGGTCAGGAACATCGGCACCTGGGTGCCATCCTTTGAGGTGACAAACACCTGTTCAGTGGTGAAGTCGGCGGGGTTGAAGTCAACCTGAGGGGCGCGGAACACCGTTGAGGTGTTGCTTTCAATGTCATATTTGAACACGGTCATCGGATAGACGAATGAGGTGAAGCCATAGTACACTTCAGGCTCATCGTAACGGCTGCTGAAGCCAACCTCGCCGAAGGTGGGCAGCTCAATCTCATGGATCATGGTGCCGTTCAAGTCATACACGTAGGCATGGTTGGCGGCGTCCTTGTCGTAGGTGACAATCATCTTGCCAGCAGCCATTTGAGCGGCAACCAGCACATTCTCCGACTCAGGGATCACATCAACCCAGTTCTCAATCTGAGGCTTTTCAACCGGAGCGATCACCACGCGACCCTTAGGTGCATCGTAGTTGGTCTGGATGTAGATCTTGCCATCAATCACCTTGATTGGATTGTAGAAGTAATCCATATTGTCGGCAATCAGCACAAATTTACCCTTAGGATCCTGCATATCCCTGATCCACAGGGTGCTGCCTGCGCCTTGACCGCTTTCATAAAGGAACATGTAATGCTCGTCCTCGGTCACCTCAACGGAATGGAAATAACGAGGCTGCTTGGGATTCTCATAGAACAATTCATCTTGGTCTTGTGAAGTACCCAGTTTGTGATAGTAGATCTTATGGTTCTCATTCACATTGCTGAATTCCTTGCCTTCGATGGGTTTGTCGTAGGCGGCATAGAAGAAGCCGTCCTTGTACCATGAAGCACCCGTAAACTTAGCCCATTCGATATGGTCGGGAAGGAGTTCCTTGGTGTCGATGTCCATCACATAGATCTCCTGCCAGTCGGAACCACTGCGCTGGATGAGGTAAGCATAGTACTTGCCGTCGTTCGACTGTGAGCCGCCTCCGAAGGCCACGGTACCGTCGTCGGAGAGCTTGTTGGGATCCAACAGCACCTCAGGCTCTTGGTCGGGATACTGGATGTAGATTACGCTCTGGTTCTGCAAACCGTCGTTCTTGCTGTAAACGTAACGTCCGAAGCGTTTGCCAGGCACGCTGTAACGCTCATAGTTCATCACTGCGGTCAAGCGATCCTTGATAGCGCTACGGAAGGGGATGTGGCTGAGGTAATCATCGGTCACCTTGCGCTCGGCTTCCACCCAAGCGTTAGTCTCGGCTGAAGTGTCGTTCTCCAGCCAGCGATACGGGTCGGCCACTTCGGTACCGAAATAATTGTCCACGACGGTTTCATCCTTGA
>CAMYVD010000080.1 GCA_947302205.1 uncultured Bacteroidales bacterium
GACATGATGTTCCAACTCTGATGTAACTCTGATGTAACTCTGACTTTTCGCTAACTCGAAAATCGACGAAAAACCAAAAATATAGAGGTGAGGATTGTCGCTTGGTCATGCTTGCTTGGCTTACCGCCTGCATCCGATATACTTCATTGCAGCCGTTATTAAGGAATGAGCTGTCGGAATATGCCCGGTCCATTCAAAGAAGAAAATAGTGACATAAAATTTTGCCTGTGCTATGATTTGGCACAGGCTTTTTGTATCTTTGCATCATCAAAAGGTTAACATCATGTCAAAAAACCAAATCAACAAATACGTCTGGCTGGTTGAAACCCTTTACAAAGCCAAGAGAATTACCCTGAAGGAGATCAACCGCAAGTGGTTGGAAACCGATTTGAGCGAGGGGTTGGAGATTCCGCGCCGCACTTTTGACAATTGGAAGAAAGCCGTTGAAGAGATGTTTGGGCTTGTGATCATGTGCGACAAACGTGATGGTGATCGCTATTACATCGAAAACCGTGAGGTGCTCGAGGATGACGGCCTGCAACGTTGGTTGCTCAATACGATGTCGGTCAATAATACGTTGCTCGAAAACAAGTCACTGAGTGGCCGTATCCTACTTGAAAGCATCCCATCGGGTCAGGATTTCCTCGCCACAGTCATGGAGGCAATGAAGAAAAGCAAAGTGATAGAGATCTCCCATCGAAGCTATTGGCGTGAACACGAGCGCACGTTCCGCGTGGCTCCCTACTGCGTGAAGCTGTTCAAGCAACGCTGGTACATGGTGGGGAATAGCGTCAACGAAAACAGAATCCGTATCTTTTCCTTGGATCGTGTTTTGGACATTCATCAAACAGAAGAACCGTTCAAATATCCCGATGATTTCAGTCCGGAGGTCTATTTCGACGGCTATTTCGGAGTGATACATGACGAAACTCTTGACAAGGAAACCGTGGTGCTGAAAGCCACTCGCGAACAGGCTAATTACCTGCGTTCCTTGCCGCTTCATTCCACTCAGGAAGAAATTGAACGCAACGATGAATACAGCCTATTCACGCTTCAAATCCGACCCACATTCGATTTCCAGCAGCAGATCCTCTGGAACGTTGATGGCCTTGAGGTAATGGAACCTCTATGGCTGCGAAAACAGATTGCCGGAATGGTAAAAAGCATGTGGAACCTGTATAAAGGCGGCAAGAAATGAAAGACTTCGCCGCCATCGATTTTGAGACCGCCAACAACGAGCGCACCAGCGTCTGCAGCGTGGGCGTGGTCATCGTGCGGGAAGGGGAGTTTGTGGATTCGTTCTACTCGCTCATTCAGCCTGAGCCAAACTATTATCTGTTTTGGAACACGATGGTTCACGGCATCACTCAAGCGGATACCGAGGATGCGCCTGTGTTTCCTGAGGTCTGGCGGCAGATTGAGCCTTTGATTGAAGGCTTGCCTTTGGTGGCACACAACAGCCCTTTCGACGAAGGTTGCCTGAAAGCGGTGATGCGCTGCTATCAGATGGATTATCCTGATTACCAGTTTTATTGCACCTGCCGTGCTTCACGTAAACATTTCGGAAAACTGTTGCCTAACCACCAGTTGCACACTGTCGCTGAAGCTTGCGGCTATCATCTGGTCAATCATCATCATGCGCTGGCCGATGCCGAAGCCTGTGCATGGATCGCAAGAGAGATTTTGTGATTTTTTTCCAAAGCCAAGGATAATCTTTTTTTATTTTTGCGAATGCTAAGACAAAAGTGAACCAGCTATGAAAAAACTTTTCTTTGTATTGATGCTGTTTTGCGCCTTGACCGCTTGGGCGCAAAAGCCGCTCCTTACCACTCAATGGAACCAGACCTATCCTTACAACATGCTTTGTCCGGCGGATCCGATGGAGAATTACGCCCATAGTTATACGGGTTGTCCTGCCACCGCCATGGGACAGATTATCAATTATTTGCAGACTACTCAAGACACTCGTTTCGATGACGGTGACGACTATACCGCCAGTTATGCCGGTCGCATTTTCCATATTGATGACGATTGGGAGCTGTACCAATTCCCGTCGTTCCCACAACTGAACACGCTATTGGATTCCGCAGATGCCGCATTCCAGCGAGGCGAGGCGCTTTCCGACTCGTTGGTTGCCGCTGTGATTTTCGCTTGCGGTGTGGCTTGCACGGAGGTGTTTACCGCATCGTCTTCATACGGATCGGGCACTTTCTATGTCGATCAGGCGTATGCCGCCTACCAACGGTTTGGCTTTAAGGACTGTGTGCTGTATCGTGAAGCCAGCGACGAAATGTATGAAACCTTGATCGCCAACCTAAAGGCTGGCTATCCGGCCCACTTGGCCATTGAAAACCAAGCAGGAACCTCGGGCCACAATGTTGTGGTCGATGGCTATCGCGAGGAGGATGGCAAGTTCCACATTAACTTTGGCTGGGGCGGTTCCATGGACAACTGGTTCAGTCTCCCTGATCCTGGCGGATTTTATTACGGATGGACCAAGATTGAAGGCATTATCCTGAATATCATTCCTGAAAACGAGCCTTACGCTGTTCACGGGGCATCACCCTTGCAGCAGCTTGAAGTCTATCCCAATCCCGTTTCCGATGTCCTTTACATCAAAGGTCTTCCAAGCGAAACGACGGAGTATGCCATCTTCAATGTCCTGGGCCAGAAAGTGACCGAAGGGGTTTCTGGTGGTAGCATCGCTGTCGCAGACCTGGAAAAGGGAATCTATGTGTTGCAGATGAAGGGCGAACAACGGGTTGAAACGGCTAAGTTCGTTGTGAAATAAGGGCTTGGTCAGGGCTCCACATAGGAGACGTAATTGCCTCGGATGCATTTCCAGCGGCCGTCATTGAGCAAGATCAACGTGTCGCCGTAAACGCCGCTGATCTGGTCACCGTCGGCATCGTAGGCGTACCAGTATTTGCCATGCTTTACGCCCCATGAGCCGTCCTGAAAGATCATGGGTGATTCGTCGGAGTAGAAGTCGAGCTTGCGTCCGCTGCAGTGATAGACGTCCCAATAGCCGCTGCTTCGCTGAACGGTCACATATCCCCAGGGATAGTAATAAATGTGCTTGCCATAGATACCGCTGACCAGGTCTCCGTCTGGATCGGCCAGGTACCATGTGCCACTGCGCTTGACACGGTAATAGCCGTTATAGA
>CAMYVD010000081.1 GCA_947302205.1 uncultured Bacteroidales bacterium
CGGATGCGTTTCAGTGTATGAGAACTCTGACTGGAGCGAGCAGTTCACCAACATCATCGAAGACTGCACAGCCGTTGCGGAAGTTGAAGACCAATCTGCCAAGGTCTATCCCAATCCCACCCAAGGCCGTGTGACCATTGAGGCTGAAAACATCCAACATGTCGCCATCTTTAACTTAATAGGCGAAAAGGTGTTTGAAAGCGTTGCCCACGGCGATGCGATAAGCTATGATTTCAGTGGATTTGAAAAAGGCTTGTATCTGATTCGAATCGAAACCAAAAACGATATTTTAACAAAATTCGTTACTGTGATGTAAGATTTCCTTTCCTTTGTTGTCTAACATGATGAACGTTGCAACGAAAAACGCATTATGAACAACGACAAAGAACATCAGTTTGAACTTTTGGTGCGGGAGCACAAGCGGACCATCTACACGGTGTGCTACATGTTCTCGCACGACAAGGCGGAAGTCGATGACCTGTTTCAGGAAATCCTCATCCGGCTTTGGAATGGCTTCGACCACTACGAAGGAAGAAGTAGCGCCCGCACTTGGGTGTATCGTGTGGCCTTGAACACGGCCATCAACCAGGACAAGAAGGAACGCCGGCGCATCGAGACGGTGCCGCTGACGGTCGATATCAATCCCTTCGAGGCCGACGACCCAAAGTCCCAACAGGTGCGCAAACTCCACGACCTCATCTCGCAATTGGAGCTCATCGACCGAAGCCTCGTGCTGCTCTGGCTCGAAGGCATCCCCTATGACGAAATCGGGGCCATCATCGGCATTACGCCCAATAATGTGGGGGTGAGGCTGGCGCGCATCAAGGAAAAACTGGTTCAAATGTCCAAAAAACAATGAAAGGGATTCATCATGGAAAACAACGAAAACAATAATCTGAACGAACTCGAACAACTGAAAGCCCAATACGAGACGCTGAAAGAGCAACTCGACCAGCAGGAAATTGTCAACGATAGGTTGATGAAATCGTCTATTGACCATAGCGTTGGTTTTTACAAACGATATCGTTGGGTGCAAATCTTTTTATACCCGATAGTGGCATTCTTCGGGTTACTGATCATCAAATGGGATCTGGGCAACCATCTCTCGGCTAAGGTGTTCTGGTTGGTGTATTGCCTGGTTTGTCTGGTGATCGAGTTGCTGTTGACCAGCAAGCTGCAAGCCAAGACGTTGGAAAACGATGATTTGCTGACCCTGTCGAATCGAGCCAGAGGTTTTAAGAAACTCTTCGCCATCTTTACGATTCTCAACTATTCCACTGGGTTAGTTTTGTTTTTAGGTTTGCTTTTGGGTTGGATAGGAAATGGAGTGCCAAACTTGGGTGCGGTCATGGTTGTTTTTTGCATCGCGATGGTATTCTTTGTTCTTGTTGGAATTGCTGAAATCCGCTATAAGACCAAGCCTTGCGACGAGATTATCCGGCAGATAGAAGTCGCAGAGCCCCCTCGCGACAAGAAACCCAGATGGGATCGAAAGCAACGGTGGTGTTGCATTGGCTTGATCGTTGTGTTCCTGGGCTTCGACATCTGGGGCGGCTATTTGATCGCCAAGCATTTTAAATTGGTGGGAGATACCCTTAAATACGAAAGGGCGGAGGGCGATCTAACCACCAAAGGCAGCCTTGAAATCTGGGAAGTTTATAACCGGACTACGGTGTCGGACAAGACACGCTTCCTTGAAACAACCATGGTGGAAGACAACGATTCTTTAGCGTATCGTTGGTCGGCCGACACCACCGAGTTGGTGCTTTATACCTTGAAAAAGACCACGGAAGCTGGTCCCGCCATCAGTTCTGCAGTACTGGGTGGGAAGCCTTTGGTCAAACGACTGGAAACTGGACCCTATAAAGAAGGAACCTTCACGGCCATCATGCTCGAGTTGATGCCTGAAGCTACAATTTTGTTCAAACGGATGACAGAAGATGCCCTGTTGCAGCCTCAACCCGTCAATATAGCAGTCGTTATTGATGGTCAAGTTTATCAAGAGTGGCGCATTGCCAATGCTGTTTGTAGCGCTTTCTTCATCAATGCCAATCCCAATTGGTCCAAAGGCGAAGTGGAAGCGTTTTGTAACATGCTGATTCAGCAGTAGGTGACGTATCCGCCGACCCTTTTATTCAAAATTTTTTCAATTCCAAATACTATAAAACTAAAAATTTAGTTATTACAACGTCAATACCTATAATAATGAAAAGACTAATCCTCTCCTTCCTCGTAATGATGGCGCTATCGCCCATGGTGATCGCCCAAAGTACCATCACTGGTAAAATCGTTGATGAATCTAACAACCAAGGCGTTCCCTTTGTGAATGTGGGCCTTTTCCGTGTGACCGACAGCGTGTTCGTGTGCGGTGCCGCCTCCGACGATAAAGGTGCGTTTGTCCTGCAAGGTGCTCCCAAGGGGGAAATGAACCTGAAGATCTCGGCCATCGGCTATGAACTCTTTGAGATGCCGGTGACGGTTACGGGCAATATTAATGTGGGCACCCTTAAACTCAAGGCGGGCACACTGAAGCTTGACGAAGTGGTCATCTCCGAGAAACGCCCCTTGTTTGCCGTGGAAGGGGAGAAGACCATGTATAATACTGCGGAAGATCCGAGTATCCAGACGGGTACCTTGTCCGATGCCTTGCAGAACGCCCCTGGCGTGAGTGTCGATGTGGAGGGCAACATTACCTTGCGCGGCACTTCGAGCGTGGAGGTGTGGATTAACGACAAGCCTTCGCACATGACCGCCGAGAACCTCAAGACCTACATCCAGACCATGCCAGCCAACAGTGTCGACCATGTGGAAGTCATCACCAACCCCTCGGCACGCTATGGCTCCAAGGCCGATGGCATCATCAACATCGTGACGAATGCCAAGGTACAGAAGAACGAGTTTTTCAGTTTTGGTGTGAACGGCTCCACCCGTCCCTCGGTAAGTCCTTGGATCTCCTATGTGTGGTCGAACGACAAGCTGACTTTCAATGCCTATATTAATGGTGGTTATTCAC
>CAMYVD010000082.1 GCA_947302205.1 uncultured Bacteroidales bacterium
TGCATCTTGGCGTTCTCTTCCTTGCCGCCGTAGGCTTTCACGATGTTGGCCCACAGCAGACGGTAGGCGCGCAGTTTGGCCAGCTCCATGAAGTAGTTCTGCCCGATGGCGAGGTTAAAGCGCATCTTGGGAGCGATCTCATCAATGGTGAGCTTTTTCTCGGTGAGTTTGTCGAGGTATTCGGCACCCACGGCGAGGCTGAAGGCCATCTCTTGGACGATGGTGGCGCCAGCGTTGGTGAACACATGGCCGTTGACGCCGATGGTCTGGAACTCAGGCATCTCAGCTTTCACCATGATGTAGGCCAGCTCCATGTCGGTGTTTTCGGTCACGAACCAGGTGCCGCGACGCAGGTAGCGGGTCAGCGGGTCGTAGTTCAAGGAACCTTTCACGCCCGGGATTTTGGAGAGCATCTCCAGGAGGGGCAAATGGTACTTGTTGTTGTAGAGGTTGATTTCCACGGCTTTCTGGTCGATGCCGTTGAGCAGGGTGGAGATCTCGATGGCGGTGTAGGCCTTGTCGTACTCCAACTTGAAGCCAATGCTGTTGGCACCACGGCTCAAGGCGTTCAGAGCCACTTTGTTGGCTTCGGTGACATCCTTCACGGTGACGTCTTGACGAATGAGCCATTCGTTGCCTTCGGATTTGTTGCCGCGGACGTAGGGGAATTCATTGGGATTCTGGCCGGTCCAAGGGATGTCGGCAAGGTTTTCGGCGCGGTAGTAAGGTCTCACTTGGAAGCCTTCGGCGGTGCGCCAAACCAGTTTCTTGTTGTAGTCGGCACCTTTAAGGTCTTTCTCGATGACAGCTTCCCATTCTTGGGTGCTCACCGGTGGAAATTCCTCAAAGATTTTTTCAAAATTTTCCATATATTTAGTGAATTGTTTGTATGATTATTTTGCTTGTCTGAAATGCCAATGATCGTGTTTCATCAAGTCGGGGAGGGTATTGCCGGAGATACGCATGCGTTTGTTAAGCATGACGCGTGATGAAAGGACACCGTAGCCACCGCTGACGTTGGTATATTCGGGAAGGTTTTGCACGATGCTGTTCGATGGGGCGTTGACGGAGATGAAGTTATAGAGTTCATCTCCACCTGCGGCGATTGATACTTCAAGCGGATAATCGGTAACTAGACGTTCCACATTATTGTTGAGTGTATCGTTACCCAGGAAGGCCGCCATGTTGTAGAAGAACAGGTTCGGTTTAAACGGCAGGGTGTAAATATTGTTCTCTATGGTGAGTTGATGTTCTGGGTGAGCTCCCAGCGGCCAAGTCATGCAACGTACGACAGAGTCGTTATTGGGGCCGACTTCGATGAAGCTGAATTTAAGCACCACTTCATAGATGGCGGCGTAGGGGCTGGGCGACCAGGAGATGGAGCCTGTGTAGGCAGAGAGGTTCATTGTAGCCTGAGGAATGAAGAAGGAGCCTCCGCCCACAATATTGGTAACGGCGCTGACAATCGTGTCGCCTTTGTCGATTTGAAGCTCGTAGCGGTATTTGTACTGGCTGTCGTTGGTTTTGATCCGTTTTGTGGTATAATACACCAATTGGTCGGGAGCATAGAAAAGGCCCAATTCCTTATTGTGTACTGTAAGTGTATCGAGAGGGAACTCCGCTGTTTTTTGGTAATTGTTCGTCGAGGTGGAGGAGCGGTACTCGATGAGTTTGGCGTCGAGCTTGCCGGGGTAGTTGCATGAATCGTCGATCAGGGCGATGTCATAGGCGTTGCCGGGACCCAAAAAAGCCTTGTTGATTTTGATGAAATTGGTGTCCGCTCCGCTGTCGAGCAAGCCATAGACTACTGTAATATCCTTATAATCAGCGTATAAGTCAACATCGGTGCTGCAAGCGTTGAACATAAAGAGGAATGCGCAAGCCGATATCAGCGGTAATATTAATCTTTTCATTTTTATGATAATTACTAAAAGCCGTCAAAGATACAACTTTTCTTCTTACCTTTGGAGCAATTTTTATGAAAACGAGTTTAATGAACGAAGAAAACAATAAATGGCTGGTTGTGGTAAACCCCAAAGCATCCATTGGAAAGTGTGAAAAAGACTGGCCTGTCATCAAAGATTTGCTCACTGAAAGTGGTTTGGATTTTGATTTTGTGTTGACTGAGCGTTATGGACACGCCATCGAATTGGTAAGGGACAGCATCACTGAAAAAGGATACAAGAAGATCGTCTCTGTCGGCGGCGACGGAACCAACAATGAAGTTATTAATGGTATTTTCACCCAAAACCGTTTTCCCTCCAATGAGATTACGGTGGGTATTATCCCAGTAGGGACCGGGAACGACTGGCGGCGCACTTTCAACATTCCTGAGAGCTATCAACAGATCGTGGATGTCATCAAAAACGGCAGAATCTTTCCTCACGACATAGGTAAGGTAGTGTACTACAACCACGGCGACACCAAGGTTCGTTATTTCCTGAATGCCGCTGGCACAGGGTTGAACGAGATGGTATGCAAACGCACCAACCGACTGAAATCGGAGGGCAAAGGAGGTGCTGTGCGTTACATGCTCAGCACGGCATTCTGTCTGTTCAGTTTCAATTGCGTCCATGTAAAGCTTGAGGTTGACGGACAGGAGGTCATGGAAGACGATATCCTAAGCATCTCCATCGGCAACGGAAAATACAACGGCGGTGGCATGATGATGATGCCACAAGCCATTCCTGACGACGGTCTTTTCGACATCACGGTAGTGAAAAAAGTGGGGATGTTGAAATTTGCCGCCAACATCAAGCACATATACGATGGCTCTTTTGTCGACACCATCAAGGAAGTGTCGCTTTTCAGAGGAAAGAAAATCAGAATCACCTCCATCCCCGCCCACCAACTTTTGCTCGAGACCGAAGGTGAGACTTTGACGAATTCTCCTTTCGATTTCGAGATGTTGCCGAAAGCCATTAACATGGTTGTGCCG